>CBDFNK010000022.1:0-309990 GCA_965250205.1 Hyphomicrobiaceae bacterium
CGCGGGCACATTACGTGTCGAGCTTGCTGCGCCCAGGCTTCAGTCTGGGAAACACCTTTGCTCTTTTGAATAAGATCGGGATTGCAAGTTGCAGGGCAGGAGCAGGGCGGCGCACCTTCGACATCTTTCCAGTTGACAGTCCGTCCACGCCGCATAATGTACCGGCCATCTGGCGGACCTGAGATCGCCGCGTCACGCGCATCGATACTTTAGTGCATCGATTTATTCAGAATTGTTAGGAGAGTTTATTATGTTTGGTTCACGGAAAAAAGCCGACCCGGTGGCAAACGGTGCCAATGGCAAGGGCGAAACACTGAACGTTCAGCCGATTGCAGAAACCGCACCCCAAGCCCCCACTTCTTCCCAAAACACAGGGGAAACCAGCACCAAGCTTGATCCTGAAATGCTGGAAAAAATCGCTGCCGTGCGTACCAAGCTGCATGAAACCTTTGGCAAAGTGGCGCTCGCCATGATGATGGTGCCGCGCTACCGCAGCCTGTCAATCTCCGATCTCGGGCACCTGATCCTCGATCCCCTCATGCGCGACCGCGTGGCCATCGCGACATCCGGAAAAGAGGGCGATCCCCAGGAAGGCGCGCTGTCCGGCATCGCCATTTGGGCCAGCGTTTCAGAAGAGGTCGACGCCAAAATTCGCGAACAGATTAAAGCCGGCATCTTTCCGGTACGCCTAAAAGCAGAGGACTGGAACAGCGGCAAGATCAACTGGCTGCTGGATGTGATTGCGCCCAATCAACGCCTGACAACGGCGGTGATCGCCAATTTCCGTCAGGTCTTACCGAAGGTGAGCGAAGTAAAGGGTGTGAAGGAAGGCGATATGCGCATCCACCCCATCGTGACGCGTTTGGTTGATCCAGACGCGCTGAAAAAAATGGGCGCCACGCCGATCACCAAAGGTGCGGACCAAACCACGGTGGTCTAAGCGCAATTCTTTCTCGCATTGATTGAAGGACTTATTCCGCGTGCCAATAGCGGCGTAATGTTTGTGTCAGATCAGAGCAAAATAGGGGGCTAGGGGCGCACTTCGGATTGATTGTCTGCCCACAAACTGTTTAGGCTCACCCAACACTTATGGTACCAACACGTGCCTCTAGTTGTGTTGGTCATTATTTTTGCCAACACTTCCTAAAGTCGTGTTGGGCGAACTTTTTAAATCATATTTGGTGCCGGACAGTGGCTGAGCCACAAAGAAGCCGGTCGCACAAAAGGGATTGTGGGGAAATTTTAGGGCGTGTCTTCATCTAGCGTGAGCAATCCAGAAAATGAGAGTGAAACCGGTGCTGCAGCAGCAGCAGCACCGGATGGTGTGCGTGTGCGCATCACAACGCCTACACGGCACTACAAAGCAGGATGGAGGTTGGCAGCTTGACTAGAGAAAAATCGAAATCACCGTTTCGCATCTGGTTTAAGCGGAGCTTACTCGTTCTGCTTGCCGTTTATGGCGTGTGGCGGTTTGTGCTGCCAGTTTTCGATACCCATCCCGAACAGGACCAATGCACGTTTGGGCCAGTGAGCAATGCGCGATACCAGGAACTCTTGGCCGAAGCCAGACGGAGTATGCGGGAGGAGTGGGTAAACTATCCTAGCAATAGGGAAGAACAAGCTGATGAATTCAGCCGTCGAATACAGGACCTCAATAAGGGTGAAGTTGCAATTTATAGCAGAATAGCTGGCATGCATGCTGTAATGCGTGCTGCAGGTGCCAGTCTCAAGAAGCCAACAAAATTCTCAGAAGGCTTTTGGAATCAATCTCAATTTCGAATTGGGAAGATCATGGGGTTCCCTGGCAGTTCCTATTATATCAATTCAATAAGGCTCGGATCATTTGACCCAATCCAAAAATACTCAGAGATTAGTGTTGGCTTTAAAAGCACGGCAGGAAATGTTGCAGGTTTTTCAAGAAGCGGCATGAAGCGAAAGCCCCAAATTGATGAATTCTATACGCGGGTTAGACATCCAAGCTCGATGGGAGACTGGCTCCGCCTCGGAAGTGGTCCGGTATTTTATGATCCCGAAAAATTTATTTATCCCTGTCCGGACGTGCCGACGCGCGCATGGTCTGACAGTTACATGAACTGGCGCAAGCGCCACAATTTAGATGACGCGGAGCAAAGCGATGAGTAGAGAACCTCGGATATTCTTGGAGTCGCGTGCTGCTGTGGGAGACTTCACGGGCGCAGGACATCTCTATCTTGTTAAGAGGAATGTAACCGTTCAAGAGGATGGGACATATGACAACATCTATCAGCCAGGTACTGAAGAGCAATACGAAAGCCCCGAATTGCAGGATCTCTATGACCACGTGATCCAGGGCAGTGTTCATTGGATCATTGTCTCACGCCAGCTTGAAGTGAATGCTTTACCCCTTGCACGAACTACTGACGGATACGGCGAAAGCGAAACGCCTGCCGATCGCCATAGCTCAGACATTACAGCAGCTGTTCTGGCTGGCAGCGGGACTACTTCGGTGGAAGCGGCTTGGGCCAGCATGGTTGCTTATGCGGGAAATATCCACGATGCCGCCTATGATTACGAACTCCCGCTTATTCGTGGTGGTGTATTTTTTGGCGTTGCTGACAATGAGCATGTTCATTTGGCAAATTCTGGCGCCACGATCTTATCTGTTCTAAATCATGTTGGAGTCGATATCCGGACGATAACGACCGCAAATGGTGCTGACCTATATTTAACGTCAATTTTTGAGTATCAATTTCCTGGTGCTTCTGATGATTTCCAACCTACGCTTTTAGGTCAGGGAGATGTAGGGGAAATTATAGCATCTCCAAATCAGGAGTCTGGTCTTCTAATCCTTGGTCGTGATGATGTAAATGACATTATCACCGGCACGCAATTTCAAGACCATTATTTCGGCGAGCAAGAAGCAAATTATTCCACCACCAATGATCTTGTCACCTACGAACGTCTTCCCTACGACCTCGAAGATCTCACGGGTCTCATTGTTCGCGTTCAGCAGGAAAATTTATCAAGCATTCCATTCTCGACAGAGCCGTGGGGGCTATATGGCGTTAACATCGGTGCCGAAGGACCAGACTTTCTATATGGCATCGAGGAAGTTCGGCTGACCGAGTTTGCAGACACCGTCATTTTAACTGAAGAATCATTTGAAGGTGGCCTTGCAGGCAGTGTTGATCCCCTTATCATCGATGTTGATGCACACGATCCGGATCGCGGTGAGGATGCAGATCCCGATGCCAACGCGCTTGGCGATCAGATTGATGTCACGTCGCTGACACTTGGCATCGCAGCGGATTTGCGCGATCCAGATGAACAATTCGTTGCGACATTGCTTGGTGCGCCTGGCAGTCGTTTTGCTGCGACTAAGGGTGCTGTTGGAAACAAGAAGTTCGTTGATGACGTCGTGTCGTTTGCAGATGTAGGTGGGCCTGCTTTGCCGGCTCCTGATTTTGGCAGCACGCGCCGCATTGACTTCAAAAACGCTGAAAACATCACCGGCACAGATCAGAACGACATCATCCTTGGTCTTGATTTCTCTCAGCTGGCAGAGGCGGACCGTGTCGCCGTCGAGTTGGATCTCGGCGAAGGCAATGATTTTGCCACGACCGCTGGTGGCTACGGCGACGTCTTGGGTGGTGCTGGTGATGACGTTCTCGTTGCTTTGGATCCTGTTTATGCACCGGAAGTTGCAGCCACAGAAACAACACCTGGACAGGGTGAGCAGCGGCTCAGACTGGATGGCGGCGTCGGCAATGACTTTGTATTCACCAAAGGGGGTGAAAAAGCCCTCACGGTTGGCGGGGAAGGCCGCGATTGGATTTGGAACAGGTCCCAAGGCGGGGTGATTTACGGCGATACGTTTTCAGGCGTCAGCGCAACGCCCGATGGGGATGGTACTCTAGTTGCGGTTGATTACGACGATCCCGCCAACGCGGACAATTTCTGGTGGTGGCCGGACACAACGATCAAAGATGCGCAACGCAACGATGTGTTGCAGTTCTTCGGTCTGCCGCTGACCGGTGGCGTGCAGGGGTTGCCGCTGATTGCAGGTGGCGGCGCGGCGGCTTTGTTTACGCCATCGGCGGGGCTGTTTTCAGACGATGCCTTCAATAACGAGCAGGGCCACTTCTTCGTCGACAATTTCTTAGTGTCGATGAACTACGTCTTCAAAAAAGATGCAGACGGCAACAATACACTTTACGTCGTCAATGCCCTTGATGGCCTGATGGGTCTGTTTTCTGATGTCAGCTTTGAACAAACAAGCGACGGCAGCAACATCCGCGGCGCGATGACGGTCGAGAACTACACCATTACCTATTCAGCGTGGGGCTTTGGGCTGAATGAAGCTGTTGAACAAGGCATCACCGGCGACTTGAACATGGTGTTCAAGCTGGAGAATAAGTTTTTGGCGGCGTTGGCCTGGTTGCCACCAACACCCGGACTTGGCGGGTTGGGTAAACTCCTCCCGCTGATCGATGAAGCGGCGAGTTTGAAGGCAGCGAATGACAATGCGGGCCCCGTGTTGAAAGACTTGTTCCAGGCCGCGAAAGTGGCGTGATGTTTGGGTCAGTTCGGCGCAAAAAGATGGGGCTAGGGACTAATGGCGACTTGATTATCCGTACGCGACCTGTTTAGGGTCCGGTTAGAAGGACTTATAGATCCTATTTTATTGATATTTGGCACCGGACACAAGAAGCTGGTCGCCGCGGGGGAATACTTCAAGCGTGATTAGTTCGAGCGACGGCAATCCAGAAAATGAGACCGAGGGTGGTGTGCCCTCGCGTGTTCCCTCAACGTGTGGGCGATTGTTCGCCAACACGGCGCAAGCTTGTGTTGGGCGGATTTCGGATCACAACACGCGGCAAGTAAGTGCGCCGGCACTCATTCAAGAACAGAAATGTTTGGTCCGTAAACCCTCACACTCAAAGCGCAATCAAAAGATGGGATGGGTAACGCAACTCCTATACCACTTTGCAGGCTTCAACTTGCTTCCCCACCACGCATCACTCCAAGCGCGTATGTCCTTAACGGTGTCCTTTTTGTCGACCGTTATTTTGATTACCCAGCGGCTGTGCTGGATCACATATCGTCTAAAGCACGTACAAAATAGCTTTGTTGATTTGGAAATCGGATTATCACACGAAAACCCAAAGTTTCCAATCTCGCGTTTGACAGACTCGACGGGTGTGCCAGACGGGTACAACAGACGGACAGCATCATTAAAGGGATTGTCGAATTTTGTCTCACTCATTTGGAAAACGCCAACTCCGAAGTGTCGAGCGGGAGATGTTATTTTCGCAGCAACAAACCACAGTACAAACGGAGATAAGAAAATGAGTAAGGGCATTATGCAGTATCGAATAATAGATTTCATTTTTTAGCCTACGGACCTTGCTGCAAGAGCTGCGATAAAGATCTACTACAGGGATACTATTGAAAATGTCTAAAATTGAGGTCGGTGGCTACATATTTGATACTATTTTTGGCACTGATTATGGACACACGTTCCTTCGCTACACAAATGATGCAGGTGACCGCTACGTAATTCGCGGAGGATGGAGGCCGGAGGAGACCGGATTCTCGATCAACTTCGAGATAAACACTGAATGGGCTGATTCTGTCGACAATCCAGAAAATAGCATTCATGGCACGTTAGATCAGGTCTTTCGAACTGTTGACCCGAAAGGACGAGATGTAGATCTTCTTTGGGAGCTAATTGTCGAAGCTGTAGAAAGCATTCAAGAGGCCGACGCAAGTTATTTGTTTTTCTGGAACAACTGTCAGGCCGTCGTTCGTTCAGCTCTAAATGCCGTTGGTATTGATGCTGCACCATTGCAAAATGCAATAGAAGCCGACACTGGGGGTAGTTACCCGAATACTGGAGGTGTAATTGATGAGCGATACCAACTAGGGGAGCCGTTAATTGGGAAAATGTCTGACGATATACTGCGTGGGGCGGCTGATAGCGACATATTTCTTGGCTCAGAAGGTAACGACGAGATCCACGGCAATTCATTGGATGGTGAAGGCATCCGTGATCACGACGACCAAATTTCATACCAACTTGTGCAGGGTTCTGTAATCTTAAATCTAAGTTTGGACCCAAGTCATGAGGTCGAAGCGTTAGTTAAAAAAGACAGCGGATGGGATACACTCTTTGCAATAGAAAAATATTTCCTCACGACCAATGATGACACGTTGATCGTATCCAGCGGTTCGAACACTACTCAAAATATTCCAGTGCGACATGTTGATCTTCTGCAAGGAATGGATGTTGTAGATGTTTCTACAGTTGCAGAAGATTTCCGGATAGACCTGAGCAAGCTGGAAGATCAAAGTATAGAAAGAAAAAATAGCGGTCTTGCGCCTATAAAATTTGCAAATGCACAATTGGCGAAAACAGGCGTAGGCGACGATATTGTTCTTGGTCCAGACTTTAAGAATTATGTTAAACGCGCCGACCCGCTCGTTCTCGATCTCAACGGTGGTGATTTAGACCTCACCGGGCTGACGCTTGCCTCGCCCCGTTTCGACATCGACGGTGATGGGTATTTTGAACGCACGGGTTGGGTTGCGGCGGGGTCGGCGCTGCTGGCGCGCGATGTCAACTCAGATGGCCTGATCACTAACGTCAACGAACTGTTTGGCACCAATACTGAAAGCGGTTTCGCGCTACTCGCCGATTTGGATGACGTGGCAAATGGCGGCAACGCCGACGGCATCATCGATGTGAATGACGCCAGCTTCGCAGATTTGCGCCTGTGGCTCGATGGCAGTGTCGACGGCAACATCAACGCCTTCACCAATCCGGGCGAGCTGGTGACGTTAGACTCACTTGGTATTACCGAATTTGATCTCACAACATCCGAGCCTGCCGACGGCGAAGACAACGTCAGCGGCAATACCGTGACGGCCGTGTCATCCTTCACGCGCAGCGATGGTTCGACCGGCACGCTCGCCGATGTGTCGTTTGTTTATGAGACGGCAGGGAAATCTGATACCGATGGCGACGGTGTGCCCGATGATGACGATACTGCGGAAGATCCCGACGGCAAAAACGACGGCTTCGCCTTTGACGGCCTGACGTTCTTCGGCGGCGTTGATGGCGGCGGCGGCGATGACACCATTGAACCGGGTGCGGTTGATACGCTTGTTGTTGGAGGCGACGGCAAGGACACCGTTGATTATTCGACGCGTACCTATCAAGGCGGCTTAGGTCTGACGTTCACCGCAACGCTTGGCGCTGGCGGCACGACACCGATTGGCGAAAGCACCGGCACAGCAACCACCGTGGCGCCGTTCCGCTTTGAAGTTGAAAAGCAGGTCGAAGGCGCGGATGCCGCCACCGACGCGCTGTATCAGGTCGAGGTTATCAAAGCGACCGAACTCGATGACACCGTCATCATCAAGACAATCAAAGACATTCCATCCGGTCCTCTGGCGTTCGACGCCGGAGACCAGAAAACTGATCGCGGCGACGAACTAGATTTTTCACAGCTCGACGAAGGGGTTGAATTCGAATACGGGGCGATCAAGGGGTATGACGGTTCCGATTTTACAGACTTCGAGACCATCAAGGGAACGTCGCACAACGATACGCTGCTGATTGATCGGTCCCAAGCGGGCGAACCGTCGGTGACGGTTGTTGGCGGCGAGGGCCGCGATTGGATTTGGAACCGGTCTGCTGGTGGTGAACTTTACGGCGATACGTTTTCCGGCGTCAGCGCAACGCCCGATGAGGATGGTAATCCGGTTGCGGTTGATTACGACGATCCCGCCAACGCGGACAATTTCTGGTGGTGGCCGGACACAACGATCAAGGATGCGCAACGCAACGATGTGTTGCAGTTCTTCGGTCTGCCGCTGACCGGTGGCGTGCAGGGGTTGCCGCTGATTGCAGGTGGCGGCGCGGCGGCTTTGTTTACGCCATCGGCGGGGCTGTTTTCAGACGATGCCTTCAATAACGAGCAGGGCCACTTCTTCGTCGACAATTTCTTAGTGTCGATGAACTACGTCTTCAAAAAAGATGCAGACGGCAACAATACACTTTACGTCGTCAATGCCCTTGATGGCCTGATGGGTCTGTTTTCTGATGTCAGCTTTGAACAAACAAGCGACGGCAGCAACATCCGCGGCGCGATGACGCCTGCAAATGATAATGGGCTTCCTGCACAGGAGGTGGCTGCATGAAGAAATTGTTCTTGATCGGATTGGTATTGCTGATCGCCTGTATTGCAATCAATCAATACACTGAAGTGGTTCCGGATCTGCTGTTGGCACGTTCGTCACGCATTATTGAAGACAAGGGTCACTGTTTGCGTATCAGCAAACGTCGTCAAGAAGACCTCTATCACTCGCGTCGACCTGGCGGTGTAGTAGTGCACACATTTAAGATGAAAGTTAAGACTGCGGGTGGCTCATTCGATTCGTTATTGACAGTCAATGATCATATGAATGCCAAGGCCCAACTAACTTATCATCGAAACATAAAGGCAGCGCGGCAGCATTGTTCTCATAAAGAAACGAGTATTGGGCTTATAAGGTTTGTTGCGACGGACAAGAAGCGCCGAGAAAATCCACTATCGAAATGCGCTTCCTCTTTCCGGGTTGATAGAGGGGATGTCAAATATATGAAGCAACATGACGACGAGGAGTCTATGATCGTGTCTTGTCCGGTCAGATCGCCAGTAGTTCCAAAGGGTGTCAAGTATAACTGTAGTGCTAGATTTTTATATAGTGACTGGAGGCTGAGGCCATTTTTCCCAAAGGATAAGCTTCAATATTGGAAAAATGCGGTTGATGAATCCAAACATGTTTTTGATCAGCTTTTCAAACCTATGAAAAGTTGCCCCATTCGAATTCCTATAATTTAGAGGTGAATTGGCATGGTCGATCAGATTAAGATCACGAGTGCTTTGCAGGTCTCTCTCACACGAAGTGAGCTCGATATTTTGGATGATTTACTAGCTGCTGGCGACCGTGGTGCTTTTCATTACGTCTATGCAAATATGTCAGACGTTCATGATGCGTTGTTGACGACGAAAATTTCGACATTTAGCGAGACTGTTGGTGGCGTCGCTTTTGCAGCCAATTGGTATTTGCAACAAGCATATGGACCTGGGGGCACCTTGGCTGGGCAAAGTGGTGAGTACCCAGGGATTTACAAGCTATCCCAAGCCGTCGCGAATGAAATCTTCAAGGCCATTGAAGCAGATGCTCAAGAGGAAGGAGCAGGTGTTTTAACTGAGTCGGCGCATATTTCAGCCGCGAATAAAGCTTGGGCTGATGCGGGCGTTAACGATCAGTTTCCAGGCAATTTTTTACAAGCAACTGGGCTTTTCCCTGAAATTGAAGGCTCAGGGATTTCATTCTTGGATCTGTTCAACAGAACCGACAGTTCAAATCCCGGCATCAACGCCTCACGTATAGCGCTGTTGTTCGCGCACTATAGCGGCAAACGGCTTGAGGATTTTGGTGAAGGCTATACCAAAGTCACCGTTTCTGACGGAACGCTTGTCTTAGATAGTGAAGGCCGGGTCACAGCGGCTTTTGTTGATGCGCAGCCGGACGACGCACTTGCGGTTGCCGGAAACCTGGCCAGCCGCACGGTGAATGCGCCCTGGACATTACTTTTTAGTGCAGACGATGAGTTCGTTGCTGCAATGATGCAGGTTGGTGATCCATCGTCAGCGGGTGGTTCAGATGATGCCATTTATCGTGCTGCGCGGCGCAATTTTTCGGAGTTTGCATCGGGTTATACTGGGGACTCTAACCAAGCACAGACTTTTGAAGACCCGGTTATTTCTATCCGCTTGGAGGCAACTGACGAGAACGACATTCTCTTTGCCGAAAACGGCACTTTAGACGGCAAGGCTGGCGATGATCTACTGTTTGGTAGTGATACATCTGGAGATATCATAAAAGGTGGAGATGGCAATGACATCCTTTGGGGTCGTGCAAGCATCGACATACTTGATGGTGGTGACGGGGATGACGTCCTGCGTGGCGGCGTACACCCGGATGTTTTGCTGCACAGCAAAGGCAGCGATGTATTCGATGGCGGCGACATTACAACAACGCGTGCAGATGACGGGATCGACACAGCGGACTACACAGAAATCGACGGGCAAGAAAATTCAACGCCTATCAAAATTGAACTCGGGCAAGGTGAACAAGCTGATAAGGGGGTCATCACCGTCGATGACGGCACCGGTGGCACAGACACGCTGTTCTCCATCGAGCGCATTTTTGCGACGTCCGGTGATGATGAAGTTAAGTTCACGACACTACAGGCATTAGAAAGTCTAACGAATGTCATTATCGATGGCAAAAGCGAAACCAAATACGACCTTCTAGATTTTTCAGACTTTACAGGCACGCTTGATGCCGAGACACTACAAATTGTCGATGGTGAACTCACCATCGGTGGGGTGACGTTTAAGGATTTCGAGGAGCTCCGTGACACGCAAAAAAGCGGGCGCATATTCGGCACACAATCGACACCTGCGCCACCTCCGCCGCCTCCACCTGAAGGCGAGGATCCACCACCTCCGCCCCCGTCGCCGGAACAACTTCTCCAGCCGATCATCGATAAGGTCCTTGACTCAACAACGCGCGGACCGGATGCCTCGAATCCCATGAGTCGGGCTTTAAATATCCTGCTGGCAGAAGACTATCAGGCGCTGGCTAACATCAAGGCTGTGTTTGGCGGTGAGGGTGATGACTTTATTGCTGCCGATGCAGGTGTGCTCGAAATTCGAGGCGAAGCTGGCGATGATCTTTTGATCGCAACCAACGCACTTTATGCGCCAGCAGTTGCAGGCGATGATGATACCCCTCCACAACCAGAACAGCGGGTTACCATTGATGGCGGTAGTGATAATGATGCAGTCGTCGCATTGTTTGGCGAAAAAGCCCTCACGGTTGGCGGGGAAGGCCGCGATTGGATTTGGAACAGGTCCCAAGGCGGGGTGATTTACGGCGATACGTTTTCAGGCGTCAGCGCAACGCCCGATGGGGATGGTACTCTAGTTGCGGTTGATTACGACGATCCCGCCAACGCGGACAATTTCTGGTGGTGGCCGGACACGACCATCAAGGACGCGCAATCGAATGATGTGTTGCAGTTCTTCGGTCTGCCGCTGACCGGTGGCGTGCAGGGGTTGCCGCTGATTGCAGGTGGCGGCGCGGCGGCTTTGTTTACGCCATCGGCGGGGCTGTTTTCAGACGATGCCTTCAATAACGAGCAGGGCCACTTCTTCGTCGACAATTTCTTAGTGTCGATGAACTACGTCTTCAAAAAAGATGCAGACGGCAACAATACACTTTACGTCGTCAATGCCCTTGATGGCCTGATGGGTCTGTTTTCTGATGTCAGCTTTGAACAAACAAGCGACGGCAGCAACATCCGCGGCGCGATGACGGTCGAGAACTACACCATTACCTATTCAGCGTGGGGCTTTGGGCTGAATGAAGCTGTTGAACAAGGCATCACCGGCAACTTGAACATGGTGTTCAAGTTAGAGAATAAATTTTTGGCGGCGTTGGCCTGGTTGCCACCAACACCCGGACTTGGCGGGTTGGGTAAACTCCTCCCGCTGATCGATGAAGCGGCGAGTTTGAAAGCAGCGAATGACAACGGCTTGATAAATGCAGAGGTGGCAGCCTGATGGCAGCAAAGCCAACATCTCAATTTCGCATTTGGTTGAAGCGTAGCTTGCTCGTCTTGCTTGCGGTGTATGGCGTGTGGCGGTTTGTGATGCCAGTGCTTGATACCCATCCCGAACAGGATCAATGCACGTTCGGGCCGGTGAGCAATGCGCGCTATCAGGAACTCTTCGCCGAAGCCAAACGGCGCACGCGGGAGGAGTGGCCGACACTGGTGTGGATACCGCCGCGTTATGATGTGCCGAAACATGAAATAGAGCGTTTGCGATGGGTCTGGTCAGAGGCAGAACAAGCAGATCGTATTCGCAAACGTATTGCCAATCTGAACAAAAATGCGAAGTCACTGCAAGAACGCATTGCAGGTGTGCATGCGGTGATGCGAGCGATGGGCGCCTTTTTGTATCGCTCGCCCCCTGATGTGCAACAACGGTGGGATAAAAAACGATTAAAGATCACCGATCAGCCTGTACCAGTTTATGGCAGATTAATTGGGCATGGCTTATCTTTGTCGTATGCAGTCAACTCTCTCGCGTTGGGATCCTTCTCGCCAATTGATCGATATTCAGAGGTGGGAGTGCACCTTGATGTTCGCAAGCAACAGCATGGTCAAGTTTATCAGAAAACCTGGCACGTTATTGGTGAGTTTAATGTCAGCGTGATTTATGGCAGCTGGGTTACGCGAAAGCTACGCTGGCCAGTTCCCGGATTGGTTCATGAAGTTCCAGGTCCGCCTCATGCCGCATGCCCGCCAATACCACCGCAGGCTTGGATCGATACATTTCATCAATGGATTAAGATGAACCGCAAGGATGAATCACAATGACATTGGAAGCCCGGATATTTTTAGAATCCAGATCTGCTTTTGGAACTAATTTTGGACATCTTTACCTTGTTCGACGGTATGTCGACGTTGCCGACGATGGAACATTTGACAATACCTATCGGCCAGGCGTCGATAATAACGATGAATTTGCTGATCAGGCAATTGATGGACAGCTTGGTTTGCTTGGTTATCTTGTAGTCACGAGGGGGCGTATCACTACTGGTCCCAATGCTTATAATTCAGGTGAAACGCCGGTAGGTCGTCATAGCATCGACATCACTCAAGAGTTGAAAGAAGAGAGTGGCAGTTCAAATGTTTTAACAATTTGGGAAGCGTTGGATTCTTATGCTGTTGGTATACATGAGGCTAACTACGGTTACGAGGTTCCAAATTTTATAGAGGACCACACATCGAATTCTGGTGCCTTCATTCTCTCAGTGCTAAACAGCGTCAATGTTGATATCCGGACACTAAGAGCTCCAAATGGTGCTGATCTCTACTTAACATCATTTCTTGAATATCAGTTTCCTGGCGCGTCAAATGATCGTGAGCCAACACTTCTTGGCCAGGACGACATCCGGAAACTATCAGCATCTCCAAATCAGGAGTCTGGTCTTCTAATCCTTGGTCGTGATGATGTAAATGACATTATCACCGGCACGCAATTTCAAGACCATTATTTCGGCGAGCAAGAAGCAAATTATTCCACCACCAATGATCTTGTCACCTACGAACGTCTTCCTTACGATCTAGAAGATCTCACTGGTCTTATTGTTCGCGTTCAGCAGGAAAATTTATCAAGCATTCCATTCTCGACAGAGCCTTGGGGGCTTTATGGTGTCAACGTTGGCGCCGAAGGCCCCGACTATTTGTACGGCATCGAGGAAGTTCGGCTAACGGAGTTTGCTGATACGGTCCTCTTGACTGAAGAATCATTTGAAGGTGGCCTTGCAGGCAGTGTCGATCCGCTGATCATTGATGTTGATGCCCATGACCCAGATCGTGGCGAGGATGCAGATCCAGATGCGAATGCCCTTGGTGATCAGATTGATGTCACGTCGTTGATGGACCATGGCATTGCGGCTGACTTGCGCAATCCAGAAGAGCAATTTGTTGCGGTGCGCACGGGCGAACTTGGCAAACTTTTCAGGGCGATCACCGAAAATTCTGGCGAGCCTGAAGCTGTTGATCTTATGGTGGCGTATGCAGAAGCTGGCGGGCCGCCATTGCCGGCGCCCGACTATGGCAGCCTTGATCGCATTGACTTCAAGAACGCTGAAAACATTTCTGGCACAGATCAGAACGACATCATCCTTGGTCTTGATTTCTCTCAGCTGGCAGAGGCGGACCGTGTCGCCGTCGAGTTGGATCTCGGCGAAGGCAATGATTTTGCCACGACCGCTGGTGGCTACGGCGACGTCTTGGGTGGTGCTGGTGATGACGTTCTCGTTGCTTTGGATCCTGTTTATGCACCGGAAGTTGCAGCCACAGAAACAACACCTGGACAGGGTGAGCAGCGGCTCAGACTGGATGGCGGCGTCGGCAATGACTTTGTATTCACCAAAGGGGGTGAAAAAGCCCTCACGGTTGGCGGGGAAGGCCGCGATTGGATCTGGAACAGGTCGGCTGGCGGTGAACTTTACGGCGATACGTTTTCAGGCGTCAGCGCAACGCCCGATGGGGATGGTAATCCAGTTGCGGTTGATTACGACGATCCCGCCAACGCGGACAATTTCTGGTGGTGGCCGGACACAACGATCAAAGACGCGCAATCGAATGATGTGTTGCAGTTCTTCGGTCTGCCGCTGACCGGTGGCGTGCAAGGGTTGCCGCTGATTGCAGGCGGTGGCGCGGCGGCTTTGTTTACGCCATCGGCGGGGCTGTTTTCAGACGATGCCTTCAATAACGAGCAGGGCCACTTCTTCGTCGACAATTTCTTAGTGTCGATGAACTACGTCTTCAAAAAAGATGCAGACGGCAACAATACACTTTACGTCGTCAATGCACTTGATGGTCTGATGGGTCTGTTTTCTGATGTCAGCTTTGAACAAACAAGCGACGGCAGCAACATCCGCGGCGCGATGACGGTCGAGAACTACACCATTACCTATTCAGCGTCGGGCTTTGGGCTGAATGAAGCTGTTGAACAAGGCATCACCGGCAACTTGAACATGGTGTTCAAGTTAGAGAATAAATTTTTGGCGGCGAACGACAATGCGGTGTCTATATTGGAGGTGGCATCGTGATTGAGAAAATGACATCCCATCCCTATCGAACCTTAGCTGCTGTTACGGGTGTTGCGCTCGCCGCATTTGTCTTTTGGGGCACGATGAACACGACCGGGTTTTGCTGGCGCGAAGGGCGATATTTGAGTGATGATCAGAGGTTTAGGAATTCCATCAAATCTTTTTATCTCGGGCCAGGTTATGTCCAAATCGGGGATGTAGAACGCAAATCCGGTGATGAAAACATAAAGCGACTTCTGTCATACGATGACGTGACCGAATTCTTAAGAATCAATCCAGATTGCTGCACACGTGGTGTTGGGGATCTCGATCGATATCAAAGGATGGGGCATGGAGGCGTCAAAAAACCGCCATTCCTCTACCAATTTCTCGGTTTTTCTTGGAGCGTTTTTGCGATTCGTAACAAGCAATTTTACATCGATAAGTTGGGGGCAAAAAAGTTTGTCACATTTGAAGGAGAAGATTGGATGAACGCTTGCGGCGACCGCGTCCAGCCACCCAGGAACTATTTTGTAGGATAAAAATCATGGCTCGAATTCAATATACGACGGAAATCATCAGCAGTTATTTGTTTGATCAGCTGTCTCTACCAACCAATTTGGTGGACAATGATCTTATTCGTGCGTCGAATGCGAAGGGAGATGACGTCAAGATTGACGCCACGTGGTACATGACGGCCGGGCCGGGCCGTTTTGCTTTGCCGTCGCTTTCTCCGCTGGTGCAGGCATTTTTTGCAAGGGACAGTCAGGGTAACTATCTGCACCAACTCGCTGGGCGCGCCACACCTTACACGAAGTCAGAACTTGCGAACCAAAGTGGCACTGGACTTCTGCCCATTGACACGGTCCAGTTTGAATTTCAGCAATATGAGTATGACGATGGTGCGGACAACATTGCGGAAAGGTCATATATTTGGAACTCTACTGGGTTTTCGATTCCTAACGTCGCACAATTCTACGTTGATCCATCAACCGGTGAGCGGAGCATTGGAAACCTAAAAATTCAATCACTTCATACAATTGATAGTAATAGATATCCCGAAGAGAACTTCGACTATGATAGTGATGATTGGCTTGCGTACATCGATAGTCTTCTTGGGATTTCACAAGACCGATTAGATCCCTCTCGGATTGGCCGAAAAGTATCATTTGATTTTGATGGAAGCCAATGGCCGACCATGACTGGGTCGGCAACAGGTGGCGGCTATGGTGTTGCAGAGTTTGATCAAGACGTTGCAAAAGAACTGGCGAACCGCGGTGCGCTTTTCGGTGCCAATTTTGTGACTTCGGGCTTAGCTCTGCACAATCAAACAATTGAGTTTTTGCAAGACCTGTTTGACAACGGACCGGCGCGTTTTCTTGATCATGAAGATCGGCCGATTCTTTACGGCACACTTGACGGCGACACGTTGGACGCCAACGACGCCGAGGACTTTCCCTTTTTCAAAGACGGTGGATACGTCGAAAATGGTGTCGTTATTGTTGCTGGCGATGGCACGGATATCGTTTACGGCACCAAAAAAGACGACGCACTTTATGGCGGAAAAGGTGATGATACGTTTGAAGCCGGCGGGTCAATCAATCCGCTGAACTCCAACGATTATTATTCTTCTGGCGATGATCTGATTCACGGCGGTGGGATTGGAATTCATTGGAGCGCCGATGGTGTCGATACCGTCAACTATGGATCGACCCTGGGATTGGCAGATGGCGCGCCGTTGGTGATCACGTTTGTTCCTGCCAATGCGTCAGCGGGACAGGGAACAGCAATCGAGGTCACAGAAGATGGCTTTGGCGGCACAGACACGCTGTTCTCCATCGAGCGCATTTTTGCGACGTCCGGTGATGATGAAGTTAAGTTCACGACACTACAGGCATTAGAAAGTCTAACGAATGTCATCATCGACGGCGGCAGCGAAACCAAATACGACCTTCTAGATTTTTCGAATTTCACAGGCACGCTTGATGCGTCAACCTTGCAGTTGGTCGATGGTGAACTCACCATCGGTGGTGTGACGTTTAAGGATTTCGAGGAGCTCCGTGACACGCAAAAAAGCGGGCGCATATTCGGCACACAATCGACGCCTGCGCCACCTCCGCCCCCTCCACCTGAAGGCGAGGATCCACCACCTCCGCCCCCGTCGCCGGAACAACTTCTCCAGCCGATCATCGATAAGGTCCTTGACTCAACAACGCGCGGACCGGATGCCTCGAATCCCATGAGTCGGGCTTTAAATATCCTGCTGGCAGAAGACTATCAGGCGCTGGCTAACATCAAGGCTGTGTTTGGCGGTGAGGGTGATGACTTTATTGCTGCCGATGCAGGTGTGCTCGAAATTCGAGGCGAAGCTGGCGATGATCTTTTGATCGCAACCAACGCACTTTATGCGCCAGCAGTTGCAGGCGATGATGATACCCCTCCACAACCAGAACAGCGGGTTACCATTGATGGCGGTAGTGATAATGATGCAGTCGTCGCATTGTTTGGCGAAAAAGCCCTCACGGTTGGCGGGGAAGGCCGCGATTGGATTTGGAATCGGTCGGCAGGTGGTGAACTTTACGGTGATACGTTTTCAGGCGTCAGCGCAACGCCCGATGGGGATGGTAATCCAGTTGCGGTTGATTACGACGATCCCGCCAACGCGGACAATTTCTGGTGGTGGCCGGACACGACCATCAAGGACGCGCAATCGAATGATGTGTTGCAGTTCTTCGGTCTGCCGCTGACCGGTGGCGTGCAGGGGTTGCCGCTGATTGCAGGTGGCGGCGCGGCGGCTTTGTTTACGCCATCGGCGGGGCTGTTTTCAGACGATGCCTTCAATAACGAGCAGGGCCACTTCTTCGTCGACAACTTCCTAGTGTCGATGAACTACGTCTTCAAAAAAGATGCAGACGGCAACAATACACTTTACGTCGTCAATGCCCTTGATGGTCTGATGGGTCTGTTTTCTGATGTCAGCTTTGAACAAACATCAGACGGCAGCAACATCCGCGGCGCGATGACGGTCGAGAACTACACCATTACCTATTCAGCGTGGGGCTTTGGGCTGAATGAAGCTGTTGAACAAGGCATCACCGGCGACTTGAACATGGTGTTCAAGCTGGAGAATAAGTTTTTGGCGGCGTTGGCCTGGTTGCCACCAACGCCCGGACTTGGCGGGTTGGGTAAACTCCTGCCGCTGATCGACGAAGCGGCGAGTTTGAAGGCGTTTGCATCGCTTTATGAGAAGAGTTTGAGTTGGGTTGATGGTGCTGACCCGCTGGTGCTTGATCTGGATGGCGATGGTATCGAGACGGTGTCGCTTGGCGACAGCAACGTGTACTTCGATCATGACGGCGATTTCTTTGCTGAGAAAACCGGGTGGCTGTCGGGCGATGATGGGTTCTTAGCGCTCGATAAAGACGGTAACGGGCGCATTGACGACATTTCCGAATTGTTTGGCGGCGTTGGTCTGTCGGGCTTTGGCGTGCTCGGGGTTTATGATGAGGCGGCAAACGGTGGCAACGGCGATGGCGTCATTGATGCGGGCGACCTGATTTGGTCGGAGCTTCGGGTATGGCAGGACGTTGATCAGGATGGCGAGAGTGCGGCGTCCGAACTCAGCACGCTTGAAGATCTCGGCATTGTTTCCATCAGCCTCAACAGCAGTGCCTTGGACATCGTGACACCGCAGGGCACAACGCTGGTCGGCACGAGCACATTTGCACGCGCAGATGGGTCAACCGGCAATGCGTTTGATGCCGTGTTTGAGCTGAACGATGTTGACACGCGTTATCTCGGTGAAACCGGCAAAGCGCCGTGGCTCGCCGACAATGCGCTGAACTCGAAAGGGTTTGGCCGCCTTGCCGATCTCGCTGTTGTTGCGTCGAATGATTTTGAGGTTGCCGATTTGGTGACCCAAGCCGCGCAATCAATGACGGTGCCAAAACTCAAGACGTTGCGCGAGCAATCGGGCGATGCGCTGGGCGCGTGGGCTTATGCGCTCGATCTGACGCGTGAGCTGACGCCTGTATTGGTAGAGACCGCGGGTGATGGCGCGGTGACGTTGGTTGATCGCGGTGTCTATGTTGAGGATGCGAGCGGTGGCTATTGGACCTTGAAGTCGGGCCAGGATGTGCTGGACGGCGACGGGAATGCAATTGCGCGTGCGACACTGGAAGATGTGTTGGCGCAAGGCGCGTCTTCTGGCCAGACGTGGCAAGTGGAGCAGGCGTTCTCACCGTCGTCGCGTGATGATGCGCTGAGCCATCGTGTCGAGGCACCTTATCTGGCAGAGCTTATTGATGGCCGCGCCCAGATTATCGACTACGGGTTTCAACATGCAGATGGTTCGTGGCGCTTGGCGAGTGGAGCGGATGTTGTTGATGGCGACGGGGCGGTGATCGCCCTGCCAACCCTTGATGATGTGCTGGCGCAGGCGGCGCCAGACGGTCACGAATGGCGTCAGGAATCCATTGGCTTTAATCCTTATGGCTTCATTGAGGTTGAGCACATCGGCATCAACTTCATCGATGGTGTGGTGGTTGATTACACGGTTGAAGTGACGGATCGCGATGGTACGTTCTTTGTCTGGGCGCGCAATCTGGATCGTGCCCTTGAGTTACAGGACAAACAGGGCACGGCGCGCAATTTCAATCTGCGTAACTTTGAGATTGATTTCGAGACGCTCGATGAAGTGGGTTCAACAGATGACAGCCAGTTCCGCGTTGAACTTTTAACGCCTGCACAATTGCAGTTTGCAACGTCGGTGGGTGGCGTGGACTTCCGTCCAGAAATTCTCTCAGCAACAATCAATGATGCCGACGGCACGATCGCCTATGCCGTCAATGATACCGGTGAAGCTAGTATCTCGGCGGAAGAATTTGATTCCGGCATTGACACCGTCATCGATCTACTCGGCGTGTTGATGGATCAATACCTGCTGGCAAGTCGTTCCTTTGCTGTGCGCCTGGCGCTGCAAGGTGGCTTAAGTGATTTTGCACGCGGGCTTGAATACAACGGCGACCTCGATAAGTTTCAGGCGACCGAAGATAATAGCCGCCAGTTGGCACCATTGTTTGAAGCCATCTTTGAATCGGCACCGGCTGGATATGATCCAGCTTATGACTACCTGACCGACTGGAACGAACTGCTGGCCTACATTTACACCGACTTCAAGCTTGATAGTTCGGTCAATCTTTACGGCACAACAGTGCAGATTGATCAGCCCTGGATCTTGCAGATGTTGTTGCCTGCGTTTGAAAATGTTGGCATTGATCTTGATCTTCTCGCTGCCATGAATGCGCTGGGTCTTGATGAGACGCGCCTCATTGAGCATGCGCCCGATGCCACTGAGGTCAACGGTACGAATGGCATTGATTTCTTTTATATGTCGGAAGGCAACCAGACCTACGATGGCGGGTTTGGATCTGACCACTACTTTGTTGGTAAGGATATCGGCACCGCTGATCTGGATGATGGCGTCAATCTGATCCTCGATCAGGATGATGGCGACGTCGATGACTTGCGCTTTACGGACATTACCTCTGACCAAGTGACCGCCATTCGCGATGGCCAGGATCTGATCCTTGAAATTGCGGGCCGTGATGATGTCATCCGCATCAACGATCAGTTCCTCGGTGAACTCAATCCATTCTTATCGAATGGCACTCAGCTTGAATCAGGCGTTTCATCAATCATCTTTGCAGACGGTGAGATTTGGGATCGCTTCCGCATGTCATTTGAGGTTGCGGATCCACAAGACACCAATGACGCCTATGTCGGGTCTGGCTCCGCCGATGTGTTGTGGGGCGGCAAAGGCAACGACAACCTCGAAGGCGGTTGGGGTGGTGACATCTACATCTATGAGCGTGGTGATGGACAGGATGTCATTGATGATGCCGGTGGGTTCAGCTTTGGTGCGGTTCAGGCTGGTCTCGATTTCCTCCATTTCCGTGGTGATATTTCTTCTGAAGACCTCAAGCTCACGCGCGATGGTGACAGTGAAGATCTTCTCATTTCTCTGCTCGACGAAGATGGAAATGTAACCGCTGATACGATCACGATTGAAAAACAGTTTGGTGGTATAGCGCTGAACTTCCAGGCTTTCTCTGCGATCGATCCCAATCTCGGCATTGATTACATCGCACCGGGTATGATCGAACGATTTATTTTCGGCGATGGGACGTCAATCGACTTTGAAGAAACCGTAGAGCGGGTTCTCGAAAACGCGAAGACGGATAGTGATGACGCGATTTACGGCTTCATCAACGGCAATACGCTGGATGGCGGTGCAGGGGATGACTTCCTCACCGGCAAGCAGGGAAGTGACACCTATATCTTTGGTCGTGCGTACGGTCAGGATGTCATCGAAGATCTTGATTACAGTTCAAAGCTTTTCGGTGATACCCCTGACAAGCTACGGTTTGTTGATGATCTGCGTTGGACGGATTTTGATTTCCTTCGTGATGGATCCTCAGACACGTTGACCATGCGTGTCACCGGAACAGATGATCAGGTCACGCTTGCCGATTTCAATAAAGAAATCTTACTGATTGGCTTTGTCAATCGCATTGAAACCATTGAATTTGGTGATGGGACTGAGTGGTCGTATCTCAAGTTTCTGCAGCACTATATCGACATCGCCAAAACGTCTGGAGATGACCACATTTATGGTTTTGTGCTTGGTGATTATATTGATGGTGGTGCAGGCAATGACCGCCTTGAAGGTCTTGGTGGTAATGATAGCTACGTGTTTGCCCGCGGTTATGGCGAAGACACGATCCTTGATATCAACATTCACCCAAATGTCGGTTTTACCAATGGTGGTGAAGACAGCTTGATCCTTGAAGGGATTGCATCGGGCGATGTGACCTTTTCTCGTACCGACTTGGATCTCATCATTACCGTCAATGATACCGGCGAGAAGGTCGTGTTAGAAAACCAGTACGTGCGCGATCATTTACAAGGCTATGCTATCGAAATTCTGGAGTTTTCCGACCAAACGCTAGAGTTCACCAATCTGAATCCCGAAGACCTGGATCTGGTCGGCACCAATGCCGGTGAAACAATCACAGGCTCGAATTTTTCAGAAACGATTGATGGTCGTGGTGGTGATGACACGCTTGTCGGTGGTGATGGCGGGGATCGCTACAAGTTTGATGCAGGCTATGGCCAAGACGTTATCATTGATACCCGCGTGCGTGCCTCCTGGCGCGATCGCGAAGGGATCAATGTCCCCGTCGATGATGTCGTTGAGTTTGGCGATGACATCACACAAGCGGATGCCGTCTTCTCCAAGGACGGTAATGACCTTGTAGTATCCGTGCAGGGGCGAACAGATACGCTGCGCATTCGGGATCAATTTGTTGGTACCATTCATGGTGTCGAGCGCTTTGAGTTTCAAGACGGCTCGTTTCTGCTGATCTCAGACGTTGAAGAGATTCTGCAAATTGTTGGTGGTAATCGCGGCGACAATGTTATCGAAGGCGTACCCGATCAACCAAATACGCTGGACGGGCGTCAAGGTGATGACACGTTGGTTGGTGGGTCTGCGGCTGACACTTATGCGTTTGGCGCGGGCTATGATTTTGACCGTGTAGAAGAGCAACAAGATAGTACAGGCGTCATCGATCGCATTATTTTTGGCACCACTGTTCAGTCCGACTCTTTGATTGTCCGCCGCGACGGTGATGATCTCCTCATTGACTTAGGCAGTGGAACAGACGTCCTGACCATCGTCGGTGGGCTGGCCTCAACGCGTGTTGAGGAATTCCATTTCGCAGATGGATCCATCCTTACAATCGATGATCTGCTCAATCGTTTGACGATTGGCACGGACGGTGATGATCAACTCATCGGGTTTGATGATCGCAGCGAAACGTTGTCGGGTGGTGCTGGCTCTGATGCGCTCGAAGGCAAAACAGGAGACGACAGTTACGAGTTTGGGTTTGGCGATGGCCGCGACAGCATCTTGGAAACCGGTGGTGTTGATCAAGTTCAGTTTGGCGTTGGCGTCACACGAGACCAAATATCCTTTGCAGACATTGATGGTGACCTTCTGATTTCGTTGACTGGGACCGGTGAAAATATCGTCGTTCTGGGAGGCGCGTCCAATGATTTGGACGCGTTGGTCGAAACCTTTGTCTTTGACAGCGGAGACGTTTTGACGCTGGAAGATGTGCGCACCATCATTCGCGACAGTGTTAATAGCGCAGCGCAAAACCTTATTGATGGCACGACTGAGGCCGAAGGTCTCAATGTCGTTCCAGGCGGTGGTTTTGACACGGTCAAAATGGGACCGGATACGCGTGTTGTCTTCAGCTCCGGTGATGGCATTGATCGCATTGAAGTGCCGACGAGTGTATCGGGTGCTGAAATCGTCATTTCTGACCTCTCAGCAACGCAGGCAGAAGTCCGTGTTGGTGACCTTGACGGGCGCGATCTTATCATTGCATTCCCTGAAACCGGTGATCAATTGGTTTTGGTTGACGCGCTATTGAAGTCAGCCCTGCCAACGATCACGTTCCCCGGAGGTATCGTTTGGGATCGGGCCACTTTGATTGCGCAATCAATTCGTGAACAAACCGGACCTGAAGCGGACATTATATTTGGAAGCGCGACGGCAGACACAATCGAGGGTGGCCGTGGCAACGATGATATTCAGGGCGGTGGGGGTGATGACACGTATGTCTTCACGCAAGGAGACGGCCGTGATGTCATTGCAGACACAAGTGGTTTTGATCGACTTGAGGTCAAAGGGTATCGCCAGGACGATCTCACGGTAACGCGTCCTGTCGCAGACCGTGACGATCTGCTGCTCTCATTTACAGATTCAGATGATGAAATTCTAATCAAGCCTGCTGGCATCGATGTTGTGGTCTTTGGCGACGGATCAGAGCTTACGATTGTCGCATTGCAAGAGTTGGCCGTTGGGCAAGGTACACCATTTGATGATGTCATCAATGGCAGTGATACGGCCAATACATTGGCCGGTGGTCCGGGTAATGATACGCTTATCGGTCAAGATGGTAGCGACGCCTACATTTATGCGCGCGGTGACGGTCGCGATATCATTGATGATCAAGGCCGGTTCGACGATGTCAATGAGTTGATTATTCATGATTACGCGCCAGGTGATGTTACCATTGTGCGACATGACGATCGCTTGGATGATGTCGTATTGCGTTTCACGGTCACTGACGAGATTGTCATTCGCGGTGGTTTTGTCGACAACGGCCGTCATCTTGCGAAGGTTACGTTTGAAGATGGGACGCAATGGACCTTTGCAGATCTCATCAGCGCATTTGAAGCTCAGCCGGATGCGACATCTGGCGATGATACGCTGATAGGTGATAGCAGTGCGAATGTTTTGGCAGGCGGTGCCGGGAACGATTATCTGTCCGGGGACAATGGTTCTGACACATACATCTTTAACCGTGGCGATGGCAGTGATATCATTCTGGAAGATGGTGCTGGAAGCACGGATCGCCTTGAGCTTCGTGGGTACTTGCCGAGTGAAGTTATCTTGTCGCAAGTTGGTACGGGCGCTGATTTGCGGATTCAGTTTGCGGGCACATCTGATCAGATCGTGGTCCGCGATACGCTTGGCGGATCGTTTATAAACCAAATTGAAGAAATTGCATTTGAAGATGGTACGACGTGGCCAATTGCGACCGTGCGCAGCATGGTATTTACCAATGCCGCAACGTCCGGCGATGATGCGATTGTGGGCGGTCGCGCAACTGATACGTTGTCCGGTGGAGCTGGTAACGATTACCTGTCTGGTCAAAATGGCAGTGACACCTATGTGTTTAACCGTGGGGATGGCAGTGATGTCATTCTGGAAGGCGGTGCTGGAAGCACGGATCGCCTTGAGCTTCGTGGGTACTTGCCGAGTGAAGTGACTCTAACGCAAGTGGGTGACACGTCTGATCTGCGCATTCAGTTTGCGGGCACAAGTGACCAGATTGTTGTGCGTGACACGCTCGGTGGCTCGTTTATCAACCAGATTGAAGAAATTGCATTTGACGATGGCACGACGTGGCCAATTGCGACCGTGCGCAGCACTGTATTTACCAATGCCGCAACACCGGGTGACGATTCCATCATAGGAAGTGGTGCCAACGATACGCTAGCTGGTGGTATCGGCAATGATTACCTGTCTGGTCAAAATGGCAGTGACACCTATGTCTTCAATCGTGGGGATGGAAATGATACCATTTTTGACAATGGCAATTCAGCAGGCACAGACCGCTTGGAACTTCATGGATACACACCGAGTGAAGTTGTCTTGTCGAAGGTTCACTCTGGCGCCGACTTAAGACTCAGCTTTGTTGGCACGTCGGATCAGATTGTGGTCCGCGATACGCTTGGCGGGTCGTCTGCAAACCAAATTGAAGAAATTACGTTTGATGATGGCACAACATGGACGATGGCGGATGTTATTGCGGCTCTTGCCGGATCGACGCCAAGTGTCATTGAAGGTACTTCAGCAGATGAAACGCTCACAAGCCTTGCCTCAGATGATTACCTTACTGGTGGAGATGGATCAGACATTTACGCATTCACGCGTGGTGATGGTAAAGACGTCATTGACGAGAATGGGTTTAACGATACCGACCAGATAGCGATCCACGGCTATACGCCGAGCGAAGTTGTTGTGAGCCGGTCCGGCGATACAGACGATTTGCGGATTGGCTTTGTTGGGACCGATGATGAAATTGTCGTTCGCAATACGCTTGGCGGCGACATTCGTGATCAAATTGAACAAATTGCATTTGATGACGGGACGGTTTGGTCTGCGGAAACTGTGCGGACGATGGTGCTTGCCACTCATTCCACGTCGGGTAACGATACCGTCGTTGGCGGCGCTCAAAACGAGACGTTGTCCGGTGGTTTAGGCAACGACTATCTGTCGGGTGGAGATGGATCAGATGTTTATGACTTTACCCGTGGCGATGGCAAAGATGTCATTGACGAGAATGGGTTTAACGATACCGATCAGATAGCGATCCACGGCTATACGCCGAATGAAGTGATGTTATCTCGTGTTGGCAATACGGATGATTTGCGGATCAGCTTTGCAAATAGCGATGATGAGATCGTTGTCATTGGGACACTTGACTCTTCCACCGACCAAATCGAACAAATCATCTTTGATGATGGGACGGTTTGGACTGCGGAAACTGTGCGGACGATGGTGCTTGCCACTCATTCCACGTCGGGCAACGATACCGTTGTTGGCGGCGCTCAAAACGAGACGTTGTCCGGCGGGTTGGGCAACGACTATCTGTCGGGTGGAGATGGATCAGATGTTTATGACTTTACCCGCGGCGATGGCAAAGATGTCATTGACGACAATGGGTTTAACGATACCGACCAGATAGCGATCCACGGCTATACGCCGAATGAAGTGATGTTATCTCGTGTTGGCAATACGGATGATTTGCGGATCAGCTTTGCCAATAGCGATGATGAGATCGTTGTCATTGGGACACTTGACTCTTCCACCGACCAAATCGAACAAATCATCTTTGATGATGGGACGGTTTGGACGTCTGACGAAGTAAGTCAGCGATTGATCGCAGACCAAGCAACAGACGGTGATGACAATGTAGAAGGTTTTGGCACAGACGACACCCTAGCGGGTGGGGCAGGTCATGACGTGCTTACTGGCGGCAATGGCAATGACACCTACATTTATGCGCGCGGCGATGGCAACGATCTAATTGTTGAGACCACCTTCAATTCAGGCGATCAGCTGCGTTTGATTGGTATTGATCCAAATGACGTCAAGCTGCAGCGCGGCGTCGACAATGATTTAGAGGTCATTGTTGTTGAGAGCGCACCCGGTGTGGATGATAGTGGGCGTATCACAGCGCGTGCGTCTTTCACCGGCACGTCATCACGAGGTATAGAATCCATTGTATTTGACGATGGGACGGTCTGGTTGCGTGCAGATTTTGAAACACTAGCCGATCGCAATCAGGCGACCGTTGGTGCGGACCGCCTGACGGGCACAACGCTTGATGATACGATTGAAGGACTTGCTGGTGATGATCTGCTTATTGGTCTTGATGGCGCAGATACCTATCGCTATACGCGCGGCGACGGCAAAGACACGATCCGCGACAGTGGATCAGGAACAGATCTACTTGAAATAAGCGGGTATACGCAATCTGAAGTCACATTTGATCGCCGCGGGATTGAGGGCAAGGATCTCGTGATCCGGTTGGCAGATGAGGGTGATGAAATCACGATCATCGGCGGACTGGATGGTAGCGCAGCTGATCGTATTGAAACCATTGCCCTGTTGGATGACGACCTGACGCTGACCCTGGCGCAAGTCCAAGCCGAACTTCTGCTCAATCAAGCAACGTCAGGCGATGATCTGATTGTTGGGACGACTGGCGATGACATTCTTGCTGGCGGGGCTGGAAATGATCTTCTCAGTGGCGGTCTTGGTGATGACACGTACCAATATGCAGCCGGTGATGGGGATGACCGGATCAGTGATGTCGGCAATAGTTTTGATACTGTCGAGCTGACTGACTACACGTCTGACGATGTTATCTTCGCGCTGCGCGCAGGCCCTGAGAGCCTTGACCTTGTTGTGCGTCTGGCCGGTGATCGTGAGCGCTTAGTGCTTGAGAATGCACTAGCTGAAGGTTCCATTGGCATTGAACAACTGGTGTTCTCAGATGGGGAAGTTTGGGACCGCGCTAGCCTGCGTGAACGCGCCCTCTCAGATGTGGACACGCTGAGCAATGACTTTGTCTATGGTTTCGATGGCAACGATACACTGAATGCTGAAGCCGGTGATGACTATATGTCAGGCGGCAAGGGATCAGACGTTTATCGTTTCCAACGTGGCGATGGTCACGATACGATTGATGACACTGAAGCCACCGGTTCCGCCGTAGATAGGGTTGAATTCCTCAATGTGGTCTCGTCCGAAGTGTCCGTGACGCGCCTTTTTAAAGGCAGCGACGCGATCGTATTTAACTTCACGACATCTGATACAGATTCGCTGACCGTCATTGATGGTCTAGCAGACGATGGCAAAGGCATTGAAGAATACACGTTTACGGATGGCGTCACGTGGTCGAAGTCTACCATTGAAACCCTTTTGGACAACAACGCTCCCGTTGCGGTCAATGATGGATTCTTCACGGCAACGTCTGGTGAAGCAATTACGATTTTAGCGCCAACATTGCTGCGCAATGACTTTGATGCCGATGGTGACGCCCTGTCTTTAATCTATGTTGATGGTGGCACTGACGGCATTGCTGAGCTCGACGCGGAAGGCAATGTACGCTTTACAGCGAACGCAGACTTCTCCGGCCCAACACAGATCACTTACAAGATCTCGGATGGGCGCAATGGGATTGCGGAAGCCAGCGTTGATGTTCGTGTCAGGCCTGTAGCCGAAGCGCGAGACGACGACGGCTTCACCGTTGCAGAAGATGGCTTCCTGACCATCCGCACCGAGCGACTGCTGTCCAATGATGTCGACGGCGATAGGATGATCGTGGCGCAAGTATTTGGTGCTGAAAATGGGACTGCCAGTCTGGCCAGCAACGGTGAGATTACGTTTACGCCGGATGCCGATTTCAATGGCTTTGCCCGCTTTGTCTATGTCGCCAACACGCCAGAAGGGGGCCGCGCAGAAGCACAAGTGCTGATAGAGGTCACGGCGGTTAATGATGCGCCGGTTGGAGTTGATGATCCGGGCTTTACGACGCTGGAAGACACACCGTTCCAGATTGTAGCAAGCGATCTTCTCGCCAACGATACGGATGTTGATGGCGATGCACTGGTCGTCGCGTCTGTTCTTTCGAGCGCAAATCTCACGGTTGAGTTGACCGATGATGGCGTTATCCTCGTATCGCCGCGTGACTATTTCTTCGGTGATACGTTCTTCAATTACGTTGTGACGGATCCCGATGGTGCCACAGCAACCGGACGCGTTGATGTGTTCGTCACGCCGGTGAATAACGCTCCAGAACCTCAAAACGACTATTTTGATGCCGACAATGGCCAGCCGATCCGTGAAGACAACCCGATTGTCATCACAGTCGAAGAGCTGACCGCAAACGATATTGATCGCGATGGCGATCCGTTGGTTGTTACAAGCGTTCAAAATAGCGTGGGTGGCACTGCTGAATTGCTACCCAACGGTACAGTTCTCTTTACCCCTCAAGACAACTTCAATGGCGAAGCAACGTTTGACTACACAGTCGATGACAGAGAAGGTGCTCAAGCAAGCGCGACAGCGACCGTCGTCTATCAACCTGTCAATGATAATCCGATTGCAAACGATGACCGTTATGACAGCCCACAAGACCCAAGCCTCGCTATGACGCTGAGTGGTCTTGAGGATACGCCACTCGAGATTCCCATTGTCGAACTCTTAAAGAATGATGCTGACGTTGAAGGTCTTGTGATCTCATTTGAAAGTGCATCGAGTGGCATTGATGGCGATGTCGTGGTCACGGATCATGACACTGTGATCTTCACGCCAGATCAGGATTATTGGGGTGAAGCGACATTCACCTATCTGATTTCCGATCCAGACGGGGCTGTCGATGCAGCTGATGTGACGCTTTATTTTGAAAATGTCGGTGATGCGCCACCTGAGGCAGTAACCGATATCATCAATGTCTTTGAAGATGTGCCAACGCTCATTCCAATTTCGGTTCTGCTTGGCAATGATACGGATATTGATCGGGACACAATTGAATTCGTCAGCTGGCGTCTGCCAACAGCCTCTGAGGAGCTCGCTAATGGGCCGCTCAATGGTGTGGTGCTGGAAAATGCAGATGGAGACCTGGTCTTTACGCCGGATCTGAACTCTGTAACTTCAAGCGGCTTCTATTATTCCGTAACGGATGGGTCCGATGGTGTGACGGAAGGTTTCGTCGATATCGTCATGATTCCGCTAAACGACCAGCCTGTCGCGGTCGCGGACAACGGCGGCATCACGCAGCTTGATGTGCCGTTGGTTCTGCGTGTGTCTGATCTTCTGGAAAACGATTTCGATATTGATGAAGACGATGTTGTTTCGTTTGTTGGTGTTGATAATGCGAGTGTCGGCAGTTTTGAAATTGTCGACGCCAATGGCGAACAATTTATAACGCTCCGTGTGGCTGATGGCTTCACAGGCGATGTCACGCTTCAGTATCGCGTGACCGATCTTGCAGGCTTTGAAGACGTCGGATCTATCACGGCCACAGTGGCGACCACCTACAATGGGTTTATTACTGGCACACCGTTGCTTGACCTTCTGTTGGGAACACCAGGCGATGATAATATTTCAGCCTTTGAAGGCGCTGATGTCATTGAAGCAGGTGGGGGAGATGATCTCATCTTTGGTGGAGATGACGGTGATACGATTGATGGTGGCGCGGGCGTCGATGTCGTTGATTTTGAGGGTTCAAACACCGGTGTTCGTGCTGATCTGACGTCGCGCGTGGGTCAGGGCGGCTTTGCGCAGGGCGATACTTATCTCAATGTCGAAGGGCTCGCTGGGACAGACTTCAATGACACGCTCGGTGGCGATGGCGCATCGAATACGTTAGATGGTCGCGCGGGTCATGATCGCCTCGAAGGTCGCGATGGTGCAGATACGCTTCGCGGACGAGAAGGTAACGATAGCCTGGAGGGTGGCTTAGGCGCTGACATCGTCGACGGTGGTGCTGGATCAGATACGGCTGATTATTTCTCATCATCTGCAGCCGTTGATGTTTCGCTGAGCAACGGCACGGCGACGGGTGGCGACGCTGAAGGCGACACCCTGATTGATATTGAGAATATCACCGGCACAGACTTTGCCGATACCCTTGAAGGAAATGACGAGGCCAATATCCTCAGCGGTGGTCGGGACGATGACACGCTGATCGGCAATGCAGGCGACGACACGCTGATTGGCGGACGTGGTGGTGATGCGCTGATTGGTGGTGAAGGGGTTGATATTGCCGACTATGCGCTTTCGAACACGGGCGTCACCATCGATATGGTGGATGGCTCTGCCGGTAGTGGCGATGCGGAAGGCGATACGTTCTCAAGCATTGAAATTGTCCAAGGGTCTAATCAGGACGATATTATTCGCGGTGACGATTCCGATAACATTCTGCGCGGTCGTCTTGGAGCAGATATCCTTGATGGTCGTGGTGGGTTTGATATCGCAGACTACACAGGGGCAGATGAAGCCGTCTCTGTCGACTTGTCGCTTGGCCAGGGTCTTGCCGGAGAAGCACTTGGTGATCAGCTGATTTCTATTGAGATGCTGCGCGGCACGACGTTTGCCGACACGTTTGTTGGTAGTGCTGGGAACGATGTTTTTGATGGCGGGTTTGGGGATGACGCCATCAGCGGTGGTGCGGGATCTGATCAGTATCTGTTTGGATTTGACAGTTCTGCAGACACGGTCACCGAAAACGGTGATGCGAGTGACACAGATAGTGTGATAATGGGCGCGCTCATCCGTCCGAAAGATGTGTCGGTCATTCGGCAGGGTGATGATCTGTTCCTGGAATTAGAGCGTGATGACGGTTTCTTGATCGATACCCTGCTTGTCACTAATCATTTTGTCGGCCGCGAAACAGGCATCGAAGAAATTGTCTTTGCCGATGGCACGGTCTGGGATCGGGCACGGATTGATGATCTTCAGCGCGTTGGCCGCTTTAATGCAGAAGATGACATTTACAGACTGGCTGTTGAAGATGAAGTGGCGTCGATCAGTGTTGATGATCTAATTTCTAATGATGCCAGTGAGGGTGTCGATCAGCTTGAGGTCATCTCTGTCCAAAATGCTATCAATGGCGCTGCAACGCTGCTGGCAGAGGGCACCGTCAGTTTCTTAGGTGACCAAGATTTCAACGGCGACGCTTTCTTTGAATACACCGTGCGCGATCAGTTTGGCCGTGAGTCAACGGCTGAAGTGGAAGTCAATCTAGCACCTGTCAACGATGCGCCGGTTGGCGTTAACGATGGTATAATCCATGGCATAGAAGATGAAGTTCTTCTCATCCCATTCGCTGATTTAGTCGCAAATGACATTGATGTCGACGGCGACATTCTAACGATCATTGGTCCTATTGGGCCGCTTTATGATGAAGACGGCAATCCACTCAATACAACCTTCGCTCTGGACGGCACCAATGGTAAAGGCCGGGTAACCTCTGGCTTTGTTGAGTTTGATCCGTTTGAAGATCACTTTGGGTTTGCAGGCTTCACCTATACGGTTTCAGACCCCGATGGTCTCACTTCAACAGCTGCGGTTGAATTGTTCTTTGATCCCGTCAACGACGCACCGCGCAGTGGCATTGATGACACGGACAAGATTACCATTCGCTTGCAGACAACGACGACGATTACGGTTCAAAGCCTGTTGGCAAATGACTTTGATGTCGAAGGCGACGACTTCACATTTGAAGGCATACATTCTGGCGGGATACATGCGCCAACGAATGGTACGGCAATTTATGATGAGGCTGCCGACGAAATCACCTTTACCCCGGACGAATTGGGACAAGCAACGTTTGCCTATGATCTTTTGGATGCAAGAGGGGCCAGGTCAACCATTACGGTTGAGTTGACTGTCATTCCTCTGAACGATCCACCAATTGCCAATGATGACAGTGGCTTTACAACATTAGAAGATGCGGCGCTGGTGATTGATCCGGCTGACTTGTTGGCCAACGATACGGATCCAAATGACGATACGCTCGTTCTCGATAGTGTTGAGCGTTTCCCACTCAACGGAAAAGTCAGTATCAACCAAGATGGTATGGTCGTCTTTACGCCACGCTCTGACTACAACGGAGAAGCGGGTTTTGTTTATCACATCTCAGATGGTGAAGGTGGATTTGATGAAGCCTTCGTCGCGATCACCGTTTTGCCACGCAATGATGCTGCCATTTTACGTGATGACCTCGTCGAGGGCTTGGAAGATGAGCCGATCTTTGTGATCGCAGCTGAGGCCTTTGGTAATGATATTGAACCAGATGGCGATGTGATCTTCTTTGAGGATGCAACGATTGTTGGCATTCTCGAGGCCACCTATCTGACGACGCCAGACGTGAGCGTTTCAGCGGCCCTAACTGATGGCAGCGTCCTTCCAGCATGGCTTTCATTTGATGATCAAACATTGACCTTCCAGGGCCTTATGCCCTTGAGTGTTGTGGATCCGGTCAATGTTACGCTGACGTTTGATTACCCGCAGCAGGGCTTGTCGTTTGCACGGGATCTAAGCTTTACCCAAAACGACTTTGAGGCACTGGCTGATGGTTACGTCTATGATGGCGATCTTGCAGACAGTTACGACGTACGTACACCGTATGAAGAAAGCTATGAGTTTACTGCTGACACCTTGAGCGCAGATACGACTGTTGTTGCAGAACTGGCAACACCAGACATCAATGGTGAAACCGATCTGCCGAGTTGGTTGATATTTGATGCTGCAACTTTATCGTTCTCGGGAACGCCGCCTGTTGATGTCACGAGCGCCTTTGATGTGTCTTTGATATTTACGCGGCCCATCGCGCTGGGTGAAGAGGCAGTCTTTAATGACACGGTCTCGATAGATCCAACGGATCCAGACCTACTGGAAGGTATTGCCTACAATAGTGATGTGGCGTTGCTGGATATCAGCGCAGGATCGTTCTCTGCACGCTTAGCCAACGGCCGCGCCTTGCCGTCCTGGCTTGACTTTGATGTTGAGCAGATGCGTCTTGAAAAAACTGAAATCGCTCCAGAGCCTGGTGAGGATGTGGCACGTATTCAGGTTCTGTTTACGCCTGACCCTGAAACGTTGGCTGACGATACGTATGCTGCAACGACACGCGGATTTGCGCTTGAATTTACTGTTGATCCAGCCCTACCACTGGATCCTTTACTCAACGCAATGCTTGCTAACAACGCGTACTTTGCAAGCCAGGGTGTGTTGGCACTGGATCTGGGTGCTGCGCAATCTGTAACAGCCCAGCAGGAAGCGCGTATCGACCTTCCCGAGTGGTTGTCGTTTGATGCCGAGACGCTCGGTTTTGTCGGTGCGCCGCTAGAAAGTTATGTTGGTGCCGTTCCAATTCGTCTCGATGTTGAAGGTAACGGAAGTGAGCTGCCGACCTTCTCTGTCATTACCGACCTTGTTGTTGATGAGACGTACACAATCGATACAGACTTTGGTGTGCCGGACGAGTTCTTACTTCGGGTGGCCTCAGAGCGTTTGGATCTGTTCCGCCCAGAAGACTTCAACGGTGTCGTGGCCGTTGACTACAACACAACGGACGACAAAGGTGCGATCAGCGAGGCACCAGGAACGATTATTGTCAATGTCTTGGCACAGCCAGAAGTGCCAACCCCTGACGAAGATGCTGTAGAGGCGATTGAGGATCAGAGTGTCACATTCGCTGTTTCTGATCTGTTGGCCAATGACATTGATGTTGATGGAGATGCCTTCCACGCAATTGCGTTCGCGCAACCTGAACATGGAGTGCTGGAGGTTCATCTTGCGACGGTCGAAGTCGACGCCCCAAGTACGTTGCCAACTCTGACAGATGGTGTGTACTCTGCGATTTTGAGAGACGGATCAGATCTTCCAGACTGGATGTCTTTGGAAGGGGCGACAGGGCGTATTACGGCCACACCACCTTTTGCGTTTAAGCAAGCGTTGAGCATTCTGGTCACTGTCACGGATGGAACGACCTCACAGACGGAGCTGTTACGCCCTGCCTTTGATGGCAACACAGGGGCCACTCTGACTTACACGCCAACACCAAGCTATAATGGAGCCGATCAGTTCACCTATACGATCACAGATGACCTGCAGGGATCTGCTGATGGACGTGTTGAAATCAACGTTCTTGCGGTCAATGATCCGCCAACTGCAAACGAAGATAGCCTTGATGGATTCGAAGACATTGTTCTTGTGATTGATCCGACAACCCTGCTTGCAAATGATATTGATGTTGATGGTGACCCACTCACTCTGACAGGCGTTTTGAACCCAGTGAATGGTCTGGTCGTTTTTGAGAACGGTGAGGTTGCCTTCACACCGACGCCGAATTTTGATGGCGACGCTTCATTTGATTATGTTGTCAGTGATGGAGTTGATGGCGAGAGCGTTGGCCATGTAGAAATCAATGTCCAGTCGACAAATGTGGCGCCAATCGCAACGACTGACGTCATCGAGGCAATCGAAGATGAGGCGATCACAATTACCATTGCGGATCTGTTGGCGAATGACAGCGATCCTGATGGTGATACTTTTGAGTTTATTTCGATTGAGAGCAGCGTTGATGATGCGCGATCATTTATTCTGCCTGATGGTCGAATTCAATTCGTGCCAGATGAAAACATCAATGGCTTGGTGACCTTCAATTATGAGATCACCGATGGTCGGCTGAGTAGCACGGGTCAAGTTCAGCTCAACTTTGCGGCGGTCAACGACGGACCTATTGCCATTGATGATGGTGTGTTTACCGGTGACGAGGATGTGCCGGTCGTCATTGATCTTGCAACCCTGTTATCAAATGACCGCGATGTGGAAGGCGATACCTTCTCTGTAGACGCCGTCTTTGATGGTGAAAATGGCGACGTTGTCATTAGCGGTGACAACGCTGTCTTTACACCGCGGGCAGATTACTTTGGCAATGCTGGGTTCACATATCGTGTTGTGGATTCAGGAGGTGCATCGAGCACAGGCTTTGTCGCCATCACATTGTTACCAGCGGATGATCTGCCGATTGCTGTTTCAGATGCAGGATATGAGGTTTTCGAAGACAGCTTTATTGATATTGACCCGGCAGAACTGCTTGCCAATGACTTTGATCCAGATGGCGATGACATCATCTTCCTGAGTGCACTGACGGATGGTGCATTCCGAGTGGAGCCTGCTGCTGACTTCTTTGGTGAACTGGTTGTCACCTATGAGATCACGGATGGCTCAGGCATTCCGGTCCAAACCACCGTCACGCTTAATGTTCTGCCCCTTCCAGATGCGCCAGTCGCCGTTAATGACGAACTCGACATGATTGAGGACACACCACTGACGATTTTGATCAGTGATCTGCTCGACAATGATATCGACGTTGATTTTGACGCTCTGTTGTTCCGGTCTGTAATACTGGAAGATGGTGTGAGTGTTCAGAATAACGGCATCGGTCAGTTGATTGTCACGCCGGATGCGGATCTCAATGGTCCAGCGTCATTCCGCTATGAAATTGAAGATTCCACCGGTTTGGTTTCGAGCGCCAACGTGGAAATTGCGATCGATGCGGTCAATGATGCACCGGTGATCGGTGTTGTGCCGGATCTTTCTGGCACCGAGGACACGGCGTTTACGGCAACGCTTGCTGCCAACCTGTTTACGGATGTCGATGGTGATGCGCTGGCACCGAGGACGGTTGGTGTGCGATGTCGATGGCGATGGCTCTGCGCTGCCGGTGTGGCTCGCCTTCGATGCTGTGACGCGGACATTGTCTGGCACGCCGCCGCAAGACTTTAATGGTCCCGTGGCGCTTGAAGTAACGCTGTCGGATGGCGCGGTGGACGTCACCAAGCCGCTGTCGTTGAGCATTGCTGCTGTCAATGATGCACCAGTTGTCCAGAATGACTTGGTCAATGGGGTTGAAGATCAGGCGCTTGTTATTTCCATTACATCTTTGCTTGCAAACGATAGCGATGTTGACGGCGATACGCTTGTGATCACGTCTGTCACCGAGAGCAGCGGGTTTGCGACTGAGCTTGATGGCAGTGGCAATATCATCTTCACGCCAGATGAAAATGTATTTGGCGACGTTAGTTTTGACTACACCGTTTCTGATGGTGCTCTGACCGATACAGGATCGGTTGCCGTTAGCATCTTGCCAGTGAATGATGCCCCAGTGGTGCAAGTGATTGCAGAGCGCCATAGCGATGAGGATGCGTTCATTGATTTTGCCTTGCCGGTCGACGTGGCGAGCGATGTGGATGGAGACGCACTTACGCTGACGGCAAGCCGTCCAGGCGGTAGTGCGTTGCCATCCTGGTTGACCTTCGATGCTGCAACGCGCCGATTTACAGGGACGCCGCCGCAAAACTTCTTTGGCACGATTGCCCTTCTGCTGACCGCAGACGACGGCACGGCGACGGCGGCTTCCGAATTTGAGTTGGTAATTGATCCTGTCAATGACGCTCCAACTTTATCTGCGCCATTTTCGGATCGGTTCATATCTGAAGATGAGGCATTCACGGTCGCCCTACAATCTGGATTGGCATCAGATGTTGATGGTGATCCACTGACGTTTGATGTCAGATCTGAAGATGGATCAGTTTTGCCAAGTTGGGCATCTTTTGATGCAGCAGCCTTTGCCTTAACCGGCACGCCGCCAGCAAACTTCTTTGGAACCGTTCCATTGCGCGTGTTCATCTCGGATGGCACAACTGAGATCTCAGATGACTTTGATCTCATTGTTGTGGCAGAAAACGACGCGCCTGTATTAGACTTGCCGCTGCCTGATGTTGATACAGATTCAGCTGGCAATACCCTTGTGACCGGGGCGGTATTCTCTATCTCAATCCCGCCTGAGACATTCTCGGATCCAGATGGTGATGCGCTGCAATTTGCAGCAACACTTGCCAATGGTGATCTTCTGCCTGACTGGATCTCCTTCAATGGCAGCCAATTGAGTGGCGTGGCGCCTCATGATGCCGTGGGCACGCTCGAAATTACCATTCGCGCGTCTGACGGCACACTTGAGAACTCCGATACGTTCTCCGTGACGTTTGAACAGGGTAACTTTGCCCCAGTTGCAGTTGATGATGGCCCCTTTGAAACGCGTGGAGATATTGCGCTCAATATTTCGGCAAACGCTTTGCTCAGCAATGACAGTGATGGGGATGGCGATGCGTTGCAGATCACCAGTGTCAGTGGAAGTACGAATGGCACCGTCGCCATCAACAACAATGGCAACGTCAGGTACACGCCAGACACCGGATTTACGGGCAACGATCAGTTCATCTATGAGATTTCTGATGGCATTGACACAGCACAAGCTGTTGTTCGTGTTGGTGTCGGTGCGCCGTATGATGACACCCAAACTGGGTCCGGTGGTGATGATGTTCTGATTGGAAACGGCAACGGCGACAGCAATCTGTCTGGTGGCAGGGGAGATGACATCTTGTTGTCGGGTGGTGGTGATGATCTGTTGAGAGGCGGTCGCGGAAATGATCTCCTGTTTGCAGGTGCAGGCGATGACATTCTGCGTGGTGGTGCCGGTAATGATCTCCTGTTCGGTGCCTCCGGTGCGGATAATCTCGCCGGCGGGATTGGTTCAGATGTGCTCTTTGGCGGGCGTGGTGATGATCGCATCGCTGGCGGCAGTGGAGCCGATGTGATCTTTGGTGGTCGCGGGGATGATCGTATCCTCGGCGGACAAGGTGATGACGTGCTGTTTGGTGGCGCGGGGTCTGATATCTTCATTTTCCGCGAGGGATCTGGCTCGGACCAAATCTTTGATTATCAATTGCCGCGCTCTGGACGGAATTTCAATTTTGCCGGTGACCGGATTCGCCTGAGCTTTGACGGGGTCAACAACTTTGATGACCTGTTGACGCTGGGTCAGGAGCAGAATGGTGGCATTCTGTTTGACTTCGGTGACGGTGATGAGGTCTTCCTGGCAGGAACCCAACTCTCAGCGCTTGATAGAGATAGCTTCACATTCTTCTAAGCCCGTGGGAAACAAGCTGATATACTCAGTACACAAGCTGAATCGAACCTCAATGGGGTGTGCGCGATCCAGCTTGTGATTTCGAAGTCCTATGCGTCGGTTAAGAGTTTCTGGTCAGCAGTACGGTAATGCAATCCTCATCCCAAGACATTGTTCGCGAAAAATTCCGCAAGTTGCGACGCGCTTATATCACGGTCGGTATCTTAAGCTGTGCCGTCAACCTGCTGATGTTGACCGGTCCCATTTTTATGTTGCAGGTTTATGACCGAGTGCTGACCAGTCAATCAATTCCAACGCTGGTGGTCCTCATGGGCCTTGCTATTGCACTCTACATCATGATGGGTGTGTTTGATTTTCTACGCACCCGGGTGTTGTCACGCTTAGCGCACTGGCTGGATGAAGAACTCTCACCTCTTACGTTTCGCTCTTGGATGGTGCGTTCGCTATCCGGCTATACGCCTGGTTATCGACCCATACAGGATCTGACAACGCTGCGTGGGTTTATCGCCAGTCCAACAATACTCGCTCTTTTTGATCTGCCTTGGTTTCCAATCTATGTTGGGATTGTTTTTCTGCTTCATTTTCAACTCGGTCTCCTTGCCACAGCAGGAGCCCTTGTCGTTATCGTAATCGCGCTATTAAATGAAGGTTTGACATCGCGGTCCGTTGGCCAGGCGGCCCAAGCGGATCTGATTGAAAATCGATTTGCAGACCAGGCGCAAAAGAGTGCGGATAGTTTGCTGGCCATGGGCATGGTCGCAAACGCCACGCAGACGTGGCGTGATTTGCGCAACCAGGCCTTGTTCTTGTTGCAACGGGGATCAGAGCGCTCTGAAGCTTTTACGGCCAGCTCAAAAGCATTTCGGATGTTGTTACAGTCGGCGATTTTGGGGCTAGGCGGCTATCTCGCAATCCTCCAGGAGATTTCACCGGGCATGATTGTGGCCGCCTCAATCATTGCTGGGCGCGCATTGGCCCCGATTGATCAAACCATTTCTGGATGGCGTGCCATCAAACGTGCGCGTCTTGCGCACAATCGGCTCTCAGATTTCTTAAACCAGGATATTGGAACAGGCACCGAAGCGGTCACATTGCCAGACCCCAAGGGTCATGTGGTTCTCGATGCGGTTGGCAAGCAGGCGCCTAAGGTTGACGCAAATGAAGATCCGAGATGGATTTTGGCTGGTCTCACATTTGAACTACAACCCGGTGATGGTCTCGGTGTGATCGGCCCAAGTGCATCAGGCAAAACAAGTCTGGCAAAACTGCTTGTTGGCCTTTGGATGCCGGACCAAGGCTCAGTGCGTATTGACGGGGCGACGTTTGAACAGTGGGACCCAGACGTGATTGGACCCAACATCGGGTATTTGCCGCAAGACGTGATCCTTATGAGTGGTACGATTGCGCAGAATATTTCACGCTTTTGTATTGAGCCTGATCACGAGGACATTGTGGCTGCTGCGCAAGCCGCAGGTGTCCATGAGATTATTCTTAAACTACCAGAAGGCTACAGCACTAATGTTGACAGTGCCGTGAGTCCCTTAACAGGGGGGCAAAAACAACGCATTGGCTTGGCGCGTGCCATTTATAAGAAGCCTGTTCTGGTTGTGCTGGACGAACCCAATTCTAATCTTGATTCAGAAGGGGATAGTGCGCTTGCCAAAGCGATAACAGACTTGCGTCAAGCAGGCTCCGTCGTCGTCGTCATGGCTCACCGGCCAAGTGCAATTGCAGCTGTCGATAAGATTCTAATGCTCAAAGACGGACGTGTGGCCGCATTTGGTGAAAAAGAAGACGTACTAAGACAAGTCACACGTGCTGCGTGACACGTTTCACACCAACCATGGTGCATTGTGAAATAGTGAAGAGTAGAAGACATGATGAAACCTCAGCCCTCTCTTAATTATCGCCGTCCTGCCCAGATTGGCCTGATGGCTTTGATTGTAATTATTGGTGGCAGCGCAGCATGGGCTGCTTATGCGCAAATTGCGGGCGCGGTAATTGCAACCGGAACCATAATTGTGCGCGGCAAGCCCAAATCTGTTCAGCACCTGGATGGTGGGATTGTTAAACAACTGCATGTCTCTGCCGGAGATCGGGTTAAGAAAAACCAACCCTTGGTTTTGCTTGATGACACAAGTATCGCCGCCAATCTTGCGATTTATGAACGCCGATTGCGCGATGCAATTGTGCTCAAAGAGCGTTTGGTTGCTGAACTCAATAACAAGCAAACTTTTGAGCCTCCGAGCAAGCTTGCTAAACTTCTTAAACTTGGTGACCTCAAAGAAACTGTCGCTCAACAGATGGCATTGCTTGATGCCCGTCGTTTGACGCGTGAAAGCCAACTCGAGCAGTTTGATAAAAAGATCTCTCAGTTCAAAAACCAGATTGAAGGGGTGAAGGGTCTTGAGCTTGAAAAAGCTAAGCAGGTCGATGCCTACGCGGATGAAATCTCGGGTGTTGCGGAACTTGTAGGGTCAGGACATGCCTCAAAGAGCCAACTTTTAGCTCTGAGACGGGCTCAGGCTGAACTCAGGGGCCAGGTGTCTGAGCAAAAAGCAGAAGCGGCACGTCTTGCCAATGCGATTACAGAAACCGAGATCGCAAAATTACAGGTCAACAGAGAGTTTCGCGAGCAAGTCATTCTCGAAATGGAGAAGACGGACGCCAAAATTGATGAATTAACCCAACAAATGGATGCAACCCGAAAGCAAATGGGCCGCGTGGTCATCCGGGCACCGGTGTCTGGTGTGGTTCACGAGTTGAGTCTCTTCACCATTGGTGGTGTGGTTCAGGCCGGGCAAACCGTCATGCAAATTATTCAACAACACGGCGAGCATGAAATTGAATTGAACGTCAACGCACAATCCATTGATCAGATTTACGTGGGGCAAAAAGCTGTTGTCAGATTCCCAGCTTTCCATCAGCGCGTCACACCCGAACTTGATGGACGCATTTTATCTATTTCACCTTCAAGTGTGGTTGATGAGAAAACAGGATTTACGTTTTATCGTGTAGCGGTGGAAATAACAGATAATGAGCTTAAGCGTCTAAGCGGCAAGAAGCTTGTCCCCGGCATGCCGGTTGAAGCCCTGTTTCCAACAACGGACCGCACGGTCTTGAGCTATCTGACGAAGCCCCTGACAGATCACTTTCAGCATGTGTTTCGCGAAGAGTAGAAAAATTAAGAGCAAGCGCCACCGCCCTCTATTATCATGAGTATTTTGGGGTTACATCGTTTTAACTGCGCAATCGGCCTTAGAGTATTGAGAGAAGCATCAGGTGTTGCCTCGATCTTTGGCTGTTACAGAGGCACCAGAATTTGTTGCAGAACTTTTGTTGACTTATGACGCGTTGTGCTTGCCAAAAAACTGGAAGCTTGTAGTCGGCCGATGGTCTTTAGAGAAAGATATTTCCCATAAGATATATTATCACTCCCAGAGGGAGTTTATGTGGTGGGCCTGCCTCAAGTGCGTATGTAGACTGGCCGATAGCTGCTTAAAATGTAAAAATCTCGACTTGATTTCACCGGTTTTGTTTTTGGCGGCGTGTGTCAGTCGTTGCTGTCTCTTTTCTCAAAGTGTGCTGCGGCATCAGGATCATGGTAGGCCTTCATTGCCGCTTTAAGCGCTGGCACCAATGCCGCAACGGCATCTGCTTGCGCGGCATCACGGCGGCGCTGGGCGGCTGGTCTGCCGCTATTTACTGCTGATATGGTGCGTTTATGCGCAACAAAGAGGTCAGGTTGTGGCGCCAGAATATCAACCGGCAAACCGTCCTCACCAATTGCGGTGACGGCATAAGGTGGCTTAGATAGTAGTGCTTCAGTCTCAGGTATTGGGTTGGCAGGCAAATCACCTTCGACGTTGGTCGCGGGTCTAAAGGCTGCTTCAAGCGGTGCGATCATCTCAACGATGAAGTTATCTCTGTTGGTTGCGCTAAGACCATAGGTGGCACCTGCCTCAAATGAGCGGTCAACACGTTGCAACACTGAAAGCACTGACAGCGTGTCGCCATACTCATTGAGTAACGATAACCGCTCATTGGCATCCCAACACAGATCAAGGTCAGTAGTCGCAAGCATGTCAGCCTGGAAAAATTCACCAGCTGCTGCCTCATAGGCAAAAAGAGCATGGGTGCCGATGACCATTAGTCCCTGATCAAAAGCACCCTCATCATATAGCGCACGCAACACACGTGCTGGCAGCTTGGGAACACGGCCAAGACGCAGGGCGCGATTGACCGGTGCCATCTCATCAAGACGCGCTTTTGTAGATGCGATGCGATCATCAAGCGCTGCACGGCGTTTGGTGTAGTCGTTGAATTTTTTCTCAGTGACGGCATTGCGCGCGCCCAACGACTTTTGACCGCAATAGAGATACGCCTTGCCTTTGATGGTTCGCCAACGCATGGCATAGCGATAGCCCAGGCGGCGTTCACGCACCGCTGAGCGGTAGCCTGAGAAGACTTGGGCGACGTCTATGAATTGACGAGTTTGTTCATTGGTAAGTGGCATAGCTCCACGTTACCACATCAAGGGTGAAAATACCACTTAAAATGGTAACTATTGATATAGCTTATGAAAAACAAGTTTTTCTGCTTTTTAAACCACGCTTGAAGCCATGTGGCCGATCGATCTGGATCGACTGGTTTGGTGTTCAGTTTGTATCAGGCGCGCCTTTTCTCTTCCTCCTCCCAAAAATCAGGCCCTTTCCTTGGGAATGGTCTGTGATGTGAGAAAGGCCTGAATTGTTTGGGCCTCAAATTCACAGGAGGACTTTATGCAAACACTGCAACCACAAGATCTCATGTTTCGATCTGACAGCGAACTCAACGCGATCTTAAATCGCTTGAACAGAGAACTATCAGAGGCCGAACCGTTTAGTCCGAAATGGCGTGCCGCTTACGCAAGCATAGAAGCAATATTGCGTGCGCGACATATGCGTCGCGCACATAACGGTGTGTCACTCGCATGATGTTGACACATACCATTGGGCGCGTGCCGTTCGCATTTCAGACGGCGCGTGCCTCACTCCGAAAGCATTTCGTCGATACGAGCTCCAACATCTTCGTTGAGCTGTTGGACATGATCTTTGATCAAGTGAGCGTAGCGTTCGGTTGTGAGCGAACTTGCATGACCCAAAAGAGCCCCGATCATTGGTAATGATGCCCCGCTCTGTGCAGCAAAAGACGCGAACGAGTGACGCAGATCATGTAAACGCACATCTTCAATACCGGCTAATTTACGAATGCGGCGCCATGGTTTTTGTAGGTTGATCAGGTGTCCGCCAGGAACATTGCCAACAATGACATAAGGATTGTCGTCAAGTTTTGGCAGACCCTGGAGAACGCCAACGGCCTTCTTGTTCAAGAAGATCGTCTTTTGACCGGTTTTGCTATCGGGCAGAAAGATAAGTCCACGTTCCAAATCCACGAAGCGCCATTCAAGCGTCAGGATTTCATTCAAACGTGCACCTGTCAGTAGCAAGAGCCGGACGGCCGCGACAATGTAGAGACTAACGGTGCCATCCCGCTCCAGTTGATCAAGAATTTGGCCAAGTTTACGTACTTCAGCGCGCGACAGAAATCGCTGACGCCGATTTTCCTTAAATCGTGCCACCATGCGGCAGGGGTTGGTGTGTTCGGCGCGAAGCCCATGCAACTCGGACCAGTTCATGAACTTCGATAAAACGCTCAAACACCGGTTGGCTTTTTGCGGTGTCTTGGCGTGGCGAATGTGAAAAGACGTGACATCCGCCCGAGTGATGTCCTGAAGCCTACGTTTGCCAAATTCAGGCCCAAGGGACTTATCAAAGATCCTTTGGTATTCTTTGCAGGTGCTTGGTTTTAATTTTGGGCCGTGCTCCACCATGAAATGCTGAAAGGCTTCACGAAAAGACTGGGCTTTGCGTTGAGCTACTTTGTCAGCAACAGGATCGGCCCCTGAATAAATCTCGCCAAGCAGACGCCCAGCTTCACGACGGGCCGTCGTTGGTGTCCACGGGCTCCCGTGACGTCCAATGGTCACCCACCGTAAGCGACCTTTGATGCGGGTGTGTAGAAAGTAAACGGGCGCACCTGAGCGCCGACGCACACCGAAGCCTTTCAGTTCGCTATCGGTGAGCGTTGCGTTGGGTTCAAGTTTTGCAACGCGTGTTGTAGTTATTTTGGTAAACGTAGATTTGGTCATCGGGCGTTGTCTAAATGGATTTAGGAATCGCAAATGGCGAACCTATGGCGAACATGATGATGAACAATAAGGTGGTGTTCTGAAAATAAATATGCAAGCAAAACAAGGCATTAGCGAAAAACTGCGTAGTAAAAAGTAGCCCAGATTAAATCTTTTAATCAGAGGGTGCCCTCTCCCGGGCGCCCTTTTTTGGGTCCGCAAACTGAACGCTTGGGTTTGGAACGCGACTTTGAGCAGATAAGTTGATCGCCAACCATGAGATAAGAGTCATGGGATGGAGCGTCGAGATAAAGCGTCGAGCAAATAGCGTCGCTGGCACGAGATAAAGGCGCGACGCTCTAGAACCCTTACAAGAACAATAATTGCGCGGGGCATTATCAAAAAATGATCGCCTTCTAGAAGGCGATATTTGCGAAATTATCCCGCTTAGCAAGCCATCCTATTGTCGACTTTTCTTAAAATATATTTCAGACCTTAATTCTTGTGATCTGTTCTTGAGCCGGCCAACCTTCAGGGCGAAAAAGCTCGCAAACTTTGATATAACCGTAGCAGTCATACTGTTTTTCTAAACGACTTAAAGCCAAGCCCAGCTTGCCATCTTCGTTAGTGCGACAAGTGAAGTTTTGTGATATCCAAGGCAATAGAACGAAACGTTTGCTTCAGTTCTTCTGCATCTTTTGGATCAAAGTGCTTTTCTGGATCTGTTGCGCACTTGGAAAGAACCCCTCTTGCTTCTGAACCACCATGAAGCGCAAATGCAATCGTAAACACCTTGATACCTTTGGCCTTCATATTTGTGCACAGATGCGCCGCCTGCTGCGATGAGGTCCCGTTACTATCTGAGTTGAACCAAATGTTATAATCGCCATCAGATAATAGTATTGCGTGTTTTATGGTGCCCTCTTCATTGTATTGCGCTGGTTTGCTCTCGGCAGGCCAAATGTCAGCCCATTTTGGTGAGAGCATGTACCATGTAAATGCCGTTCCCAGGTGGCCCGCAGTGCCTCCAAAAGCTTGCAAGCTGTCGATTTTGCTATTCAGCAGCGACTTATTGTTGGTCAATGGTTGGATGGCAACGTTGCCTGGGCTACAGGCAATCCCCATGCTCCATAGATTTTCGCGCTTTTTTAGATCAAACACACTAAAAAAATCACCGTTGCTTGGCACTTCATCTGTTGAGGCGTTCATTCCGTCACGTCCAACGACACATGGCGAGAAATATTGAGGAGGGGCGTCGCCGAATAATTGAGGAGGGGCGTCGCTGCTGGGTGTAGGAGGGTTTTCACCGCCTGACGCATCGCTGCTTGGTGGTCTGGTGAGTTCATTTATAATGCTGGGGGTACTTGATGCTGCCCATGCCGGCTGTACGAATTTAAAATCTCTGATCAGCTTGATTGCCGCTGCAAGGTTCAATTTATGGCTGATTGGTACATGGCTTCTTGAGTCCTGTTTAGGTGGAATACTTGCAAGTGTACTATAGGTCATACGATTGGTAATGGCGTTAAAATAGGTGCTGCCAAGATTTACGGCGTGCGCGAACGGCACCAAAGCCACTTTTGAAGTGCGCGAAGACTGGTCGTCCCATACAGCAATATCAACCAATTCTTTTGCGGCCTCTTTCATAGCTTCGATTTTGGAGCCACTCATTGAGCCAGTAACGTCAAGCATAATTGATATTTCGATATTGGTTCTTGAATTAACCCCTTTTTCAATCACGGACTTGGAATAATCCGTTCCCGATTTATTGAGCAGATGTAAGGTATCAATCTGCGCAAATCCCAATAGAAAGGTTTCAATGGTTGCGTTGCCGACCGCAGAGACTTCTTTCCCATCATCGCTAATCACGAATGAAACAGTATCGCTTTCCACTGGCATGCGCGATTTTATGTTTTCTCGATAAAATGCTTGAGCTCTTGCTATGGCGCCGGCTCTATCATCAGCGTCAATCTGAAGACTTCGCCCTGCAGCAAGCACAGCAGAATCCATTGCAGAAATAGTAATATTTCGAGCATGAAGCCAGCGGCCGCAATCAACAGCCCCCGCCATGGCGATTAGCAGAACCATTACCATTAAGCCAAATAGAGGTGCGATGGCTCCACTGCAGTCGCGGCGGATCTTTTTAGAAAGTTGATCGAAGATAAATAGCATTTACTTCCACTCTAAGCTTGACTCTGAGAAAATTTGACGCATGGAACGGCTAACGAATATTCAAGGGCATAAACCTAGTTTGGAAACATATAGATTGATGGTTTCAGAAACAATTGAGTGCTTATTTTATCAAAAAAATATGTTGAATAGTGATATGGAAATTTAAACTAATATTTAATTAAAAGAATATGCCGGGAAGTCAAAACCATATATTCATTATGTTTTGGAAGTGCGGTGTCATTTGTTTGCGCTGCTTTGCGAGCTGTATTTTAGAAGCCTGACTGGCCTGCCAGGAGCCAAACAATGAACCAACATTCAAACCGGAACAATCTATGGGGCAGGTCAGTATGACGCTTCAAAGCTTCAAGACGCGGTCAGGTGATTGGATCGTGAAACTCGCAGTCGCCGTCCCGAAGTCGGGTAGACGAACCCTTCCTCTGCCGGCTGACTTTGTCGTTACCTCTGTGGGACAACGGTTGAAGGACCGTCTCTTATTCGCGTTCAAGCAAGGGCAGCAGGGCTTTGATCATGGTTGGATTGCCAGCCACCACTGAGCCGGTTTGCAGGCTTTTGTCGCCACCTTTGGTGTCGACCACAGAGCCGCCTGCTTCGCGCACAATGATATGACCAGCAGCAATGTCCCACGGTTGCAGGTTGCGTTCCCAGAACACATCAAAGCGACCGGCGGCGGTCCAGGCGAGATCAAGGGCTGCTGATCCAGTGCGACGTACCCCTGACACTTCAGCCATAATACGCTGCGTTTCCTTCACGAAGATGTCGTGGCCTTTGCGTCCGCGGTGGGGAATGCCGGTGGTGACGACGGCGTCTGCCAGATTGCGACGTGAGGCAACGCGCAAACGACGGCGGTCATTCAAGTACGCGCCTTTGCCTTTTTCAGCGGTGAACATTTCATCACTGACGGGATTGTAAATCAGGCCCGCAACGATTTGGCCGTCACGTTCGAGCGCAATTGAAATGCTAAACAGCGGAATTGCGTGCAGAAAATTGGTGGTGCCATCAAGCGGATCGACAATCCATTTGTGAGACGTGTCCGCGCCTTCAACAATGCCGCGCTCTTCCATCAGGAATTGATAGCCGGGACGGGCGTGCGAAAGTTCTTCGAATATAACCTCCTCGGCACGCAGGTCAGCAGCAGACACAAAGTTTGCTGGGCCTTTGATCGAAACCTGAAGGTTTTCAACTTCGCCGAAGTCACGATTGAGTTTGCGGCCTGCTTTGCGGGCAGCATTCATCATAACATTCATTAGGGCGGAAGCGGGCATTGGAGGGGGTCCGGTGCGGGTAAGAGGACATGCGTTGGCGCGGTGTAGCGTGAAGCTAGGTGTAGCGTCTAGCGCTTTTGCATCTACGTGCTCATTCACCGCATTGGGGCACCGCATTGGCAACGCTGTGAGCGCTGCTCGGTCAAATGCGGTTACTCAGGTGATGGCCCAATCTTGCCGATTGATTTTTTTTGTCGAAAGGTTTCAGCTTCCGCCTCGGCTGCCTTCAACTGCTCAGGCGTTAACGATGCCACCAACTTATCAAGCACCGCGTCGACTTTCATGCCCGACGCTTTGGCGATCAGCCGCCACTTTGCTGCAGCCGTCACATCCTTTGTGACACCAACGCCACCCGCGAACACGTGCGCCAATCGGTTTTGAGCTGGAGCCAGGCCGGCATTGGCCGCTGCTTTGAGATAGGGAATGGCTTTCGGTTTATCGATGTTGAGGCCGAAGCCCTGTAGCAACAAAACGGCGTAATCAAATTGGGCTTCCGACATGCCTTTGCTTGCGGCTTTGTTGAGCCAGTGTGCGGCGTCAGCGGCATCGGCTTTGACGCCATGGCCGGTGCGATAAAGTGTGCCCAAATCATATTGGGCGGCGACAATTCCCTTTTGAGCCGCATAGGTGATGTGTTGTGCGCCGCGTGTTGGGTTTTCCGGTTTACCTTTGCCGCGCAAGAACATCTGGCCGAGATTATAGTTGGCAAGAGGGTCGCCGGTGCTGGCAGCGGTTTCAAAAAGTTCGGCCGCTTTGTTGAGGTCTTTCTCAACGCCGGTGCCGGTTGCATGCATTTTACCGAGTTGAACCTGGGCTGGCAGGTCGCCAAGTTCGGCAGCCCTCGTGTAGTAAGTCGCTGCTTTTGAGAGGTCACGTGGAACACCCAATCCCTGAGCGTAAATGCGGGCAATGAGTGTATGGGCCTGTGGGTCACCGTTTAGAGCTGCCGCGTCGGCAAGTTTGAGCGCCGTCAGGTACTTGCCCTGGTCGAAGGCAATGTAGGCCGCTTCATCGCCGGGCTGTTCTGACGTTTTGGCGGCGTTTGTTTGAGACTTGCGTTCACCTGTCGCTGTCGATGAGGTGGCATTGTTGTCTGGACCAAAAGGAAGCAGGCCCGTCAGCACGAGGCCTGCACCGATCATCAGGCCGGCACTCACCACCACAACAATAGTCAAAAGCGTTTTTTTGTCCACGCGCTGCCTTTATGCGTTGTTCTGAGAGGCTGTGAAGAGATTGGCAAAAGCGGTAAGCCATGCCTCAAACTGTGCTTGATCAGTTGAATTGGGAGGCAATGTGGCGGCGATGAAATCAGCACCTGCCTGTTTCACTGCGGCTGCCTGCTCCGGCGTTGCAATATCAAAGGCCACGACTGGGATCTCAAACGTCTCCGCCCACCATACGATTAGCTCCAACTGGCGTGCGCGTGCGGTTTCTTGATCTTTCAGAGTGCTTGGGACACCAAACGCAATGTAGTCGGCCCCGGTTTCTGCGAGCAACATAGCATCATGGCGCGACTTACCAGCAACCGCACCGATCATCATTTGGCCACCGCCGAGCCCACGTGCGGCTTCATAGTCGGTGACGATAGATGTTCGCCAATCCATGTGGACACCGTCGGCACCAATATCCCGCGCCAACTTGGGGTCGTCTTTGACCATCACAGCGATGTCGCGTGACTGTAGGCGGGCCACGAGATCTTTTAGTGCTCCGGTGTTATCGTCACTTTCGCTGTCACCCCTACTGGGGCTTGGCAGCAAAACAACAGAGGTTTTGAGCCGATCAAGTGCCGTCATAAGTCGCGATGACTGATCTGCGAGGGTGCCCTCATCAGGCATGACCACATAGAGTTCGGTTTTTATGTCGGGTGGGCAAGATGACTTTGGTTTTTGTGTCTTGGTCTGCATTATTATCCCAGATATTAAAGGGGTGGACGCGGAAGGTCACATACATATTGCAACCCGTCATAGAAGTATTGCAATCTGTCGCTGGTTTGTCGCAAGTGTCGCAATAGCTCAGCCCCTTAGGCTAGACCAATAGGATCGGCTGGCACCATCACTCAGGAGACGATGTATGGCAACCTTCGACAACAACAACGGTCGAGAGGAGTTGGCTTGGTTGGTGCGGGCTGAAGAAAGCTTCACTGCGGCTTGGAGGCCGGAGCGAGGTGAATGGTTTGTTTGGGCTGGATTGCCATTAGTCTTAGCCGCCATCATCTTATGTTTCGGAATTTTTTACCCCGACATCTATGCCTCACGGTTTTTGCCGGAGGGTTATGGTGTGCTTGAGGTGCTCCATTTTGCACTGCCGCTGGTGGCCGGCGTGATGTGTCTTGCACTGCTGTTTCACCCAGCGGTGCGCGCCAACGGTATCATTAAGGCGATGACCATTCTGTTTGCCATTGCGTGTATTTATATCGCAGGCGAAGAGCATAGCTGGGGCCAGCATTTCTTTGGCTGGTCAACACCTGATGCGTGGAGTGCGATCAATCGTCAGCAGGAAACCAACCTGCACAATACCCTCGGCATCTTTAATCATACGCCGCAGAAAATTCTCGAGTTTGCCATTCTGATTGGCGGGATTATTTTGCCGTTGTGGCAACATTTCAAAGCTCCGTTTGAAAATTGGTTTTTGCGCCTTTATGTGCCCTCGCTGGCCCTGTTGCCGGTTGCGTTAACGGCGGTCGCGTTCAAGGTGATCAAGTGGACCTATTCGCACAACCTGCTCGGCTTTGAGATTATGGCGCGCCCATCAGAGGCGCTTGAGACCTTCTACTATCTGTTCATTCTGCTTTATGTGATCGTTTATCTGCGCCGTATTCGCGCGCTGGATGCCACACTGCAACCTTCGGCTGGTTAACCTTCAGCTGGTTATTAACGCGGATGGTCCGTTGTCGGGCCATTGCTTCTGCCGCTAGGCCCGTTAAGTAGGCGCAGGCACGGGTTTTGAGGTATCTGGCTTTAAGACTGCCCTTTTTATGAGGAATGATCTGGGGGTGAGTGCGCCTGCGACCTTGCGCTGGTTCTCCGCCATGCCATAAGTTTGCGCAAAACACCGGACTTACGGGCAGATTGGGCTTTGATGGCATGAATTTGCCATGAAGTTTAGGCATCTCTTGGGCATCTCTTGGGCATCTGAACGAGGGCCTAATTTTCACCCGATGCATTAGAGCATGTTCGCCTTAGGCTGAATCACTGTGGGCGTGCTCTAAGCACTTTTGTTTGGGGCCATGTTCCTGGCGCAAAACCGCGTACACTTTTGGCTCGAACATGATCTAAGCCTTAGCTGACGTGTTCATTGACGCCGCCACACCTGGAGTTATCTTTATGCTCACCGTTCGCAGCACTCAGCATGCGGTACTGCTCTCACTGGGCTTTCTTGCGGTTTTTTGCAGGTCGTCTCTGGCGCAGGATGCGGATCCGACACCAGGGCCCCATTCTGAATTAAATGCCATACCTCACGTTGATGATGCCGGGGCCATGGTATGGCCTGTCGTCGCTGGCCCCAATGTGGATCCGGTTGTCTTCGCTGTCAGTCAACGCCTTGCAGACAGTGATGTCACCAAGAGATATCACCCAGATGATGTTGCCGCGCTCACAAGTTTTTATAAAGCACGGACGGAGGCTCCGCTTTGGGTTGGGCAAACCGGTTTTACCGAGCGCGCGCGCACAGCCAAGACTGAACTTGAGAGGGCCGATCACTGGGGTTTGGAGATCAAGCACTATCGCGTGCCGTTGCCACCGGCTGTTGGTGCATCGCCATCCGCACGCGCCAGGGCTGAACTCGAGTTTGCGTTTGTGGTTCTCAAATATGCCCGCCATGCCCGCGCCGGGCGCGTCAAGCCGACTGCCGTGACACGCATCAATGACTTTCCAGCACCGCTCAAAGACGTTGCAACTGTCTTGGGCGAACTTGTGCAAAGTGCAGACATAGGCGCCAGCCTTCGTGGGCTGCACCCAAATCACCCAGAGTTTGAACGTCTGCGCCAGGCACTGTTAAAAGCGCGCGGCATTTCAACGATTGAAACGGGTGCGCTGCCACAAGAGCGCGTGTCTGACAACGATGATGATGCCAGCAAGGTTACCTTACCTAAAGGCGGCGACATCACGATTGGGATGCAGCACAAAGATGTTGTGCTTCTGCGCCAGCGGCTCGCTGTAGAGGCTGATATTGGCTCTAACCCGCACTATTTTGATGCCCCGCTGGCTGAGGCCGTACAGGAGTTTCAGATTGAGTCCGGTCTGGTTGCGACAGGCAATCTGGATGGACTAACGCGCAAGCGTTTAAACGCAAGACTTCTTAACGCAGAAGAAAATAGCAACGCTGATCTGGCTAAAGCAGACCAGACAGACGTTAGGCAAAACCCGAATAGTCGTAAGATCCAGTTGATCCTCAACAATATGGAGCGCTGGCGCTGGCTGCCCGAAGATTTGGGAGACTTCTACGTTTGGAATAATGTTCCTGAATATCGTGCCCGCGTATTCAAAGGCATTAAAGCTGTGTTCACTGAGCGGATTGTTGTTGGACTGCCAAGTTGGGCGACGCCATCGTTTATGGCCAACATGAAGTACGTGATCTTCCACCCCTCTTGGGGCGTGCCAAATGGCATTAAGATGAAAGAGCTATTACCGCGCTTGAAGCGTGCCCAGCCGCAATCCCTGTTTGATTTTTTTGGCGGGAGTAGCGGTGGTGGTGCAGCTGTTCTCAAAGCCTATAATCTGACCGCCTATCGCAACGGTCGGGTCGTTAACCCGAGCAGTGTTAATTGGAGCAAAGTTGACATCCGCAGATACTCGTTTGTGCAACCGCCGGGTGGCAAAAACCCGTTGGGTAAAGTCAAGTTTCGTTTCCCTAACAAGCATTCTGTTTACATGCATGACACGATTGAGCCGGAGCTGTTTTCTAAGTCGCAACGCGCTTATAGCCATGGCTGCATCCGCGTGCGCAATCCCATTCGTCTCGCCGAAGTTTTGCTGGGGCACAATAAGGGATTTGCGCCGGAAGCTGTACGCCGCATGGCCCGTTCCGGGCGCAGTGTCTCTCTCGACCAGGAAATTCCAGTTTACGTAACGTATATGACGGCGCGGATTGATGACGATGGCAAGCTTCAGACCTATGGCGACATCTATGGTCGCGATGGTCGTCTGACCCGTCAGATGGGCCGCACGATGCGGTTTGATCCCCCCAAGGTCGCCAAGCCGAAATCTGGCACAACGACGCGCAGACGATCAGCCCGCAAGAAGCGCAAGAAGAAGAAAAAGTCGGCTTCTAGGAGCAGCAGATTCCCATCATCAATGAACCGGGCGATATCGGGCCGCTATAATTAGAGCGACTGAAAAGCGTTGGGCGCCCGCTTGGTAAGAGGGGGAGGGTGACCCGAGGTATTGCGGCCGTTGATCAACTTACGCCGCCTTCTCCAGGTCTGCTTTCCATTCGCCACGTGCGGCAAGACCGTTCATCTTGGCGCGGTGGGTAAAGGCGCGTTGACCGGCCGCTTCTTCCCGTCCGCCCCAGGCCTTCAAGGCTGCGGCTTGTAGTGCACGGCCGTAGGAGAAGGTGATCGCCCAAGGACGACCCGGCATCTGGTTTATTAACGACAAGTGTTCTGTCGCCAGTGCATCGTTTTGCCCGCCGGAGAGAAAGGCAATGCCTGGCACCGCACCTGGGACTGTTGCTTTGAGGCACTTGAACGTGCGCTCGGCAACTTCATCAGCAGAGGTTTGGGTCGGGCACTTCTGTCCTGCAATGACCATGTTGGGCTTCAGAATAATGCCTTCCAGATTGACACGTGCATCGGCCAATTCACGAAACACCGTGCGCAAGGTCCACTCGGTGACCTCCTGACAGCGTGTTGCGTCGTGTGTTGAGTTGGCACCATCCATCAAGATTTCAGGCTCGACGATAGGTACGATGCCCGCTTCCTGGCAGAGCGCTGCATAACGCGCCAGGGCATGCGCATTGGCTTTCACACAATTCCAGGTTGGCAACCCATCTGCGATGGTGATGACACCGCGCCATTTGGCAAAACGTGCGCCAAGGGCATGGTATTCAGCCAAGCGTTCTCTCAGACCATCAAGACCTTCGGTGACGGTTTCGCTGTCAGATGTTGGGCCTGCAAGTGGCTTGGCGCCAGTGTCAACTTTGATGCCGGGTACGGCATTAGAGGCGCGGATGAGGTCGACCAACGGCGTGCCGTCTTTGGCTTTTTGGCGTATCGTTTCATCATAAAGAATGACGCCAGAGATGGCGTTTTCCATCGCGTCTTTGGAACGGAACAACATCTCGCGATAATCGCGGCGCGTGTCGGCAGTGGAGTCGACGTTGATGGAATCAAGGCGCTTCTTAATGGTGCCGGTGCTTTCATCGGCTGCCAAAATTCCCTGGCCAGGTTTAACCATCGCGGCTGCAATATCTTCTAGTCTCTCGGTCATGCCGGTTGCCTCACATCACACGTGTTGTTTGGTGAATCTAAATTGTGCCTGAAGTAGCGCGTTTTAGAGCCCTTTGCCAAGGGTCGCGCTAGCGTGGTGTTGCTAATGTGTACTTAAAGGATAGTTAGGGGCCGTTGCAGCGCCGTTATCGCCTTTGCGGTCGCACCAAAATGACGGTGCTGGTTATTGGGGCGGCTCAAAGGTTGTGTTTTCCACAGATTTCGAATGGCAAAACGCGTTAGTAAACGGGTTTATTTAAACGCTGTTTGTAAATATGGCAACTCACGTTACGTGGAAACCCAAATGATGCAGACTTCAGTGTTGTCTGCCATTTGGCGTGTTGAAATGCATTTATTTTGGGGGCGCGTTGGGTGGCTGAGAAAAGGCTGACAGGTCGCGGTGACGCACTTGGGTCGCGTCTGTGATTGTCGCACTGGCCACGGTTTTATCCGTGCTGGCCCAGGCGCGGATGGCGAGGTTCGAGTTTGCCATCCGATTGCAAGACAATATTCAAACAAAGCACGCAATTCAAACAAAGCACGCAGACTTGGTACTTGGCCGAGGTAAACTGTCGGCTAAGTGTGATGGGCTTACATCAATTTTGCCATCGCAACAGCGGTATCGGCCATCCGGTTGGAGAAGCCCCACTCGTTATCGTACCACGACAGAACGCGCACCAGGTTGCCATCCATGACCCGCGTTTGGGCAAGGTGGAAGATGCTGGAACGCGGGTCATGATTGAAGTCAGACGATACGTTGGGTTGGTCGGTCACGCCCAGGATGCCCTTTAAGGGACCGTTAGCTGCAGCGATAACCGCAGCATTGATTTCTTCCGCCGTTGTCTCGCGCTTCGGTATCAGTTTGAGGTCGACCACAGACACGTTTGGTGTCGGTACGCGGATCGCGACGCCATCAAGGCGGCCATCAAGCTCTGGCAAGACAAGGCCAACCGCTTTTGCTGCACCTGTTGAGGTTGGGATCATTGACAGACCCGCTGCACGTGCCCGGTAAAGATCAGAGTGCATGGTGTCGAGTGTTGGTTGATCACCAGTGAATGCGTGGATGGTGGTCATGAAGCCTTTGTCGATACCAACAAGATCGTTCAACACTTTTGCAACCGGCGCTAAGCAGTTCGTCGTGCACGAGGCGTTGGATACAACCTGGTGGTCGCTAGTCAGTTTGTCATGGTTGACGCCATAGACAACGGTGAGGTCGGCACCAGACGCTGGAGCGGAAACCAGCACACGCTTGGCACCAGCTTCCAGATGTAACGCTGCTTTATCGCGTGCAGCAAAAATACCGGTACATTCAAGCGCAATATCCACGCCGAGGTCACGGTGGGGAAGTTCGGCTGGATTCCTGATCGCGGTGACGCGAATGGGACCGCTGCCGACATCAATCGTATCACCGTCGACAGTGACGGTGCCTGGGAAACGGCCATGGACAGAGTCAAAGCGCAGCAAATGGGCATTGGTCTCAACCGGACCCAGGTCATTAATAGCGACAACCTCAATGTCTTTTCGCCCGCTCTCTGCAATCGCGCGCAATACATTGCGGCCGATGCGTCCAAAACCATTGATCGCAACCTTAACTGTCATCTCTATCCTCCAAATGGGCTGGCGTTTGGCTGGCCGTTAGCAAGGCGTGCCAGGTGCCGGTTTTCGGGCTGATTGGCGGAAAGGCCAACATGCCGTGTCAGGGATGTGGCGCCATTAACTTGACGACGGGGTTCTCTGTCAATGCGGCATCCGCACGAGGATGTCACCCTGAGGCAGGCGAACCAGAGGAGCCGCCCAGCGACTGGCGGCCAGGCTTTGCGGGTTGCCATGGGCCTCTCCCCCATGCCTGTAAATGGTCGCGCGTCCGCTGCAATAGAAAGGACTGCGATAAGCAGTTATTCGCCGTCGTTTGTTGCACCACGTTTTGAGACGACCTATGTTGGGTAGAAGACAGGGTTTGGCCGCTTAGACCAGCAGGTCTCCCAAAAAGTCTTAAAGCTAGGATTGGGCTGATGGCACAGCAGGCAAAGAAAAAAGCCGTGCGCCAGACCCGGCGTTCGGAAAAAACAGGGATGGCAGCGCAGTTGCTGGCAGAACAGGCGCTGGCTACTCTGGTGTCAGCAACTCTGGCGCTGGCAATTCGGGCCCAGATGCATCTGAGGCCGCGAGCGCGCGGCTTGATGAGCTTGAGGCCGAGCGCGACGAGGCGTTGCACAAATTGGCCAAAGCCAATGAGCGCATCACGCAGCTCGAAAAGAACCAAGACCAGGTCGTCAATCGGATTGATTGGGTGATCGATACGCTTCATAACTTAAAAGACAACCAGCCCTAAACCATTTCCAGCATAGCCGGGCTCACCCAAGTCAACGTGCGCGCCCGCTGATTTCATGTGCGGGCTTTTTGGTGTCCAATTCCAAAAAAGGTAATCCTCGCCGTCCCGACATGTCTCATGATGTGAGGTATGATAAGTCTTGCACTGCCCAGTTTTATGTCTGATCTCCCCTGCTGGCCGAGACGTTGGTGACGCCAACGATGCACCCCTTCCTCAAATGGCCAGGCAGCAAGCGCGCCCTGTTGCCCGAACTCCACGCCCGCATGCCACGCCGGTATGGGCGTTATTTTGAACCGTTTTTAGGCTCAGGCGCGCTCTACTTTTCGCTCCAGCCTAAGCGTGCGTATTTGTCAGATCTGGACTGCGATTTGATGGCAACCTATCGCTGCATTCGCGATCATCCAACAGCCGTTGCCCGCCATCTTCAGGCTACACGCAACAGCCACGCATTCTTTACCCGTTGGCGCAACATTGATCGCACAGCCCACTATGTGGCCTGGCCGCCAACCAAACGAGCCGCCCGAATTATTTATTTGAACAAGGCATCATTCCATGGATTGATGCGAAAGAACGGTGCAGGCCAGTTCAACAATTCGTTTGGGCATTATAAGACATATCGTTTGCCGACGCAGGAAGAGCTTTGTGACTATAGCGCACATCTCAAAAAGTGTGATTTACAAAGTCATTGCTATACAAGGCTTTTGCAAAAAATAAGAAGACGAGATTTCATTTATCTCGACCCACCCTACGATGGCTCTCCGATAACATATGGTTCAGGGAAATTTTCGCTTCCCATGCAGTTGAGCCTGCTTGGATTTTGCCGTCTGTTGAATGATGCGGGCGTCTATTTTATGCTGTCCAATGCTGATACAAAGCGTATAAAGACCTTGTTTTCAGAATTTAATATTGAAGCACTTAAGGTGAGTTATGCTTTTAATGCGAAGAAAAGCCGCCAGACAAAAGAATTGCTCATTCGTAATTACGATTAGTTTGTTTGTCTATCTTAGTATGATTGGCTCATGCATATATCCATCTCTCGCCGAGGAGGCATCTCAAGGGGAGCGGGCCGCCCGTAGCGGTCATAAATTCGAAGATCGCATTCTCCATCTGTTTCGTGCGTTTGATGTTCAGATCATCAAGCACAAGGTGTGGCGCTCTTTGAATGACAGGGATCGCCCCGCTGGTCCTGTTCTCACTGAAGATGCCCCGTACTCCAGCACGATATTTGGCGCCAAGGGGGTGAGCGCGTTCGTGTTTTTCTGGGCGGCAAGACATTTGAGCGTTCGAATCGAAGCTAAATTCCAAAAGCGTAGAGGCAGCGTCGAACGCCACCTTGTCTATTCTCTGAGTCAACGCCCTTGAAAGCGCACCAGAGCGCCACGTTATCATTGTTCTGGGAGGGAAGGGTTACACACACGGACTGTTGTCGTGGATGAAAGATGCGAGCAATCGCTATCAGGTTCATGCAAGCCACCCGGACAAGCATGTCGAAGTCATGACGTATGAGGACTTCTCACACTGGTTGGCCCGCCAATTCATGGTGAACGGGAGTACGCTCAAATAAGCCCATCAGTTATGGTGGGCCATGTGTTCGCGGGCCTGTGGCGCACAAAGTCCATTCGCCGCTGTTGGCGCCCCCAGGCTGGTCTCGCTTTTTTTAGATTTGACTTCTACAATCACCCCATGCTGCGGAGTTTGTCAGGAACTCTAATCTCACCGGCCTATAAGATCTGCCAGGGAGCTGTCCCTGACCGGGGCCGTGGCCCCGGTCATATGGCGCCCACCTTACATATTGTAGGGACCGGCGAGATCACATGTTCCAACGGCTCCGCGGCACATTTTTTTACCCTTACGCCCACAGCCGACGCTGCTTTGAAAGCGTGTGGCCCTGAGTGTGGCCCTGAGTGTGGCCCCGAGTGGGGTCCCGGGTGTAGGACGACGAATGTCAGATCAGATGTCGTGCGATGTGAAAATTTCAAACGCCAAAGCCCAGTTGCGCAAATCTGCCAAAGTGGTGCGTCAGCAGGCGGCGGCGCGGCATGGGGCAGCCGTCGCTGAAGCATTCGCCAATCACGGAATTGATTTTGCAGGCGTCAGTGAACCTGCGATTGTCTCAGGCTATCAGCCGATCGGGGACGAAGCAGATATTTCAAAACTGATGATTGGGCTCGACCAACAGGGGTTTAAGCTCGCCTTGCCGGTGATGGTCGGCAAAGGCCAGCCCCTTGAATTTCGGACCTGGTCTCCGGGAGACACCCTTGGGGAGGTCCAATGGGGCATTCAGGAGCCGGGCAAAAACGCTGGTGTTGTTGAGCCGGACGTTATGCTGTGTCCGCTGCTTGCATTTGATAAGGCAGGTTATCGTCTTGGTTATGGTGGTGGCTTTTACGATCGATCCCTGGCTCAGATCCGTGCCCATAAGCCGGTGATCACCATCGGTATTGCTTTTGACGAACAAAAGGTCGACGCGGTGCCACGTGACGCGTATGACCAACGCCTGGATTGGATGTTAACGCCGTCTGGTGCGCATAAGTTTGGTTAAGTTAAGCGGCACAGGCGCGATTTCAAAGAGAACGGTGAAAGAAAAGGCTTTTGTATGCGGTTGTTGTTTCTGGGTGATTTGGTGGGGCGCAGTGGACGCAACGCAGCCATCCAAGCCCTGCCAAATTTGCGCAAGCGTTATGGCCTCGACTTTGTCATCGTCAATGCAGAAAACGCTGCTGGTGGTTTTGGCGTCACGGAAAGCATTCTCGTCGATTTGCTTGAAGCCGGTGCGGACGCGGTAACGCTTGGCAACCATGCCTTTGATCAACGTGATGCGTTGGTGTTTATCGAACGTCACCCACAATTATTGCGGCCGCTAAATTTACCTCAAGGCACACCGGGGCGCGGTGCGGGGATCTTTGAATCCAAAACAACGGGTCAAAACGTGCTGGTGATCAATGCCCAGGGGCGTATCTTTATGCCCGAGCTCGATTGCCCGTTTCGCGCCATCGATACTGAAGTCATGACCTGTCAGTTGAAGCGCGATTGTGATGCCATCTTCATTGACTTTCACGCCGAAGCCACAAGTGAGAAACAAGCGCTGGGCCATTTTTTGGATGGCCGGGTCAGCACTGTTGTTGGCACGCACACCCATGTGCCGACCGCAGATGAGCGTGTGTTGGCCAAAGGAACGGCCTACATGTCTGACGTTGGTATGTGCGGGGTTTACAACTCAGTGCTGGGTATGAAGGCGGCCGAGCCGGTCAACCGTTTCTTGACCCGGATCAATTCTGAGCGTTTTGAGCCTGAAACAGGTAGTGCTACGATTTGTGGCTTAGCAGTTGAAATCGATGACCAAACGGGCCTCGCGGTGGCCACAAAAGCATTGCGGCTCGGTGGCGATTTAGAGCCTACCGAGCCGCTATTTTGGGTCGAGTGAGTAGAGATTTTGGCAATTCGATAAGAGAACTTGGCTCCTATCGAGAGCATTCAACGCACAATTTACAGTCTTAGTGTCACGATGGGCAGTCGTGAACTAGGACGACTAGAACACGATTCGTGCTCTAGAGCATCCTGCGTTTCGTTAAACGCAGATAAGATGCTCTATCACCACCCAACACGGGCTTGCCCAGTGTTGGGTTAGGGCTTCTTGGCCAATACTTCCTAAAGTCGTATTGGGCTAGGTGGCCAATACTTCCTAAAGTCGTATTGGGCTAGGTGGTAGCCTCGTTAAGTTAGATTAACAAAGGGTTAACGTGGTTGCTGGCACCACTCAAAGTGTGTGCTGGATGGTTGCGTTGGCAAACTGGGCCAACCAACTCTGTCTTGACCGGCGAACCGGGCTCGGGGCAAAACGACAACACCTAATCAACGTTCGATACCCAGTGCGATACACAGGACCAAATCCGCCATGGCAGGCCATTCCAAATTCAAGAACATCATGCATCGCAAGGGTCGCCAGGATGCCGTGCGCTCGAAGCTGTTTGCCAAGCTGGCCCGCGAGATTGCAGTTGCGGCAAAGATGGGTGGTGGTGAACTTGAAAATAACCCGCGCCTTAGATTGGCCGTGCGCTCAGCGCGGGCCGAAAGCATGCCCAAGGACAATATCGAGCGGGCGATCGAAAAGGCTGTCGGTGGCGATAGCGAATCCTATGATGAAATTCGCTATGAGGGTTATGGCCCAAGTGGCGTTGCGGTTATTGTTGAGGCTCTGACCGACAACCGCAATCGCACAGGCGCGGCGGTACGGGCTGCCTTTGCCAAGCACGGTGGCAATTTAGGCGCGACAGGTGCTGTGTCACACATGTTCGACCATGTCGGTGAAATTGTTTATGGGCTCGAAGCAGGCAACGAAGACAAGGTGATGGAAGCGGCGATTGAATCAGGCGCTGATGATGTCGTTTCAAGCGACAGCGGTCACATCATCACGTGCAGCTTTGAAACGTTGGCCCAGGTGTCAGGTGCCCTGGAAGAGGCGCTGGGCGAAGCTGAGAGCGCCAAGGCTATTTGGCACCCATCGTTGACCACCGACGTTGATGAGCAGGCGGCGGGCACGTTGTTAAAACTCGTTGCAACGCTTGAAGATGAAGATGACGTGCAAACCGTCACCGCTAACTTTGAAGTGTCTGATGAACTTCTGGCTAAGTTGACGGCGGCCTAGGGGCACCGTTGGCACGCTAGCTATACAGATGTGTGGTCACACATATTCTAAAAATAATGTATTTGCCCGCTTGGTTTCGGGGTCAATTCCGACGCGGGACGTGATCTGTCGGCTGGCGAAGGCAGATTGCAAAATATCATTTTCAGTCATCGCCAGACGGGCTGTGAGATGCAACACGGTACGTTGGCCTTTGTCGGTGCCGTTCTCCTTTACGTGCTTGAGATAGTGCTCAAGACGGTGTCGCTTTGCTCTGCGGTCCAACCAATATTTGCAACCAGCCACCAGTGCAATAAAGCCTGTTAAAATGGCAGACCAGTGGGCCGCGACTTCCAAGAGGCGGGCATAGGTCATGAGGTTCTCTCCACTGTCATGTAGGGCCAACGCGTTGGTCTGTGACTGTCAACGATTGTCGAAACCACGTCCACCTGAATTCAAGCCATCTCAAACGAACGGGCCAAACGAACGGGACCTCTAAATCAACGCCCAACGAATCAACGAATATGGTATCGCCGGGTGAGAGGAACCCATGGCCCCATCTCGACTTCGCATACTTGGTATTGACCCTGGCCTTCGCCTGACCGGCTGGGGGCTTATTGAGTGCGATGGCCCGCGCTTGAGCTTTGTCGCTTGCGGTCACGTCAAATCGACGTCAGGTGAGCCGTTGGCCTATCGGCTGCGCGAGCTGTTTGAAGGCCTGTCGAGCACCATTGCAGTATTTAGTCCCGGTGAGGCGGCGGTTGAAGAAACCTTTGTCAATGAAAACGCGAAAGCAACCCTGAAGCTTGGACAGGCGCGCGGGATGGCGATGTTGGCACCGGCTCTTGCCGGTTTGCAGGTTGCAGAGTATCCGCCAAATCTTGTCAAGAAGGCTGTTGTGGGTGCAGGCCATGCCGATAAGAAACAAGTGCAGGCCATGATCGGGTATCTGTTACCTAAAGCCAAATTTGAAATAGCAGATGAAGCGGATGCGTTGGCCATTGCGATTTGCCATGCCCACTTTCGCCGCCAAAACGTCTTGCTGGCAGAGGCACAAAAGGCGCACCTTCAAAAGCCTTACTCACAAAAGGCTGGGGCCCGATGATAGGAAAGCTCAAAGGCCAAGTTGATGCGGTTGGCGAAACACACGCAATTATCGATGTCAACGGCGTCGGCTATGAAGTGCAGTTGTCAACACGGACGTTGCGCAATCTGACGCCCGGTGACAAGGTTGCGCTAACGATTGATACCCATGTGCGCGATGATGCCATTCGCTTGTTTGGTTTTCAAAGCGAAGTTGAGCGCAGTTGGTTTCGCACCTTGCAAACCATTCAGGGCGTCGGTGCTAAAGTGGCGTTAGGTGTTCTAGGCATCCTGCCGCCATCAGATCTTGGTCATGCCATCACGCTCGATAACTGGGCAGCGGTGGCGGAAACACCAGGCGTTGGAAAAAAACTGGCACAAAGAATTGTTGCCGAATTGAAGGATAAGGCACCAGACCTTCAAGGTGCGACGCTTGCAGGTGGTAGCGGGTCCAGCGATGGGCCATCGTCTGTTGCCTCCAATGCACAAGCCGAGGCGTTGTCGGCACTGTCAAATCTCGGCTACAATCCGGCGCAGGCTGCTACAGCGGTTGCCAAGGCGATTAAACTGCTTGGACGTGACGCTGAGACCTCAGCCCTCATTCGCCGTGGTTTGAAAGAATTGGCTGGCTAATCAACACGAACTTTGGGATGTGTTGGGAAACATATCTCCAACACGAACTTGGGATGTGTTGGGAAACATATCTCCAACACGAACTTTAGGATGTGTTGGGAAACATATCTCCAACACGAACTTTAGGATGTGTTGGGAAACATATCTCCAACACGAACTTTGGGATGTGTTGGGAAACATATCTCCAACACGAACTTTGGGATGTGTTGGGAAACATATCTCCAACACGAACTTGGGATGTGTTGGGAAACATATCTCCAACACGAACTTTAGGATGTGTTGGGAAACATATCTCCAACACGAACTTGGGATGTGTTGGGAAACATATCTCCAACACGAACTTGGGATGTGTTGGGAAACATATCTCCAACACGAACTTTAGGATGTGTTGGGAAACATATCTCCAACACGAACTTGGGATGTGTTGGGAAACATATCTCCAACACGAACTTGGGATGTGTTGGGAAACAAAAAAGAGGCTTCCATGCGCTCCCTGTTAAATTTCAAGGTTTGGCTTTTTTTCAGTCTGGTTTGGATTGGGGCCATGGCCTTTTGGTGTTTTCAGTCTTGGCCGCTATTGCCTCTGGATGTGAGCCATACTGACCCTGAAACGTTGGAAATTTTAGAACGGGGCAAGCGGCAGCATCTCATTTCTCACCTCATCCCTGCATTGGCGGTGCCCGCCTTCGCGTATATTGCGGGCCGCATCCTGTGCCACTTCACGCGAGCCCAAAGCAAAGACTAATCAGGGTTCGCCACAACTTAGCTCACCATGACTAAAGTCTGTTGATCTGTTTCAATGTGAAACAAGTTTTTTTTGTGCGACCGCAATGCAAGGCGTGGAGAGACGATCTGCAGCCGGATGAGCTCAAAATAACCTCAAATACATTGCTTTTTTGCTTGGGCATTAAGTGAGCATTTATGGGATTCATTTAGCATCCCGGTATGGTGGCGCGCTGGCCTTAGGCGCGCTCCAGTACTGTTTGCCCACCCAGGAGATATTGATAATGGCGCTGAACCAGCGGCGAGACGTTGCACATGCTGATCAACAAACGGCTGAAAAGCCTGACAAAACCCACAAGCCTCGGTTTTCACACCGCAAACGTACTGCATCAGCAGGCATCATCTATTCCAATGCCATTAATGGCGCCGTGTACTGTGTCGTGCGCGATATGTCCGTTACTGGTGCCCGATTGCTTATCAAAGAGTCTAAGTTGGTGACAAAGAATAACGGCAAACTGGGTTTGCCTGAAGACTTCACGCTCAACATTCGTCTTGACCGCGTCGCCATCAATTGCCGTGTCGTGTGGCAAGAGGGTGATGAAGTCGGCGTTCGATTCACCTCAACGCCACGTGTTTTGACCCGCACGTCGCGTTAAGACACTCTGCCGTTTTTAGGCAGATTAAGTTGCTCTAACACGATTTTTTCACAGACGTCGCCTTGAAGGCATGTGGCCTTGCAGGCATGTGGCCTTGCAGGCATGTGGCCTTGCAGCCTGAAATATAAAATTGCAAATCAATAGGTAAGTGTTTGTGAACGCTGACAACGTGTTTCGACCGTGTCAGCGCCCTTTTGCATGACCATTTCTATGGTTCACCGCAACATTAAGCTAAATTTGAAACGAATGATTCATTTCTGCGGACCAACAATGGCTGCATCCACATTCAGTTTGTGTTGAAACCAAAAAGGGAGGTTGCACAATGTCACAAGGTCAAATCTCTGCGGCCAGTGGTGGGTCAACAAATACAGGTGCCGAGCGACGCTGGGCACATCGCAAGTCATGTGGTTATCGGGCGAATATCATTCGTCCAGGAAGTGGCACCGACATTTCGTGTTCAATTGTAAACATGTCAACAACAGGTGCCTGTATAAAATTTGATGACAGCCTATCCAACGCAGACAACAGCCCGCATTTGCCAGCCTACTTTACGCTGGCTACTTGCGTTGATCGTATGGAGATTGATTGTACGGTTGTGTGGCGTAAAGGGCCTCAGATTGGGGTCCGCTTTTTGTCGTCGCCGCGTCAGAGTCCTGAGGCAGAAGACGATAGCTAGAGCGTCGCGCCTTTTGTTGTACGCAGTAAAGCTATTTGCGCAACGCTCTATCTCATGGCTCTTAATTCCATGACTCTATCCCATGACTGGCGAGCAACTTAATCTGCTCAAAGTCGCGTTTCCAACTTTTCTCAGGTTGATCTAGCGGTTCAGGCTTTGTAGTGCGGTTGGTGACCTAAACGCGCAAGTATTAGCTGCATTGTAACGTCGGCTGGCTTGACGGTTGGCGCAAATAAGCCCACCACAAATGCATGACGGACCGCTTGCTTTCTGCTGCGGCGGGGGAACGTGAAGTCCTTGAGGCTTCTATTCGCCCGCAAACGCTTGATGACTTCATTGGGCAGGAGCAGGCGTGCGCAAATTTGCGGGTCTTTATTGAGGCGGCAAAAACCCGTGCAGACGCGTTGGACCACGTGCTCTTGGTCGGCCCGCCCGGCCTTGGCAAAACGACGATGGCGCAGATTGTGGCCAAGGAACTGGGCGTTGGGTTTCGCGCAACGTCCGGGCCGGTGATTTCCAAAGCTGGCGATTTGGCAGCCCTCTTGACCAATCTCGAAGAACGCGATGTTTTGTTCATTGATGAGATTCATCGTCTCAGTCCGGCCGTTGAGGAAATTCTTTATCCTGCGATGGAAGATTTCCAACTCGACCTGATTATTGGTGAAGGCCCGGCGGCGCGCTCGGTCCGCATTGACCTTTCCAAGTTCACGCTGATTGGGGCTACGACGCGGTCTGGGCTTTTAACAACACCGCTTCGTGATCGTTTCGGCATACCTATCAGGCTTAACTTTTATTCGGTTGAACACCTCGAAAAAGTGGTGACGCGCGCCGCGCGTGTGCTTGGTACAGCGATGGAGCCGGAAGGTGCGCGCGAGATTGCGCGGCGTGCGCGTGGCACACCCCGCATTGCGGGCCGACTTTTACGTCGCGTGCGCGACTTCGCTATCGTTGCTAAGGCCGATAAGATCGATGTTGAGTTCGCGGACTCAGCCTTGCGCGCACTTGAAGTGGATAGCGAAGGTCTCGATATGCTTGATCATCGCTATTTGGGCTGTATTGCCAATAACTACGAAGGCGGGCCCGTTGGAATTGAGACGATGGCCGCCGCGCTCTCTGAGCCGCGCGATGCCTTGGAAGAAATCGTCGAGCCCTACCTCCTTCAGCAGGGTTTTATTGCCCGTACGCCGCGCGGACGCGTCCTGACACTCAAGGCATACCGTCATTTAGGATTGCCTGGACCGGCGCGCACTGCAACGCCAGAGCTTTCGTTGTTCGAGTCTGACACGGAAAGTGATGGCTCAGACGACACGAATGGAAATGACGAAAATCACGGTCTTGGCTAGGCCGGATGGGCGGGGTTTAGTTCAATCGTGTGCACTGCGTTTGATGGCACAACGCAACGTCATTTTGCTGACACCTCCTGGCGCAATCTAGAGACAATCGACATCAAACAAGAAATCCATCTTCCCCTTTAGCCCCCGTTAGATCAACCTGCGAAACGTTGAAATCGCGACATTGAGCAGATAAGTTGATCGCCAGTCTTGAGATAGAGTCTTGAGCAAATAGCTTCACTGCGTACAACAAAAGGCGCGACGCTGTAGAGCTTTGTTTGGGCAGCGTCAGAGTGATCAGCAAAAAAAAAGGAACATCGTGCGTGCTCACCAGACGCCAAATTCTAAAAGGTCTTATTGCCGCCTCCACAGTGGGGGCAGCCTTTGGCGGTTATGCACTTGCAGAGCCGTTTCGGCTTAACGTCACGCGCTATCGCGTGACACCTAACGGTTGGCCGCAAGGGTTAAAACTCAAATTGGCCGTGATTGCCGATCTACATGCCTGCAATCCGTGGATGAATGGTGAGCGTATTGCGCAAATTGTAAGACGTACCAATGCGCTGTCGCCTGATGCGATCCTGCTGTTGGGTGACTACGTTGCTGGCTATCGTTTGAGCCGCTTGGGCCGCAAACTTGCACCCCAGGACTGGGCCAAGCCGTTAAGCGCGTTATCGGCGCCTCTTGGTGTCCATGGCGTTTTAGGTAATCATGATTGGTGGGATGACCATGCCGTGCAGGACACCCGCAAAGGCCCGCCGCGCGTGCAACGTGTTTTGGAAGATGCTGGGATCAACATGCTGGAGAACGACGCCGTACGTCTTGAAAAGGACGGTCATGGTGTTTGGATTGCAGGCCTTGGTGACCAATGGGCGTTCTGGCCAAGAGATCGCCGTTGGCGCGGGCGTCACGAAATCCCCTATGAGGGGATTGATGATGTGGCCGCGATGCTGGCCAAAGTGGTGACCAATGAGCCCGTCATTACAATGGCGCACGAACCGGATGCGTTTGCTACCATGCCGGATCGCGTGGCCTTAACCCTTTCAGGTCATACCCACGGTGGGCAGGTACGTGTGTTTGGTTTTGCGCCGATTGTCCCATCGCGCTTCGGGCGCCGCTACACCTACGGTCACATCATCGAAGACAAACGCCATTTGATTGTGTCAGGCGGTCTTGGCTGTAGTGGCCTGCCAGTTCGATTTGGATCACCACCGGAAATTGTTGTTGTTGAATTAGGTCACGAAGAAGGACGTTCTGCATGACGGGTGATGATGTGAAGGCAACCAGCGCGGCACCGGCATGGCCTGACCTTGCCGGTCGCCTCGGCAAAGATGGTAGGGGCCAAGACGGTGAGGGAAACGATGGTGCGGGGCACCTCCACATTTTGCCAATCCGTGTCTACTTTGAAGATACCGATGCCGGTGGTGTCGCCTATCATGCGTCCTTCGTGCGTTGGTGCGAGCGTGGTCGCACCGATCTTTTGCGCCTGTTGGGCACAGATGCCCGCCGCATGATTGATGGCTCGGACACTCAGGTGCCGGCCGCATTTGTTGTCAGGCGGATGACGTTTGATTTTAAACGTCCCGCCAAAATGGATGATGTCTTGGAAGTGGAAACCCGTGTTGGTGAATTGGGTGCGGCAAGCGTCACCTTGCACCAAAGTGTTGTGCGCGCGGGCCACGTGCTGTGTGAGGCAGATATTCTGGTGGTTTTAGTGTCGATGGCTGGAAAGCCGCTGCGCATCAATGACCGGGTGCGGGCTGAGTTTTTAGGCACCGCCAAGTAGCCGGAAGTCCGAGCCTACCCACCTGCCAAAGCGCCGCATTGCGATAGTGCCTCTCCACTGAGCCCCGCGGAGCCCTTGTTTTGTCATATTGGCTCGCATCTATGGGTTAATCCATGGAGTTTACCTGGCTGATCGATCTGGGCGCCCGCCCCGCTATCGCTTGGCTTGCGTCTTGTTGCCAACACGTTTATGCGCACAAAACATCTCAGCGGATGACAAAGCAGGCTGGAGCCTGGATTGTAGACTGTATCTTGTGGCCCTGGATCATCGTGCCTGAAGTCGAACCTGCAACGCGGGTACGATAAATGGCACAAAGTTGCTGTAGATCAACCTGCGAAAAGTTGGGTTTGACTTTGAGCAGATAAGTTGATCTCCAGTCATGAGATACAGCGTTGAGCAAATAGCTTCAGTGTGTACAAGAAAAGGCTCGACGCTCTAGTGGGCGATTGTTTTGACACTTGATGGACTGGCTTCACATGGACCCAAAAGACCTCACGGCAACCAATATTGCACCAGCAAGTCCCGGCGTTTCGTTCGTCGAGTTGTTTTTGGCAGCTTCGCCCGTGGTGCAGATCGTCATGTTCGGGTTGCTGCTGGCTTCGATATGGTCCTGGGCGATTATCATTGAAAAGATTTTTGCTTTCCGCCGCGCCCGCCTTGAAGCGGATCGTTTTGAACAGATGTTCTGGTCAGGTCAGTCTTTGGATGAACTCTATAACTCACTGGCGCGCAGTCCAACGATTGCCGTTGCGGCATTGTTCGTAGCTGCGATGCGTGAATGGAAGCGTTCCGTTGAAGGCGACATTCGTGCCCTTGGTGGCATTCAATTGCGTGTCGAAAAGGTGATGGACGTTACCATCTCGCGCGAGATGGAGCGGCTCGACCGCCGCTTGTTGTTTCTTGCAACAGTGGGTTCGACGGCACCCTTTGTCGGGTTGTTTGGCACGGTTTGGGGCATCATGACCAGCTTTCAAGCTATCGCGGTTTCCAAGAATACTAATCTTGCGGTGGTGGCACCGGGTATTGCTGAAGCACTGTTTGCAACCGCACTCGGGCTCATGGCGGCGATACCGGCTGTTGTATTCTACAATAAATTCAGTGCGGACTCGGCGCTGATTTCGCAGCGCCTGGAGGCATTTGCGGATGAATTTGCAGCCATTGTTTCACGCCAAATCGATGCCCGCGGGCAATAGTGGCAAAACGGATAGGTCCCAATGGGCGTCAACGTCAAACAAACACAACAGAACAGAGGTCGTCGCCGTCGTTCGCGTCGCCACGCGGCGATGAGCGAGATCAACGTCACGCCGATGGTCGATGTGATGCTGGTGTTGTTGATTATCTTTATGGTTGCTGCACCCTTGCTCACCGTTGGTGTGCCGATTGAATTGCCGCAATCGCAGGGTGAGCAACTGCCAAGTTCAAACAGAGAGCCGTTAACGATATCCGTCGCTGCAAGTGGTGATATCTATATTGGTGAAGCCAAGGTCAAGCTTGACGAGATTGCAACAAAGCTGAAAGCGATCTCGAAGAATGGCGTTGACGAACAAATCTATGTGCGCGGTGACAAGGGCATTTCCTATGGCCGCGTGATGCTGGTGATGGGTCGCATCAGTAAGGGCGGCTTCAAGAAAGTATCGCTGGTCACCGAAGTAGAAGAGGGAGGCTAGCTTTTTGGGCCTTAAGACCATCGTGTCTCAAGGCGCAGGCTGCAACGGATACCCGGATGGTCCACGTCGGTTTCATTGCTTCAATTTTGATGCACCTGGCTTTGATTGGCTGGGCGCTATGGGGCCTTTTGTCGACACGTGAGTTGAAGGGCCCTGCGCCGGTTGCCATTTCGGTTGCGATTTTGACGCCATCGGATGTGTTGCGCCTCAAGAAAGGGTCTGACACCTCAAAGCACCTGACAGCCAAGGCAAAAGACAAGGCCAAGGACAAGCCAACGCTGTCTAAAAAAGAAGCTAAAAAGCCAAAGCCTGTTACCGCGCCTAAGCCACCTGATCCGATTGCGGATAAGTTGGCCAAGCTACCACCGGTAAAGTCAGAGGCGGACAAGAAAAAAGAAGCGGACGCCAAAAAGGCAGCGGACGAGGCCAAGAAAAGAGCCGAAGCTGAAAAGCTGGCGGCAGCGAAACGCAAAAAGGCGGAACAAGAAAAAAAGAAAGCTGACGCCAAGCGCAAAGCAGACGAGGCCAAAAAGAAGGCTGAGGCTAAAAAGAAAGCGGCAGAAAAGAAAAAGCGGTTGGCTGCTGAAGCCAAGCGAAAAAAAGCGTTGGCCAAAAAACGTGCTGCTGAAAAACGCAAACGCGATGCCAAAAAACGCAAGGTAGCAACAGCGGATCGCCTGGCAGCTCTGCTTGATAAGGATCCAACCAAGCGCGGTGCACCGCAAACAGGGTGGGACCCGAACACAGACAACACAGGTCCAACCGCTGGCACACGCGATGGCACCGATTCTGTTCTCTCCGCACGTGAACAAGACTTGTTACGCGGCATGGTGAAATCGCAATTGAACAACTGCTGGCGATTGCCGGGCGGTGGCGGTGGTACGGGGGTTCCCGCTGTTGAAGTGCAATGGTTTTTGCGCCGCGATGGTAGTTTGCAAGGCGAGCCGCGTGTGACCCGGCGTGGCGGCGGCACATTTGGGCGCCTGGCTGAAGAGGCAGCGGTTCGGGCTGTTAAGAGTTGTGCACCGTTTCAATTGCCGCCAGATAAGTATCAGGACTGGAAAGACATCACCTGGGAATTTGATCCCAGTGAAATGCTATAATCTCCCAAATTCCTTCGATTCTCCGCCTCGTTTTTGTCGTTGTCGGCTGAAAGTCTTAACCCAACTGCCCAATGAATTCAGGATGATGAGCCCCACCGCCATGGCCTATGTTATGTCACCCGCCGCATTAATCCGCATCGTTTTAATCGCACTACTGACAGTGGTGGCGACGTTAGAGGCATCTGCGCAGCTGCGTGGACGCCAAACGCAGGGCACGATCGACCCGATCCCCGTGGCGCTGCCTGTCTTTTCTGGCGCCGACCCGAAGATGGCGGCGGCCATTGCCGATGTGATCTCGAACGACCTCAACAGTTCCGGCTTATTTCGCCCGCTTGATCGCGCCTCGTTTCTTGAGCAGATCGGTAACGTCAATCAACTACCAACATTTCCAAACTGGCGCCAGGTTGGTGCCGATGCCCTCGTGGTCGGCAATGTTGCCTCAGGTCAAGATGGTCGTCTCACCTCTGAGTTTCGTGTTTGGGATACGGTGTCTGGCAAACAGCTTGCGGGCCAACGGTTTTCAACGCGGCCACAAAACTGGCGGCGCATTGGTCATCTCATCGCCGATCAAGTTTATGAGCGTTTAACAGGTGAAAAGGGGTATTTTGATACCCGCGTGGTTTTCATCGATGAAACCGGCCCGAAAAAAAATAGGCGCAAGCGCCTCGCCATCATGGATCAGGACGGCGCCAACGTGCGCCTGTTGAGCAAAGGCAGTGACTTGGTTTTGACACCACGCTTTAGTCCGACACGGCAGGAAATCGCCTACACGCAATACACCAGTAATCAGCCGCAGGTCATGTTGTTGGATCTGGTGACCAACAAGCGCACGAAGCTCGGCAACTTTCGCGGCATGACGTTTGCGCCGCGTTTTTCACCAGATGGTCGGCGCATCGTAATGAGCATGCAATCAGATGGTGACTCCAACCTTTTTGAGCTCGACATTGCCTCCCAACGCACACGCCAGCTCACAAACGCGTCGAGCATTGATACCGGGCCAAGTTACGCCCCTGATGGCAATCGCATCACCTTCGAATCAGATCGCGAAGGCACCCAGCAGGTTTACGTGATGAATTCTGATGGATCCGGCGTGCAACGCATCAGCCATGGTGACGGTCGCTATTCGACACCCGTTTGGTCACCACGCGGCGACTACATCGCGTTTACCAAGCAACTCGCAGGACGCTTTTTGATTGGTGTCATGCGCCCGGATGGCTCTGGTGAGCGCATTTTAACCGAGGGCTTCCATAATGAGGGCCCAACCTGGGCACCCAATGGCCGGGTTTTGATGTTCTTCCGAGAAAGCCCAGGCGCGCGTGGTGGGGCAAAGATCTTTTCGGTTGATATCACCGGGTATAACGAGCGAGTCGTGCCAACGCCGTCTTTTGCCTCTGATCCGGCCTGGTCACCGCTTCTGAAGTAGCCCGGCAATGTGCGATAGTTGGGGCACGTTGGAATCAGATTCAGCGTTTGGTGCAACGCATCAAAAGACTAATAAAGTTCATATTTTTGAATAGCTTATGCAATCAGGTTCCCTGTTGCATTGAACTGTGCGGGCGCGGAAACAGCCGTTGCATTTTCGCATCATTGGGGTTGGAAAACAGTTGGAAAACCACCTCTGATCTTGATCGACAAACCCCATGCCAGTACCCCAATAGTCGGCTAGTTGTCGTCCAGCACCTGGAGTGGATTAGGTGTCTGGAAAAAAGGGCTCATGGCTTTCTCGGTGTGACTTGCGCGAATGCAGGACACATATGCCGGGGAGACTTGGTTCTTAAGTTACGGCAGCTGCTCTGGTTCGATAATTCTTTCTGGTACCAGAAAACATAGGAGAGAAGATTATGAAGGGCGCAATTGTTATCGCCACCGTTTGTGCAGCAGTTGCTCTCGGCGCTTGCCGTCGTGAAGAGCATGTTCCAATGAAACTCGGCGCTGATGTTCCAGCCGCTGCAGCTATTCGCTAGGAACTTTTGTTGCATTTTCCCGTAGTTTCGGCTTCGGGAACGGCACGAATCAGAAACCGAATCGCCACGCCATAGCGTGTCGGTTCGGTTTTTTGTGTTCGGGCCGTTCGAATCTGATGTTGAGGCAAGGCCATGTGGCTTGGGTGGCGAGGGTAAGGGTTCAGGCTTAGGCCAACCTGCGAAACGTTGGGATCGCGACATTGAGCAGATAAGTTGATCGCCAGCCTTGGGATTAGAGTCATGGGATCCAGTGGATCCAGTCTTGGGATAGAGTGTTGAGCAGACGGCTTCACTGTGTACAACAAAAGGCTTGATGCTCTAGGACCTCGGCAAACACCCCAAAATGGCCTTGTTTGCGGGCGCTCTGTCGCAGGTTTGAGGCCAGGATCGGGCAGTGGATTTCGTTGATTAGCCACATTTTGGTGCGAACTCTAGGCCCAGCAAGTGATATGAAGTGTCGTTAGATGCGCCTGAAGCGCGACGGCAAACCTGGGGCAGTAGCCGTTGAGACTTATTTATAGTGAAGGCGCTCCAATGAAATCTCAGGGGTTTAGTATGGCGGGTTTTCGATCACTCTCAGGCGTTGGGGCTGCGGTGCTTTTAGCGGCAACGCTCGTGGCTGGCGGTTGTGCCAGTAAATCAGTGACACCAGACAGTGCTCAACTCGGACCGGGTGCAGGCACCAACGGTGGTCCGATTACACCGGGCACGCAACGCGATTTTAGCGTCAATGTTGGTGATCTCGTTTATTTCGCCTCAGATAGCACATCGCTGACCCCAGAAGCGCAAGCGACTTTGAACAAGCAGGCGCAATGGTTGCGCCAATATCCGCAATTCACCATTACCGTTGAAGGCCATGCCGATGAACGTGGCACGCGTGAATACAATATGGCGCTTGGCGCACGTCGCTCAACATCCGTTCGCAAGTACCTGACACGTCTTGGTATCCAAGGTCAGCGTCTGCGTACGATTTCGTATGGCAAGGAACGTCCGGTTGCGGTCTGTAATGACATTTCATGCTGGTCCCAGAACAGACGTTCTCAAACAGTGCTCAACAATCGCATTGCAGGGTAGCTCTGGTCGGGTGACCCTAGGGCAGCCTGCGAAAAGTTGGAACGCGACATTGAGCAGATAAGTTGATCATCAGTCCTGGGATAGAGCGTTGAGCAAATAGCTTCAGTGTCTACAACAAAAGGCTCGACGATCTAGACGGTGCGCGGGCGGGTGGCCTCTGCAGAGACATTGCCCTCAGTTGGCCGCAAAAGGTCGCCACGGTCGCAAGCAAGCTCAGGTCACGTTAAAAAGCGTGCGGCACAGGTTCTCTCATGTTTTGGCGTCACACACATTTCGACCGCAACAGGCGTTGGCCGAGCGTTGGCTTGGCTGGTCTCGTCGTTGTGTTTACCCTTACCTCCGGGGGCGCGCTGCAAGCGCTTGATGGCCGCCAAAACGCAGATGCCCGACATGCTGACAGCGCCCGAGGCGAAGAAGCTGTTCTTGGCACGTTTCATTTGAAAGCACGAGCTCGCCAAGCCCCTCAGCGTCAAGGCCGAACCGATCCTTTCGATGCCTCACCACCTGAATTTAAATCCAATAGCACTGCGGATTTTGTGCACCTGTTTGCAGACGCGCGTGCGGCCCAAGACGCTGGTGATTCCGAAGAGGCCCAACGCCTATTTGAGCGCGTCATCGCAATTCGGCCGAACAGTGAACTTGCTGATGAAGCCCGTAAACACTTGAGCGAACTTTATCGCGTACCCAGAAACCAAACTGGCAACGGAGTGCCGCGACGTCGACCAGCGCACAAAGCACCTCACGGGCGAAATGCGCGGGCCCCGCTTGACCCCTCTCGTGGTGTTTACGGACCTATTCGTCCAAGCAGAGACAAGTTGGGAAATAGCGAAGTGCGCCGCCGCGCCGAGATCAAACAACGCAGCCGCCGTTTGGTGATGCTGGAACGCCAGTTTATCGCTGATGTTGGTGATCGGATTTTCTTTGCCGCGGGTAGTGATCAGCTGGGCGCACGCGCACGCGCCGTTTTGGCGGCGCAAGCGGATTGGCTCAATGCGCACCCAGATATTTTCGTGACCATAGAAGGCCATGCAGACGACGGCGCAGGAGCAGTGCGTCAAGATCACTACAACTTGTCACTCGTCCGGGCTGAGGCGGTTCGCCAGCGTCTGATCGCCGAAGGTGTTCGCGAAGCGAGAATGGCAAGTAATGGTCGCGGCAGAACAGATCCTGTGGCGGCGTGTACAAGTGCACGTTGTGCTGCCCAAAACCGACGCGTTGTCACCGTAATTTCCGCTGGGCCGATACCTGCTGTCGGCGAATCAGACCGTCCCTATGGCACCGCTGAAACAGGGACCGTAACCGGCAGATAGCGGTTTCAGCGATCCGGTTTTATCCTATAATTCCCCGTCGGGAGGTTGCAAAGCCGGTTTTCAAGGCGTATCTGGCAGCCGTCTCAGAACCTGCCGAGAGGCCTGCCTTTTTATTTTACTTGTCGAACCGAGTGTGGCCCACAGGCCCTGGTTGGCGACGAATCATGCTTCAAGTCACCCATCCTGCTGTGGTTGGATTTGTCTCTCCGCTTCCTCAAATGTTATGTCGTGGTGAGATGTTTAACTGTTTGCGCAAAGCGCTGTCGATGCAACATGGGTTGAGAAAAACGGGCATGATCACACACTCACCGATAGGTCAAAGCAGATGGCACCACCACGTGGTTTCGCCTCTTGTTGTGGCGTGCGCGATTGTTGGACTTGTGATGGTTCAGGCCAGCCCAGTAGGTGCCCAGGCAACGAAAAAGACAACTGACAAAACCGCAGCAGCTCAAAAAGCAGGGGTGTCACGCACGCAGGCCCTTAGGTTGCACGTCGAACAACTTGAAGAGCAGATTGTTGATTTGCAGGTTGTGATCGGCACGCTTGAGTCTCTTGCAAAACCAGGCGGCAGATCAACGGGTGCGGCGTTTACGAATGGACGCGCCCCTGCAGGTGGTGCAAGTCTGGCAGCGCAAGTCAAAGCTTTGAGTGCGCAGGTGGCGCGACTTTCAAAAGAAGTCAATGCCCTGCAACAGGATCGTAGCGGTCGCCCCATTGTGTCAGGCGCTAATGGCGCTGCGACAAACCTAGCTGCTGTATCGCCACCAGGGACTTCGATTGGTTCTGGGTTCGGTGCGACGACGGTGAGCCCGTCTCAGGGTCAAGGTGATTGGGTTGCAAACGGTATGACGCCTGACGTTAGGTCAGATGATGAAATCGGCAATCTTATCGCCGCCCCGAACGGTCAAGCTGCGACTGGGCAAAGGCCCGCGCCAGCGCTGGCTGCGGTTCAGCCTCAACCAGGGGCGGGCTCTGAGGCTCCAAAGGCGATCTACGAAAGGGCGTATGGGAATTTGTTGCAGCAAGACTACGCGGCAGCCCAGGCTGGTTTTCGCGGCTTTTTGCGCAAATTCCCACAGCACGATCTGGTGCCGAATGCACTTTATTGGCTTGGTGAAACCTACTACGTGCAGCAGAACTATATCGACGCTGCAGAGGCCTTTGACATTGTGACGGCAGCCTATGGTGCCTCGAACAAAGCGCCGGATAGCCAGCTTAAACGTGGCATGTCGCTGGCAAACCTTGGCAAGCGAAGTGAAGCGTGTACGGTGTTGAGGTCGTTAGCTAAGCGCTATCCAAATGCGCCTCCGCACGTCAAGTCGAAGGCTGACAGCGAACGCCAGCGTGTCGGCTGCACCTAAACCCAAATTGAGCGTTGCCCCCAGCAATGGCTGAATCAAAAACGCAGGCCCAATCGGCTTCTGTCATCGCAGATGGCGCCATCACGGATGGCTCTGTCTCAGAGCGGGCGATTTCTGATGGCTCCGGTTCGGTCGGTTTCATCTCTGATCATAACATCACCGCCTTGTTTGCTGGCTTAACCGATTTCAAATCTGTGCTGGTTGCTGTTTCGGGCGGGGCTGACAGCGTGGCGCTGATGATCTTGCTTCATCGCTGGCGAGAGCTTCAGCCCGATCTACCAAACGTCGAAATCGCAACCATTGATCATGGTTTGCGGGCGAGCTCAGCAAGCGAAGCGCAATGGGTTGGTGAGCTTGCCAGCACATTAGGCCTAACACACACCACAAAATGTTGGACTGGTGACAAGCCAACGTCCGGTCTGCAAGCTGCGGCGCGCCAGGCGCGTTATCGTTTATTGCTTGAGATTTGTGCCGAACGGGATTTGCAAGCGCCGGTCGCACTCGTCACCGCTCACACGCAGGATGATCAGGCTGAAACTGTGGTGATGCGCTTGGCGCGCGGTAGTGGTGTTGATGGTCTCGGTGCGATGGCCGAACAACGGCCCCTGAAACGGGTTGGGAAAGGTGATCGCGCACCGGTGATGCTTGTCCGTCCGCTTCTCGACGTTTCAAAGCAAACTTTGGTAGCGTTTCTCAAGGCGAAGCACCAGACGTGGCGGGACGATCCCTCCAACACATCGCGCGATTTTGAACGTATTCGATTGCGTCAGGCCATGCCACAGTTTGAAACGCTTGGCGTGGGCACATCGGCTCTGGCGTTGAGTGCCAAGCGAGCACGACGGGCACGCGCCGCCTTGGACCAAATCGTTTCTGAGTTTGTTGAACATTACGTTGCCATTCATAATGGCGCATATGCCGGGCTGTCATGGACTGTTTTTCAGGCCGCGCCAGATGAAATTCAAATGCGCGTGTTAACTGAGGTGTTGTCGGCCTTTGGTGGTGCGGCACAAAAAGCGCAACTCAGTCAGATCGAAGCGCTACAGGCGACCTTAACCAGCACCAAGGTGTTTCGTTCCATGACGCTGGGTGGTTGCATCATTTCGCTGAACGAGGAGGAATTGCAGATTTATCGCGAGCCGGGACGCGAGCCGTTGCCAGAACTTGATTTGCTGCCTGGCCAGGAGATGATCTGGGATCAGCGCTTTCAAGTCTCTGTTGCGTCTGCGGATTCGGATACTGACGCCTGTCAGGTCACACGGGTCCGGCCACTCGATGCGACCACGTTTGCGGCGATCAGAGGGGACCTTGCAGCTGACTATGCGTCCGTTTCGGCTCAGGTTGCCCAAACCCTGCCGTCATTTTGGCGTGGAGATCAGTTGTTAGCGCTTCCCACGTTAGAGTTTATGGCCACAATGCCGGGTCAAGCGGGAGAGGCAACGGCTCATCCAGGTGCGGCATCAGGTAAAGGTGAAGAAAAAGGCCCGGGTGGGCAGACCCAAACTGGGCATGGGCCTTGCAGCGATTTCGTCCTGGCGGTGTTTATTGGCATTATCGAACACCGTTTTGGGACATAAATCGAGGTCGATCCATGGGGCTGGGCAAAAGATTTGCTGCCCAGCAAGGAATTAAGACGCGATACGGGGTGTGCTGCTTGGCAAAGTCGTGCGGCATACCTATCTTAACCAATAGAGGCACTGCGCTGGCCGGGATATTATTACTGAGCCAACGCTGAATATGTGGCGCCCGTTAGTTAACAGCCGGGCTGGATCTCAAGGGACACACTAATGAATTCGAACTTTCAGAAGCTCGCGGTATGGGTATTCATGTTGGCGATGCTCTTCGTGCTCTACAATATGTTCAATGATCGCCCTGACGCAAGCCGTGGTGCTGAGATTAGCTACTCAGAGTTTTTGTCTTCTGTTGATGATGGAAAAATTTCTGATGTGACCCTGGCTGGCAATCGCATCAAAGGAAAGATGCGCGACGGTGGCAAACTATTCTCTACCTATGCACCCGAAGATCCAGGTCTCGTGGCGCGCCTTGAAAAGAAGGGCGTCAAGTTTCAAGCGCGACCTTCTGATGAAGATGTGCCGTCATTCCTAGGCGTGTTGGTTAACTGGTTCCCGATGCTGTTGTTGATTGCGGTCTGGATTTTCTTCATGCGCCAAATGCAGTCGGGCTCCGGGCGCGCGATGGGCTTTGGCAAGTCGCGGGCAAAACTTCTGACCGAGCGTCAGGGCCGTGTCACATTTGAAGACGTCGCTGGTGTTGATGAGGCCAAATCGGACCTTGAAGAGATTGTTGAATTCCTGCGTGACCCGCAAAAGTTTCAGCGCCTCGGTGGCCGCATCCCACGTGGTGCATTGCTCGTTGGTCCGCCAGGTACAGGTAAGACGCTGATCGCGCGCGCTGTTGCTGGCGAAGCCAATGTACCGTTTTTCACCATTTCCGGTTCGGACTTCGTTGAGATGTTTGTCGGTGTTGGTGCCAGTCGTGTGCGCGACATGTTTGAACAGGCTAAGAAGAATGCGCCGTGTATCATCTTTATCGACGAAATTGACGCTGTTGGCCGCCATCGTGGTGCCGGTCTTGGCGGAGGAAATGATGAGCGTGAGCAGACGCTGAACCAGTTGCTGGTTGAGATGGATGGCTTTGAAGCCAACGAAGGCGTCATCATTATTGCAGCCACCAACCGTCCGGATGTGTTGGATCCTGCTTTGCTGCGCCCCGGTCGTTTTGATCGCCAGATCACAGTGCCAAATCCGGACATCAGAGGCCGTGAACAAATTTTGAAAGTGCATATGCGGAAGGTGCCGATGACACCCAACGTCAATGCCAAAACCATTGCGCGCGGCACACCTGGCTTTTCTGGTGCTGATTTGGCAAACCTGGTCAATGAAGCAGCGCTTCTGGCTGCACGGCGCAACAAACGCTTGGTGACACAAGCTGAATTTGAAGACGCAAAAGACAAGGTCATGATGGGCGCGGAGCGTCGTTCCATGGTGATGAGCGACGAAGAGCGTCGCAACACGGCGTATCATGAGGCGGGCCATGCAATTGTTGGCCTCAACGTGCCCTATGACCCACTGCACAAGGTGACCATCATTCCGCGTGGTCGCGCGCTAGGTGTGACGATGAATTTGCCGGAGGAAGAACGCTATTCGCGGACACGGGAATGGTGCGAAGCGCGCATGGCTGTTTTGTTCGGTGGTCGCGAAGCCGAAATCATCTTAGGCGGTGAAAGTAATGTCACCAATGGTGCAACCGGCGACATCCTAATGGCGACAGGTCTGGCCCGCTCGATGGTGATGGAGTGGGGCATGTCCGATAAGCTTGGGCGTGTGCGCTACAATGGCAATGAGCAGGAAGTGTTCTTAGGCCACTCAGTGACGCAAACTACTAATATCTCAGATGAGACTGCAGAGTTGATCGACACCGAAATTCGTGGACTTATCATGGCTGGCGAAGCCAAGGCCAAGCAAATCCTGAATGATAAGATTGATGGTCTGCACGCGGTGTCAAAAGCGTTGCTGGAGCATGAAACGCTATCGGGTGATGAAGTTAAAGCGGTTCTGCGCGGCGAAACGATCATTCGACCATCGGATGATGATGGCTCGAAGGGCCCAACAGCTTCTGCGGTGCCGACAGCGGGCACCGTTAAGCCGCGCGATGAGCCGGATCCTGACATGGGTGGCATGGAGCCTCAGCCACAGGGTTAGAGCATGCCTGACGTTTCATCAAACGCAGATAAGTTGCACTAGTCTGGCAATAGATCCGATCAAGCAAACAATGAGAGCTGGTGCAGCACATCGTGCATCGGCTCTCATTGTTTTTCAAGATTACGTTGCTCACCCATTTCCAATTCAAAACCAACGTATGTTAAGAAGCGACGATGCAAAACACAATTTATCTAAGGCCCGTCGGTCTCTTCCATCATACGACTGAGCTGCAAATCGAAGACGGGGACGCGGGCTGGCCCGGCCTCGGTCTTTGCGGTGGGCAGGCCACTTTTTCTGCCGTCGAAATCATAGAACGGGTAGCAGGCGGTGAAATCGTGTGCCGTATCGTCAGCCTGACGGATCTGTTCGAGCGCGATTGGGGGCGCCATAACCTCTCTGTGTCAGAGACGCTGGAAGCGATACGTGCACCGCGTGCGCCGTTGATGGGACTACGCCTGGATCGCCCGCGTATCATGGGCATTGTCAACGTGACGCCGGATAGTTTTTCCGATGGTGGCAAATGGTTTGATCCCAATAATGCGATTGACCACGCGCTTAAGCTGGCGGAACAAGGTGCGGATATTCTTGACATTGGTGGGGAAAGCACCAGACCCGGATCTGATGCCGTTGCGGTTGGGGATGAGTTGGCGCGCGTCATCCCTGTGATCAAGGGCCTGCGCGAAAAAACCGACAAACTCATCTCTGTAGATACGCGCAAATCTCAGGTGATGGCGGCGGCGGCGGAAGCGGGTGCAGATATTCTCAACGATGTGTCGGCGCTGACCTTTGATCCTGAAGCGCTTGATGTTGCATCCGATACAGGGTTGCCCGTCATGTTGATGCACGCTCAGGGCGATCCCAAAACCATGAACGATAACCCGCAGTATTCTGAGGTGGCGTTAGATGTGTATGACTTCCTGTCTGAGCGCATTAAAGTGTGTGAAGACGCAGGCATTCCCAAAGCCAAACTGATTGCCGATCCAGGTATCGGTTTTGGCAAGAACTTGCATCATAATATTTCCGTTATGAGTGCGTTGAGCCTATATCACGGATTGGGTGTGCCGATTCTGTTGGGTGCGTCGCGCAAAAAACTTATTGGACAGTTGTGCAATGTCGATGACCCGGAAGCGCGCGTGCCGGGTTCACTGGCTGCCGCGCTGTCAGGTGTCGCACAAGGCGTACAGATTGTGCGCGTGCATGATGTTGCCGAAACCAAACAAGCGCTCTCCATCTGGCAGGCGGCAAGCCTAGGTAGTGAAGCGGCGGTTTAGATGGCTGTTGCGATAGGTTCAACAAACAACTTACGGCCTGGAGCCATGCTGCCGACCGACCTTCTTTCCTTCGCGATAGCCTTTATTATGACTGGCAGAGTCTGCCTGGGCCGTTGCGCTGATCGAGACGCCTGCCACGGTGAACAGGGTGAAGGCAGCAAAAACAACGGCAAGCATCTGGGTCAGAGCGTGGCTGCCGCGGAAGGCGGATGGTGTGGGTTGGGTTTGGAAAGTCATGCGTATCTCTCCGTTTGAACTGCACATTTGCCCCATAGCCGCCACATTTGCGCTATCAGCCCTGAATGGACTGTGAGCGCGCCATTCACAAGGCGGTCCTGTCTCTGGCATCGCCAAGGCTACAACGGTTACGACTTGAACTTTCAGCTTATGGTGATCCTGTGGCACCTGACAGGATCTGCCAGGGTGCGGTAAGCTCACCGGGTGCATATGCAGCTCGGTGGTGGGTCGATGCTGTTTTTTAGGGATATCCGCGTATGGTGCGTTGGGTCTTGCACGTCAGCCTGATAGCAAGGGCCCAAGATGGAACGCTCCGAAGACTATATTAGGGTCGGAGGGCCAGGAGCTCGCACAGCACGGCTCCTACAACTCAAAGACGGTGCGCGATGGCCCCAGGGTTGGTCGCAAAACACTAAGGGACGAGCAATGATACGGCGCTACTTCGGTACTGATGGGATTAGGGGGCGTGCAAACAGCCATCCAATGACGGCAGAAATGGCGTTGAAGGTTGGCATGGCAGCTGGCCGCGCCTTCCAGGCCAATGGCGGTGCCAAGCGCGTCGTGATCGGTAAGGACACACGCTTATCCGGCTATATGCTTGAGGCTGCCCTGATGTCTGGCTTCACCTCTGTCGGCATGGATGTGTTTCTGCTCGGCCCGATGCCAACGCCGGCTGTTGCTATGTTAACCCGCTCGCTGCGTGCTGATCTGGGTGTGATGCTGTCGGCCTCCCACAACGAATTTGCTGACAACGGTATCAAGCTGTTTGATCCCAAGGGATACAAGCTTTCAGATGAGCGGGAGCTGGAAATTGAAAAGCTGATCGATTCTGATCCAGCTTCAATGCTGGTTGCTGCCGACAAGATTGGCCGCGCAACTCGCGTTGAAAGTGCCCAGCAGCGCTATATTGAGTTTGCCAAGCGCACCTTGCCGCGGGACATGACACTCACGGGTCTGCGCATTGTGATCGATTGTGCCAATGGCGCTGGTTATAAAGTGGCGCCAGCGGCACTTTGGGAATTGGGCGCAGAGGTAATCACCATCGGCGATGATCCTGATGGCCGCAATATCAATGAGAAGTGCGGCTCGACATATCCCGAAGCCCTGATGGATAAGGTCATGGAAGTGCGTGCTGATATTGGCATTGCGCTTGATGGCGATGCTGATCGCGTTGTGATTGTCGATGAAAAGGGCCAATTGATTGATGGCGATCAACTGATGGCCGTCATTGCTGAGAGCTGGCATAAATCTGGTCGACTGACAGCTGGCGGTGTTGTTGCAACTGTGATGAGCAACCTTGGGTTAGAACGCTACCTGAAAGGTCTTGGCCTTGGCCTTGTGCGCACCCCGGTTGGTGATCGCTACGTTGTCGAATACATGCGCAAGCATGGCTACAATGTCGGTGGCGAGCAGTCGGGCCATATGGTGCTGTCAGATTTTGCCACCACGGGAGACGGTCTGGTGTCGGCTTTGCAGGTACTATCGTGTGTCGTTGAGCAGGATAAGCCGGTCTCTGAAGTCTGCGCCCGCTTTGTGGCACTGCCACAACTGTTGCGAAATGTACGCTACAGTGCCGGAAAGCCGTTGGAAGATCGCCGCGTGCGTCAGGCTATTGAAGGTGCCAAGGCCAAGCTTGGCACGAGCGGGCGGCTTGTGATCCGGCCATCCGGCACTGAGCCAGTGATCCGGGTGATGGCGGAAGGTGACAACGCTGACCTGGTTGCCAATGTCGTCGGTGATGTTGTCGAAGCGGTTGAGACCGCATCCGTGTCATCTTCGAGCTGACCGCGCGTCTGGTTTTCCTAACGACACCCAAAAATCGCAACACTTTGTTAAGATTTTCGGCGCTTGACGGTGCGGAAGTGCATGTTTGGCGTGTTGAGGTCCTAAAACTGTTTCATTTTGTGTCAGCGGTTAAGGCTCCTTTAAGTCTTGTCGCGCATCCTCCCTCATGAAGCCGCATTACCTTGCAGGGGTATACCCCTTTTCAGGTGGCGGCGGTCAGATCATGAAAGGGACTGTCATGACCACCACTCGCGTTTCCGTTTTGCTCGCTGCAGTATTTGCGCTCGGCAGTGCAACAGCGGCTCAATCAGCCGACCTCTATGGCGGCGGCATGAATAATAGCTATTATCCAGGCAGCATCAAAGATGCTGTTGCTGCACCAATCGGCCCATCTTGGTATCTGCGCATAGACGGCGGCTATAGCGCTTTCGATACACCAGATATCACCGAAGATGGTCTGTGGACCCTGACCAGAACAGATATTGACGACACGTGGTCTCTGGGTGGTGGTATTGGTAGGTACTTCACCTCAACTATTCGTGGCGACATCACCTACGAACACCGCTTCGAAGCGGACGCCGAAGGTATCCTCGCAGATCCGGGCAACCAATTGCCTGGTACACGCTTTTTCGGCATCGAAAGCGACGTCGTCCTGGCCAACGTCTATTACGATTTTGCGCGCCATAGCCGCATCAACCCATATGTTGGTATCGGGCTTGGTGTAACGTACAACAAAACCACCGAAGGCACCGTTGTTGACTGCGGTTGTACTGTAGGCCGTATCGCAGAAGGCAACACAACACACGTTGCCGGTGCTCTGATGGCTGGCTTCACGGCCAAACTACGTGGTGGTCATGGCGATGTGCATGCTGCATCCTTTGGCAGAATCAAAGATGCGCCCATTGAAATTGAGCGTGGGCTTTACCTCGATGTCGGCTACCGCTTTTTGTACCTCGGTGAAGCTGAAACCGGCGCTGTAACAGCGATTAACGGTGGTCCAGTTTCACGCGATCCGACCGTCGAAAGCCTGCACGCACACGAAATTCGCGTAGGTCTTCGCTACGAAATCTTCTAGGGCGCTTGGCCGGGGCTATATGTTTTGGCCAATCTCCAAGTTTATGTTTTGAGTTTAGTTTGGACTGTTGTGCTGCACCTCTTGCAGCGCTGACCAGAGTTGAGATTCCATCTCTGGTCGTCATCAACAAAAGTTCGTTCCTGGTTTCCTGTCTGTGTGGCGTTCGGGCCGTAGCCCGTCCGGGACAAGCGTAAAGGTCATGTGGTTGTTGGCCTCGTGGTTAGTTGACCATTGGTGCGCGCGTTTTTGAGCCAGCTGTTGCTGCGCTTCAAGCGTTTCAGTCAGGTGATGTGAAAGTCACGTCTAAAGGGACGAAAGTAATGAACACGAACTTCCCAGCCCTAGCATTGAGCCTTGGCTTATTGATATCGGCGACAGGCGTTGCGTTTGGCGAAGGCACATATGTTTACGGTGATGGTTCAACCAAAGACTATGCGGCAGGTACTCCTGTGCCAGCGCCCATGCCGGTCCCGATGCAGGACGCGCAATGGTACCTACGCCTTGATATTGGTGGGTCTTTTGTTGGTGATGTCGGTGTTGATATTGTTGGCGGTGGTGCCATTGCTCGCGGAGCTAGTGATGTTCCAACCTCAATTTTTGGCGAAGGTGGTTTTGGTTATCGCTTCAACAAGAACTTTCGTGCTGACTTTACCTCAAGCTTCCACGATGGCTATGATCTAAGTGATTCAGCGCCGTTAACTTTCCAGGCATCTCTGTCTGCGCCAGATCCGGGTGTTCCTGGGGATACGTTGACAAACGACTATGACGTCGTTCGCACTGACGAAATTCAGATGAAGCAGCAGTCTACCAATCTTGTTAATCTCTACTATGACCTTGCAAATGAATCCCGCTTTACACCTTATGTTGGCGTTGGTGTCGGTATGACATATGTAAATATCGAACGGATCACGTCAGAGACTGCGACGTGTTTCCAAGGAACAAGAGCCCCCGTTCCTGGCACGCCAACGCCGGCATGTTTTGCCCAGCCAGGTGCGGCAGTCATCACTTCATCTTCAGCAGAAGAGAAGCATGAGTGGCTGTTTAGTGGCGCACTGATGGCTGGTTTCAGCTATGATGTAAACGAATACATCGCGCTTGATGCTGGTTATCGCTTACTTTATTCACCAGGTACCATAAAACGGTCTGCGCCAACGTTGACTGGCTCGAGCCAAGTTGCCTGGGAAGATTTTCTACATCACCAATTCCGTACCGGTGTGCGCTTGAAAATCTTCTAGAGCATACCTCACGTTTATTCAAACGCCGGAAAGATGCTCTAGCACCTTAGAATAGATCAACTTATCTGCTCAAAGTCGAACCTAACTTTTCGCAGGTTGATCTAGAGCATGCCTCACGTTTATTCAAACGCCGGAAAGATGCTCTAGCACCTTAGAATAGATCAACTGATCTGCTCAAAGTTGAACTTAACTTTTCGCAGGTTGATCTAGAGCATGCCTCACGTTTATTCAAACGCCGGAAAGATGCTCTAGCACCTTAGAATAGATCAACTGATCTGCTCAAAGTTGAACCTAACTTTTCGCAGGTTGATCTAGGCCTTTCGCCAAGTCGAAACTGAATTGAAATAGAAAAGCGGGCTCACAAAGGGCCTGCTTTTTTGTGCGCTATTGGTGAAACGGGCGTCGTGCACGGGACGGTCATCGCTCTGCACTGTTTGCAGGCTTACGGTGAGGTGGGTTTGCAGGATCACGCGGTTTAATTTGTCTTCGACTTAAGTCACAAAATGGTCATGTGCGACGTCCTTGCAGCACTAAAGACCAGCCAGTCGTTCTGCAATCGGCGTTGACACCGTCATGACGGCGACATAGAGCATCCTGCGTTTAGTTGAACGCAGGATGCTCTAATACTTTAGAATAGATCAAATTATCAGCTTTAAATCGGTTCCGATTTAGAGCAGTTTGATCTAGAGCAAGCTTAGTTCAATGAAACGCAGACACGTTGTCTCGAGACACGTTGTCTGGATTCAACAAAAAGAAGGCACGGACGTCAGTGCCGACCTTTATCTTGCTTGGAGCGGATGCCTGGTGACACAACAGCCACAAAACAAACCTGACTGCCCGAATTTTTCAAGCGGTCCGTGTGCCAAACCACCGGGTTGGTCTCACGACTGGTTGAGCACGGCGCTTGTTGGCCGCTCCCATCGCTCAAAAGAAGGCAAGCGTCTTTTAAAGCAAGCGATAGAGAAGACACAGGTCCTGCTGGGCGTGCCTGAAGAGTATCATTTGGCGATTGTACCAGCCTCCGACACCGGCGCATTTGAAATGGCGATGTGGTCGCTACTAGGCGCGCGCGGCATTGATGTTCTGGCTTGGGAAAGTTTTGGTTCCGGTTGGGTCAAAGATATCGTCGGCCATCTCAAGCTCAAAGACGTGCGGACATTTGAAGCAGACTATGGAGAATTGCCAGACCTTGCACAGGTGGATTTTGCCCGCGACGTTATTTTTACTGCCAACGGCACAACATCGGGTGTGCGGGTGCCCAACTATGATTGGGTGCCTGCAACGCGTGATGGCTTGGTGCTTGTTGATGCGACCTCGGCTGTGTTTGCCCAACCGATAGATTGGCGTAAAACCGATGTCGTCACATTTTCCTGGCAAAAAGTGCTTGGTGGCGAAGCCGCACACGGCATGCTTGTATTATCGCCTGCCGCGGTCGCCCGACTTGAATCCTATACGCCCCCTTGGCCGCTGCCAAAAGTGTTCCGCATGACCAAAAAGGGCAAGCTGGATAGCGCCCTCTTCGAAGGCGCGACAATCAACACACCGTCGATGTTGTGCGTAGAAGACTATCTAGCGGCGCTGTCGTGGGTTGAGCGTATCGGTGGTCGCGATGAGTTGATGGCGCGTGCAGACAAAAATGCAAAGTTGATCTGGGATTGGATCGATCAAACGAATTGGGTGGCAAACCTTGCTGTTGATTGCGCAAACCGATCCAACACGTCGATTTGCCTGAAGGTTGTTGACCCTGATATCGCCGCGCTTGGCGACAGTCAGCAGGCCACTTTTGCAAAGCAGATGGTGTCTTTGTTAGGCCAACATGGTGTTGCTCTTGATATTGGTGCCTACAGAGATGCGCCATCTGGCCTTCGCATTTGGGCTGGCGGCACGGTCGAAAGCTCAGACATCGAAGCCTTGCTGCCATGGCTCGACTGGGCCTTTCAAACGGTAAAATCTGACACGCATAAAGTATAATTCTGGACGCCTGTCCGTGAAGTTAGACCCGATTGAATAAAATAAAAAACTCCAACTGAGGGTGCCTGATGACTGCCAAAGTTCTCATTGCCGACAAACTATCTCCAACAGCTATTTCTGTTTTTAAAGACCGCGGTCTAGAGGCTGTCGTCAAGGTGGGGTTGTCTCCTGATGCGTTGATTGAGGAAGCGAAACACTACGATGGCATTGCGGTTCGATCGGCCAGTAAAATTACCGCTGATGTGATTGCCAACGCGCCTCAGCTTAAGGTCGTTGGTAGGGCAGGCATCGGCGTCGATAATATTGACGTCAAAGCAGCAACAGCGCGCGGCATCATTGTGATGAACACCCCGTTTGGCAATGCCATCACAACGGCCGAGCATGCGATTTCTATGATGATGGCGCTGGCGCGCAAAATCCCAGCCGCGGATCACTCGACCCGGCAAGGCCTATGGGAAAAGTCGAAGTTTGTCGGTACCGAAATTTTCGGCAAGACGCTTGGCATTATCGGGTGTGGCAACATTGGTGCAATTGTTGCCAGCCGTGCATTGGGTATGAAGATGAAAGTGAGCGCATTTGATCCGTTCTTGACTGAAGAGCGCGCGATTGAAATAGGTGTAACCAAGGTCGACTTGGATCAACTGCTGAAAAGTGCAGACTTCATCACACTGCACACACCATTGAACGATAACACGCGCAATATTTTGTCTGGAGAGGCCATCGCGAAATGCAAAAAAAGTGCGCGCATTATCAATTGCGCGCGCGGCGGGCTTGTTGACGAAAAAGCGCTCGCCGATGCGCTGAAAAGCGGCCATGTGGCAGGTGCAGCACTTGATGTGTTTGCACAAGAACCGGCGACCGAAAGTCTATTGTTTGGTTTGGACAATGTCATTTGCACGCCGCATCTAGGTGCCTCGACGGGTGAAGCGCAGGAAAACGTTGCCGTGCAGGTGGCCGAACAAATGTCAGATTATCTCACGACGGGCACGATTTCAAATGCGATAAATTTTCCCTCTGTGTCAGCCCAGGACGCACCAAAGCTCAAGCCGTTTATCGTGTTGGCCGAGCAGCTTGGTTCGTTTGCAGGACAGCTGACGGAAAGGATGATCAAGAAAGTGCGCTTGACGTATCTCGGTGACGTTATTGAATTGAATACAGATCCGATGACCGCCGCTGCACTTTCGGGCGTGTTAAAGCCCGTTCTTTCAGACGTGAATATGGTGTCAGCACCCGGGCTTGCAAAAAGTCATGGCATCGAGATTGAAGTCGTCAAGCGTGATCAGGCCAAGCGCCTTGAGCGCGAAATTCAAGTTACAGTGATTACGGACGCGTTTGAACGCTCTGTTTCTGGGACGCTGGGTCTTTCCGGTGAGCCGCGCTTTATTTCGGTGCGTGATATCGCCATGGATTTTGTCGCGACCGAGCATATGTTGTTTGTGCGCAATTGCGATGAACCTGGTCTTATTGGGGCGCTGGGGTCGTTGATCGGCGATGCTGGTCTCAACATTGCCACCCTAAACTTGGGACGCCAAACGCCGGGTGGCGATGCAATTTGCGTTGTTGCACTGGATGCCCCGGTTTCCGACACCCTGCTTGAAAAGGTGGTGGAACTTCCCCAAGTTCTGCGTGCGCGAAGATTGCAATTTTAACCAAGCTTTTTGCCTGCTCAGGCGTCTCATGTCTGTTATATGAGTCACTGGTGGCATGAAGTCTTGCCTGAGCCGCCAAGCTGGCATATAGGCGAGCCCTCGCTCATTGCTATCTCAACGGGGAAGGATTTCTGACTATGCGTTTATCGCTCTTGGTTGCTTGTCTGGGGTTGGTTTTGGTTACGCCCTCAGTGTCGGTTCAAGCAGATGAGGTTGTGTTGTCATCACGCATTACAGCCGTTACGGTTTTCCCGTCCGGCGCTGAGATTTACCGCAGCGGCAGCATTAAGGTGCCGCAAGGCAAGCATACGTTGATGATCAATGATCTGCCAGCAGACACGGTGACAGATTCAATCCGCATCAAGGCGTTGGCGACGGGTGGGCTTGAGATTGGTTCTGTCGATGCGCGTAAGGTGTTTGTAACCAGTCAAGAAGCTGCAAGCGCTGATGTGCGGCGCAAAGAGCTTGAAGATACGCTCAACAGGTTGCGCGATCGCCAGGATGATTTGAATGCGGCTATTAAAGCCGCTCAAACCCAGAATGACTTGATCACCAATCTCGCTCAACTCCCAACCCGTCCTGCACCTGCGGCAGGTGCTGGTGAACGAACAGATTGGCGTGAAGTGCTGACCGTGATTGGAGCGGCAAGTGCTGACGCGCAACGCGCGCGCTCTGAGGCTAAGCAACAATTACGCGACCTGAAGCAACAAATTTCTGATACCCAGAAGGAGCTTTCCAAGTTGGTCCCTGCGAAGCAGCGGCGAACAGAGGTCAAAGTTTTTGTTGAAGCTGCCGTCCCGCTCGAAGGCGACGTGACGGTACGCTATCAAGTGCCAAATGCATCCTGGAAACCGTTTTATGATGCCCGGTTGGCGTCAGGCGGCAAAGCCATCAAGCCGAAACTTGAATTTATCCGTCGCGCATCAATCTCACAGCGTACAGGCGAAACCTGGACGCAGGTTGCGCTCACCTTGTCGACCACTCGGCCCAAAGCTGGCGCATCAGCGCCAAAGCTGAACCCGGTGACGGTTGATTATCGCCCTGATCCGGTGGCTGTCCCCATCGCCGCACCGGCTCCAGAGATGGACAGCTTTGAAGAGGAGGTGCAACAACAGGCAAAACGTCGGGGTGGGCGCGCGCGCACGATGGCCAACCTCGCCAAGCCCCGTAAGAAGCTGGAGGCCAAGTCCAAGAAAGCGACCGTGGTCAATGCACCGTTTCAAGCGCTTTATCAGGTGCCAGGCCGCCTCGATGTGCCAGCGACGGGTGAAGCCAAACGTGTCTTGATTGGACAAGAAACAGCAGAGCCAAAACTTGTTGTGCGCACTATTCCAAAGCTTGATGTTAAGGCCTATCTCTATGCCATGTTTGTCGTGCCAGAGGGGTCACCTGTTTTGCCCGGGCGCATCTCACTGTTCCGAGACGGTACATTTGTTGGCACGGGACGGATGCCCGTTTTAGCCTCTGGTGAGGAACATGATCTTGGCTTTGGCATAGATGATGCGGTGCGTGTTCGCCACTCAATCGAACAGGAGAAGCGCGGCGAAACTGGCTTGATTTCAACCTCAAGCACTGACAACCGTAGCTATAAAATCAGCATCAAGAATTTGCATGAACGCGCCATTGATATCGCTGTCGAGGATCAAGTGCCGGTATCGAAAAACGATGAAATTCAAGTTGTCGTGACAGGAAACCTGCAGCCAACGCGCAAAGATATTGAGGACCGGCGCGGTATCGTTGGCTGGGATATGCGCTTGGCGCCTGGTGAAGAGCGCGCATTTTCGTTCGGATATCGCGTCACATGGCCCTCCAAGGGGGTCATTCAGTACGGCCGCTAAGCCTATTTTCCCAAACCGCGCTGTTTTTGCTTTGATAACGTCCTGAAAGGCTCTAGCTCAGCGCTTTTTGAGGGATATAATGCGCCAAAACGTGACTTAAGGCCCTGGCTGTCGCCGGGGCCTCATCATGTCGAAGGGACTGAAATGGCAAATGTCGTTGTTGTCGGCGCCCAATGGGGTGACGAGGGAAAAGGCAAGATCGTTGACTGGCTGTCGGAGCGCGCCGATGTCGTCGTGCGCTTTCAAGGCGGACATAATGCAGGCCACACACTCGTCATTGACGGTGTCACCTATAAACTTTCGCTTCTACCCTCAGGCGTTGTTCGCCCTGGCAAGACGGGTGTGATTGGCAACGGTGTTGTCATCGATCCATGGGCGTTGCTGAGCGAGATTGAGAAACTTGGTCAGCAAGGCGTCCACATCACAAGTGAAAATCTCCGAATTGCTGAAAATGCAACGTTGATCCTACCGCTGCATCGTGAACTTGATGTGATGCGGGAAGCGGCCGCGGGCAAAGGTAAGATCGGGACAACCGGGCGCGGGATTGGGCCGGCCTACGAAGATAAAGTGGGTCGTCGCGCAATCCGTGTGCAGGACTTAAAAAATTTCGCAACGCTTGGCCCCAAAGTGGACCGGATGCTTGTGCATCACAATGCGTTGCGTAAAGGCCTTGGCGAAGCGTTAGTTGCGCCACAGACATTGGTGGCGGAATTGAAAGACGTTGCACCGAAGATCCTGCCATTTATAGATTGCACGTGGAGCTTTTTGGACGAGGCCCGCAAAGCAAGCAAAAGGGTTTTGTTTGAAGGTGCGCAAGGCGCACTGCTCGACATCGACCACGGGACTTATCCGTTTGTAACGTCGTCCAACACGGTCGCTGCACAAGCTGCAACCGGTTCCGGTGTCGGGCCACGTTCGATTGGATATGTTCTCGGCATCGCTAAAGCCTATACGACACGTGTCGGTGAAGGCCCGTTTCCAACTGAACTTGATGATGAGGTGGGCAACCGCCTTGGTGAGCGCGGCCATGAATTTGGCACTGTTACCGGGCGCAAACGTCGCTGTGGCTGGTTTGATGCCGTATTGGTCAGCCAAGTATGCAAGGTGACCGGCATTGATGGCATCGCGCTCACCAAACTGGATGTGCTTGATGGCTTTGAAGAACTCAAGGTCTGTGTTGGCTATCGCTGTGATGGCGAAGTTTTGGATCGATTGCCCGCGGGTCAAAATGCGCAATCAAAAATTGAACCGGTATGGGAGACCCTCAAAGGGTGGTCGCAATCAACGTATGGTGCGCGCAGTTGGGCGGATCTACCAGCCCAAGCTGTCAAATATGTGCGCCGTGTTGAAGAGCTGATCGGTTGCCCGGTGACGTTGCTGTCGACCTCGCCGGAGCGCGAGGACACTATTCTAATGCGCGATCCGTTTGAAAATTAAGCTGCAATCGAAGCATCGCCTTGCGGTCACAGCACGTTGCCAAGTATCAACCTGCAAGCATCCGGGTAAGAAGATGACCAGTTTGCCAGCTTGCAAACATCTGTTTGCATGAGCTGCACGATGTTGTCGTTAAAGTTCATCGCGCCTGTCGTCGTCGAGGCGACATAGATGATGGCGGCGGTGGCGGCGAGCGAAGCACTAAGCGCGCGCCTGTTGCCATAGTCCCGTGCAGGACGTTTGGCCACGTGGGCGATTTTCTTGACCGCAAAGCCAGCATCTTGTGCTGCCATTGGAAAAAACAAGCTCGTACCGTCTTTGGCGGGCATTAAGCCTGTGTTTGGGCGCTCAATGTGTATGGTGCGGGGCATGTCACGCATCGCCAGTTCATTGAGTGTTGCAGCGGCCTGATCCAATTTAAGGACGTTAAAGTCGATCTTATCATCAACGATGATTTCGCTTTTCGTGGCGTCTTTGGCCTCGTCGAAAGAGGCGCGCTCAAGCGTTATAAGATCTGGCTTAAGTGTAAATGTCGTGTCCTTGGATGCGCGATCGTCCTGCGTTTGGCGTGCGTAGGTCGACAATGACCCCTTTGCCAACATCGCCGCTTGTTCAATCCAGCCTTGTTTATGAAGGCGATCAGCACCATCAATCGTCGCAGTGAGTTTTTCAATGGCTTCACGGTTCAGATTGGCAATGTCTTGAAAACGACTGGTGTCGTTGGCTGCAAGTTGCAAGGCGGTCGCGCAATCAATGCCTTTGATCAGGGTCAGATCATCAGGTGGCGTCAAAGCAGATTTGGTTGGATTGCAGATCAAAGACCGAAGCGCGTTTGGCAGTGAACTGGTCCGGAGCGGGGCGTCAATTTGTGAAGCGGTTTTGTTATGAGCAGTCTCATCAGCTGTTGGCGAGAGATCATCGCTGCATGCATCATTTGGCACATCATCTGAGATGATATCATGTTCTGCGAAATGTTCTTCAACAGAGGCCAAGTCAGTTTGGATTGTGTCATGTTCGCAATCGACTTGGCAATCGACGTCTGTGGCCTCAGTAACGGCGAGGTCTTGGTCGTGATCATCAAATGCATCGTAGAATGCGTCGTCGCCCTGTTCATCGAGATGTGGGTCGTTAAGCATAGGAACATCAGGTGCGATCATTAGACCTGCACCCGGCTCTTGGCCCGCCAAATGTTGAGCCAGCACGCCATCGACAACTTTTTCTAATCGAGTGATCTGAGCTTTCAGTTTTGCAATTTCATTTGCAGCGTCATAAAGTTCCTTGAAATACGGATTGGCTTGATCATCTGCTACTAACATAACTACTTATCCCCTCCACAAGGTACACGACCCCTCCTACAAGAGAGGTGCCAGGGGAGGATGCGCTGAAAGTCTCAACATGAACTTAACGTGCGCGTGAATTTGGGAAATTTGTGCCGGACTGGCACAAGATGATAAAAAACATTATCCATCAATGGGTTATGCTAGCATTGTCTGCGCTTATCAGGCCCTGAAACTTAGCAAGTGCACCAGTTGTCAATTCAACTGCAAGGACGCGATCAAGGTTTACCGGCCCCGGCAACGTGATGTGGTCTTCTCGGACGATGTCAAAACCGAAGCGCGTGTAATAGGCATGATCGCCCACCAGCAGCACCAGTTCAGCACCTGCGTCTTTTGCTGCAGCAAGTGCTGCTTTGACCATCGGTTGGCCAAAACCTTGCCCTGCAAAGTCCGGTGCAACGACGAGTGGGCCAAGCAACATAGCGCCTGCCGACCCACCAATGGTGATCGGAGTCATTGTAACCGACGCGGCCAACGTGTCGTCAATCCAACCAACGCGGCTGCACGCATTTGCCTCTTCTGTTTCGCCTGACTGAAGACCTTCGCGAACGCGATAGGCCGTTCTCGCAAACCGTCCCGGTCCGAACGCCTGGCAATGTAGATTTGTGGTGGGCGCAAGATCGCGTGTCTGAAGTGGTAAGATATCAAGGTGCGGTGGGGACACGTGGGTTCCAATATATTTGTTTGGGCCTGCTGGCACGGTTGCATAGGACGGGGTGAGGCCATCTCGTCGCTCGGTCATTAGGTATGCCAATGCCTGGAATGGGGCATCTTTTCCAGAAGTTCCTTAATTCTTTCTCGAGTTGGTGGGTGAATGTCCCCCGGCAGTTTGTCGCTGGAGAAGCGTTTGATCTCTGCAATCTCAAAATTAGGGTTCGGTTGGCGGGTTTGCGTCCAATCCCGCGCGACATAGAGCAAGACATGATCACCACGAAAGTATTTGAAGTTGGCAAACGGGCCAACGAGCTGTGGCGTGGCGTCTAATGTTACGCCAACTTCCTCCGACAGTTCTCGCTCAAGGGCATCTAGTGCTGGTTCTTGCTTTTCGATCCCGCCGCCAGGAAAATGCCAGCCCGGGCGATAGCCATGACGGACCAGCATGATACGACCATCGCTATCGATCAGACAGCATTGAACACCCATGGTCAGCCCACGAGACCAACGCCAGACGACGTGCATCAGTGTTGTTGCAACTCTCAATAGTGCGCTTTTTATCATTTGGATCGCAATCGTGATCATGGGGTTGTGGTGGCACTGGCGATAGCAAATTCTAAATCGGCCGCCAACAATCTGTGCTAGGGGGTTTCGGGACGCTTACAACAAAATGTGTGCTTATGACAAAAATGACGGTCACGGTGGCGCAAATTTCAGATGTGCATCTGCCATTTCCAAATTGGCCGCCTCTTGGACTATGGAACGTCAAGCGTGCACTGGGGCTTTTGAATTGGCACCGGGGACGCCGGTTTGTGCATCGATTTGAGGCCGTTGATCTCCTGGTTCAGGATATGAAAGCCCACAATCCAGATCATATTGCGGTGACGGGAGACTTGGTCAATCTTGGATTGCCTCAGGAATATCGGGCTGCAAAGGGCTGGTTGGAGACGCTCGGTCCGCCTGACAAAGTGTCGGTTATTCCGGGCAACCACGACATCTATTGCCCAACCGATGATGATGAGCACTGCCGGACACTGTGGGCCGACTATATGCATTCGGATGCCTTTGGTCGCGACTTTGGTTTGAGTGATGCGGGGCAATTTCCGTTTATGCGCAAGATTGGGCCGATTGTTCTGATCGGGGTCAACTCAGCCCTGCCGACGCCGCCTTTTATTGCGCATGGCCGGATTGGCGAAACGCAATTGGCGGCCATCGAAAAAGCTTTGCGCCATGTGGCGTTGAAGGGTCTGTTTGCCTGTTTGATGCTGCATCATCCCCCGCTACCCGGCCAAGTCCCGGACCGGCGTGCGCTTGTCGATGCTGGCAAGATGGTAAAATTGATAGAGCAGAACCCGATGGGCTTGGTGCTTTATGGGCACAATCACTTGGATGCGATCGCGTGGATCGACAACAAGGAGCACAAAAACGGCAAGGTCGCTGTCTGTGGCGCTGCGTCAGGATCGGCCTACCGGCGCCACAACAGGGAACCGTTAGCGCGCTATTACCTCTATACTTTTACCCAAGGGAGTGATGAGCTGAGGGTTGAGCGTGTCACGCGTGGGCTAAATGAGTCTCGAGACAACGTCATAGAACTTGATCGGATGCAAATTCTTCCAGCCTGATCGAAGTAGAGAGCGATGCCAACACTGCGATCTAAAGTCTCCATCGCACAACCTTATGTTCCAGGCACTACGCTTTGGACGGTCGTTATCGCGGCGGCAACAATTGCGGCCCTAGCTATGGGCTTGCGCCAAGCGCTGGGACTTTATCTTAAACCGATCTCGATGGAGCTTGGGCTGGGGCGGGAAGCATTTGCCCTTGCAATTGCATTGACCAACTTGGTGTGGGGTTTTGCAGCACCCTTAACGGGCTATGTCGCGGATCGGTTTGGGGCTGGCCGTATTGTTGTGCTGGGGTGTCTGTCGCTGGCGGCCGGACTTGTCATGCTCTACACGGCGACAACGGATGCCCACCTGTTGTGGGCTGGTGTCTTGTTAGGCATTGGCATTTCAGGGGCCGGTATCACAGCGCTTGTTGGTGTGGCTGTGCGCGCCAGTCTGCCTGAAAAACGCACTGAAGCAATATCCTGGATCGGGATTGGTAGCGGCATTGGCATCTTGGTGGCGCTCCCCTACGCACATGTGTTGATGGAGCAGGTCGGCTGGCAGCAGAGCCTCCTGGTGCTGGCGGCCACGACCCTATTGGCGCTACCGCTGGCCTACATCGTGCGCGGCACGATTGGGCACGCATCTGATAGTGCAGATGCAGCTAGCGACACGTTAGGTAGAGATGCAGAGACACTCCATACCGTTTTACCTCGGGCCATGAAGTCACTCTCTTATTGGCTGCTCATGATTGGTTTCTTTGTGTGCGGATTTCACGTTGTATTTTATGCCACGCACTTGCCAGCCTACGTCGCAGACCAAGGCCTGCCGCAATGGGTTGCAGTGGCGGCATTGACGCTGGTTGGACTTGGAAATCTCATCGGCACCTGGGTTGCTGGTAAATGGGGTGCCCACCTACCCATGCGTCACGGATTGGCGTTCATATACTTTGCTCGAGCAGCTGTATTTTTGGGGTTTCTCTTTTTGCCCATCACGGCCACGACGATCTTGGTGTTGAGCGCACTGCTGGGCTTGTTGTGGCTTTCCACCATTCCGCTTACCAGTGGACTTGTTGGTGTATTCTTCGGTGCCAAGTGGCTGACGACGCTCTATGGCATCGTGTTCTTGGCTCACCAGTTGGGATCGTTCAGCGGTGTTTGGTTGGCAGGCCGCCTCTATGACCAAATGCAATCCTACGATATGATGTGGTGGATATCCGTTGCACTCGGGTTGGCTGCAGGTCTTGTGCATCTGCCCATCCGGGAACAATGTGTTGGCCCCAGTGTTGTCAAAGCATGATGCTTTTTGGGCCATTGATTTTGACGGCAATTGCAACAAAGAGACGGTGTTTTGACGATTGAGGGTACGATACGAGAAGCCGACACGCTCGCGGACAGCGCTCCTGAGACCAACAGTCATAAGGGGGCTGCACCTCAGACTTGGCTGTGGGGTGTCGCTGCATTTTCGGTCGCCGTTGTCGCAGGTGCGCTGACCTTGATCGCGACACGTAGCGATCTTCTTGCTCTGGACCTTGGGCCCCACATCGCGCGCTGGCTGTGGTGTTTTTAGACCGACCCTTGAGCTGTTTCGTTGCGCGGGCCGTCAGGCGCTTGACAATCAGACCCATTATCTTATCCCTATGACCTACTGTGTCGGTTTCTGGTGCTATCAAGCACTGGGTGAAAAGGGAACATGGTGTTGGTCGACGAACGCACGTTCTGAGATTGCAAGCCATGGCTGCCCCCGCAACTGTAAGCAGCGAGCCTCTCAACCTTAAAGCCACTGACGGATCAACAAAGATCCAAAGTCGGGAAGGCGGGAGAGAGGCGCTTGAGCTGTGAGCCAGGAGACCTGCCGACACTGGTCGCCCATCCCTTGTGCGGGGCGCACAATGGAACGGACCACCGGAGTGGCGGCTGATGTGAAACGTATTGGGAGTCACGTCAGGCATGTCATGGGGTTGGGTTTATCTCTGACAGTTCGAAAGTGAATGAGCGTGCGCGCGTGTAATGCCGTCTGGCATTGCTTGCAAAGCGTCTCAGTTATTCGCGCATTGTGTGTCTGGTTTGGATCCCCGTCAGCTGTCATGGACGGGACCTATGAAACAAAATCACAAACAAATACAGTCAACTTGGCATCAGCACACCATTGCTGGTGCTGTGAGTGCTGCAGTGTTGGCAATGGGCTCACCATCACCTCATGCGCAGGACGTGTTCGCGGGTGATTTTGAAGCTCTGCCTGAAATTGTGGTTGAGGGCACGACGATTGCTGTTACCAAAGACGTCAAGCCTAAAGAGAAGAGCAAGCAGAAAAAGGCTACTTCAAATTCTGGCCAAGTGAACGGGACGCCGTCGCAGGCAACAAGTCCTTCAGGTGGTGGCAGCGGTGAGGTGGCAGGCGCAAATGATGCCGGCCAGTTTGATCCGCTGGTTAGTGAAGACTATAGCGGTATTGAGACATCTCAACGTGTTGCAGGCCAATTGTTACAAAATCAGGGTACGTCTGTCACCGTGGTGACCTCAGAGCAGCTCAAGGCGCAGCAGGTACGCCATGCAGCCGATGCGCTGAGGTCATTGCCAGGTGTCAGTGTTAATCGCTCTGGGTCCTTTGGCGGCGTGACACAAGTTCGGTTGCGCGGGGCTGAGGGTAATCACACGTTGGTTCTGATTGACGGTATTCAAGTCAATGATACGACCAACGGGGAGTTCGACTTCTCAGACCTTGCAGCACATGACATTGAAAAAATTGAAGTCATACGTGGGGCGCAAAGCAGTCTTTACGGTTCCGCTGCCATTGGTGGTGTCATTAATATTGTGACACGGTCCGGAAAGGGCCCCGTGCGTGTAACCGTCCATGGTGAGACGGGCTCGTTTGCGACACGCCAGGGAGGGGCAAGCCTTTCCGGCGGCACGGATGATATTTGGGGCCGCATTTCGTATCTCAAGCGTGAGCGTGGTGGTTATAACATTGCACCTCTTGGCGATGAGGACGATGGATCCTCGCTTTCTAATTTCTCACTAAGCGGTGGCGCGCGCCTCATAAAAGGTGTGACGCTTGACTTGACGTTGCGACGGACGAAGAAGTCCGGCGAACGTGATACGGAAGGTGCTGTGCTTGGCCAGCTGCAACAGCAAACAGATGATCCAGCGACGTTTGACTCCGACATCTGGGCAAAAGGTGCGCGCCTGACGTGGGAAACTCTTGGCGGTGCGTTTACTCAAGTGTTTTCTGTCAATCATTTGCAAACGCGACGGATCGATATCTCACCAACCAGTTTATTCAGAACCGATACGCTCGGTGAGCGGTACAATTATCGTTATGCTGGAACGCTAAAATTCGTAACGCCGGGTGCTGCAAACATTAGCCACACGATTACAGGTTTGGTCGACCGGGAAGAAGAACGCTTTACGCCAAATTCAGTGTCATCGGATCCATTTTTTGGTTTTGCCGATGATGGGATTGCCCGCGTGCGCAAAAGATGGGCGTTTGCCGGAGAATGGCGCGTTGACGTTGCAGACCAACTGTTCCTATCTGCCAGTATTCGCCGCGATGACAACAGTACTTTTGAAGACTTCACGACGTGGCGGACCACTGCAACCTGGAAAGTGCTTGAAACAGGCCTGCGCTTTCATGGCAGCGTTGGGACGGCCGTTAAAGCACCAACAATGTTTGATCAGTTTGGAACGATCCCGCTATTTTTTACGCCCAACCCAAATATCATTCATGAGCAGAGTTTCGGTTGGGATGCGGGAATTGAATGGGCGTCGCGCGATCAAAAATACGTGTTGGACGTGACTTATTTCAAGTCAGATCTTGAAAATCAAATTGATGGTTTTGCGCCTGGACCCAACTTTACATTCACAAGCGTTAACCGCCTTGGCATCAGTCATCGTAAAGGCATAGAAGTGACGGCACGCGCGCCGCTGTTGGCAGGCTTGTCACTGGCGGCAAGCTATACATATCTCGATGCAACAACGCCTGATGGATTGCAGGAAGTTCGCCGTCCAAGACACGCCGGACGGGCAGACCTTCATTACGTTGGAATGAACGACAAGCTTAACGTCAATCTGTCGGTTATCTACAACGGTGAAATGGTGGATCCTGTGCGCCGCGTTACCGCATTTAATTTTGGTTTTCCGGCTTTGCAACCTGAGCGCTTTACACTTGAAGCCTATTGGCTTGTAAACGTTGCTGCATCCTATCAGGTACAACCTGGCATTGAGCTCTATGGTCGGGTTGAGAATGCTTTGGATCAGGAATACCAAGAAATTTTTGGTTTTGAGGCACCGCCTGTGGCAGCCTTTGCGGGCGTGCGGTTCACGTATGGAGAGGAATAATCATCGGGTGGAATTCACGATTGCGGATTTCTGTACTCTGTCGACAACTGGCGGATCAGGTTGATCTTAGGTCTTTGATTAGGCTGTTTTTGATGATCAGCATCAGTTCGTTGTCGGCAGGTGGTGCCGTTGCCAATCCCCAACGCATCGTGTCGCTAAATCTGTGCGTGGATCAAATCCTGATTGATCTGGTTGCCAAAAAACGCATCGCCGCGCTCAGTTTTTTGGCAACAGACAGGGCCATGTCCGCCATTGCCGAGCGTGCGCGATCCTATCCGCGTGTCAGAGGCTCAGCGGAAGGTGTGCTGGCGCTCGACCCGGACTTAGTGATTGCCGGGTCGTACTCAACACTTGCAACACGTAGTTTGTTGCAGCGTTTGGGAAAACGCGTTGTCGTTGTCAAGCAACCGGCGACAATCGATGGCGTTCGAGGCCTGATCACCAGGTTGGCGGATCTGGTTGGCGCGCCTCAGCGTGGGCAAGAGATGATTGCGGCTTTTGATAAACGCCTGCAAGCTGCAACGTCGATGGTGTCTCCAAGTAACCGACCCGCTGCCCGCCAGACAACTGTGCTTGCTGTTCAAGTCAATAGTATTGTCTCAATGCCGAACTCGTTGTTGGGTGATGCGCTTCAACGTGCTGGCCTCAAAAATACCGCCAGCGACTTGGTGCGCGGGCGGTCCGGTCGCGTCCCCCTTGAAATGATTGTGAGCCATCCACCAGATGTCTTGGTGCTGGCAAATGCGCCGGAGGATTTTAAAACTGTGCTGGCCGACAATCTGCGCCATCCTGTGATTGCAGGGCTGACCAAAAACCGACCGGTCGTGTCGCTGCCGATGTGGGCGACTTTGTGCGGCACACCTTATGTTGCAACTGCCGTTGAGCGCCTTGTCGCCGCCCGCCGGGCCTTCGAAGCAAAAGGGATGGCGCAATGAAACGAATGACGCCCCTTTTTATGATGCTTGGTCTTGCCTTGCTGTTATTTTTAACATCGCTTCTGCAAGGGCCAATGGGTTTTGGAATACCGGACAATGCAGATGCACGCGATCTCATATTGTGGGAAATTCGTGTGCCGCGCGCGGTCCTCGGCTTTCTGGTTGGCGGTGCGCTTGGTCTTTCTGGTGCCGTCCTGCAAGGCTACCTGCGCAATCCCTTGGCAGAACCCGGCCTGCTTGGCATTACAGGTGGTGCAGCGTTTGGTGCCGTGGTCGCAATTCATACAGGGGCTGCTGCCAGTTTTGCTTTGGCGCTTCCCATTGGTGGCTTGTTAGGGGCTGCGTTGGCAACGCTGACGATTTTTTTGCTGGCTGGTGGCCAGCTTGGACCCTTGACCGTCATTCTTGCAGGCGTTGCGGTATCAGCCATGACCGGCGCGCTGACCGCGTTGACATTGAACCTTGCCGACAATCCCTTTGCGGTAACTGAAATGCTCTATTGGTTGCTTGGGTCTCTGACAGATCGCAGTGTGCTGCACGTTGCGTTGGCCGCTCCGATTATTGTGCTCGGGTGCGGGCTACTACTGGCATCAGGGCGCGCCCTCAATGCGCTGACATTGGGCGAAGATGCAGCGGTCAACCTTGGTACAAACCTAAAGCGGTTGCGCATCCAGGCGATAGTCGGGTCCGCCTGTGCTGTGGGTGCGGCAACATCTGTTGCCGGTGCGATTGGGTTTGTCGGTCTCGTTATTCCCCATGTGTTGCGCCCATTCGTTGGCTATCAGCCCGCGGCCTTGTTGGCTCCGAGCTTTTTTGGTGGAGCGGCGTTGGTTCTAGCAGCCGACATTGTGCTGCGCCTGATCTCACCCACCGGCGATATCCGGTTGGGCGTTGTAACTTCTCTAATAGGAGCGCCTTTCTTCCTTTGGTTGGTCGTTAAAACGCGACGGGAGCTGGCACCGTCATGATTACCGTTGAGGCGCTTAAGGCGAGCCGCGATGGCCGAAAAATACTACATGGGCTTTCCTTTGACCTCGCGCGTGGGCAACTTGCTGCGGTGGTCGGGCCTAATGGTGCTGGCAAGTCCACGTTGTTGCGTGTGCTAAGCGGTATTGGTGGTGCGGTTTTGGGAAACATCGCGATTGAGGGGCGCACGCTTGAAAGCTTTGGCCAAAAAGAGTTGTCCAAGACGGTTGCCTATCTGCCGCAAGATCATCATGTCAGTTGGCCTATTTCGGTGGCGCGTGTGGTCGCTCTTGGCCGCAGCCCCTATTTATCATCGCTGGCACGATTGTCTTTAGATGATGACAAGTATGTGTCAGAGGCCATGCGCGCGATGTCTGTTGAGCATCTGGCGATGCGTGCTGCGAGCGCGCTTTCAGGTGGCGAATTGGCGCGTGTTCTTGTTGCGCGACTGCTGGCGCAAAACACACCGATAGTGATTGCTGATGAGCCCGCTGCGGGTCTTGACCCGGCCCATGCGTTGGCACTCTTCGAGCACTTTAGGAAAATTGCCGCGACGGGCCGTTTGGTTGTTATTGCCATGCATGATCTATCGTTTGCACTTCGATATTGCGATCAAGTTCTGTTGCTCAAAAATGGCAATACAGTTGCATTTGGAACCGCGCGCGATGTTTTGACACGGCCTCATATTGAGGCAGCCTATGGTGTCACGGCGTCTATTGGTGAAGTAGATGGTGTTCCCGTCGTACTACCGCTCAAATCTCTGACATCTTAACGACTTGTGGTGTTGCCAAGATAGTTGCACCATGGATGGCCTGCGGGGGCGGCTCAGTAAAAGGATGAGGGCAAGTTGGGACTTCTAAGACGGAAAGCATCGCTCAATCTTGCTTTGCAAGGTGGTGGCGCTCATGGTGCGTTTACCTGGGGTGTGCTCGACAAGTTGCTAGAACAAAGCGACATCAAGTTGTCGTGCATTTCAGGTGCTAGTGCCGGTGCGATCAACGCAGTTGCGGTTGCGGATGGCCTCGCCGCCGGTGGCGCTATGGCGGCGCGCGAAAAGCTGCATGAAATCTGGGAGAGCGTGCACAAAGCTGGTGTGCCAGACTTGGTTTGGTCGCATCCGTTTTTCTATGGCGTGACACAGGCTGCAGCCCTTGGTCATGCCGCGGGTCTGATCTCACCCTATGACTTTAATCCCCTCGGCTTTGATCCTATGAGGCAGATGCTGGAAAAGGCGATTAACTTTGAACGCATGGCGGCGAAAAGCCCGGTCAATCTTCTGATATCTGCAACCGATGTTGCTACCGGGCAAGCCCACATCTTTCGGCGCGAGGAGATTACGGTCAAATCGGTATTGGCGTCAGCGTGCCTTCCGACCCTGCACCACGCGGTTGAAATCAACGGCCGCAGTTATTGGGATGGCGGTTTTTCAGCCAACCCTGATTTGGTCAACCTGGCCTTGGAAAGCCGCACGCGGGACACGCTAATTGTGTTGCTGAGCCCGATGAAGCGCCAGCCGCTACCGAAAGGGGCCTGCGAAATTTCAGATCACATCAATTGGATGACGTTCCATACGCCTTTGTTGCGGGACGTTGAAGTGATTACGCGCATTCGTGAAGGTCTCAAGGGTATTGGAGCTGGGCGTGGCGGACCCTTGAAGGTGCTGCTGAAGCATCGTTTTCATCTGATTGATGCCGGACCCCACACGGCAATGCTGGCCGAAGATACGAAAATGAAGTCGGATTGGAAGAGGTTGATCAAGCTGCGCGATGCAGGGCGCAATGAGGCTGAGCTATGGCTGAAGGTGCATCGTAATCACATTGGACGGCGCGAAACCGTTGACCTCAAAGCGCATTTTTTGGAGCAACAGAGAGCTGCGGTTAGCGACCAGGATTGAGGACCAACACAATCGGGTTTGGGCACGATGAGGGACGCCTACTGTCCCATGGTATCGGGTGAGCGCTGCACCATGTGGGCATACCCCTCTGTGACGGTGATGCGCAGTAGGGTGTCATAAGCGGCATAGTTTGGATGACCAGGGCCAATCTCACCGAGGTGCGCCTCTGTGATGTTGTCACTCATGACATAGACGATTGGTGCTGATACGGGCACAAACATGGCGCCTTGTTTATTGAGCGTTGTGATCAGCCCGCGCATCTCTTTGCTTTGATCCAATTGTGACAGGATCACCATACGCATTGAGCCTTTGGTCAAAGACACGAGATGGATAAACATTGAAGCCGCTGGAATATAGAGACGGCCACGATGGGAAAATGGCATGTCCGGGCGCCCGCTCTCTTCAAACAACAGGCTTGGCCATTCTGGATCCCAGACAATCTCGGTCCTGTAGGCGACAATTTTCTTTTGGTCCGTAAACGAGGGACGCACGGTGAGATAGCTGCCGATATAGTGATCAACGGCAGCCTTGGTGTAGGCACCCATATAGGTTGGCGCGACCCGCCCACCGGTGCCGTGCAATTCCAACGGCACATCTGGATCAACATCGGGGCCATCCCATTGATCGCGTAACGATTGAAAATCAAGCCCCAGCACCATGCAAACATCAAACAGAGTTTGATGTCGTACGGTTTTGCCCTGGAATAGATTTTGGACCGTTTTTTCATGACAATCGGCAGCGTCAGCCAACTCAGCCTGTGTGAGTTTTTTCTCGACCATGGCAACGCGGAGTATCTCCAGTGCTTGGTTGCGGTTTGCCGACAGGTCAGGCTTGGTCATGTGAAGTGGGCCCCGTATTTGAGGATAAGTTCTCTGTTCTTTCATACCGGGTTTTGAGGACCTGCGGCAAGAGTGACACCGAGGACAGATGAGGCAAGCCCGTGAGGCTTTTAAAGTCTTGTCGCAGATTGCCTGATTATTTGGGCCAGTCATTGTAAGGCATAAAAAAAAGGGCGGCGAAGCAACATGCTTCACCGCCCTTGCGCTCATGATCGAAGATCGATCAATCTCACCCCTAGATCAAACTGCATAAAACCTTCCGAATTTATGCAGTTTGATCTGCTTAACCAACACAAGCTTGCGCAGTGTTGGATTTCTTTCAAAGAGTTAGAGCATCCTGCGTTTTATCAAACACAGGATGCTCTTAAGAGGTGTGCTGGAGCGCTAACCGCGTCCCAGAATTTTTACGCTGACAGGCGCAATGCCCGCGCCGCGCATGCTGATCACGCCAGCAGCGCGCCGGGAAAGATCAATAATGCGGCCTTTGATGTAAGGACCACGATCGTTGATCCGAACAACGACAGATTTTCCGTTGCGCTTGTTGGTCACGCGGACGCGTGTGCCAAATGGCAATGTTTTGTGAGCTGCAGTTAAAGCGTTCGGATTGAACCGACCGCCGGATGCAACAGCTTGTGGCTGCCAGTAGAAGGACGCAATACCGTGAAGGCTGCCACCGCCGCCTTTGTAACGCTTAGACTTAGACTTAGACTTCTTCGCGTAACGGCGCTTTGATGCATACTTGCGGGATTTCTTGGCTTTATATGCTGATTTTTTCTTGTACTTGCTGTAGGTCGCTTTGCGCTTGGTATATTTCTTTTTGTAGGTGCGCTTAGCAGCAACTGCTTTGCGTGGTGAACTGCAGACATAAGATGCCCCAATGCAGCGCCAGCCACTTGCAGCTTGTGCCGATGACGTATGCGCCATCACAAAACCTACAATCGCCAATGCGATGCTCATAATAACTCGCATTTAAACTCTCCTTTTTTAGGGCAAGAGTAGCCAAGCTCAAGGGTCTTCGCCGTAGCCATCACCCCCCGCTACGTCGCGGTGAGTGCCCGTTTTGAATTCAATTATTTGGGTTTGTAGAGGGCTAGTTGTGCGAAGAAATTCGTTTAGCCTGACACCAGATGTTATTCTCTCACCTACTGTTTCCTGGATCGGGAAACGCCGACCCCCGTTCTGGTGAGGGGAACCAAACACTCCCTTCATGGCAGGTCAACGGCATATGTTGCGGCGCAACATCGCAAGGCAAATCCGGCCTTTGATTTTCAATACATTTTTTGAATAGATGCTTGCAAACCGCGACCGCAGGCCGCAATTTTTGGAGGGCGTAAACGGGTTTTTCTGCGCATCCCCACGGGCACCCAGTCGTCAAAATTGCGGCACTGGCGTAGGCTATGCTCGCCGGACAAAGGTGCCAAAAACTCAATCGATTAGGAGAAACTCATGTTGAAAGCGACGATGGGTAGGCTGGCAATCTCCGCCTGCTTAACGGTAGGCATGCTGCCAACGCCGCTTGAAGCTCGGATCGTCTGCAAAAATGGTGTCCAGAGGAGTTCGGGTCAGTGGATCGTGACGCCCTATTGCATGGATGCGCTACTCGGCAAAGTTGCGCGCCAATACGGTATACGTGTTTCTGATCGCGCGCTGCGCAACAACTCAAACCGTAAGCGCCATGTCTGTCGTCTTGTCGGTCAAGACATTCGGGTTCGTGATACCTGTCGTCAGGTGAACCCCTATGGTGGTCGCTTTGGCCCCTAACTGGTGGGTTCAACTTTGGACTGCGCCAATCGAATAAAAACGCCCGGCTCTGCACATCCTGCAGCACCGGGCGTTTTTATTCGATTGCACGTTACCTGAGCATCGGCCTTCGTCGTCGTGCATTAGGTTCTATTGACTGCGGGTTTGACAACACCGTTTTGGTGACTGGCGGGATCCAGATTTGGCTGGAGTTCGGCGGCATTTTTTGGCCGGCGCACAGAGCCATCAAACTCTGCCCCTTCAGCGATCGCCAAGGTCTCGTGATGGATGTCACCCTCGACTTGTGCCGTTGGCTGCAATGTGACCGATTGGGCTTTGACAGCACCACGCAGGCCGCCGTGAATTTCGACCGTTTCTGCTGTGATTGTGCCAATGACGGAGCCTTCTTGCCCAATCAACACTTTCTTGCCGCTGATATCAGCGCGGACATCGCCATCAATTTGCAGCAGATATTGAGAAATAATAGTGATTTTCTCACCCAAAATCGTCAAGTCCGTACCGATCGTTGAGGCTGTCAGCTTGGAAGCCGGTGCAAAAGGATCATGGCCGCCGTTTTGGACTGGAGGTGAGCTGTCGGAGGCAGCGGTCCGTGATGGTGCTGGCTGGCTGGCTTGTTGTGCCCCTTCTTCAGGCGGCTGGCCACGGCTGAACATATATGAACTCCCCTACGCAATGTACCGATGTCGAACCCCACCATAGTACACCGACACAGCTCCGTGCCGGAAATATGGTGGTTGGCCTTAAAAAAAAGCGGGGCCCAGAAAATGGGCCCCGCACACTGTTTGATGTGTCTTGAGGTTTCCCTCAACTTAACTACCAGTAGCGTGCACCGTAGGCACGGCGGCGATAGCGCGGAACCGATAGATTGACGAATGGGGCTTTGACATGGACGCCACGGCCGACATAAACGCTGGCAAAGGGGGCCTCGACAATGACCCGACGGCCCGTTTCGACGCGGGTGAAGGGCGCGCGCACCACACGACGGCGGTTATGGCGATAACGGCGGTTATGGCGATAAGTGCGATGGGAACGGCGTTTGCCACGGGCGTGGCGGTGATGGCGGTCTTTCTTGCGGTAGTGGACCTTGTGGCTGGTGCTGTCAGGGCCTGCCACAGCTTTGGTTTTTGCGATTCCAGCAAACGGCCCGGCGGTTGCGATTGTGCTTGTGGTGGCCAACAAAATTGCAACTAGGCCCGTAGCGAGGCTCAAACTCATTGCGCGGATAGTCGTCATGAAACTGTCCTTCAAAGTGAATTTTGACAAAGTGAATTCTTGCCGGGACATAGACAGTTCAGTATGCCTTAATCAAGGTGACAACCTGCGCACCGCTGTTCTCGCCTTGTTCCCCTCCGTTTGGTCGCAGGCGGGAAGACGTGGTCGTGTGCGCTGTCCTAAAACCAAGTCGCATCGCCTCTGCGGTGATTGCGAAAAATGACAAGGTCTGCGGGGAGACGGTGTGATGGCTCGGGGGTTCTGGAGGATGGTGCGCTTGGTGTGTTATGGCGCACTGTTGGTCGCTGTCCTTTGTATTGCAGCCCTCAAGCTGCCATTGCTACTCGATGTGTGTCGGGACGGGGGTATCGGCGAACTCGTCTGTGATACACCGATATATAAGGCTATCTTTGAGACGGGTTTTTCTGTCGCGATGTTTAGCGCGTTCACAGGCTTACCTGTCGGTCTTGCAGCCGGTGGTGTTGGTTTTTTGTTGCGCGATCTTGCAGCCTGGTTCCGCGTCAGTTGAAGGTCATGAATAAGAAAGTTCAACACGTAACTGACGATTGGAATTGGAAAAACCGAAGACGAGAAGGGGCTTTGGTTTGGGCGCGATAAAACACCTGACGCGGATTGCGAAGCAGGCGCGGCAACAAAAAGATATTTGGGCGCATCGTGCGCGCCACGGCGGCCACTTTGATTTTCATGGACGCACCGTGCGCCTGCCACGTGGCACCAAACTCGGCATTCGCCACGCCATTGTGAGTGATGCATACGAGGCGGCAGAACGCGATCTTATTAAGCAACACATGCCTTCGCATTTGCCTGTGATTGAACTTGGTGGCAGCTTGGGGCTGGTCAGTGGTTTCATCTCGGAGCAGCTGAATACTGAAGTTGACCACCTGATCGTAGAAGCCAATCCGGCGTTACTTGATGCGTGCCGTGCCAACGCGACAACCGAGCGCCGTGCCGACAAGACCCAGGTGATACAAAAAGCAATTGCCTACGATGCTACCGTCGTGCGTCTTCATGCCAGCACAAACGCACACACTAGCCGATTGGGCGACGACACCACGCCCGGCAATGTCGATGTGCCGGCCTGCAAACTCGCTGATTTATTGCCCCAGATCGATGACAGTGCGGGCTATGCGCTGGTTTCAGACATTGAAGGTGCTGAGTTTGAACTGTTTAAACATGATCCTGACGCGTTAAAATCGTGTCAGCTGGCGCTTGTTGAGGTACATCCAGATGTCTTTGAAAGTCAGCGACGCAGTCTGGCTGAATTTTTGGAGCTGGTCCGAGGCTGTGGTTTCAAACAAATTGATCATGTCGACAACGTTTATGCCTTTGCGCGCACCTGATTTGGGTATTGAAAGAGCACCACTCTTCTACTTTTCCGAAATTCACGGAGCTATTATGAGGATTAATTTGTGGGCGTAACAACGAGGCGCTCACATTGTCATGTGGTATGAATCGAGTTACATCAACGGACCCGTGAAATTATGAATCTCTTTGGTCATTGATGCCCCATCTCCAGCCCATCTCAACAGTCACGCCACCATTTCAGGCTTCGATGCGTCCACGACTGTACTACTCATTGGCTAAGAGGTTATGCAAGCTGCGTCGTAAGCCCGTCGACGTGTCTCGATTCGGGGCAAAGTGGCGGCTTTATCCTCGCGATTGGATTGACAATCGCTTGATTGTTGGTCGTCCGTTTGAATTTGAACAGATCAATTTTGTGTTCAAGATAATTCAGAAGCATAATGTCGATCTGTTTATAGATTGTGGTGCCAATATTGGCCTTTACTCCGTGCTTCTCGGCGTCCATGCCAAGTCTGTTCAAGAAATTATTGCATTTGAGCCAGTGCCTTCGACCTTCGAAAGGCTAATGCATCATGTCGAAATAAATAATCTTGAAGAGAAGACGGTCTGCAAGCGCTTGGCGCTTGGTGACCGTTCCGATGTTGCGGAAATTAAGTTCACACCAAAATCAAGCGGCATTGCAACGCTGAGTGAGCGCGTGATCTCAAATGGCCATCGGAATTTCACCGAAAAACTCGAAATCAAAATAGAGCCTTTTGATAAGCTCAACACAAGCACGGGTCGCAACGCCTTTATAAAGATCGATGTTGAAGGGTATACACTTTCAGCTCTCAGTGGCATGAGGCAGTTTTTATCGAGCAATGTTTGTTTTCTTCAAGTGGAGACGGCTGAAGATGCCGATGAAATTGCAGGTGCTCTTGCTTCGCTAGGGTATAAATTGATCCATGCCATTGACGAAGACCATTACTTTAGTAACAACTCGAAAGAGACCGCCATCAAATGATACGCAGGGTGTGTGCAACATGTTGAGATTGATGCTGACCGAGATTTTGGGAATGCAAAACGCGCGAAAGGTTGTGTTTATCCATATTCCTAAGTGCGCAGGCAGCTCGATCAATTGGCATTTCAAGAAGAATTTGGGAAGTGCACGCAGTGGCCGCACTCAGATGTTAAATGCAATCCGTATTGCGCGAACTGGTGAGCGCCCTTGTGATGATGCATTGCGCTCAGCTCAATTTGTTGCTGGCCATTGTGGCCGTGACGACGTTCGCAACTTATCTCAATCACACTTTTGCTTTACTGTGTTGCGGAACCCAGTGGAACGCACGTTGTCGTTCTATGACTCCTGTCGCAACCTTGATTCAGAAAAGAGGGCACCATTTTTTCCAATTGCCGCTGCTAAAGAATTGTCATTTGAGGCGTTTTGCAACTCTTCTGAGCCGTCAATAAGAATGTTTGTCGACAATGTTCAAACTCGGACTTTGGCAAACTGCTACACGCGTCTGTATGATCAACAACTAGATGACTGGGAGGCTCAGGCTGAGAAACATTTGAAAGATTTGGATTTTGTGACGGTTAGTGAAAAACTAGATGTACACTTGCCGCACCTGTGTGAGATGATTGGATTGCCTGCACCTAAGCGCACGGTACGGCGCAACGTGCGAAAGAAAAAAGAAAATTGTGATCTGCCAGACCTTCAAGCTGCAGCTAAAATATTGGGTGAACGTGTGGAGGCAGATCAACGTCTATATAAGATCGCGTTGCAGTTGGCTCAGCAGTTGGACTAAGCCATATGCAAGGTCGGAAACAAACACAAAGAGATTGGGCAATGTGCTCAAGGGCTCGAGTTATGGACGCACACTCTTTGACACCATGATTGAGGGCAAACAAATCTGGAAGGAGAACGACCTGAGCGAGACACCGCCTGACACCGCCTGCCATCAAAACGGGAAACCATCATCTCAATCAAGAGATGTGCCGCTCCCAATCCAGTTTACTGGAAAGGGAGCGGTGTCAGATCAAGTCGGAACTCCTACAAATAAGGTCATCTGTGTAGTCTGTCCAAATCAGGCGTTGTTTTCGTCAGCTTTGACATAAACCTCATTGCCCATCTCTTTGAACTTCTCGCTCATTTCGGCCATGCCGGTTTGTTGCTCGTTAAGTTTCGCCGCGTAGTCACGCACATCTTGCGTGATCTTCATGGAGCAGAATTTAGGCCCGCACATGGAGCAGAAGTGCGCCACCTTGTGGGCATCTTTGGGCAACGTTTCGTCGTGAAAGTTCTTCGCTGTGTCTGGGTCAAGCGATAGGTTGAACTGATCCTGCCAACGAAACTCAAAGCGTGCTTTGGAGAGCGCATCATCGCGGGTCTGGGCCGCCGGGTGTCCTTTGGCAAGGTCTGCCGCATGAGCTGCAATCTTGTAGGTGATGACACCGGTTTTGACATCATCACGGTTGGGCAGCCCAAGGTGCTCTTTTGGTGTCACATAACACAACATGGCGGTGCCAAACCAACCGATCATGGCCGCGCCAATGCCGCTGGTGATGTGGTCATAGCCGGGTGCAATGTCAGTTGTTAAAGGCCCAAGGGTGTAGAATGGGGCCTCACCACAGGACTTCAATTGCTTGTCCATGTTGGCTTTGATCTTATGCATCGGAACATGACCGGGCCCTTCGACCATCACCTGACAGCCTTTGTCCCAGGCACTTTTGGTCAGCTCACCCAGAGTTTCCAACTCAGCAAACTGCGCTTCATCATTGGCGTCTGCAATGGAACCCGGACGTAGCCCATCACCCAATGAAAAGGAGACATCGTATTGGCGCATCAAATTGCAGATGTCGCCAAAGTGCTCATAAAGGAAGCTCTCGCGGTGATGGGCAAGGCACCACTTGGCCATAATCGAGCCGCCGCGGGATACAATGCCAGTGACACGCTTAGCGGTGAGTGGCACAAAGGCCAAGCGGACACCGGCATGGATGGTGAAGTAATCCACGCCCTGTTCGCACTGCTCAATCAACGTATCGCGATAAATTTCCCAGGTCAGCTTAACCGGATCTCCGTCAACTTTTTCAAGTGCTTGATAGATGGGAACGGTGCCGATGGGCACAGGCGAATTGCGCAAAATCCATTCGCGCGTGCGGTGAATATTGCGGCCTGTTGACAGGTCCATCACGGTGTCGCCACCCCAACGGATCGCCCACACCATTTTTTCAACTTCTTCTTCAATCGATGATGTCACCGCTGAGTTGCCGATGTTGGCGTTGATCTTCACCAGGAAGTTGCGACCAATGACCATCGGCTCCAACTCAACGTGGTTGATGTTGGCCGGGATGATGGCGCGACCCTTGGCGATTTCATCGCGAACAAACTCCGGGGTTACAAACTCAGGAACGGCAGCGCCAAAGCTTTCACCATCTGCAATTGTGTCTTTTGCTGTTTCAAGGGCGGTTTTGCGGCCCAGGTTTTCACGCTCTGCGGCGTAGATCATTTCTTCGGTGATGATGCCCGCACGAGCAAATTCCAATTGCGTGACCCTCGCACCATCACGACTGCGTCGCGGTTGACGCTTATTTGGGAAATCTCGCGTTGCAGCGGTTTCCTGAATGTTGCCGTTGTCTTCGGGGCGAACATCACGACCGTCATAAGCTAGCGTGGTACCACGGGCTTCAATCCAAGCTTCGCGCACGTTGCTGAGACCGGTTTCGACATCAATTTTGGCTTCAGGATCAGTGTAGGGGCCTGAACTATCATAAACGCGAATGTATGCCTCTTCCGGGCTGCCTTCTGCAACTTTGATTTCACGCAATGGCACTTTTATATCTGTACGCCCGATAGGCGAGCTGTAGACTTTTCGTGACGCAGGCAGGGCACCTGTGGTGACCTTTGGTAACAGCAAGTCTTTTGATGTGGTTTGTTTGTTCATTTGAGCCCTGTTGGTCGAAGGTTGAGTGTGACGGCCTGCGTGTGATGTGCTGTTGGAGGCACGCGGGTGGTTGTGTCAAGTTGACTAGATCAGGCCAAAGCCTTTGCCAGTGAGAAATAGTCCGAGAAGCAGGCTGATGGCGGTTGAGATGGTCAGCAAGGTGGTGTTGTCGGCCATTTTTTCGGCGAAAGCCTGCATGCGGGGTGCCAATAAGATGCGCACAAGCCCGCCAATGATAGCTAACCAACCAAACAACGTAATGATGATCGGCCAGCCCTGCCAAACATCATGTGTTTGGATAATGGCAATGCCGCCTACAAGAAGAGCGACGCCAGCCAATAAAATGACCATCATGTTGTCATTGAGATGGCGAAGAACGTCCTCGAATGCCGAACGATTGAGAATAAGGGAAATCGAAACAGCAAGCAGTACCGGGCCTATGAGACTGGCAATGAATTCTGAATTGGTCATGCTTGCGCTCCCGGGCTGATCCGCGCGGCCCAAGGTGTGCGCGCAGATAGGTTGGTTTTAAAGCGCGCGCGGGCCCGAAGCGAGGGCGGCGCACGCGCCGACGCACAGTCGTGCGCTTGGGTGTCGGTTAAGAGCGACAAGGGAGGCGGATAGTATTGGTCTCCGTCCCTTCGCCGGGCTTAACCGGATCAGGTTCAAAGGGTGCTCCACCGGCATTAGGTGGATCTCAGCGGCTCGCCGTGCCGCACCCCTCGGTTGGCTGCAATCTATCAGGAATGCGCCTCATATCCAAGCAGGGCCCAACGGGTCCAAGCAGGGCCCAACGGGTCCAAGCAGGGCCCAACGGGGCAAATTTGCGACTAGAGCGTTAAGCCTTTTGTTGTACACAGTGAAGCTATTTGCGCGACGCTCTATCTCATGGGCTCTATCCGATGTCTCTATCTCATGGTTGGCGATCAACTTATCTGCTCAAAGTCGAACCCAACTTTTCGCAGGTTGATCTAGAGCACACCAGAACCTTGCAGGCGACAAGGCACAGTTCGGCGCTGGGCGTATCTGGGGTGCTGGTTTCCGTCTCTTTGCTGGGCTTAAGCAGCGAGCACTTCTGCAGCGTTATCAATCCAGGTTTTGATCTTTTCGAGATCAGGTGGATCACCGTCGCGCAGCACGCGTTTGCCGTCAGTGGTGGCCGCAAACTTGAGAACGGCACCTGCAAGTAGGCTCGGTTCGGCGTTGGCAATCGCCTCTGCATCCTTATACCCCGCACCTTGCAACAACTGCGCATGTCCGCCTCTGAGGCCAGGGATCGTCATCACCAGGCGGGCCTGATCCTGCCAGTTCTGCAGTGTGAGGGCGGTGATGTGACGGGTGTTGAGCAGTTCCGCCATGACCGCTGCATCTTCGGCTAGAAAATCAGCGACGGTGGAGATGCCGATACTGTAAAACTGGCTGGCCGTCTTCGGGCCAATAGAGGGGGCATCGACTAAGTCGTCGTGGAGCGCCAGATAGGTGCGCGGTGTTCGACCGTCCATCGTATCGCGCGGCTTCAGGGTGTGGAGCTTTATGTGGTCGGGGTCATGGCTGCCTTGTCGTGGCGCTGGCTCTGGCTCAGGTTCCAGCTGAGGTTCGACTTGGTTTGTCACCGCTTCTGCCACCGTCTCAACAACAGGTGTTTCAGAAGATGCTGTAACGGAGTTGCGCGTGTCCGGTGATCCCGCGGCTTGCGCGGGTGGCGGCAGGCTATGGGTTGCCGTCTGTGGCGTTGCGCTTGCCGCTGGTGTCGGCGGTTGTGCTTTGATGCGCTCTTGACGGGCACGCGTGCGCGCTCTGGCCCGCGGTTCAAGAATTTCCTTGGCATGCAGATCGCGGATCTGGCGGTCATCTTCTGACAAAGTTTTGTCGACACGGCCGGTTTGATTTAATTCATCAAACATCGCACGCACTGCGGCGCGGTCTTCACTGTCCGCCAATTTCTTTTCAATCCAGCGAACCGGAATCTTGAGCGTTGCCACCACTGTTTCGGCTGTAAGCGCGACCTCAGGTGGTGTCACGCCAGCATCGACAAAGGCACGGTCAAGCAAACGGGCAAAGCCTTCTGCAGCATAGACAAGGAGCTCGGCGACGATTGTCCGGCAGCGCGGCGTCAGACCGGCTGGGGGATTGGAGACGCCTTGATCAAAGTCATAGTGGGCAATCAACGCCGCATAGTGGCGGTTGGAGGTTTCAGCGCCATCGATGACAAACGCCTTCAGCCAATCCTCTCCACTCGGCAGTAAGACAGCAAGACTAGGCAACGCTTTTTCGCCATCGGTTCGCAAGCTGTCATAGGATTTGGAAATGCTCCATTCCACGGCGCGGTGAATGTTGCTTTCTTCCTGGCTTTGCGCGGTATGGAAGGGGTGGATTGGGTCCGTGTAGTAGTGCGACAGCACGCCAGCGCAAAACGCCGCTTCATCCCACGAGTGATCTTTAAGGGCCGTCACCAGACGCCCATACCATTGCTCTGCTTTTTCTGGCGCACCGCCCCAATAGTTGTCTTCAACATGTAGGACGTGGTTGGAAAAATCCTTAAATTCTTTGTCGGGCGCTTTCGAGCCCGTGAGGTAGGTCTCAGCGTGCTTCACAAACAGCCGACGCCAGCGTTCAGCATCAGGCGATGTGAGCCGCGTCAGGGCATCAAGTGCCAGTTTGTGATGTGTGCCGTTTGCGTGGGCGGCATAGACAATGCGAAAGAGCAGCGACATAGCGGTCTGTCCTTGTCATGTGTAGGGATCGCGCGGGCAGGCGAAGACACGATTAGGTCCGTCGGTGCGCGGGTTTCAAAATGCAACGACTGATATTCCGAACGATTGCGTATTCAGATGATCAGTTATCCACAACAGCTACGCTGAGTCGGAACGGGCGGCCTACGGGTTGACGGCGTGAGGCGCAGACTTTCAACAGATTTAGGGGGTATGAGCCGGGCGGCGCGGCCCAAACAGCCAGGTTTGGGCACAGAGAGGTGCCAGGAGAAACGGGTCACACTTTAGATGACCGCAGATGACCGCCTTTATTTGCCTTCCCGCCACCAGGCCAGTGCCAGTAGTGACAGCATCAGAGCCAGGGCCAAAAAGCCGTCAAACAGAGGTATCACTTTTACACCACGGGTGACAAAAGCTTCTCTGTCTTTAAGGCCAATCCAACCGGAGCCGGCAAAGACCTTGGCATTCGATAACATCGAAATGCGCGGCACGGTGAGGTCGCTTGCGGCAAGGGTTTGGGGTAAAGAACCGCCCTCGGTAGCTTTGCGTGGCCAGACACTGCCGCCGCCTGTTTTGGTCAACAACGGTTTGAGTGTCTTATCGGTGCTGACAACATCACTCATTTCGCGTGGATCATCTTGGCCGGCGTGAGCAATCGCGCGCAGTGTGCCGGATATCGCTTTGGTTTCTGCTTTATAAAGCCCAGGCAACTTGACATCGACAGAGGCTTTGAAGAGGCCATTGCCCTGCGATTTGAGCGATACCGAACGCGTTTTACCGGCGGGGCCTGAAAGGGTTACATCGCCGACCTTGTCTTCCATCGAGAAACGCTCAAGTGTGAGTTTGAGATTGCGTGCAGAAGCAAGCAGACGTTCTTCTTCAAGGTCCGGTTCCTTCATCAACCAATGCGACAAGCGCCTTAAGAGATCCGTGTGAGGTCCACCACCCTCAAAGCCGCGCGCCCATAGCCAGGCCTGGTCGGATGTTAACAGCGCAACGCGACCCTCGCCCTTGCGATCCAGGATCAACAACGGTTTATCATTGGCACCATTGAGAATCGTACGACCGCGGCTCGTGCGCACGTCCACCTGTCGGAACCAGCGCCCCCAACTGGGCTCGCCTTTCACATTTTTTGTTTCAGAGCCTGGAAGGTCGCGTGTCACCGGGTGCTTCCAGCCCTCAGAAGTGATTGTGGGCTTGAACGGTTGTTCAATGACTTTGCCAGTTGGGATGGCGGGCAGAACGGGCGATAGAGGTGTGCGATAGAGACTGGCGCGGCCGGAATAATCATCACCCGCAGCAACCAACAAAGCGCCACCGTGTTTGGCAACATAATTCGAAATATTCTCGAAATAGAGCCGTCTCAGGATGCCGCGATATTCGTAGTGGTCAAAGATGATCAGGTCGAAGTCCTTGATCTTTTGCGAAAACAGCTCGCGTGTAGGAAACGCAATCAAAGAGAGTTCGTTGATCGGTGTGCCGTCTTGTTTTTGGGGTGGCCGTAAAATTGTAAAATGAATGAGATCAACGGCTGCATCGGATTTCAAAAGGTTGCGCCAGGTGCGCTCACCAGCATGCGGCTCACCAGAGACTAGCAGCACGCGCAGGTTTTCACGCACACCTTCTGCCGCGATCACCGCGCGGTTGTTGGCTATCGTCAGTTCGCCGTCGGCGGCTTCCAATTCAAATTCAACAATGTTGGTGCCTGCGTGTGGAAACGCCATCTCAATATCAACGGTGGCATCGATTTGGACCTGGCGCATCTCATCGGGTTGGCCTTGGCGTCGCAGTCTGAGATTAACAAACTGACCTTGCCCCCTGGAAGGTTTTGTTTTTTGCTCCGGTGATTGGCGTATCTTGAGGGTAATGGTTCGGGTTTGCCCGACAATGCCGTAGCGTGGTGCTTCGATGACTTCGATGCGACGATCAAATTCATTGCGCCGTCCGGTGAGCAGGGCGTGCACAGGGGCGTCAAAACCAAGCTCGGTGGCTACTTTCGGCACATCATGCACTTGGCCATCTGTCACCATAATCACACCGGCCAACCTGTCGGGTGGTGTGTCTTTGAGCGCAGTGTTGAGATCCTGAAACAGTGTCGTGCCGCGCGGTGTGCCAGATGAGGGGCGCGCGCCACTGACCCACTTGATGTTGAGTTTTGGGATTTTCTTGAGCTGTTTTTCTAACGCTTCGCGGATGAATTTTGACGCTTGCGTGCGTTGTTCAAGGCTTTGACTAGCGCTTTCATCGGTGACGACGATTGCAATGTTGTCGAGGCTTTCGCGTTCTTCCTGGCGCAATGCAGGGTTGGCAAGTGCTGCGATCAATGCCGTCAATGCCAACGCGCGCAACAGCGCACCACGAGATCGACGCAGCAGCAACATCACCACCAATACTGCGGCAATAATAATAACTAACCACAACAGGGGTTCGGGGATGAGGGGTGAAAAATTTAACAACCAGTTCATGGTGTTGTCTATTGCCCCAATCGTTCAAGCAAGGATGGGACGTGCACCTGATCAGCTTTGTAGTTTCCGGTGAGGGCGTGCATCACGATATTCACGCCGGTACGAAACGCCATTTCGCGCTGCTCTTCACCGCCTGGAACGGTTGGGTAAAGTCCGCGACCGCGCTTATCCAAGGCCCACGCAGATGCCAAGTCATTGGAAGTGATTAAAATCGAGGTTACGCCGTCAGAACGGCGCGCTTTATTTTCGTCCCCTGCACCAATGCGACCTTCCGCTTCAACCCATAACTGGCCACCCTCCCAGCGACCCGGGAACGAACGCAAAAGATAAAACGATTTGGTCAACACGTGATCTTCAGGAACCGGTTCCACACGTGGTAAATCGAGCCGGCTTAGTAGGCGTTGCAAGGCTGTACTGCCTTCGCCCGCAAGTGGAATTCCGGCGGGGAGGCCTGATCCATAATCGCGCGTATCAAAAATAATCATACCACCTTGCTTCATGAAGGCGTCGATCTTGGCAAGAGTTGCGGTTAACATTGGTTTTGCGGTGACCAATACCGGCCAATATAGGATGGGATAGAACGCGATCTCATCCTTTTCGATATTAACACCAATGGGGTTGCCAGGCTCAACAGCGGTGCGCACCGTTAACACACGCACCAGTCCCTCGAGGCCCTGGCGCGAGATGGTGTCAGTTTTTGGATCGCCCGTGAGCACGTAGCCAAACGTGACTTTCGACGTCGCCATCTGCCCAATCGCATCTGGCGTTGTGGGGCGCACATCTTCACGTGGCGCCGGTGCCAGAACCTGTGCGTGTGACGGTGTTGGGTTGATTGCGATGAGGGCTGCGGCCGCAAGAAAAGCAGTGGCAATGTTAGCGCTTGTGGTGTTGGCAGTGCCGATACTGTTGTGAGCGCGCAGTCCACCGAGTTGCAGGAAGAAGACTGCTAATATGTCAGCAAATAATAATCCCAGAGCGGCCAATAACACCCAGGGTTTAAGGGTGAGTGCGGCTTGGTTTTCATAGCTGCGCTGTTCAGCGTTAGCGGCACTGACGTCGAGTGGCGCGAGAGAGGATTTGGGTGTGAGAATATTGAGTGCGCGCGGCGCAGCTGGCGACCCGTAGTAACCAGGGGGATGGGCAAGGCTAGGGGCGAGGCTTATGAGTTGCGTTGCATCAAGGGCTTCAGCGGTTGGCGGCGGAGACTGCAACAGTCCAAAGCCATCCAGCGTTTCAACAGGTGCCAGCGTGGCGCGCGATGCACTTTGTCGTTGGCTGTCGGTGTTTGCTGTGTGGTTGCCCTCAGAGGCGGTTTGAAAGGCTGCGCTGAGTGTTCCAAGTGTTGTGATACGGCGCATCATGTCCACAAACAAACCAGACAGTGGTAAATTCGACCAATCAGAATTGGCTGTGACATGAAATAGGATGACTTGACCTTGGCCGATAGGCTTTGCTGTAACAAGAGGTGTGCCGTCTTTAAGACGCGCCAACACGCGGACATCAGATGACATACGCGCTGGGTCCGCCAACACTTGGCGTTGCACCGTGACATCCTTTTGTGGCTCAAGACCGTGGAATAGACTTTCGGGGTCAAATTCTGCAAGCGGCTGCGGTGTTGACCACGACAACGCCCCGCCGAGGGTGCGCCCGCCAATACGTAAGGGCACGGGAAGCAGCTCATCGCCCCCCTTTTCCATGCGTGGTCCGGCAAAGCGCACCAGCACACCACCCTTTTTGAGCCAGTCGGAGACTTGCTCGCTAACGCCTTCGGTTAATCGGCCAATGTCGGTCAGAACCAGAATGGTAATGTTCTGGCTTATAAGGTCATCCAGGCTTTCCGCCAGATTGGCATCCTTGGAGCGCACAATTTCGGCAAATGGCTTCAGCGCCTTATCAACATAGTAGAGTGGCGACAAAATAGGTTGCGCTTGTTCTTGCCCACCACCGGAGATCAAACCCACTCGCTGCCAGTGCGAGCGCCCGTCAAGAAGGTTGATGGCGGCGGCTGATTTTTCACCCGTGAGTTCAATGCGCGCCACTTGATTGCGCAACTCAAGCGGCAGATCAAAGGGGATCGTTTTGCTGGTTTCACCAGGGTTCAGTTGAAATGATGCTTCGGCTAACCGTTCGCTGCGTGTTGAAAGTGCGACGATGCTGCCAGTGCGGGTGCCGCCATCCGGTCTCAGAAGTGTAGCTTGAAGCTTGCCGTTTTCTCCAACCGACCCCACAACCCCGATGGGCTGTTTGTCGGTTGCAATATCTAACGTAATGAACGCACCACCTGAGGCCAGTTGTGCGATCTCAAGGGCAAACCGCGTACTGGTTTTGCCGCGTGCTACACCATCATGCATCCAAATGATGCTGGCACCTTTTTTACTGGCACTTTCAATCACGCTTTTTGTTTGGCTGATAGCCGTTGGATAGTCGGGCGCGAAGGGCTGCGGGGTAAGCCCGTGTGCAAGTGTGCGTGCTTCAGAGGGAGTGAGAAGTTTCAAATCCTGAGAGGTGGAACCAAGTGCCGTTGGCACCAACACGACGGAACGTTTTTGGGCTTCGGCTTGATTGATAAACCGCTCAATCATGGACACGCGGTCCGACCAGTGCGCCGCCGACGCCCAGCTATTGTCGACGACAATAGCGATGGGTCCCTCGCCTTTGAGTGCTTTTTCTTGGCTTGGATCATAGATCGGGCCCGCCAGTGCGAAGATGACAAAGGCCGCCGCCGCTAACCGCATTAAGAGTAACCACCACGGTGTTTTGGCCGGTGTCTTTTCGCGATTTTCAAGTTCAGTCAGGATGCGTGTCGGAGGAAATGCAATTTGGCGCGGGCGCGGAGGCACTGTCCTCAGCAGCCAATAAATTAGCGGGAGGCTGGCTAGTCCTGCGAGCAGCCAGGGGTTCAAAAATGTTAGTGCAGACAAGCTCATGCGCCCCCCTGCACGTCAGCTTGATTTTGTGCTGCGCTTTGGAATGTGCCATGCGCACTCTTCTGGGTAATCGTATCGCTTTGGCCTTCCAGATGCGCAATCAATTGCAACAGCAGTTCTGCGGCAGGACGGTCGGTGTGATGAACCGTCATCGACCAGCCAAGACGGCTTGCAAAGGTGGCAAGGGCAGCACGGTGTTGGCGAAATTTTTCTTGGTAGGCCTCGCGCAGACTTTCAACACGATCACCAATCCAACGGTGCCCGCCTTCAAGATCAAGAAATTCTGCCCGCCCCTGATAGGGCAATGTTTCCTCAGCCGGATCGAGCACCTGGACGATATGGCCTTTGACATTGTTCTCAGCGATGGCCTTGAGGCGTTCTGCGATGACGTCCAACGGGTCCAGGAAGTCGCTAAACAACAAGACGGAAGAAAAGCGCCTCGCAATGCCCTCCGGCGCGCGACCAGATGTCAGAACCGGGCCGTCAAGATTAACGGCTACGGCTTCAGCGATGCGGCTTGCGGCCTGTCGACTTGCAATGGGGCGCGTTAGTCCCATGACGCCGACGCGTTCGCCGCTGCGCACCAAAAGGTCAGCACTAGCCAGGGCCAGCAACAGCGCACGATCCCGTTTGGTTGTTTTGGAGAGATGACTTTGAAAGCCCATTGAGGGTGAAAGGTCCGGCCACAGCCACATGGTGTGAGCGGCTTCCCATTCGCGTTCGCGGACATACAGGTGATCGGAACTCGCAGAGCGCCGCCAATCAATCATGGTGATTGAATCTGTCGGCTGCAGTTGGCGGAACTGCCAAAAAGTTTCGCCAGGGCCTGCACGCCTGCGTCCATGAATACCATGTGCCACGGTCTGTGAAATGCGTTGCGCATCAATGAGTAGATCTGGCAAACGTTCGGCGACAGCGCGCGCGTCGTGCTCAATGGTTGATAGCACGCTGGTGTTTGCCAACGTGGAAGGCGGCGCAGAACTCACCGGATCGGTGGTCATTTGTGCGTTTACTCCAGTGCGCCTGTGAGGTTTTGGATAATCTCAGAAAGATCATGACCTTCAGCGCGCGCAGAGAACGACAACGCCATGCGATGCTTGAGCACTGGTTCTGCAAGGGTGATCACATCTTCAACCGAGGGTGCCAAGCGGCCATCAATGAGGGCTTTGGCGCGCACCGCCAGTGCGAAGGCTTGGCTGGCCCTTGGTCCTGGTCCCCAGGCGACAAGGCGGTCGGTGTCCTCATTGGCCCCTGTGCCAGGTCGCGCCGCGCGTACCAATTTCAAAATGGCATCGAGGACTTTGTCTGAAATTGGCATCTTGCGTACCAGCAGTTGCGTGGCCATCAGATCTTCTGGCGTCATGGCGGCAGTGATGTTTGTTGTTGCGGTGCCCGTTGTCGAGCGCAACATCTGGCGTTCCGCTGCCAAGTCTGGATAGCTGACGTCGACTTGTAGAAGGAAACGGTCAAGCTGGGCTTCGGGAAGCGGGTAGGTGCCCTCCTGTTCCAACGGGTTTTGGGTGGCAAGAACGTGGAATGGTGTCGAAACATCGTGACGTATGCCGGCGACGGTGACGTGATGCTCCTGCATAGCCTGCAACAGAGCCGACTGTGTTTTCGGGCTGGCGCGGTTGATCTCATCGGCCATCAACAGCTGGGTAAAAATCGGACCTTTGATGAACCGGAAGGAGCGGCGTTCGCCTGGTGTGTCTTCGAGGACCTCAGCACCGATAATATCTGACGGCATCAAGTCTGGCGTAAACTGGATACGTTTGGCATCAAGGCCCAAAACCGTACCCAAGGTGTCAACAAGCAGTGTCTTTGCAAGACCCGGTACACCAATCAACAGCGCATGTCCGCCAGACAAAATCGTGATCAACGTGCGTTCGATAACCTCGTCTTGGCCAAAGATTACTGTGGCGGCCGCTTTGTGCGCTTTTTGAATACGCTCAGAGGCCGCCTCAAGCTCAGGAACGATGGTCTCGCTTGCTTGGGTCACAGATGTCATGAGATGAATTCGCCCTTCAGTGGTTTTATGGTTCTTTCAGGCCTGAACATGGTGCAATTATGCTGGTGACAGTGGTCCGCCGAGACATGATCTGGGTCAAGTTAACACTCTGTAAGAGTGCTACGTAGGCATTTGCCGTTTTGCCCACTATCGGTGACGCAATCACTGTCAGGAGTTTTAGCCCATGCCAGCGACTGATGCGAGCCGGATCCAGGGCCTTGGCGACCTCATACGCCAAGCCTCAAGCCGAACTGCGGCTCCTGTGGAACAATGGGATCCACCCTATTGTGGGGACATTGGCCTTGAAATTGATGCCCGGGGTGATTGGCACTATCAAAATAGCGCTATTACCCGGTCGGCACTGGCCGAGCTTTTCTCGAGTGTGTTGCGCTGCGAAAAAGACGGCAAACACTATCTTGTAACTCCGGTGGAAAAAGTCGCCGTTAAGGTGGCCGATGCACCGTTCCTGGCCCTTGAGATGCAGGTCGACGGGGCGGGCGCAGATCAGCGCCTCACCTTTCGTACCAATGTTGATGATGTCGTCGTGGCTGGACCGGACCATCCTTTGCTGTTTCGCGGAGAGGAGAGTAGCGGTGGTCTGAAACCGTACCTGCGCGTGCGCGGTCGTCTTTATGCTCGGCTCACACGTGCGGTCTACTTCGATTTGGTTGAGCTCGTCGAGGTTTGTGAAGGATCAACTGATGACAGTTTTGCTGTTGTCAGTGGCGGCAAAACATTTCCAATTGTACACGCCGATGCGGACACATTTTTTAATTTCGACGTCTAGATCACATCCGCTTTAATTAGAACCTCCTCCGTGCTCTATGCCGCTATTTTGCGTGTCTTTATCCTAATCCTAAAATCGGTTTTCACTTTTGGGAGACACGCTATAAGGCAGCTGCTGCTGAGATGTCAGTTGGTTAAAGCTGGTGCATGATTTTGCAAAAATGTTGCACGGGTTCGGGCTGGTGAATCAACGATATGGGAATGGAGAAGTGGCCGCGCCACCAAATGAAACGATTGGTGTCCGGAACGGCCCAGCGATCAAGCAGCTGTTTGCCACTTGCAAACGGAGTGACGCGATCGCGATTGCCGAGCACTGAAACAATATTTTTTCCTGGCACACGTGTGTAAGGCCCTGGGTTGACTAGACCGAAGTAACGCTCTGCCAGTTCTTCATCCCATCCCAGAGATTGAGCCACTTCAGGGTCTCCCCAAAGGCGGGTCAGATCGCCTTCCATAATGGTCTCCAGCAGATTGCCGGAATGGGTCACCAGAAAAAGGGCGTCAGGGGTAAGACGGGCTGGCCATGTCTGGCTTTCATCAGCTGCGCGCTGTGCCATCAACGCACCAAGGCTTGTGCCGCCAAATGCAAGGGGCCCGCTTGAGGTCTGTTTGGCCCAATCTGCAAGCACAGCCCACTCCTGAAGGGCGGCAGAAAACCCATCAATCGGTGCAGACGGGAACACTTCAATCAGGCGTTCGCCGCCATAGTATCCCTTAGGCGTTCGGTAGCCATGCCACGGTGCTTCAGGGCGAATAACGCGGATACCACCTGCAACGAGGGTTGCAACTTCATCCAACAGTCCACGCCAATGTTCCGGTTCGACGCAGATGCCATGGCCGAAAATCAACGTTGGAGGGTTTGCAACGCCAACAGGTGCGTAGACATGGGCTGTGACCTGGTCATTCATGACAGGCGACGGCGATGGAAAGCGCAGCCATTGCTCCGTCACCTTGGCGCGAGAAATTGTCTGAGACATTTCGATTTTTGGCATCGGATCTGGCGCAGGTGCAAGCGTCGTCTTTCCTGCGATCAGATCCCCGTGGCAGGCACCGGCTTGTTGCGGTGTTTCTATCAGCTGTTTGGCAAGAGGGATGTCGTTTGTTCTTAAGAAACGAAAATGCCGACGCGTGGCATAAAACGCATGTCGGCGACCGCGGCGTGCGCGCTCCAGGAGGCGACGTTGCGAGTTGCTAGTTTCAGCATCACCAAAAAAGACACGGTTCCATTCGGCATCCATTGCCTCAGCTACTGTGCGTGCTTCATCGGTAAGCTCAAGTGCATCCTCAATACGGACATGATCAAGCTTGGCCCGGTTGATCGGAACCTGGTCCAGAAAACGGGCAACATCACCACCCGAAACATTTGCGCTCGCCCACATGCGCGACAGCGGAAACATCCACCGCTTCAAGGCATAAAGCGCGATCGGATCAAACCAAGGGCCGGTCGCGGTGCGTCGCGAAAGGCGCTTGGTCCATGCAGTCAAAGAGTGATGGGGGGCGGGCTGCTTTGGCGATGACATGGATGTCAGGATCTGGAAAAGCTGAAAGAAAGTGATGAATGGTGGCGGTCACGCTGTCATTTGTTTACCATACCAATTGATTTCAAGGCGTTAATCTGCATTTGCAGGGCTTGTGGTGGTGAGTGAGACATGGAGACAACGGTTACACTGCCGGTTTGGGGCCTCATTCTCATATTGTTGCTGGCTAGCATTGCGGTCCTGGATCGCCTGTTGGTGCCGAGTGTGCGCTGGGCACTGAGGCGCCGGGCCAACCGCGCGATTGATGAACTCAACACACGATTGCGCTTGCGTATCCAACCTTTCAAGCTGACCAAGCGCCAGGTGCTGATTGATCAGTTGCTTTTTGATCCGCAGGTGATCACGGCGGCAGAAACGTTTGCAGCCGAGAACAATATTCCGCGCGAAGTAGCGATGGAAAAAGCCAAGCGCTATGCCCGTGAAACCGTCCCTTCATTTTCGGCCTATGCCTACTTCAAAGTGGGCACGCGGTTTGCACGCGCTATTTCTGAGTTGCTGTACCGCGTGCGCATTGGTATCGCCAGCGAAGAGGCCATTGAAAATATTTCACCGCAATCCTCCGTCGTGTTCGTTATCAATCATCGTTCGAACATGGATTATGTGTTGGTGACCTATGTTGCGGCACAATCGTCAGCGCTAAGCTATGCGGTTGGGGAGTGGGCGCAGGTGTTCTTATTGCGCAGCCTCATCCGATCAATGGGTGCTTATTTTGTCCGTCGCGATTCAGGCAACGTGCTCTACCGTAAGATTTTGGCGCGCTATGTTGAGATGGCAACCCGCGCCGGTGTGGTGCAAGCCGTTTTCCCAGAAGGTGGTTTGTCGCGCGATGGTGCTTTGCGCACACCAAAGCTTGGGCTTTTGAGCTATATGGTGCAGGGCTTTGATCCTCACTCTGGACGCGACGTGGTGTTTATCCCCGTAGGGGTCAACTATGACCGCGTTTTGGAAGACCGTATTCTGACGCAACAGGCGGGCAAAACCGACGACGTAAAGCCTAAGTTTAGACCCAGTCCTCTCATTTTTCTGCGCTTTATAGGCCATCAACTTTGGTTGCGCGTCACCGGTCACTGGCATCGGTTTGGCTATGCCTGCGTTAGTTTTGGCACACCGGTGTCCTTGCGCGACTATCTTGCTAATACAGGTATTGATCTCAGAACCGTGCCACACGACACGCGCACTCATGAAATTGAGAAATTGGGTGATCACTTAATGAAGGCAGTTGGCGATGTGATCCCAGCCCTTCCAGTATCTCTTGTTGCAACAGTTTTGCTTGAAGCGCCGCGACCCCTCACTTTGTTTGAAGTCAAAGGTGAAGTGTTTCGCTTGATGTCAGAACTGGAGGCATCTGGTGCTTATGTTCACATCCCTAGAGAGGATCGTGACTATGCGATTAATGTTGGCTTGCGAATGTTGACGCTGCGCCATTTAATCACTGACAAGTTGGAGCGCTATCAGGTTAATCCCGACGAGTTGGTGATCTTAAAGTACTACGCCAATGCTATCACACATCTGAGACCTTAGAGCGTCGCGCCTTTATCTCGTACCAGCCAAGCTGTTTGCGCGACGCTCTATCTCAACGCTCTATCCCATGATTGGCGATCAACTTATCTGCTCAATGTCGCGTTCTAACGTTTCGCAGGTTTCCCTAGGTTCGCGACAGCGTGGCTTGAGATGCTGCTCGCATGCCTGTGGGGGGGGGCATAATTAAGGGCTGGCCCCAAAAGTGAGCTAAAATCAGACGCCCGTTAGCGGGTTATTAATACCCTTCATGCCTCAATAGAGCACGTTTGCGTATGTGAAAGGCGTGTTCAATGTTTGGTTTGCGTGCCAGCTCGCCGAGAGCTGAAGGTAGTGCTCTGGCTTTGCCTAGAGTTCAATTTAGGCGACAGAAGATGGTTCGTTTTTTTGTGGCGCTCCTGATTGCGCCGGTCCTGGCGTTCGTCACGTCGGGCTGCGCTCAAAAACACTCTCCAGACGTCGTGATGATCAAACCACACCATGTGTCGCCAGATGTCGCGCGCCAACCTGCAAAGGTATACGCGGACGTGGATATGGAAGATGATGGCCGCGAAGCGCAACAGCCGCCGTTGGTGATGCGTAAGCCTGAGGCAGACGATCCAAACGAGCCCTACAGTCCAAATTATGGTCGCGTGTCATGGTTGGAAGATGATCGTCATGCAAAGACATCTGAACAGACATCCGATCATGGTGCTTTCCAGCCAGCGACACTGATCCAAGCACCCGGTCCCGTTGCTTTTCAACATTCCATGGTGCGCTAAAACAGTTTCTACTCAAAAGAGTGAACGCACCCGTCTTGAATGGTGCGGCGCACTGAGAAGTGTGTGCCGACAGTGCTCAATTGGGCCAAAACTCAACCGTTCACTGTGCGTTTTTCACGCCTTCATTTTGCTGTGATCACCGCCACATTCTTCTCCATGCGGTCGACAACTTGGCATTGATGTGTCACCACTGACGCACGGCCAAGTTAAAGCGGTGGTTCTGAACGCACAAGAACTGCCTGCTAGGCCAACAGCACGCCGGGAAAACATAACAACGTGCTGTGATGGTGAGGAGGACCAAACCATGTTGAAGTCAGGTGTAGTGGCGGCCACAGTGTTGGCTGTCACGCTACTCGTACCTGCGAGTACAAAACAGGCTGAAGCGATGCCAGTTGCAAAGCCTGCTGTGGAACAGATGGACCTGAAACACAATGTCGGACGCAGGGGCCGAGGCTTCCGTGGCTTTAGAGGTCGTGGTTTTCGCCGTGGCTTCCGTGGCCGTGGTTTTAGAGGTCGCCGATTTGGTGGTCTGAGGCTCGGTCTCAGGCTCGGTCTCAGGCGTGGGTTCCGTGGACGCAGGTTTAACCGTGGAATTTACTCCCGTCGTCGCTTTTATCGGTCGCGGCACCGGTATAACTACGGTAGATCCGTTTATTATAGTGGACGCAGTTGCAGATATCTGAAACGTCGCTACCGCTATACAGGCAATCCTTATTGGTGGCACCAGTATAAGCGCTGCAAGTTTGGTGGCCAATACTAGATCAACCTGCGAAAAGTTGGGTTCGACTTTGAGTAGATAAGTTGATCGCCAGTTATGGAATAGAGTCATGAGATAAAGCGTCGCGCAAACAGCTTCGCTGGCACGAGATAAAGGCGCGACGCTCTAGGGCTCCGATTACTGTTCGAAAAATTATGGAGGCTGGTCACGAGGGCCAGCCTCCATTTTTTTGTGCGCGTTTCGTTGAGTGGTCCGTTCGGAAGGAGTGGGTGGACTTCTTTTCAACTGGCTTTGCTGTCATCATAGTCCGCATCACCACAGGATCGGAGCCGTTGAAAACGTGCACATATCGAAGACAACCAAATCGGGCAAATCGGGTCAATCGGGCAAATCAGGTCAACCGGGCAAATCGGGTCAATCGGGCAAATCAGGTCAACCGGGCAAATCGGGTCAATCGGGCAAATCAGGTCAACTGGGCAAATCAGGTCAACTGGGCAAATCAGATCAATCGGGTCACACGGTCACTATTCACCGCTTGGCAGGGCTGCCAAATGCTGAGGCACTGAGGCCTGGCATTGAAGCGGTTTTTTTTGCAACCAGTGGCACCCAGACATTTGAAAGCGATGAGGCGCGGGTGGCTTTTCGTGAACGTTGGCTCGGTCGTTATCTGGACCAGGATCCGCAATGGGCCTACGTGGCGCTCGTGGAAAATCAGGCTGACCCGGTCGGGCCTGACAACGTCGTCGGCTATCTTGTCGGCGCACTAGAAGATCCAGCACTTGGGCAACGGTTTTCAGACCTCGGCTATTTTCAAGTTTTCAAGTCCCACACGCGCGCGTTCCCCGCCCAATTGCATGTCAATTTGGCAGAGCACGTTCGTGGGCACGGGCTTGGGCGCTGCTTGATCGAGGCATTTATTCACGATGCTCGCCAGCAAGAGGTGCCGGGCGTGCATGTTGTCACTGGGGACGGCACGCGTAATGTTGGGTTTTACAACCGGTCTGGATTTGAGGAAGTGGCGCGGACGGACTGGAATGACCACACGATTGTTTTTCTAGGTCGTGCCCTTTAGTTCAAGCCTGTCTTGTGCGACCTGTGCAACTTAATGGATTGCGCGTCGCTAAGGGCCTGAGTTCGTGCACCTGCCACTCAGTGTTGTTTAAAATGCTGTCGACAAGCCCAGGTCAGGACATGCTGTGCCTTGAATTCAGGGCAATTTGCCAACATGGTCCTGCACAAGATGGCGATTACTTTTATTCACACAGCGGATTGGCAGATTGGCAAGACGTTCGGGCGATTTGATCCTGAGCTTGGTGCGCAGTTGCGCCTAGCGCGTCTCAACGCCATTGACCGGATTGCGGCACACGCGCGCGCTGAGGCAGCAAGTCATGTGCTGGTTGGGGGTGATATCTGGGATCAGGAAAATCCGTCCGACAAAACGCTTCACAATACTTTAGAACGCCTTAGCCAGGCGTCGGACGTGACGTGGTGGCTGTTGCCTGGCAATCATGATCCGGCACGGCCCAATGGGCTTTGGCATCGCCTGCAGTCTACGCAAAAAATACCGGCCAATGTGCGTCTGTTATTGCGCCCTGAAGCGATCGCCATCAATGAGAACGTTTTTGTTTTACCCGCTCCGCTCCTCAGCAAAGACGCAGGTTGCGATCTTACCGAGTGGATGGACGCATGCACCACGCCGGAGGGTGCTATCCGGATTGGTTTGGCCCATGGCAGCGTTGTTGGATTTGGTGATAGTGGGGAGGCCACGGATGTTATTGCAGCAACACGCGCTCAGTCTGCACGTTTGGACTATCTGGCACTTGGCGACTGGCACGGCAAAAAACAGATCGGTGATCGTACGTGGTATTCCGGCACGCCGGAACCAGACCAGTTTCCGCGCAATGAGCCGGGCTGGTGTCTCAGTGTTACGATTGAACGGGCTGGCGCGCTGCCCAAAGTGGTTCCACTTGAAACTTTGGAATTTACGTGGCTGAAAGCAGATGTTGCTGTCAGTCCAGGCATGGCGCCTAGGGACATTTTTAGTGGTGCGCTTCAGGGCACCGCGTCAGCGCAAAAAACGTTGCTGCAAGTGACGCTCCAAGGGCACCTCCAGGCTGAAGCCGCCGCTGCCCTGCGCAACGAAATTGCCAACCGTCAAGATGCGTTGGCCTATCTTCAGGTTCGACAGACGGATCTAAAAACACTTATTGAGACAGCTGACCTGGATCGGCTTGATCATGCGGGTTCCCTGCGCGCAGCAGGCGAGGACTTACTTGCGCGTTCCCAAGATAAGACCGGGTCGCAAGATGAACAACACGACGCACGCAATGCGCTGGCACTGTTATTTGCGTTTGCCGCCGATGGGTCACGCGAGGCGGGCCCATGAAGCTTCGCGCCATCCGTGTCAGGGACGTCAAAGGCTTTAGTTCTGTAGGCAAGGCAATCGAAGGTCTGGGCGATGGCCTAAATATACTTGCTGCGGAAAATGAATTTGGCAAGTCGACGCTGTTTGAAGCTTTGCGCGTCGTGCTCTTTGAAAAACACAATCGCCGCAACGCGCGCATTGAGGCTTTGCGCCCCTATGACGCCAAGGGCGGTCCGACCGTTGAAGTTGACATCGAAACAGAGCGCGGCAGTTTTCGATTGCACAAACGGTTTTTGTCGCGTGCAACCGCATCTGTGATTGATCTGGCAACGGGTCAAGCGATTGCATCAGGTGATGATGTGCAAGATTGGGTGTCTCACGTTCTTGGTGCGGACAAAGTGGATGACGGCCCGACAGGGTTGTTATGGGTGGAGCAGGGGAAATCACTCAACCAACCAGTGGCGACAGAGACTTCTGGTGCACTCCTCTCTGGATTGATTGAGCAAACTGTCAGCGAGGTAACCGGGGGTGCCCGCGTGCGCGCGGTCTTGTCTCGTGCCAACGCACAGTTGATGCAGATGATCACGGAGAAGAACCGGCAGCCAAAAGGACGCTATCGCGACGCACTGAAGGCCAGAGATGATCTTACAACGACAAACGCTGGTTACGAAGCACGCGTTCAAGACGCAGAAACGACGCGAGGAGAGCTGACGCGCCAACAGAGCGAACTTGCCCAACTGGAGGACCCTCAGCGGGCTGGCGACCGTCAAAATGCACTCAAAGCTGCAACAGAAAAGTGGCTAAGTGCCCAGCAAATGAGCGCGCGGTTGGAAAGTCTCGATAGAGAAATACACCTCACTGAGCAAGCTCTATTGACGGACGGCAAAACCCTGAAAGATCTGGAACAGGCGCAAACGCAAGCGCGTTCTGATATCCAAGAAGTAGGCGTGCTGGCCAAAACCATTAATGCTCACGAAGAGACACTTAAAAAACATAGACAGCACTACGTTGCGAGTGTTGCAGCTGAAGACAAGCAGAAGACCGACACACGCGCGGCTAAAGCAGAACGTGAGGCTGTGCGACGGGCAGAAAAGGAACGCGCCGCTCAAGCCCGGCTGCAGACGGCGACATCAAAATTGAAAGCGGCTGAAGCCGTTAGCGAGGCGTATGCAGAGGCCATCAAGGTAGGCGACGCGATCGCGTTAGATCGAGCAGCGTTAGAAAACATAGAAAAACTTCGACTGGTCGCCGATCGGGCTGATGCGCGCCGAACGGCCGGGCAGGCAAAGGTTTCTGTCTCTTATGCGCAGGACGCTCAAAACAGGGTTCGAATTGACGGAAATGTGTTGGGCGACAACGAGGAGCGGCCCGTCGATGGTCGTCTCATACTTGATGTGGAAACGGTGGGGCGTATCACCATTGATGCGGGCGCAGGTGCAGAACAGGCACGCGCGGAGCGTGCGGCAAAGGCAGCTCGGGATGCGTTCACTCAGGCGCTGTCAAAATTTGGGGTGACGTCAATGGCAAAGGCCCGCGATGCCCTGGAGAAAAAGACACAAGCGCAGGCGGAGGCTAAAACAAGACAAGCTGAGTTGCAGCGCATAGCGCCTGAGGGCGTGCAAAAGCTAAAAGAGGACTGTGCTGAGCTGTCACAACTGGTGGCTAAGGCGGTGGATGTGGATGCATTATCACTCGGTGAGGACGAGGCTGAAGCAAAACTGCGTGTTTGTGAAGAGGCGCTGGAGGTGCGCCGCCAGGAACGTCACGACGCTGAGAATGTGGTCCGTTCTACTGAGCAGGTGTTGAGTGGGCTCAAAGCCGGCGAGGTAAGATTGCAAAACCAAATCGAAACGGTGCGCCAACGTTTTGGCGCCGATGACACATGGGAACGCCAGCGACTTGAATTGTCGAAGGTGCTGGCGAGCGCAAGAAAAGAACTGACAAAAAAAGCGTCAGAGAGAAGCAAGCTTCAACAACAAGCCGCAGGTCTTGAAGGCTTAGAGGCCGAAAAAGTGCGCTTGCAAGAGGCGGCTATAATAGACGGGCAACAGATTGTTGACCTGCAACATCAAACTGGTGCTTTGCTTGGAAAGCTTAGTGAGATCGACCGAGACGGTGTTGGTGAAAAGCTGGCTGAATCGCGAGGTTCACTTTCGCGCATTGAGGATGTGATTGCAGCACTTGAGAGCGAAAAACGTGCGCTCGAAATGTTGATTGAGACGCTCGAAAAGGTCGAGGCAGAACAGCAGGATCAATTCTTCGCGCCAGTTATGGAAGAACTTCAACCGCTGTTGCATCAGGTCATGCCGGAAAGCGAACTCAAGTTTGGCTCTAACTTTGCGCCCGATCAAATCATGCGTGATGGATTGGTAGAGTCCTTTGCCCACCTCAGTGGCGGCACGCGCGAGCAGATAGCCGTGCTTACCCGCCTGGCCTTTGCCAGATTGATGGCTCGCAAAGGGCGGCGCATGCCGGTTATTCTGGATGATGCCCTGGTTTATTCCGATGATGAACGCATTGCGCGTATGTTCGAGGCGCTTGCATTGGCGGCTAACGACATTCAGCTGATTGTGCTGACCTGTCGTCAAAAGACCTTTCAAGAACTCGGCGGAACCAAACTCCGGCTGAGCGATTGGCAAAGTTGATTAAAAGAGAAAACCGCCCAAATCCAAAATTGGATTCAGGCGGCTGATCGTTTTGAGTTGTTTTTTGTTATTCGACAAACGGCACAGCGCATTTTGTCCTAGATCAACCTGCGAAAAGTTGGGTTCGACTTTGAGCAGGCTTGGCATCGAGTCGCTTCTGAGGAGCGTCCCAAGACAAACGTATCAGTATATTTCAAACCATTTTTTAATCCAGCAGACGGCGAATGGAGTTTTCAGGGATGAGTTTTGATCTTCTAAGCGGATTGTTAGGGGGACTCGCGCCTGATGGCGCGCGCATGTGTATGATAACGCATGACCTGAACATTCACGCTGCTTGGAGGGCAGCAGCATGACGCGATCACAAACTTTTTGTCGGTTTCTGACCGTTGCCTTGTACGCGCTTACAATACCGCAAGGCGGCCGCTTAATCTAACCAAACAGATGAGCCCGATACTCCGTTAAATCAGGCGCCAATCTGTTCCAATTTATATGACGGGGGACAGGCATCGACTTCTCAGGTTGGCTGCATGCCGATGGCTATGCAGGCTTTGAGGAGCTCTATCGGCGCGGCAACGTCAAAGAAGTGGCTTGTCTTGCTCATATCCGTTGCAAAGCTTCTTTGACATCCACGCGGCGCAAGGATCGGGGATTGCCAAAGAAGCTCTGCAACGGATTGCAACGCTCTACAAAATAGAAGCCAGCATCCGTGGCAAACCTCCCGATCAACGCAAATTCGCCAGACAAGAACCGGCGGCACCGCTCATCGACGACCTTGAAACTTGGCTGCATGCCCAGCTGACACAGATCTCGGGTAAGTCGGCCTTGGCTGGTGCAATCCGCTATGGCCTGACGCGTCTCAAACGGCTGCGGCCCTATCTCGGAGATGGCCGTCTCAGCATCGACAACAACGCCGCCGAACGCGGCATGCGCAGCATAGCGATCGGGCGCAAAAACTACCTGTTCATGGGCTCGGACCGGGGCGAAAAATCTGCTGCCATTGCCTACGCGCTGATTGAGACGGCCAAACTCAACGGCGTCGATCCGCAAGCTTGGTTGAGCGATGTTTTCACCCGCATCGACGACCTGCTGCCCTGGCGGTATGCTCAGAAAAGCTGAGCCGATGCAGACGGCGGACGCTCACGATTGAGCAACTTATACCCTAACTTCGGGAGCTTTTGGGGGTAAAGGTCCACTTGTGATGCCTTCATGGCATCGAAGAAAAGCTTTTCAGGTTTTTTGAGCGAACCAACGGCTTCCTTGCCCGACCAGATTAACACCTACTCAGCGGCATCTTTTGCATAGCCCAATTTTTGACTGAGCTCTTCGATCAGTTTGGCCGCCGCTTCCGGGATGTTGGTGCCGGGGCCGAACACGGCTTGGGCACCAGCTTTGTGCAAGGCGTCATGGTCTGAGGGTGGGATCACACCGCCAACAACAATCATGATGTCATCGCGGCCTTCGGCTTTAAGAGCAGCTTTCAAATCAGGTACCAACGTCAAGTGGCCTGCGGTCAGAGACGACACACCAATGATGTGGACATCATTTTCAACCGCTTGGCGGGCGGCTTCCTCCGGCGTTGCAAACAGAGGCCCGATATCGACGTCGAACCCGAGGTCTGCAAACGCTGATGCGATGACTTTTTGACCGCGGTCATGACCATCCTGGCCCATTTTGGCGATCAGAATGCGGGGCCGGCGGCCATCGTTTTTGTCGAACGCTTCGACCAGGCTCTGAACCCGTTGCACATTGCTGTTCATGTTGCCAGCCTCCGATCTGTAAACGCCTGAGATGGTTCGAATTTCGGCGCGGTGACGTGTGAACACAGATTCCATGGCGTCCGACATTTCACCAACCGTTGCCATGGTCCGGGCGGCTTTCACGCAGAGATCAAGCAGATTGCCATCGCTGGCCGCACCATTGGTGAGCGCGGTAAGCGCTGCTTGCGCCTTCTCCTCATCGCGCTCGGCGCGCAGACGCTCAAGTTTGGCGAGTTGTTGATTGCGCACGGACTGATTGTCGACTTTCAAGAGTTCAATATCGGCTTCATCGTTGATGCGGAACTTATTGACGCCAACGATCGTTTGCGTACCGGAGTCGATGCGGGCTTGTGTACGGGCTGCGGCTTCCTCAATGCGCATCTTCGGAATACCAGCAGCAATGGCCTTGGCCATGCCACCGAGCTCTTCAATTTCGCGCATATGCAGCTGGGCTTTTTCTGCCAGTTCGTAGGTCAGACGCTCGATAAAGTGGCTGCCGCCCCACGGGTCAATCACGCGGCTGGTGCCGGTTTCTTGTTGCAGCAAAAGCTGTGTGTTGCGGGCGATGCGTGCGGAAAAGTCTGTCGGCAGTGCAATCGCTTCATCAAGCCCGTTGGTATGCAGGGACTGGGTGTGTCCCTGTGTGGCCGCCATGGCCTCAACACACGTCCTAACAGCGTTGTTGAAGATGTCCTGTGCGGTCAGCGACCAGCCTGAGGTCTGGCTATGGGTGCGCAGAGAAAGCGAGCGTGGATCCTTTGGACTAAACTCCTCCTTGATGAGTTTGGCCCATAACATGCGCGCCGCGCGCATCTTGGCGATTTCTGTATAGAAATTCATGCCGATGGCCCAGAAGAACGATAAGCGTGGTGCAAACTTATCGATATCAAGGCCAGCTTCAACGCCAGCACGCGCATACTCAATGCCATCAGCCAGTGTGTAGGCAAGTTCCAGGTCGGCCGTCGCACCGGCTTCCTGCATGTGATAGCCGGAAATTGAAATTGAATTGAACTTTGGCATGTTGGTTGATGTGTAAGCGAAGATATCCGAGACAATGCGCATCGAAGGCGCGGGCGGATAAATGTAGGTGTTGCGCACCATAAACTCTTTCAGAATGTCATTCTGAATTGTGCCGGCAAGCTTTTCCGGTGGGACGCCTTGTTCTTCGCCTGCAACGATGAACAAAGCGAGGATCGGCAACACGGCACCGTTCATGGTCATCGAGACGGTCATGTCCTGCAACGGAATAGCGTCAAACAGGGTGCGCATGTCGTAGATGGAATCGATGGCGACACCAGCCATGCCGACATCGCCTTTGACACGCGGATGATCACTGTCATAGCCACGGTGCGTGGCGAGATCAAAAGCAACAGAGAGACCTTTTTGGCCAGCTGCAATGTTGCGCCGATAAAAGGCATTGGAATCTTCAGCCGTTGAAAATCCGGCGTATTGGCGAATGGTCCATGGTTTGGTGACATACATGGTCGGGTAAGGACCACGCAAATAGGGGGCGATGCCGGGCCAAGTTTCCAGATAGTCCAGGCCGTTGCTATCTGCGCCAGTGTAACTCGGTTTTACTTGAATGCCTTCTGGCGTCGTCCAGTTTGAGCCATTGGGCGGGCTCTGAGCCACAGCACGGGATGAAGCCTCTGTGCTGGCGAGAGGAACCTCGGTAAAATCTGGTAAAGTCGTCATGGGCTCTTCACATCGCTTTCGTTCGTCATAAGTGCAGGTGAGCAAACTGTATTTGAAGTGCTTTGTCAGTGCTCGGTGCGGGTGTTGGTTGTCATTTATCCTGTTTTCTTCAGCAGGTCTTGAAGCGTGGAGACGACGTTGAGGCCCGCATACAGGAATTGGTCAACGCCTGCGTGTTTGTAGGTGGCTTCCGCGTCGCCGGGTTTGCCCGCCATTAAAATAAGGTTTGCTCCTGCCGCCTTGAGTGCTTTAGCGGTTGCTTCTGCGTGATTCGCATAAAGGGCATCAGAGGAACAAATACATGCGGCTTTGGCACCGGAACTTTTAAACGCACCAACAGCGGCATCGGCATTTTTGAAACCATCGTTTGTCAAAGCTTCAATGCCGCCGGCTGCCAGAAGGTTTTTTATCCAGGTTGAGCGTGCGTTGTGATCGGCAATCTGCCCAATGTTGGCCAGGAAAATTTGCGGTGCAGTGCCGTTTGATTGAGCAAGACGATCAGCATCATCGCGCAATGCCTCATAGGCTTGGGCAAAGCGGTGTGGGCGTAGCGGTGTGATATCCTCTTTGGCTGATGTGGTCTTTGTTGCAGGCCATGGTTCAGTCGTCACTCCATCATCACCGAGAATTGGGAACTCAGAAACACCGGTCAGTGCAATTTTGCGTCTGGCGATGTCGACATCGCGTTTAGTGCGCACGTCAGCGATCTCGCTTTGCAGAGTGCCTGCCTTCAGCGCTGCAACTAAGCCCCCTTGGCGTTCAATATCTTGAAATTTGCGCCAAGCAACCTCGGCTAAATCACTGGTGAGTTTTTCAACATACCAAGAGCCGCCAGCTGGATCGATAACACGGCCCAAGGACGCTTCTTCCTGACACACAATCTGTGTATTGCGCGCGATACGGCGTGTAAATAGGTCCGGTTGGCCAAGGGTCCATGTAAACGGGTGAACGGTGATGGCTTCACTGCCTGCAAAGGCGGCCGCTGCGCAGGCAACGGTCGTGCGCAGTATGTTGGTCCACGGGTCGCGCTTGGCGAGCATGCGTTCGGATGTGCGTGCCGTGATATGCAGCGTTGTTAGTGTATCTTTGTCAACGCCGGATACGTCCCCGATACGGCAGATGATGCGGCGTGCGGCGCGCAGCTTTGCTAACGAGGTGAAGATGTCATCGTCGGTTGCGAACGTGAAGGCGATTTGTGCAAATGCATCTGTTGGGGAAACATCTGCGTGTTCGAATGCCTTGAGATAGGCAACCAGGCTACTGGCAGCGAAGGCAAGTTCCTGGCCCTCACTGGCACCTGCTTCATGAGGTATGGTCGCATCGACATGGATCGTGCGCATTTTTGGCGCCGTCGCATGGGCGTCATTCGCGATTGTGATCGCTGATTTGAGTGCAGCGTCCAAGCCCTCATCCAGTTGCCCCGAACGCGCCCAGTTGCCAATCGGGTCCATATTGAGATGCGCACAAACTTTTTGTTGATCTGTGCCAAGGCCAGGAAGGGCGGCGAGCACCAGTTTGGCCGTCGCAATGTCATTGAGACCGGCTTTGATTTGGATTGGTGCGTAATCGAGATAGGCGCCAGTGAGTGCGCTGATAACATCTGCACTTGAGGTGAGCTTGACGCCCGGCACGCCAGGACTTGCTACTTGCAACACGATGCCATTACTACCCTCTTCCAACTCGTCAAGTAGGGTGCGGTTGGCGCTTTGAGGATCGGCGTCCGTCACGAGTTGGTGAATTTGCCAACCGAGTCCTTCAACGTCACTCTTGGTGCCGCGTGTATACGGGGCTTCACCTGGAGAAGCATCTGCGGCCTGATTTTTATCGCGGGCGTAAATCGGTTCGATACGAATGCCATCAGTCGTTGTGGCCACCATGCGCTTTTCGAAAGCAGCACCTTTCAGTGCCTTTTCAACTAAGTCCCGCCATGCGGTGCGGTCGGTGCCCTCGAAGGCGCTGGCCAGCGCCTTGAGTGCGGTGGTCGGTGTTGCGGAAGTGTCAGTCATTAGGGTCCGAAATGCCTCAGGTCTTTGAAAGTCCGATTACTCGTTTTTTATAGGGTCTTGAGGGCGTTAACGCACGCAGAAAAAGGACGAGTAGTGTCGCGGGTTAAATGTCATGGAGGTGGCTGCGGGGTGGCTGCGGAAAACTGGACAAAGGACAGTTTTAACGGCCCCAAACAGTTATCCCCATACTTGCTGGGCAATCCAGCAGGGGCATGGCAAAACTTGGGTGCATTGAGGGGGGAATCGGGTGATTCCTGCCCGACGAGGCATGGCACCTGCGGGCCACGCCAGCACAGCCTTCGGGCTTAAGGGTAAATGACGCCTTCGGGCGAAGGGATGGGACACATGACCGAGTCCGTGCTTCAGGACGACAAGATCTTCATCGGTAAGAGCACAAAGCCGGAATATCTGCGACTCAAACTTGCCAATCGACATGGGCTTATCACCGGCGCAACCGGTACTGGTAAGACCGTCACCTTGCAGAACCTGGCAGAAGGATTCTCTGCTGCAGGTGTGCCGGTGTTTGCCGCTGATATCAAAGGCGACCTGTGTGGCCTTGCTGCGGTTGGTAAAGAAAAAGGCTTCATCGCCAAACGCGCAAAAGTTGTCGGTCTTGAAAATGACTTTCAATACCGTGCTTACCCGTGCGTGTTCTGGGATGTGTTTGGCGATCTTGGCCATCCCATTCGTGCAACGCCTTTGGACATGGGCCCATTGTTGCTTGCGCGTATGTTGGAACTCAATGAAGTGCAGGAAGGCGTTTTGAACATTGCCTTTCGCGTGGCGGCAGATGAAAAGATGCCGATCCTGGATATGAAGGATTTGCGTTCATTGATCGTCAATATTGCTGAGCGCTCAAAAGAAATCGGCACCAAGTATGGCAACGTGGCAACGGCTTCTGTCGGCGCTATTCAACGTCGTCTGTTGGTGCTCGAAGATCAGGGCGGTGACCGCTTCTTTGGTGAGCCCGCACTTGATATTCAAGACTTCATGCGCTTAGCGCCTGATGGGCGTGGCGTCATCAATGTATTGGCTGCCGACCAGTTGATGCAGAAACCTCGCCTTTATGCAACGTTCCTATTGTGGATGCTGACCCGGTTATGGCAGACGATGCCGGAAGTGGGCGATCAAGACAAACCCAAGCTGGTGTACTTCTTTGACGAAGCCCACTTGTTGTTTGATAGTGCGCCGGGCGCGCTGCTGGATCAGATTGAACAGATTGCGCGGCTCATTCGTTCCAAGGGCGTTGGCGTTTACTTTATCACCCAGAACCCGCTTGATGTGCCAGATACAGTATCAGCTCAGCTTGGTAACCGTATCCAACACGCCTTGCGGGCCTATACCCCACGTGAACAAAAAGCAGTGCGCGCCGCTGCCACCACATTCCGACAAAACCCTGATCTGGATACCGAGAAGGTCATCAAGGAACTTGAGGTGGGTGAAGCACTCGTCTCAATGCTTGAAAATAAGGGCGAACCGTCGATGGTGCAGCGGACTTTAATCCGTCCACCCGAAAGTCAAATCGGACCTTTGACGTCAGATGAGCGTCGCGGTGTGATTGAGTACTCTCCGTACTATGGCAAGTATGAGGATGTCATTGACCGCGAAAGCGCCCATGAAATTTTGAAAAAGCGCACGGATGCAGCTGCCAAAGCAGCGGCCGAACAAGCTGCGCGTGAAGCCAAAGAACGTGGCGAAGAAGCTGAAGCCGATGCAGGTGGCGGCAGTTGGGCCGACGTCATCATGGGTGGTCCTAAACCAAAATCTCGTCGTCGTAGTCGTGGTCGCCGGCGTCAAGGCATGGGTGGTATGATTGGCCGCGAATTGCAGCGCTCCATTTCACGCACCATCGCGTCGACGATTAAACGCACGATTATGAATTCGTTGGGCGGTAGACGCTAACGAGCTTGTTCTACACGCGCGCTGTCACGGCACAATGTGCGACGCAGTTGAAACCAAAAAAACCGCGCAGACCATTCAGGCTTGCGCGGTTTTTTGCAACTAATTGGCGCGTTGCAGTTTATTAAGACTGCGCACTCACCATCTGTTCAACGTATTCCCAGTTGATCAGATTATCCCAGAACGCTTCGAGATATTTTGGGCGCGCATTGCGGTAGTCTATGTAATAGGAATGCTCCCAAACATCGCAGCCAAGGATAGGTTTACCACCATGCATAAGCGGGTTTTCGCCGTTGGCTGTTTTCATCACTTCTAAGCGGCCATCTTTAATCGCAAGCCACGCCCAGCCTGAACCAAACTGACCAATGCCAGCATTGATAAAATCTTGACGGACTTTATCGAAGCCACCTGCGCCATCAATCAGGGTTTGCACACTGGCGGGAAGGCGGCTGCCGCCGCCACCCTTGGCCATCCAGTTCCAAAAGTGAGTGTGGTTGTAATGCTGGCCGATGTTGTTGAGCACCGGAGCATCACCGGCGGCAAATGCCGCTTGGCAAATGTCTTCAAGCGATTTGCCTTCATATTTTGAACCGCTACCAGCCAAGTCATTGCCTTTGGAGACATAGGCCTGGTGGTGTTTGTCGTGGTGAAATTCGAGTGTTTCAGCCGACATATAAGGCGCGAGGGCATCATATGCATACGGCAGATCAGGAAGTTTGAAGGTCACGATGAAGCTCCATCAGCATCTGGATGATTGGACGTATCAATGGACAATTGCCCTGAGCGGCCCCCGAGCGGGTTGTCGCCGACATGGTAGCCTCTTTTGGACCAACATGGTTGGGGCAACCAATATCGTTGGGACTTGTCCTCGGCCCCATGCCTAACGGCTTGCACCGAGGCGTTCAAGGGCGCAGGACGCTTCAATGATCGCAAATGTGCTGCCAGCGGATAAAATCTGAGTGCAGGGCGTGAATTGGAGGGATTTTGCGCCGTGGGCGGTGCTTGAGCTCAAAGTTCCAAGCAGCAAAAAAGGCGCCCCAAAAAGGATGAAGGCCGAGCGACCCTGAACGCTCGGCCCTCTGGATCACGCCGGGGAAGATAGGATCTCAGGGTGATTGGACCCTACCAATCGGCCATTGAACTCTTTCTGAATGCGCCATTCATGTGTCGTTCATCTGGCCAATCGGCCGCCACTTGGCCTGTTTTGGTCCCCCAAATTTGCGATCAAGACTTTGCCCCGTCTTTGAGGTCGGTGATGGTGTCCTAGTCCTGGCGGCCAGCGCATTGAGATCAATTGGGACGTGTCGGGATTTAAAATCCATTGGGCCCATTCCCGATTTAATTACAAGAATATATCCATGCCCATTCCGATTAACTCTGCATCGAATTGAAATAAATGATCAATTATCAACGATTGCCTGGACAATTGAGGGGTGCTAATTGTGCCCTAATCTTTGAACGTAATCTGAGTTAGGGGTTTTGAGTTGGTAAAAAAGACAAAAACAAAGCGCAAAGTAGCAAAGAAAACAAGCGCGCGACCCAAGCGTGCAGCCAAAGCGAAGCCAAAGGCGAAAGCCAAGGCCAAGGCCAAGGCCAAGGCCAAGGCAAAAAATCCTTTGACAAAGATTACCAAAGTTACCGTTGACGGTTTGTCGTTGAAAGATATCAAGTCGCTTGAGCAGGAATTGCAGAAAGCCAAAACACAGGCGCGCGATCGTGAGCGCAAGGCTTTAAAGGCAAAAATAGATAAGTTGATAGAAGGCACAGGGTTTACGATTCTTGATCTTTATGGAGTTGCTGGCAAGAAGCGTGGCAAGTCTGTGAGCGTTGCACGTTTTGCCAATCCAGAGGATCCAACCGACACCTGGACCGGGCGTGGTCGCAAACCAAACTGGGTACTCGCTCGTTTGAAGAAGGGTGACAAGCTGGAAGACTTTGCAATTTAGTCTTTGGCGAGCCACCTGCACGCCACCGCAATTGGAAATGAAATTAGAAAAACCACCTAAATTTGTTTTGGGTGGTTTTTATATTTACACTAACTTTTTATGCGCGATCAACTTATCCCTCCTAAATCGAAATCAATTTAAGGCGGTTTGCTCTAGATTAACCTGCCAAAAGTTGGGTTCGACTTTGAGCAGATAAGTTGATCGCCAGCCTTGGGATTAGAGTCATGGAATAGAGTCTTGGGAATAGAGCGTCGCGCAAATAACTTCACTGTGGACAAGAAAAGGCTCGAGGCTGCTTTAGCGTGATGCAAAACACTTTGTGCACGGACTTTTATTGGTCAAGGTCATGCCAAAATAGATAATCCCATGCCCACATAGTGAGTGCATTGGCGGTACCAAGAAACAGAAAGGCCTGTGCGAGCGCTGAGGCTTCCTCACGATTGAGGCCGGCAAAACCTGGGCTCAGATGCACATAAACCGCAAATACGAGGGAGCCGAGGGCGATGGCCGCAAAAACGCTTTGAACTGAGCGCCTGGCGCGCGCGCGCAAGGCCATCATCACTTTTTCATCTGTCTTCGACATCACGCACACCACCACCACGACTTGGGCCAAACCTTTAGACGTTCCCACTTTAGAGGGCTTTGGAGACGGCTTGAAGCAGAAATTTAGGATTTGGTAACCTTGGCAACCTCGGCCAGGCGCTGATTGAGCAGATTGAGGTCATCAGGGAAGTCCGCGCGGATCCACCACGCCTCAACCTCTGACAAGATGCGACCGACGTTTGGGCCAGGCTGAACGCCAAGGGCCAGCACATTGCCGCCGGTAATGGGAAATGTCGGTATCGGCCAGCGCTCGGCCAAGGCGAGGCGCTGTCGCCAGGCCTTGTTGTTAACCTCAACGTCTGAGCCCGCCCAGGCGAGCAAATGCGCATCGCGATAGGCCTCAGGGCCATGTGTGTAGAGATAGGTCTTCGCATCGCGCTCGTCATCGTTGTCAGGCGTTGGTCGTGGGGTGGGCTGCGTCATCAGTGCCAAGCGATTAAAGTCGCGCGACGACAAGCGCAAGCGATCTCGAAGCCAGACCGCATCTTTGACGTTGTGAACACACAAAGCGGCAAGGCGTTGGACGGGTTCACCTGGGCGCTCTACTGCACCATCAATGGTGATCGCGCGCTTAAGCCGTGCAACGTCAGGGCGCGGCTGAAAGAGACGCGCTAAAACACCAGCCTCTTTCATGGCCGCAATCACGTTGCCTGCGTGACGTGCGATCAGCAACTTTTTGAGTTCATTTGCGATGCGCTCGCCCGCCAATTGGTCGAGCCCGGCGCGCAGGTTGGCGCAACTGGCAAGTCCGAGCGCATCGCACTGACCGGTGCCAAAGGAAGCTGTAAATCGAAAGAAACGCAAAATACGTAAATAGTCTTCTTTGATGCGGCTCTCAGCATCGCCAATAAAACGAACGCGCTGCTGTTTGATATCCTCAAGCCCGCCAACGGGATCAAACACCACACCATCTTTGTCACAATACATGGCATTGATCGTGAAGTCGCGACGCTTGGCGTCCTCTATCCAATCGTCTGTGAAGGCGACCAGCGCATGGCGCCCATCCGTTTCCTCATCACGGCGCAGTGTTGTGATCTCAAACGGCGTTGACTCAGCAATAATAGTCACTGTTCCATGGTCAATTCCGGTGGGGATGGCCTTTAAACCCGCCGCATGCGCTGCATCAATAACGGCGTCCGGTCTGGCGGGTGTTGCAATGTCAATGTCTTGGACGGGATGGGCGAGCAGTGCATTGCGCACCGCTCCACCTACGATGCGGGCTTCAAAACCGTGACTTTCGAGGGCATCAAGAACCATCCGCGTGCGCGGATCCTTCAGCCATTGAGCGTCGGCGAGGCTTGGCAACTGAGAGGTGTGTGTTGGACGCGACACGGGGTGATAAGGCTCGTCAGGTTACTTGAAATGACCAGGGACTGTTTTGCCATCTTTTATGACAGGTGGGAAATAGGTTTGTCCTGGTTTGCCGCCATCGGTAGAGCCAAATGCAATGAGTGTTGCAAGCACCAAACCAGCACCTACCAAAAACAACCAAAGAAACGGTGTATCATTGAAGTCTTGGCGCGCGGTTTGGCCATCTGTTGTGGTGTTGTCATTGTCTCGACGCGCACTCAGTGTCAGTCGGTAGCCAAGATAGAGTGCGGCGGGCAACAGAAACAGCAGAAGGTTTTCGAGCATCACACGGATCATGAGTCATAAAGCCTTGTATAGAGGTTTCTTAAAATGCCAGCCGTTGCACCCCAGATGTATCTGTCCTCGAACGGCATAACATAGAATTTACGCCTTTTCTGCTTATAGTATTTGCTTTGTATCTGATGGTTGATGGGGTCCATAAAAAAGGAAAGCGGGGCTTCAAAGACCTCGGCAACTTCCCCCGGGTTTGGTTTGGGCACAAAGGATGGTGAAACCAAAGCCACGACTGGCGCGATTAAATATCCCGTCGCCGTCTGATAGCCATCCAGATATCCCAGCACCTGCACGCGGTCTTCCATCAAACCGATTTCCTCGCGCGCTTCTCTCAGTGCTGTCGCTTTGAGACTTTCATCGCTGACATCAACTTTGCCACCTGGAAATGAAATTTGCCCGCTGTGGTCGTTTAGATGCTCAGGGCGCTGGGTGAATAAAACTGTTGGCTCGGGATGCGCGATGATCGCCACCAAGACGGCAGCAGGACAGCCTGCAACGCGGCCTTGCGCTTCGCTCAGGGCCTCAGGGTTGAGGTCAAAGTCGCTTGGAGGGCGAAAGACACCGGCGACCAGAGATGGTGGTGTGGACGCCAATTGAAGCTTGGCCAATTGGGTGAAAGCCTCACTCGAGTCGACATCCTTGGAATCTGGAGAAAGGGACACCATTTCAATACTCTACCACACTTCTATGGCACCGACCTGGTGCTCCTGTTGCAGGCTATTTCCTGCTATATGTTGGAGATTCGTTGGGGCTTCGCCATGATTTGGTGCCTAACGTCGTGGTAGCGCCGTTTGCGTTTCTGTCCGAGTCCTCTCTATCTTTATGAAACGATTAACAAAGGTGCCCAGATGTTGTCCTTTCGCCGTCTCTTTCAATCGAGCCTGATTGCGCTGGTTGTTGGTTTTATGCCAACCGTTGCGTTGGGCTCACCCAAGGCGTCTGCGTTCGCGGCCACGTTGTCGGCGAAAGATCGCACAGCATTTGAGAGCTATATTGCGACACGCACCCTGTTTAACTTCAAACTAGATAAGTATTGGCGTCGCGTCGAAGACCGCCGTGCCCAACGCCGGCGAAAAAAAGCCAAGAGGATAACGCTGATTAAGGCCGACTATGTGTCGTCTTATCCGCCGAAGTATACTGGGCCAAACCTTTCCAAGCGGCTGTCTCGTGCCTGGTATAAGTTTCGCACCAAAGACCAGCCTAAGAAGAAAAAGAAGCGCAAGACGATGGCCGATGTTTCGGACTTCCTGGCAAATGCCAAGCGCTTTTATGGTTTTGTGCCAGAGCGCATCTCGGAGCGCGAGTTCAAACGCCGCTATGCCAGGGAAGCCTTGCGCCTCGATTTGACACCAGAACAGGTTGTGCGGGTTTATGCATTGGAGACCAGCGGACTTGGTACCGCCGATATGCAGGCCGGTATTCATCCCATTCGCAAAACAGGAAGACCGATTTCAAGTGCGTTGGGTTATGCGCAATTGCTGGCGGCCAATACGATCAATGAATTGGTCATGCATGGTAGCCGATTTATCAAGCGGCTTGACCGTATGGCAGTCCAGGCCAACTCTGAGGCACGCCGCAAAAAACTGAAATACAAGGCAACGGCTTTGCGGAAGATGTACGCCAAGGCTAAATCTATTCCAAATAAGTGGTCTCACCAAGTCAAACTCTCGCGCACGCCACGCGGCAATGGTATGCATGTCATCAACATCGATGGTGACATTGGGCCCTGGCTTCAGGTCATCAAGCTGCATGGCTTGAAGGAAATTGCCCGTCGTGCAGGCAGGCCCTCACTGTCAAGCACAGAGATCGAATTGATGAACCTGGCTGGACCCGGCACCGGGCTTGAAATGATGCGCCTTGCGGGTCGCAAGATGCCGACGACGAATTTCTTTTCCAGACGTGGCTATTATCGCAACACCATCGTGCGCGGAAAGACCTCAGAAGGTTTGATGCAGGCGCTGTCAAAACGCATGACTGTGAATATGAAAAACTCTGGCGCCAGGGAGTTTGTCGCGATCTTTAGTGATCTCAGGGGACAGCGCAGCAGTTCGGCCAATTAATGCTGCGCATTAGTGGCTTGATCCGAAGACATTAGGGCGCATCCGCACCCGGTGGCGGCGACACAAAGCGTCTGCAGCGGAACTTGAGCCTCTCGACTAAATCAATGTGGGTTTTGATTTGCGCCAACTGAGCTTTGCTGAGGCGGGTGCGTGCGCCCTCAGCGCCTTGTGCCATCACGGTGCCCAGGCCGTTACTTTTGGCAGCACTGGTTTGGCGCCACAAGGACAGGCAGGAATTAAGGGCCATGGATTTGGCGTGAACTGGCATTGGCTGGATCACTAAAAGTGTACCCACGATCAAGACATGCTGTGCTGCGCGCGCTGCTGCATCTCTTCGAGCCTTGCTTGTGCGCGTCTTTGCCCAACCCATCATTTCGGCGTGTCCTTTGGCGGGATTGCTGTTTCCTGTGGTTTGGCTTTTGCATCACCTATTATCGGCCCTTTCAAGCCCAATGGTTCAGCAGGTCGCGGTCCAGGGCACAGCGCCTCAAGCTTTGCCAATGCTTTGGTGAAGCCATACAGTGAGTAGCGGTCTTCCAAAATTTCAATAACACCGGGTTGACTTACGACAACAACCTGTCGGCCTTTCACCATCGCGCGAACAAAGGCGGTTTGATCCGCACGGCCTGGAATAAAACCGGTGTTGGTTTTGGTTGTCAGAGAAAAGCTGTCACGTGGTTGTTTGCGCCGGGCAATCAAATTAGCCGTGACGCTTTGATAGCTTGAGATGTTCTGCCCAAATCGAAATTCGACCGTGTTGCTCGTGGTCGTCTTGGGGTAGCGAACGACATATAGGATCGGTCGTGTTCGGGTTGGCCCACGTGGAAAAAAATGACTGGCCTTGGATGCCCCATAGCAGGCGGTGAAGTCGCCACGATCAAGGCGAAACACCTGCCAGTCGCTATAGGTGCCATGATGGGTGAGGGTCTCACTGGCTGAGGCCAATTGAGGGCCAGCAGCCAAAAGGCCAGCAGCCAAAAGTGAAGACGCCACCTGCCCAAAAATCATTATGATGAAGGCAAGCCTGCCTATCATGCCTCCCCCACCCTCTGTGTCGTCCTTTTTTTGCAGGCCATAACCGTGTGCCTGCATTCAGGCCCGTCGAATTTTAGGGCCATTTCACCACTGGCGGCATTGATGACAGAATCGAGTCGACGTTACCACCCGTCTTCAGCCCGAAAATTGTGCCGCGATCATAGAGAAGATTGAATTCAACGTAGCGTCCGCGCCGGACAAGCTGTTCCTCGCGATCTGCCTCTGTCCAGGGCGTTTCAAAATTACGGCGCACCAATGGCGGGTAGATATCGGCGAATGCCCGCCCAACATCTTTGGTGTAATCGAAGGCTGCATCAAAGCCACCGTCTTCCTCTGCAGGTGTCAGGTAGTCATAAAAAATACCACCTATGCCGCGCATTTCGTTGCGGTGCTTGAGATAGAAATAGTCATCGCACCAGGCTTTGTATTTATCATAGTCAGCGATAGCATGTGCGCTACAAGGTGCTTTCATGGCCTCGTGGAAGGCAACGCTGTCACCATCATCCTGGGTCCGACGCCGGTCGAGGACAGGGGTCAGGTCAGCGCCCCCGCCAAACCACCATTTGGAGGTGACGACCATGCGGGTGTTCATGTGAACCGCGGGCACATTTGGGTTGTGCATGTGTGCAATGAGGGAAATGCCTGAGGCCCAGAATTCCGGGTTATCTTTGGCGCCTGGGATCTGATCGCGAAATTCCGGGGCAAATTCACCATGAACCGTTGAGGTATGAACACCGACCTTCTCAAAGACGCGGCCTTTCATCAGCCCCATGGTGCCCCCGCCACCCGGTTTGCCGGTATGGTCTTGGCGTTGCCAAGGGGTTTTGGTGAAGGTTCCTGGTGCACAATCCGGGCCGGGCGCTGATTTTGGCAGTTCGGCTTCGAGCTTTTCGAATTTGCTGCAAATGTCATCGCGCAAAGACTTGAACCACGATTCAGCACGGTCTTTGTTGGCGGCCATCTGGGTGTCTTGATTGGCTGTCAAAGGAGCCCCTCCTTAAGCGCATGGAATAGTTTGGACCTGGGGTGCAGGTCGCGTTCGAAGAGGTATCTAAGGCGTGCCAACCAGAATTCGTCAAGTTGTTGGTTGGACGCACCAGAGTCTAGAACGAGAGGGTCCAAGTGACGTTAGAAGAGGAAAACGCGTCAAGGTTATAAGAAGCAATGCTGAAGCACTTTTTTACATGGCTGGAAAACAGGCGGCCGCCATTTCCCGATATAGAGCCCGAGCGGCCGCCTGAAACGTTGCTGGCGTTTATTCTGCATTATGCCCAGCCGTTTTGGCGGCTGTTGTTGTCCTGCTCCCTGGTCGCGGCAATCGTCGCACTGCTTGAAGTTTCGTTGTTTGCTTTTCTTGGCAATCTTGTTGATTGGCTGGCGAGCGCCGATCGGGCAACATTCTGGGCCGACCATGGCACAACGCTGATCATCTACGCCGTGATCATACTTGTTGTCCTGCCAATCCTAAAGCTGCTCTATGAGGCCATCGTTCACCAAGGCCTGATGGGAAACTTTGCGATGCGGTCCAGGTGGCTTGCGCACCGTTATGTGCTGCGCCAATCACTCGCCTTTTTTCAGGATGATTTTGCAGGTCGTGTCTCCGCCAAGGTCATGCAGACCGCTGTCTCCATCCGTGAAGTGGTGATGAAAGTCACAGAGGTATTTGTTTATGTGGGGGTCTATTTTTTAGGTGCTGTGGTTGTCTTTGGCGCCAGTGACCTACGCCTTACAGCACCATTGTTGAGCTGGCTCGTCGGCTATTTTGCGGCGATGCGCTACTTCGTACCACGTTTAGGAAAAGTTTCCGCGCGCCAAGCCGATGCGCGGTCGATGATGACGGGTCGTATTGTCGACAGTTATACCAATATCGCGACAGTTAAACTGTTCGCGCATGCTGCGCGCGAAGATGACTATGCGCGTGAAGGCATGGGTGGTTTTCTTGATACTGTGCATGAGCAGATGCGGCTTGTGACATGGCTAACTGTTGCGCTCAATGTCCTGAATGCGTTGCTGCTTGCCTCGAGCACTGGACTTGCCATCTGGCTTTGGCAACAAGAGGCGGTGGCGGCAGGTACAATTGCCGTTGCCATGGGTTTGGTGATGCGCATGCAGGGCATGTCGCATTGGATAATGTGGGAAATTGCAGGGCTGTTCGAAAATATCGGTGTTGTGCGCGATGGGATGTCGACGATTGCCCAAGCCCAGATGGTGAAGGACCGCGAGGATGCAACTGATCTTGAAGTTACGAGAGGCCAGATCACTTACCAAGCCATCCACTTTAATTACGCAACGCCGAGGGCAAAGCGCAGACCAGAAAAAGGTTCGGTTTCTAGTGACCCGAGCGGGGTGATTGACGATCTCACGCTGATCGTCAAAGCAGGTGAAAAAGTCGGCCTTGTCGGACGCTCAGGTGCTGGCAAATCCACACTGGTGAGTTTGTTGCTGCGTTCACATGACTTAGAGCAGGGCCAGATTTTGATCGACGGTCACGATATCGCTTGCGTGCGCCAGGAAAGTTTGCGCGCGCACATTGCGATGGTGACGCAGGACACATCCCTGCTGCATCGTTCTGTCCATGACAACATTGTGTATGGTCGCCCCGATGCTTCGCGTGAAAGTGCGATCCAGGCTGCCAAGCAGGCTCAAGCGCATGATTTTATTCTTGAGCTGGAAGATGCCAAGGGTCGCAAAGGCTATGACGCGCATGTTGGCGAACGTGGCGTCAAACTATCTGGCGGGCAACGCCAGCGCGTTGCAGTGGCGCGTGTTATCTTAAAGGACGCTCCCATTTTGATCCTTGATGAAGCAACAAGTGCTCTTGATTCCGAAGTCGAGGCGGCCATCCAAGAGCAACTTGTGCATCTCATGCGCGGAAAAACGGTGATTGCAATTGCGCACCGCTTGTCGACCATCGCGCATATGGATCGGCTGGTGATCATGGATCAAGGCAAGATCATTGAGGACGGCGATCATGCAACGCTTCTTGAACGCGGTGGTATCTATGCTGACCTTTGGGCACGCCAATCCGGTGGCTTTTTGGCGCGTGAAGCAGCTGAATAGAAGGCACTGAAGTACGCCTTCTGGCGTGCGCTGAATTCAAAGGCGTGCAAAGCCGTCCGTTTGTCGAAGCGCCTCGCCAAGGGCCATGGCGACTGACACGGCAACATTGAGTGAGCGCAAATCATTGGTGATGGCGACCTTCAGGGCGTGATCTGCTGTACTGGCAACTGCGTCCGGGACACCCGCACTTTCGCGCCCAAACAGCAGCGTGTCTGAGGTTTGAAATTCAAAATCAATATGCCGCGTCGCGGCCTTGGTCGTCATCAGTATCAACCGTGTTGGAGGCGATTGTGCACTACGCATGAGCTGGAACGCCTGCCAGCTTTGGTGGCGGGTGATGTTGACATGGTCGAGGTAGTCCAGGCCAGCGCGACGTAATGAGCGGTCCGAAAGATCAAAGCCAGCGGGCCCGATCAGATCAATTGCGACATTCATGCATGCGGCGAGACGCAATATGGTTCCTGTGTTTTGGGGGATGTCGGGCTGATAAAGCGCGATTCGCATGGAGAAATTTTGCTTTCTTTGATCTAGGTCAATAGAGGCTGTGGGTGGGATGCGCGTGCGCCAAATTGCCCCTGATTTACGGTGCAACGAATCTTGAGGGCGCTTGCAATCAATGTCAAAAGATAACGAGTTCTTTCCTCAAGGCGTATGGATGGCCAACACCGGGTGTTGAGCCCGCTAAACCCGTGCGGGGCGCGGGTGACTTTTTGTGAAGGAAAGCGCAGGACTGAGTTTGCTCAACCGTTGGCGGGGCAACAGCGAGTTCAACTTGGAGGCAAGTGTGACAACCCAAAAAGATGATGACAAGCCGGATCCAGGTCGCCGGGATTTCATGGTGTTAGCAGGCAGCACCTTTGCAGGTGTTGGTGCAGCAGCATCGCTTTGGCCGTTTATTGATCAGATGAATCCGGATGCAGGCGCCCAGGCGCTAGCGTCCATTGAAGTTGATTTGTCTTCAGTGTCGGTTGGTCAGGCAATAACAGTTTTGTGGCGCGGCAAGCCAGTATTCATTCGCCACCGCCAAGCTGATGAGATCGCGGCAGCAAAGGCTGTCGCTGTGGACGATCTCCCTGACGACAAAGCGCGCAATGAGGACCTGCCAGCTAATGACTCTGCGCTTGATGCCAATCGCGTCAAGGAAGGTCATGAGAACTGGTTGGTGCTGGTTGGCATCTGTACACACTTGGGATGCATTCCGAGGGGCAAGGGTGCAACCGGCCAGACCGGTGGAGAATATGGTGGCTGGTTCTGCCCCTGCCATGGCTCGCACTACGACACATCGGGACGCATTCGCAAAGGCCCAGCACCGCGCAATCTTGATGTGCCGCCTTACAAATTCGTTTCAGATAACAAAATTAAAATCGGTTAAAGGGAGTACGCCAGATGGTGCACCACGAGTCGACGTACAACCCGGAAGGCCGTTGGGCCAAGTGGTGGGATGAGCGTTTGCCCATCGCACGGATGATGCATACACAGTTGGTTGAATTTCCAACGCCACGTAATCTCAACTATTTATGGACGTTTGGCGGTATTTTGACGTTCTGCCTCGTTGCCCAATTGGTGACCGGCATTATTTTGGCGATGCACTATCAGCCAAGCGTCGCAGACGCCTTTAATTCCGTGGATACGATCCGCCGCGATGTCAACTACGGCTGGCTTATGTCAAAGTTACACGCCGTCGGTGCCTCAATGTTCTTCATCGCGGTCTATATCCATATTTTCCGTGGCCTCTATTACGGATCATATAAAGCGCCACGCGAGATCCTCTGGATCCTCGGTGTCTTCATTCTTTTTGCGATGATGGCGACGGCATTTATGGGCTATGCCCTTCCTTGGGGGCAGATGAGCTTCTGGGGCGTGACGGTGATCACCAACCTGTTCTCATCATTGGACGGTATTATTCCGGGCCTTGGCACATCGATAGTGGAGTGGCTGTGGGGTGGTTATTCGGTTGGTGGCAAGGCGCTCAATCGCTTCTTTTCGCTGCACTACCTTCTGCCGTTTGTGGTTACCGGCCTTGTCGGTCTGCACATTTGGGCATTGCACGTCGTTGGACAAAACAGTCCAACAGGTCTTGATATTAAAACCAAGGCCGATGCGGTGCCGATGTATCCGTTTGCAGTATCAAAGGATGCGTTCGCTCTGTTTGCTTTCCTGTTGCTGTTCATGTGGTTTGTTTTCTTTGCACCTGACTACTTAGGCCATGCTGACAATTTCAAACCGGCCAACCCACTTGCAACGCCTGCACACATCGTACCGGAGTGGTACTTCCTGCCATTCTACGCAATTCTCAGGGCAATTCCTGACAAATTGGGTGGCGTGATCATGATGTTCGCATCTATCGCTGTGCTGCTGTTTGTGCCTTGGCTGGATCGCTGTCGCACTGTGCGCTCGACGCGCTATCGCCCGGTCTACAAGTGGTTTTTCTGGGCGTTGGTGTTCACCTGCCTGGCGCTTGGCTATTTAGGAGCCAAGCCGGCAGAAGGCGTTTACGTCATGTGGGCACGCGTGTTCACAGCATACTACTTCCTCCACTTCTTGTTGGTGCTGCCGATCCTCGGGCTTATTGAAACAACGAAAAAACCGCCGGCTTCAATTGCAGAGTCGGTATTGGGAAAAACCGCTGGCGTTGACGCCAACACAACGAACTAAGGGGCAGGGATATGAAACATCACTTTAAAATGCCTGCCTTTGCATCGGCCTTTGTGCTGGCAACGGCTGTCGCCACCCTGCCTGCGGTTGCGGGTGGCGAGGGTATTCATATTGATCGTCAGGACTGGAGTTTTTCAGGCCCACTCGGTCAGTTCGATCAAGGCCAATTGCAACGCGGCTTCCAGGTCTACAAAGAGGTTTGCAAAGGTTGTCATTCACTCAACCGCGTGCGTTTTCGCAACTTGGTTGAAAAGGGTGGGCCAGCGTTTCCTGAACAAGACATCGAAGAAATGGCCGCTGATTGGGACCATCAAATTGATGCTGGTCCGAATGAAGAAGGTGAACTGCTCGATGATGACGGCGAGTTTTTCACCCGGCCACCGCTGTTATCTGATGCGATCCCTGGGCCATACAAAAATGATCTCCAAGCCCGTGCTGCTAACGGTGGTGCGTTGCCCCCAGATTTATCGTTGATCGCGAAGGCGCGCACGACGGACTATACAGGCTCGGTGTGGTATCACCCGATCCATATGCTGAAAGATATCGCGACGGCATATCAGGAAGGCGGCGCGGATTACATTTATGCTTTGCTCACCGGGTACCGTGAGCAGGCCCCTGCTTATATGCCGGATGACAAAGGCAAGTTGGTGGCTGTCACAGATGCAGCCGAAGCAGGCGATAGTGTTGAGTATTGCGCAAGCGTTACGCATGCATATGGTGAAGGCAAAAAAGACGTTTGTAACAAGCTACCAGATAGCATGAACTACAATGTTGCTTTCCCGGGCCATCAAATTGCAATGGCGGCACCGCTGTCTGATGATGTTCTGGACTACCGGACCGACGCATCCGGCAAGCCGGTTGTGGCGCAGACAACGGAGCAATATGCCCGCGACGTGGCGGCATTCCTGTCTTGGGCAGCCGATCCCTCGCACGATGAGCGCAAAAGTATGGGTTGGTTGGTGATGCTGTATCTTTTGATCACCACGGTGCTGCTCTACTTTGCCAAGAAGTCGATCTGGAAGCGTGCCAAGCATTAAGGCAAGCCCGGCACGTTGTCCGTTTCAGGTGCTTCCGGCATAAACACGTTTCAAAAGGCCTCGCATGCGGGGCCTTTTGCATTTATGGGTGGTGCGTTCAAAGACAAGGTGTGAGGCGGGAAGGGGATCAGATGACAGACACAGTTCTTGGTATCATCGGGGGTAGTGGCTTTTATGATCTGCCTGGCCTAATGAATGCCAGTTGGCAACGGATTGAGAGCCCTTGGGGGCTACCCTCAGATGAAATTCTATTTGCCGAAATAAACGGTCTGCCTGTTCGGTTTTTACCGCGCCATGGTCGGGGCCACAAAATTCCACCCTCTGCCATTAACTTCCGCGCCAACGTTGATGTGATGAAGCGTGCCGGTGTGACCGATCTGATTTCGATCTCTGCTTGTGGCTCCCTGAAGGAGGCCTATGCGCCTGGACACTTCGTGCTGGTCGATCAGTTTATTGATCGCACCTTTGCACGCGAAAAATCGTTCTTTGGCACTGGCTGTGTGGCGCATGTCTCAGTGGCCGATCCCATCAGTCCGCTGTTGCTGGATCACCTGCAAAACGCGGCCAATGCTGAAGACATTGCTGTCACACGAGGTGGCACCTACCTGGTGATGGAGGGTCCTCAATTTTCGACACGGGCTGAAAGTAATCTTTACCGCAGCTGGGGCTGTGATGTGATTGGCATGACCAACATGCCGGAAGCAAAATTGGCGCGTGAAGCTGAGCTTCCCTACGCGACGGTGGCGATGGTGACGGACTATGACTGTTGGCATGACGATCACGCGTCGGTTGATGTGGCCTCCGTCATAGCCGTTATGAAAGGTAATACAGAAAAGGCGCAGCGATTGGTGTCAGCGTTTTCTCAAACCTTCCCGCGCCGGCACCCAGCCTGCCCAATCGGTTCCGACACCGCCCTTGATGTGGCGGTCATTACGCCGCCTGAGGCGCGCGATGCAGCTCTTGTCAAAAAGTTGGATGCGGTTGCGGGACGTGTTCTGGCAACGGGTTAGGGTGCACCAGAGTTTTGATGTGTCTGAACGATTGGGTCTGTTCTCGTCGCAGTCTTACCAGAGATCTTTAAGGGCTCGGCTCACCAGGGAAGCTGATGAGAATTTTCATCTGCACCAATTCTGGGAAGAAGGCCTGGAGGGCTTGGCCTGCGAACCATAAAATGACCGCCAGCAGAAGAAGCGCTGGGATGGCGGCGACAACCGCTTTCAACAAGAAAAACATGAGGCGGAAGAATGGAACGTTGATGCGCTCAACGGAGGCAGGTGCGGGTTCTGCAACATAGCCCTCGTTATAGCCACTGCTGGCCACTTCAAATGAGGTGGGTGTCGCTGAGGCGTCGGCGACACCTGCGGCCAAGCGCTCATGCTCGCGGCGGAACGTGCGCGGCAAATCATCAAAATCGCCATCTGCGGTGAGTGGAATATTTGTATCAGTCATCTTTGTCCGGCTCCCGACGCTAGCTCAAACGTGCCACGTCGTGTGGAGCCCCTCGAATCAAATTTGGCGCTCCCCCTTACTACCCTCACCCGTCCTTTATTGCTAACTTGCCGATTGATTTTGACGGGGAGGTGACGTTGGCAGACCTAAAAAGCCTTATTCGGACGATTCCAGACTATCCCAAGCCCGGGATCCTGTTTCGCGATGTGACAACACTGTTTGGTGATGCCCAGGGATTTAAGGCGGTTATTGAGCAGATGGCAGCACCCTATCGCGGAGTGCCCGTCGATGCTGTTGCGGGAATTGAGGCGCGCGGCTTTATTCTAGGTGGTGCCATTGCTGACAAACTGGGCTGCGGATTTGTTCCGGTGCGCAAAAAGGGCAAGCTGCCATGGAAGACGATCGGTCAGGACTATGCCCTTGAGTATGGTACCGACACCATTGAGATTCACGCCGATGCGATTAACAAGGGCGAACGCATTTTGATTGTCGACGATCTGATCGCAACGGGTGGTACTGTCGAGGCCGCTGTCAAGCTGCTTCGCCAATGTGGTGGTGACATCGTTGGCGCCGCGTTCATGATTGATTTACCAGATATTGGTGGTGGCAAACGCCTTGATGATTTGGGTGTGTCGTGGCAAGCCGTCATGGCCTTTGATGGGCACTGACGCATTTTTTGCCGTGTGCACGATGAATCGAGAGACAGTGTAGGAGAGGCGCTTGCAATGGTGGTCACGTCACAACAAAAAGCACAAGAATTGTTGCAGGTGTTGCAACAGTGGCGTGAGGACGGCGCGGCGCAGGCGTGTCCTAAGTGCGGCGCGGCAGGCCTTGTGATTAAGGATCTTTCAGCACGACCTCATGTAGAATGGTATCGCTTTTCATGCGCCGGTTGTGGGCTTAATGAAACGGTGGCGGTGCCGCAAACATCTTTTGGACAAAGTGGGATCAACTAAGTCGTGAAAATTAACGGCAAACCGATGCGCACCATTTGGCTGGCTGAAAATGGCTGGGCGGTGGACATTATTGATCAGACGCGCCTGCCGCATGTGTTTGAAACCGTAACTTTGAAAACGGTTGATGACGCGGCTTACGCCATCAAGGCCATGCTGGTGCGTGGTGCGCCGCTCATCGGCGCAACCGCCGCTTATGGCGTCTGCTTAGCACTTCGCGAGGACGCCTCTGATGAGGCGCTGGAGCAGGCGCTTACATTTCTCTCTGAACAGCGTCCGACGGCCATCAACCTACGCTGGGCGCTCAATGAAATGGAGGTCGCGGTGCGCAATCTGCCGCGTGAGGCGCGCGTTGCAGCCGCGTACACAAGGGCCCGCGAGATTTGCGACAACGATGTTGAAACCTGTCGCATGATCGGTGTGCATGGTCTTGAGGTTATCAAAAAGATTGCGGCGACAAAGCCTGATGGTGCGCCAGTTAACGTGCTGACGCATTGTAACGCGGGATGGCTGGCGACCGTTGACTGGGGTACGGCAACTTCGCCGATTTACCAGGCCCACGATGCAGGAATATGTCTACACGTTTTTGTTGATGAAACCCGCCCGCGCAATCAAGGTGCGGCGCTGACGGCTTACGAGCTTGGGTCGCACGGTGTGCCACACACTATCGTGGTCGATAATGCCGGGGGACACCTAATGCAAAATGGCGATGTTGATTTTTGCATCGTCGGCACAGACAGAACCACCGCCACCGGCGATGTTGCCAACAAGATTGGCACCTATTTGAAAGCGCTAGCTGCTAAAGACAACGATGTGCCGTTTTATGTCGCGTTACCCCACGCGACCATTGACTGGTCGATGGATGACGGCTTTGCTATCCCCATTGAAGATCGCGGTGAAGAAGAGGTGTTGACAATGCCGGGGCGGTTGGCTGACGGATCTGTTGTGACGGTTGAGATTGCGGCCCCTGGGTCGCCAGCGGCAAATCCGGCATTTGATGTTACGCCTGCACGCCTTGTCACCGGATTCATCACGGAACGTGGGTGTTGCCAGCCGAGCCGTGAGGGTCTGTTATCGCTTTATCCAGAACAGGGTCTACGCCCCTAACGACTTAGGTAGGGCGATAGGCCCGCAATGAATTGATCCCGAAATGGCAAAGATACATCAAGATGGCGATGAGACCGGAAGAGCAATTGGCGGCGTAAAGCTGCGCAAAAATGTTATTGCGACGGCTCGCAAAATGAGCGCGATGGGATTGTCACCTGGGCGTACAGGTAACGTATCCTGCCGCTTCGAAGACGGCATGCTCATCACGCCAACCGGGATGGCCTACGATGAGCTGAAGACCAACGATATCGTGTTTGTAACCTCAGATGGTGAGGTGCCAGGCAAGCAAAAGAAACCGTCCAGCGAATGGCGGTTTCATCTTGCGGCCTACCAAGCGCGACCTGATAGCCATGCCTTGGTACATACCCACTCCATGCATGCAACGGTCCTGGCGTGTGCAGGTAAGTCGATCCCGGCCTTTCACTACATGGTGGCGGTCGCAGGCGGCCGTGACATCCCGTTGGTTCCGTATGCAACATTTGGCACTGAGAAACTAGCAGAAGATGTCGCGACGGCGCTTGAAAAGCGTGATGCCTGTTTGCTTGCCAATCACGGTGCGATTGCCATTGGCGAAACCTTAGATAGTGCACTGGAGCTGGCTCACGACATTGAAACGCTTGCCGAGCAATATTTCAAAGTTTTAGCGATTGGCCCACCTAATTTTCTACTGCGCTCTGAGATGGCCGACGTGCTTGAGAAGTTTGCCAATTATGGGCAAAGGGCCCAGGACTAGAGTTGAGGCCATCGCGCGCGCCACGCGCAATCGCAACTTATGCTGCCTTGAATATAGTTCTAGCGCTTCAGAAAATATAGATCGGGAATATGTCCCGAAAATTCATCACATGTTGATCACCGTTTGATGATCGGATGTGATTTCTGTACCGGTTCGTTTGTATGCGATAAACTAAGTTCACATATCGCAAGATTAAGGATCTGATTATGAAACGTATAACTATCTTTGCCGCAACCTTGATGATGGCTTCAGGTGTTGCAGTTGGGGATGACAAAGTTTCAGAAGCCGAAGGCACAAAGATTCAAACAGCAATTGCTGTTTGGGGGTGTTCAGGCGGTGAAATGGAAAAAGAATCCGAAGGTTCAGGTGTTTTCGAAGTTGACGACGCTAAGTGCAAAGCGGGTCAATATGACATTAAGCTCAATACCAATTTTGTCGTCACCGAAATTTCTCGGGACTAACACTGCAACCAATTGGCGCCGTGCCGATTGCAAACAAATTATGGTGTGCAGTGTTGGAAATCAAAGAGTTAGAGCAACTCAATCTAGGTTTGAAAAAACGCAGGTTGCTCTAGAGGCGCACTTTTTTGCTGCTGTAGAAACGTGGATGTTACAATGGGAGCCCTGTTTGGTGTGACCAAAAATTCGCCAGATGTTGCTTATCAATTCAGTGTTGGCGCTTGGCTTAGAGCGTTGAGCCTTTTCTCGTACCAGCGGGGCTGTTTGCTCGACGCTCTATTCCATGACTCTATCCCAGGGTTGGCGATCAACTTATCTGCTCAAAGTCGAACCCAATTTTTCGCAGGTTGATCTAGGTGGTGCCCTGGCGTGTGTTACGACTCTTAAAACTCGTACTCAACGCTCCATTTCAGAGTGTGATCGGGTGTGTTTTTATTGAGTCCAAAAAACCAGCCAATGCCGATATTGAGGGTTGCACCTTCTGGCGCGCCATTATCGTCGCCTTCGTTGTCCTCTAGGGGTGGCAGTCCAAGCGCTGTTCGGGGCGATGCACCGGTATCAACCGTGTAATAGGCAATGGGGCCAATGCGATGCTGATCATGGTCGCCAAACAGGAGCGCTTCTTCACTCAGTGTGCCGCTGGAGCCCAACCGATCAACCGTGCCGTAGGCTTCAATGGCATAACCCCAATTTTCCGATTGTTGATAAAGCAGGCGCAGGGCGTACTGAAAATCAAACTTGCCGTCGTCTTCACCGCCGCCAAAATGATAAACGGCGTAAAGATCTGCCAGGGCCTGCCAACGACCGAAGTCATATTGCAGGATGGGCCCGAAGATGACGGATTTAGACTCGTTGCCTCCTTGAACAGGGAATTCAACTTCGGTGAGAAAACCAAAGCCTGGCTTGTGTTGCTTGGGTGCGGCTAAGACAGCGACCAATTCAAAGGCGACCTCTGTCAACTTCAAATCATCAAAGGAGTTGGCCAGTGCTGCAGATCCAGGGTTATCAAAGCGTTCTTTTTCAAACTCAATACCAACACGTGCGCGCATGAATGTGTTGACGCCGACTTCAACTTCGAGGGCGTGACGCTGACGTGTGTATTCGTTGTCATCAAACTCAAATTCGTTATCGTCCTGTTCAAATTTGCGATTGGGCTGACCAAACGAATGCGCATTCTGGCTTTGAAATTCGATAGCGCCGACCTCAACCTCAAGGTCTTTCATTTCAAACTGCCCAATGGCCGGGCCAGCAAGTGTAGCGTGGGCTGCAGCACTCGATGCCAGTCCAGCCATTAACAAGATACGAAAATGTGACAACGCGCTCATCCCTTCAGTTTTTTTGTTCAGTCTGTTAAGGGCGCTTGCAGCGCGCTCATGACTTTTTCTTTTTTTCTTTTGTCGGGAAAAATTCCCGACGGTATTTTATTTTATTTTGCTTTGGGAATTTTTCCTGATCCGACCTCTAAATTCAAATGGCTTTTAGGCAAGAGGCCTTTGTCTGTGGTGCACTGTGTCCGACAAGCCAACAAATGTCTCGATTTAACGGTGTTTTGCGGCGGCCAGAATTAACGATGACGGCTACAACCTAAAATTAGAATGAGTCTGAGGTAACGTTTAGGGCCAAAACGTGGGTTACCAGTTTGCAGGTTTTTAGATCGAACGGGCTTGAAGAGTTTGCGATTTACGCTTTAAACAACCTACCAGAGCTGTCGCTTAGCGATGGTTGGTCGTAGCCCTGCCTCATGCTGTCTTATTTGTGATGACAAGGTGATCGGTAAGAAGTGTTATAACAGTACAAGTTTGGCTCTTGAGCCGGTCTATTGGAGGTTAATGCGTGAAGCAAGGTGCATATCAGGTGGCTAGGCCCAATGTGGCCGTTGTAAATCAAAATCAATTCCGTACATGGCTGAATGCAATTGCAGTGATGGTTGCAGCGCTGTTGCTGGCGATGATTTTTTACGCAAGCGTTGCCTCTGCGCGAGCGGATTCTGGTGCGGTGAAAATTGAACTCAATAAGCTGGAGCAAACGGATAAGGGGTGTCGTTTTTATTGGTTGGTCAACAATCAATCGAGCATCGACCTCAAAGCGCTGGATCTAACGTTTTATTGGTTTCAAAGTGATGGTGTGATTGGTGGCGACCTCAAGTTTGCCTTTGCGCCCGCTGGTTCCAAAAGCCTCAAAGTAAAAAAATACATGCTCGTCGACAAAACCTGCAGCGACTTTGCAAGCTTGTTGCTGAACGAGATCAACCAATGCACCGCTACTGACGGTCCGGTAACAGCTTGCGCCAAGCATCTTGAGTACGCGTCGCGCACCACAGTCGAATTCTTGAAATAGGGAACAAACGTTTTGTTTATTGCTGCTGTTACAACGGCCGGTCGCGATTTTTCCATCTGGGGTTTAGTGTTGCATGCCGACCCTGTGGTCAAGGGTGTGATGCTGATCTTGGTTCTGATGTCTGTCGCGTGCTGGGCGATCATGATTGACAAGATGTTCCGACTAACGGGCCTTGGACGCGATTTAAAGCGCCTTGAAAAAGTTGCAGCAGGTGGTCCAACAGATGGTGTCAAACGCGAGCATCTGACAGGTAAATTGCTGGCCGCGGCGCACGAAGAACAAGGCCAGGGAGCGGCACACGGCGAAGACCGCAATGATGTACGCGCCCGCCTTGAAAAATCGATGCGCTCTGAATTGAAAGGGCATCTGCAGGGGGCTGAATCCGGATTGCCGTTTCTTGCAACCGTTGGCTCAGCCGCACCGTTCATTGGTCTCTTCGGTACCGTTTGGGGCATCATGAACAGCTTCACCTCGATTGCGCAATCGAGTGACACCAGCCTTGCAGTTGTGGCACCAGGTATTGCAGAAGCCTTGTTTGCAACCGCATTAGGACTTGTTGCTGCGATCCCAGCTGTGATTGCCTACAACCAAATTTCTGTGTCACTCGGCCGTGGTGCGGCACGTGCCAACACCTCGATTGCAAAAATTGCCAAATCATCGTCATCGCAAGTGGTGGACGCCCAACCGGGTGGTCAAAACGTGACCCCCATATACTCGGGGGCTGCGCACTAATGGGTATGTCAGTCAACCAATCCGGCACCTTTGGCGATGATGAATATGGTGGCTATCAGCCGATGGCTGAGATCAACATCACACCGTTTGTCGATGTGATGTTGGTGCTGTTGATTATCTTTATGGTCGCCGCACCGTTGATGGTAGCCGGTGTCCCGATTGATCTACCAAAGTCATCGGCCGCGAAACTCAATGCGCCAAAGAAGCCACTTGTCGTCACCATGACCAAAGATGGTCAATTCCAGATTCGAGATAACTTTATTTCTTCGGATAACTTGGTGAGTCGCCTGATTGACCTGCACAAGGCTGAAGGCGATAGAGTTGTTTATGTGAGAGCGGATAAAAGCGCAGCCTATGGAGATGTAATGGCTGTACTGGGTCGGCTTGGGGAAAGCGGTTTTGGCCGCATTTCGCTGTTGTCGCACAAAGTACCGGGCGCGACCCCGGTCACGACAGGTCAATAGGGGTAACGCGTCCATGGTCTTGAAGTCGGCATCGTTTCTATCATCGGCTGTGTTACACAGCTCCGTTGCGCTGTTTTTTGTGGCGCCGTGGACTGGTGGCAATGCATTGGAGTTAGGTGACGGGCAAGATCAATTTGTCGCGGAGCAGGGTATTTCGATTGAAGGCGTGGGTTTTGGCAGTGGGCTTGTAACAACTGAGGCCGTTGAAGAAACACCGATGGAGATGAGCGCCGCGCGCCCTGAAGTGCAAGAGGTTATTGCGCCGGAGCCGGTTGAAGAGCAACTCGAAGACCCGCTTGAGGCGCTGCCTGAAGATACCGAAGTGGTCACGTCCCAGTCTGAGAAGGCACCAGCCTTGGAAGCCGAGCCTGAGCGCAAAGAAGAGATCGTCAAACAAGAAAAACCGCAGGAAGCCCAAGTCGCGACACTTGAGCAACAGGCGCGTGTGGCGGTGAAAGCCGAACGCCAATCGGGTGCTAAAAAACGTGGTGGTGATTCCCCAAAAGCAGCAAAGACCGTTTACAAGGGCGCGCTTTGGAAGAAGATTTTTGGCCGCTCCGTTGGAGGCCGCAATGGCCTTGAGGGGCGCGTTGTGGTGCGCATCACGATCAGTGAGACTGGTGAACTCTTAAAGTCTGAATTGGTGAAGAGCTCTGGCTATCAAAAGCTTGATAAGCTTGCGCTCAATAACGTACGCCGTGCCGCTCCTTTTGATAGCCTGCCAAACGAGATGTCTGGTGAGCCATTTGTTGCAACCGTTCCGTTTAATTTTTCGGTTCGCAAGCGCAAGAGCCGAGGCCTTTAGCGGGGCCCAATAGGTTGGCAGAAGCTTTCTGTATTGGTCGGCCTAAATCCCCATCAGATCCAAAATCTCATCAACTGCAAGTGTCGGCAGAAGTGTGCCGGTTCGCACCTGAGTTTCAATCTCGGGTAATCGTTCGGCGATGCGCGGGTTGTTTTTAACGCGTGCCATCAAATGATCCGACAACATATCCTGCATCCAAGCCACGGCCTGTTGCTGGCGACGGGTTTCAAACTCGCCGGTGCGGGTCAGTTTTTCGCGATGCGTGTTGATGTGGCCCCAAAGGCTATCGAGCCGTCGGTTATCCTGACCTGAGATCGTGATGACAGGCGGAAACCACGTCGCATCCTTGGGTGTAAAGATTGACAACGCGCTCTGGTATTCACTGGCCGCGCGTTCTGCCCGTGTGACGTTGTCACCGTCCGCTTTATTGATTGCAATCATGTCGGCAATTTCGATGATGCCCTTCTTGATGCCTTGCAAATCATCACCACCACCGGCCAGCAACAGCACTAAAAAGAAATCAACCATATCGGAGACAGCGACCTCAGATTGACCGACACCCACAGTTTCGACGATCACCACATCAAAACCTGCCGCTTCGCATAACACCATCGTCTCGCGCGTTTTGCGTGTCACGCCACCCAATGTGCCAGCGGTTGGGGAGGGGCGAATGAAGGCTTCGCGGGCGCTGGCAAGCCGTGTCATGCGGGTCTTGTCACCAAGGATGGATCCGCCAGTGCGTTTGGAGGTTGGATCAACAGCCAGCACGGCGACCTTGTGGCCGAGTTCAATCAGGTTGAGACCCAATTGGTCAATGGTGGTTGATTTTCCAACACCAGGAACACCGGTGATGCCAAGGCGTATTGCGTTGCCGGTTTTGGGCAGAAGCAGTTGTAACAGGTGTTTGGCAAGGGTCTGATGCTCGATCTTCTGGCTTTCCACAAGTGTGATCGCGCGTGCGAGCACGGCGCGGTCGCCGTTCTTAACACCCGCGCTTAAATCTTCAGCGCTCAGGCCGGCATACGAAAGGGGTGGCGTGGTCAACGGCTGCGATCCTCATCAGACAGAACTAACACCCGGTCATATGCTCAAGGGTTGCCAAATGCAATGTTTCACGTTGTTGCCGGTGGCTGCTGCTGAGGGGCCTCCATTGGTAGTGTTTTGACCCGAGTTCAGGGGCCTCAAACGGTGCCGCGTCGGGTGCGTTGCGTCACGGCTTGAAGGTGCTTAAGGTCGCGGCAAAACTAGAGTTCAAATGGTCTTTGAGGGCGATAAAGGCATGTCAGACCCCGGAATTATTGTTGCGCTTGCATTTGCGGCTGTGCTGGCGGTGGTGCTTTATGTTTTCGCTTGGCGCGCCAGTGCTGGTGCCTCGGCTTTGATAAAAGGGTTGGTGCGCTATGGCGTGCCAGCGGTGGTGCTTGTCGTAGGTGCCATTGCGATTTTGATGCCGCAGCTGCAGCACGCCAAAACAGCGGCAACGCCGGATGGCACTGATCGCTTCGAATATCGCTCGCAAAAACCAAAGGCAAAGCCACGAAAGCGCGCGCAAGACCAGGAACGTAAAGCCGGCGAGGCAGCCCGCCGGAGAGAACAAGAAGAAGCGGCAGCGCGTGAGCGGGCCCAACAAGCCGAATTTGATAAGGCAGAGCGTGAAGCACTTGGTGGGTCTTCCGCACCAACAGGTGGTGCGCCTGGGGGCGGCAATTCTGCAAGTGGAGGGCAAGGAAAAAGTCGCGGACTTGATGTCGGTGTCGGTGAAACGCCGGGAGATGATGTTGCAGAAGAGGTCGCGCCACCGGTTGAGAAGGCAGAGGCTGAACCGGAAGTGCCAGTTCCGCCACTGCCACCAACGACGACAACATCGGGTAGCGCTGCCCCAACCAAGGACAATACGGATTGGGATGTTGTTCCGGTATTTTTTGGCACGGATCGCCAGCGTGCCGACAACGCCAAACATCTAGCCTACGATGGCGTTCGGGCGCGCCGTTTGGAGCTCGGTCAGGCGCTTGTCACCGTGCCCAAGTCCCACCAGGTGCCAAGCATTGAACGGCCCTGGGCTCTGCGCATCCCCTATTTTAATGTTACGATCTATGAGGAAGATGAAGACCCTAAGTTGCATTTTACGATGCAGGAAATCAAAGCGCTGTCACGGGCTGATTTTTTGAGCCTAGTGCGTGCGCGTCTTGCAAAATCCCAAACCTTTAAAGATCAGGCATTCGTGTTTGTGCATGGCTTTAATACGAGTTTTGAAAATAGCATCTATCGCACAGCGCAAATTGCCTATGACTTGAAATTTGATGGCGCGCCCTTTCTTTATAGTTGGCCGTCAGGTGGTGGTGTTTCCAGCTACACCTATGATCGCGAGAGTTCAGGCCAGGCAACGCCTTATCTGCGTGACTTTATGAATTTGGTGATCAATGAAACAGGCGCCAAAGCGGTTAGTGTAATTGCCCATTCGATGGGTAATCAGCCTATCCTCCAGGTCTTGAAAGACCTGAAGAATGCAACACCGGATGGTGTCATCATTTCACAAGTCATTCTTGCTGCCCCCGATGTCGACCGCGATAATTTTGAGAACATTGCCAAGGAAATTCTTGGCCTTGCAAAAGGGATCACACTTTACGTCGCTGCCAACGATCAAGCTCTTCAATTCTCCAGACGCTTTCATGGTGGGGTACCGCGCGCGGGCGATATCCCGGCACGGGGCCCTGTGGTGATCAACGGCATTGATACCATAGACGTAACGTCGGCCAGCACCGACAGCCTAGGGATCAATCATTCTGGTTATGCAGAAAACAATGCGCTGTTGAAAGATATTGAGCGCTTGATCGCGACAGGTGCTGCGCCTGCTGACCGCCATCCACCCAAATTTGAGCGTATCGAACAGGGCCAGGGTGCGTATTGGAAATATCCAGCCGCACCGTGATTGCGGGGTTCGATTGGATTTGGCGCTTGGCTGGGTCGGCACCCTTGGTCCAGAAGAATGGGCGCAAGTAAACACTTTCTCAACGGATGTCTCATTATGATGCAGGTCAGATTTCTCTATTAGGATTTAGGACCATGGCTCAGAGCGCACGCTTCATTACGATATTGATCGGTTTGTTCCTTGTTTTGGGGCCAACGACGGGTGCAAACGCAGATGAGCTATTCATCTGTGATAGCAATAAAAACCTGCGTGTGCCGCTCGACAAGCTGGACTATATGAAACGCACCAATGACTGCGTTGCGTCTCACTATGGCCTTGAAATTAAAGGGAAATATACAGCAGACGCTTCAAACGAAGCACGTTTGCACAAACTCTTGTCGGGCCCGGTTCGGGTCCACAAAAAACCAGTTGGCGCTAAGCTTCAAGTATCAAAAGCGGCAGCGGGCGCGACCATGGTGCGCACTTTGCCTGCCAAGTCTGCATTCAAATCAGATGTCTCAGGGATCAAAATCTATAAGCGCGGCGAGGCCCTTCCAATTGAAGAAATTGCTGCCGAGCCGTCCGATCACCGCAACGTCAAGGTGCTCAACGCCAAATCCAAAACAGCACAACGGTTTAGCCACGTTTACTAATTAACGTGATGCAAAGTGGAAGGCTGGTGAAATTTTGCCGTTTCTGATCAGGCGGCAAGGTTTCGTTTACCCCCCTCTGACACAGTAGCGTTGCCGAGCCGCCAGGACACGAGTGCGTTGTGGGGGCTGGTGTGTGTCGTTCTGTCAGTTGGTGATGCGTATGTTTGCCCTAAAAGATCTACTTGCAACTCTATGTTCCGCGCTGCTCGCGCTTTCCGCGATGGCCATGTCGGCATCTGCCGAAGATAAAACTCCTGCCACGGCAGCGGCTCAGCCGAGCAAACCCGCACCTGCCAAAACAGCCACGGCAGCGGCTCAGCCGAGCAAACCCGCACCTGCCAAAACAGCCACGGCAGCAGCCCAGCCGAGCAAACCCGCACCTGCCAAAACAGCCACGGCAGCAGCCCAGCCGAGCAAACCCGCACCTGCCGAAACAGCCACGGCAGCGGCTCAGCCGAGCAAACCCGCACCTGCCAAAACAGCCACGACAGCAGCCCAGCCGAGCAAACCCGCACCTGCCGAAACAGCCACGACAGCAGCCCAGCCGAGCAAACCCGCACCTGCCGAAACAGCCACGACAGCGGCTCAGCCGAGCAAACCCGCACCTGCCGAAACAGCCACGACAGCGGCTCAGCCGAGCAAACCCGCACCTGCCGAAACAGCCACGACAGCGGCTCAGCCGAGCAAACCCGCACCTGCCAAAACAGCCACGGCAGCGGCCCAGCCGAGCAAACCCGCACCTGCCAAAACAGACAAGGCAGCGGCTCAGCCGAGCAAAACAGCCAAGGCAGCGGACGTTGATGAGCGCGATTTTTACACCCGTCGCGCTCAAAAAATGTTGGACGCTGATAAGCCTGATGCCAATTCAAAGTCCCATCCTTTGGCCCAAGGCTTTCCAGAGCACTATGTTGTGGTGTGCACCGGTGGCTGTAAAAACCGCCAAGCCTATATTGTCGATATGGAACCCCGCCTGTCCCAAAAGACCACCGAAATTGGTGAGATGATCCCAACCTCAGCTGAAGGCTCCGCCGCTGCACTAATGGCTAATGTTGTGGTTTGCGTCGGTGGCTGCCCTGAAGGCAATACGATGCACGTCACGAGCGCTGGCGTAGGTGATTTTGTAAATGATTGGGACACTACCAGCACCGCTCCGGTGTCAGGTGCAAAACCTGAATCAGGCCGTTGGTTGTCAGACCAGAATTAGTAACGCGGGCCCGCAAGCAAAACAAACGCGGATGCATGGTTCTAGGTCAACCTGCGAAAAGTTGGGTTCGACTTTGAGCAGATAAGTGGATCGCCAGTCATGGGATAAGAGTCATGGGATAAGAGCCCATGAGATAGAGCGTCGCGCAAATAGTTTCACTGTGTACAAAAAAGGGCCGCGAGGCTCTGGTTTGGAAAAACAGAACAACTAGTTATTCGAACCAGAAGCTGCGTTGGTTTCAGCGTTGGTTTCAGCGCTGCTTTTGGTGTCTTCGGCCCCTTCAATCAATTTCACTACATCTTCGAGTGTTGAAACTTTGTGTACCTTGCTGTTGCGGATTAGGTACAACCAGTCGAGCTTGTCACTGATTGCAAGGTCGTGGGGTGTGACGGCTTCAAGGGCGGCTGTGTTTTGTGATCTAAATAGCTTTGCAGATTTTACGGCAAACTTGCCAAGTCTGCGCCAACCGCGTGCCGGCGGCAGCCATTTCTCAGCGCCAGGTTGAAAGACGACGTCATTCAACGCTTCCGGCGGTAACAATCCCTTTTCTATGTATTCGAGTGCTGCTTCGACAAAGCCAATCTGCACGAGGCCAGAGCAGATGTATTCGCTTGGCGGTTTCCAGGCATTTTCCCGGTATTGGCGAATGACCCGCTCGCGCGAGGTGCGTTTCCTGTCACCAATGCGTAGATTATTCTGAACACCAAACCAAATGTTGCGGGCAATCCGTCCAATCGCCCAATAGTTATAACTGGCTTTGATTTTGTCGAGTAGAATGCCGCGCACACGGGCTTGTTTGATTTGATCAAACCAGGGTCGATTAAAGCGCTTTAGCGCGATAAACGAGCTTTTGTCTGAGAGGTAATCTGTGATGTTCGTTAGATCGACGCCACCGGTGCCAGCTTCAATCACAAACGTGTTGGAAATGCCGGAGGTTTGATCAGGGCGATTGAACACCAGGGCAGCATGAGAAAAAGGCGAATCGGTTGCCCAACGGATCAGATAGGATGCAAAGTCATAATCGCGGCTGGTTAACACCACGTCAGCGCGCTGCAAGTATTCACCAGCCAAAAATTGTTGGATAGGCATTGGCCAAACTTCGGGCAACGGCTGGCCATTGCGGGCGAGATCTTCGCCACTGCCTTTGTTCTTACCACTAATGGCGCGTGTATCTGCGGCACCAAGGCCAACAATTATCGTGACAAGTAAAAGGCTGACAAATTTGCGCAACATGAGAAGCCTCCATGAGTGGCTTTGACCACAGTCTTGATCTTGGTGATTAAGCCATTGCTGCGCCCCTGGTCAATGGAGCGCCTGGTCGAGGTCCACAAACGTTTGCAAATTGAACGTTTGGTAGGCTGTTGGGCCGCAGAATATCTAACCCGTTGCCAGAGCGGCCTTAATTTTTTCAGCATGGGCCACGAGCACGTCCTGATCTTCCATTTCGCCAGTGTGGGGTTTGACACTGACGCCGTCGTGACGCGGAATGATGTGGAAATGAAGGTGAAATACCGTTTGACCGGCTGCTGCTTCATTGAACTGCTGAATATGAACGCCATCTGCTTTAAAACAAATTTTTAGGGTGCGCGCAATTTTTTGAATGACGGGCATGATTTTCTCAAGCGTCGCAGCATCTGCGTCAAACAGGTTGCGTGAGGCGGCTTTAGGGATTACCAGCGTATGGCCTGCAGCTTGTGGCATAATGTCTAGAATGGCGATTGCCATCTCATCTTCGTAGATCTTGTGCGCGGGAAAGTCGCCGCGCAGAATTTTGGCAAAGATATTTTCAGGATCGTAAGACATCAGGTTTTCTTCCGGGCGTGGTTTAAAGGTGTTCATCTGTGTTACGTGACCAACCGTCATGGTCAAGTGCTGGCGTCACTGTCTGGCGTTTTCTTGTAGGGACCAAACTGAGATAATATCTCAACAGAGTTTCGGACATCTTGGCGCTCTTGGGTCAAGTAGCGTGCAATTGCCGCTCTCAATTGCGGGTCTGCAACCCAATGAGCGGAATAGGTGGGTGTTGGCATGTAGCCACGCAGGAGTTTGTGTTCACCCTGTGCGCCCGCCTCAACGCGCGCCAAACCATGCACGATAGCAAAGTCCATCGCCTGATAGTAGCACAGTTCAAAATGCAAAAACGGATGGTACTGGCTACAACCCCAATAGCGGCCATAAAGGCAATCACCACCAACCAGATGCAAGGCACCTGCAATGGCATTCTCGCCATCTAATGCCAACATCAAGACACAGGCATTAGCCAGCGTTTCACTAAGGGTAGAAAAGAACGCGCGATTGAGATACGGATCACCCCATTTGCGGTCTCCTGTATCGAGATAGAACGCAAAGAAGGCGTCCCAATCGGCTTCGGTAATGTCTGAACCCCGCAAGGTGCGAAAAACAATGCTGGACTGCGCGGCTTGGCGGCGTTCCTTGCGGATGGTCTTTCGTTTGCGAGAGGAAAGCCCGTCGAGAAATTCGTCAAACGTAGCGTAGTTTTTGTTGTTCCAATGGAATTGTTGGTCGATGCGTTGCAGAAAACCCAATTCACCAAGGTTGTGCCATGTTGTTTCATCAAGAAAGGTCACATGTGCTGACGAGGCTTCAATGCGCGTCGCGAGGGTGATGAGGGCCGACGCCAGCAACGGCTGCACCTGGGAACGATCTTGACCAGGACGTACCAACAGGCGTGGGCCAGGGACAGGCGTGAAGGGTACAGCAACCTGCAGCTTTGGATAATACGCATGGCCTAAGCGGTGGGCCGCTTCCGCCCATGAATGATCAAAGACGTATTCACCACGGCTGTGCAGCTTGGCGTAGGATGGCACAACCGCGATCGTCGTGCCGGTCCCATCTTCGAGAGCCAGATGTTGCGGCAGCCAGCCGGTTTGCGTTGGCCCGACGCAGTTGGCAGCTTCGAGAGCGTGGAGAAAGCCATAGCTGACAAAGGGGTTGAACGTTTTTTGGTCCCCACCAAGACAGGCATTCCATGTTTCTTCGCCAATCTCTGCGATTGCTGTCACGGCTTTGGCGGTGAAGGGCGTCTCTGATTTGGTGTCTGGTGGATCAGACTGAGGCACGGGTGGCGTTCCATTCATGGGTTATGATCCGTGCTTGTGTTTTGCGCTTAGTGGGTTGATTTCATGACCGTTCGTAGGGGCTCGTTGAGGCGCGCAACGCGATAGCACATCTGACCGGTCTCAACAGGAAGCCTTATGTCGTTGGTCTTACCGTGGCGCGCCCTCAAAAATAGCAGCATCGGCAAATGTTTTGCAAAGCTTCCACTCCTCTTCACTACGCACAGTCCAAGTTAAAATGGGTAGGCCCAGGTTCTGGCGCGCATTAGAGATGGCTTGGCAATCAAGATCGTGCACATGATACGCGATAAAATCGGGCTGTACCGTGTCGATGGGTTCGAGGTTCGTCAGCGCAGCGGCGCGCTCTTCAGTGATGACGTCTGAGTACCATGGATCTCTTTTTGGGTGGCGGTAGACACCAGAGACCAACCCTCGTGTAATGCTCGGTGCGATTTTCTTCACAGCGCGCATGACATCTGGGTCAAAGGACATCAGGGCAAGTGGCCCGTTGTAGCGTTCTGACAGTTTGCAGATGGTTTCAAGCCACGTGATGTTAGGCGCGCTCCAATCACTTTTAAGTTCAACAAGTATGGGTGTTTGGCCTGCCACCCGCTCCAGTAAGATCTCAAACGGTAGGATTGTTTCAGACTGGTTTTTATAGGTTAGCGTTTTGATTTGGTCATAGGCTTGATCAGCAAGACGGCCCCGGCCATCAATCAGCCTGTCCAATGTAAAGTCATGAAAGACCAGCGGGACATTGTCTTTGCTGCTCTGCAGATCACACTCAATGCCAAACCTACCTGCGATTGCGGCTTTGAAGGCGGGCCATGTATTCTCTAACACACCTTTCGCCTGATCATGTAGGCCGCGATGCGCGGTCAGGCGCACAAATGTATTGTGATCCCGCATGGTGCCTAGTCCGTTGTGATTTTCAGGATGGCATCAATCTCGACAGCACATCCTAAGGGTAAACTGGCAACACCGATGGCAGCACGGGTGTGACGGCCCTTGTCTTCGAAAACGGAGACCATCAAATCAGATGCGCCGTTGATCACCAGGGGGTGGTCTTTGAACCCGGGCGTTGCGGCGACAAAGCCATTGAGGCGAACAACCTGGGAGACGCGATCAAGTGAGCCAAGGGCCGCTTGGGCCTGCGCCAGAATATTGAGGGCCGATGCGCGCGCCGCTTTTTGGCCGCCGGCGACATCGAGCGTGTCACCAAGGTGGCCTGATATTAAGGTGCCATCCGCAGCTTTAGAGATTTGTCCTGAAATAAACAGATGATCGCCCGAGGTTTGAAACGGGACATAGTTGGCGACGGGTGCAGCAGCATCTGGAAGCTCTAGACCCAAGCTTTCTAACCGCGCCTCAATTTTGCCGCTCATCAGGGTGTTTCCTCTTTATGGATGTGTGGTGGCGTACATCCCTTGTGCGCGGAAAATACAAATTGCGCAATGCTGGCGCACACCCTAAGCAAATCATTGACAAGATCGTTTAAACGGCCAACGCGAGAGGCTCAGCTATAGCAGTGTTGTTTCAGGGTTTTGAAAATAGGTTTTGGAGGTGGCTGTCAGTGGCGGCGCTGGGTACTGTGTTTGGCAGTTCCCTGCCTGCGGCTTCCAACCCGGTTAGCGAAGACCGTTCAAAAACAATGCCGCAATTCGAGGAAATTTCTTTTCGCCCGCACCGCGCTGTGTATGAAGTGACGCTGTCGCGTGTGTCTGCCGGTTCGAGTATTGCTGGTCTTGCCGGACGCATGGTCTATGAGTTGGGCGGCAATGCATGCGATGGCTATACGCAGAATTTACGCTTTGTTACACGAACAACCAACCAAATTGGTGAGGCGCAAACGAATGATCTGCGCACGAAAAGCTGGGAAAGCCCGACCGGTGATAGGCTAGAGTTTGACGTTCAGAACTTTCATGACAAGGACTTATCTGAAGCCTCAAAAGGCGTGGCAAAACGCAATGCGCGCGCAGGAGAAGTTACCGTCAGCTTGAAAAAACCAGCGCCTAAACAAAGCAAGGTTTTGGATAATCCGCTGTTTCCAATGGCGCACGCGCGTGCTGTTGTGAATGCTGCACGAGGGGGAAAAACAATATTTTCAACGGCGTTCTATGATGGCTCTGAAACAGGCGAGAAGGTTTACCAAACCACGGCTGTGATCGGGAATCCGTTGGCGGCAGTCAAATCACAGGCAGGTAGCATAAACACACCACCCCTTGAGCGCGCCAACACCTCCCCAAGTTGGCCGATTGCGATGAGTTATTATGATGCCGCAAAACAAAGCGGTGATGGCAGACCGTCTTTTGAGATGTCGTATCGCTTTCACGTCAATGGTGTCACGAGCAAATTCCAGATTGATCATGGGGACTTTGCGTTTAAGGGCACGCTCAGTCAGCTGCTGTTTACCGCACCTGCGGGTTGTCAAAAAAGCAAATCGAAAAAGCGATAATGGTGCGTGTGGCTGTTGCGTGATTCCTGTGTCGCGGCCGGATATCTTCAATGCATCATGCATCATGCATCATGCATCAATGCATCTCCCCGACCCACCACAGTTCAGGGCCACAAACGTGCGGCCCCTCTGACACCGCTGTCATTGCCCCAATAGGGCGGTCGAATATCGAGCGTGACGTGATCTGCAAAAATGTGTGGCGTGATCGCTTCTGGAAGATCACGGAATAGATGTGGCATCTGGCTCAGGCCGCCGCCGATCACAATGACATCGGGATCAATGATATTGATCACTTGGGCCATGGCGCGGGCAAGGCGTGACAGGTGGCGATCGAGGGTTTCTTTTGCGGCCGCCATTCCTGCTGCGGCTTGGCCGCAAATGTCCAACGCTGAGGTATGGATGCCTGTTGCGTGTTCGTGGTCTTTGCTTAGTGCTGGACCCGAAAGCCAGGTCTCATTGCACCCAGACCGTTCGCACCAGCATGGTTGAGCTTGGCGATGTTCGTCATCCGTCGGCCAGGGCAACGGATTGTGCCCCCATTCACCTGCAATGGCGAGGGGGCCAGAAAGTAATCGTCTCCTCAAGACGAGGCCACTACCGCAGCCGGTACCAAGAATGATCCCCCACACCGTGTGTGCCCCTTGTCCCGCACCATCTGTTGCTTCGGATATGGCAAAACAATCGGCATCATTGGCGAGGCGAACGGGCCGAGACAACGCCTGCTCCAGATCTTTCTGAAGGTTTTTTCCGTTGAGGCAGGTCGAATTGGCGTTTCGGATCAGACCAGTTGCGGGTGAACGCGATCCTGGAATGCCAATGCCGACGGGAGTGGGCTGATCGTCGTGCGGCTGATCAAGTGCCTGCACCAGCTCTTTGATGGCCAAGCACGTTGCTTGATAGTCATTTTGCGGCGTTGCAGTCCGCAGGTGGTTCAGGCTGGTGGCGTGACCGTCAAGCAGTATGGCTGAAATTTTGCTGCCGCCGAGATCAATGCCGATGTGATGGCTGTGCTGAGATGGTGACATTCACGCCTCACGCTTTTGGATCTGGCGGGCACTCCGCTGCTGCCGCTTTTGCTGCCTCTGCCAGCAAGCGATGTGTAGGCGCAATGTCATCAGGGGCAATTGCGTTCAGGCTACAAAATACGAGCAACGTGGATTCATCGCTCAAGAGGTACTCCAGAACGCCAGCAAGCACTGCCGGTGAGCCTGCTTCACTTCGCAATTGGGCTGGTCCAATTCCAGTTAAGGCAATAAACCGACCTAAGCGGTCGCCGTCCTGGGCCAAATAGTCGAGACCTTTTAAAGCAATGATTTCAGCATGTTCCAGGTTTGGCAGTTGATTTTTATTTGACATTTATTGGCCTCGAATCGCATCAACAACACATGCAGTCTTAAACAAATCGTTACGGCTTTGTGGTCCAATTGCACCATGCCCGCTCCATCAAAGGCGGTGTTTTCTATGAACACGCCTGTTCACCTGAAGCCATCGGGCGAGGGAATGTGAAAGGCGGGTTCTGGACACCGCCGAATCGTAGCACACGGGTTGGGTTAAAGGGCAGGATAAGAAATATGACCCATCAAGAGACGGCGACAGACGTCGACAAGCGCGTGGCAGCATCACCAGATACGAGAAAATCTGTTCTTATTGTCGAGGACAATGAGCTCAATATGAAGCTGTTTCACGACCTGTTGGATGCGCACGGTTATCGCACCATTCAAACGCGCAACGGGCTTGATGCGCTGGCATTGGCCAGGGAGCACCGCCCAGATCTGGTGTTGATGGATATTCAATTGCCAGAAGTGTCTGGCTTAGAGGTTACGCGCTGGCTCAAGGAAGATGATGAGCTGCGCAATATCCCTGTTGTTGCAGTTACGGCGTTTGCGATGAAGGGTGATGAGGAACGTATCCGTTCCGGTGGATGTGAAGCTTATGTATCTAAACCAATCTCTGTGATGTTGTTTCTAGAAACGGTGCGCAAGTACATTGGTGATGCATAAGGTTTTGGGTGTTGTGGGTGTAAGGGTTCAACAATGACCGCGCGTGTTCTGGTGGTTGATGACATTTTGGCAAACGTAAAGCTGCTCGAGGCGCGTTTGTCAGCTGAGTACTTTGAGGTTCTGTCTGCGTTTAGCGGTCAAGAGGCATTAGACATTTGCGAGCGTGAGCGTGTCGACGTTGTTTTGCTCGACGTCATGATGCCCGGTATGGACGGATTTGAGGTCTGCAAGCACCTCAAGGAAAACCCAAAAACACATCACATCCCTGTTGTCATGGTCACGGCATTGGACCAGCCTTCGGATAAGATTCAAGGCTTGGAAAACGGTGCGGATGACTTTCTAACCAAACCGGTTGATGACATTGCGTTGATCACGCGGGTCAAAAACCTTGCCCGTTTGAAGATGCTCAACGACGAGATGGTCTTAAGAGCATCGACGGGCAAGCGACTTGGCATGGCCGACAACGAAGCGCTTGCTAAGGCGCTTACCGGAGGCGGTGGCCGGGTGCTTGTTGTTGATGACCATCCACGCTCAGCGGCGCGGTTGTCTGAAGCTTTGTCAAAAGCGCATGAAACGGTGATTGAGGGTGATCCTCAACGCGCAATACAGCGTCTGACCAGCGAAGACTATGACCTGCTTGTCGTTAGCTTGAGTCTTAACGGCTTTGATGGTTTGCGTATTTGTTCCCAAGCGCGCAGCCATGAGCGCTCCAGGCGCTTGCCCATTGTGATCCTGGTGGAGCCAGGTGATGATGCACGCTTGCTGCGCGGTCTTGACCTTGGTGTTAACGATTACCTGATGCGGCCGATTGATCGTCATGAGATGATGGCGCGAGTGAAGAGTCAGATCAAACGCAAGCGCCACGCAGACTTCTTGCGCAACTCACTGGAAGAAAGCGTTGAGGCATCGGTGATTGATGCCCTGACCGGCCTACATAATCGCCGCTATATGGAAAGTCATATGCAAACGCTGCTGACGACCGCCATAGAAGGTAGGCGTCCATTATCGGTGCTGCTGGTCGATATCGACCACTTCAAAAAGGTCAACGATACCTACGGACATGACGTTGGTGACCTGGTTCTCCAAGAATTTTCAAAACGCTTTGCGCGCAATACCCGTTGCGTTGACCTTGCCTGTCGGTTAGGTGGCGAAGAGTTTATGATTGTGATGCCGGATACCGACATTGCGCTGGCCTATCAGGTTGGCGAGCGGCTCAGGGCCTGTATTGCAGCCGATCCATTCTCGATCTCGCTGGATCAATCCATCCGGGTGACCGCTAGCGTCGGCTTGGCGACCCTGGAGCGTCGGGATGACACATCGCAAATTCTTTTCAAAAAAGCTGACCAGGCGCTGTATGCGGCCAAACGGAGAGGCCGCAACCGCGTTTCAGCGGATGCTGCCTAAAAGGCACTAGACATCAGAGCTTTGCGTGTGCTGAACACTCTTTAGTTTTGGCAGGGTGTGCGCGCTGCTTGTTAAGCACGCTGGCAGACAATTCCCCAAAGAGGCTTTCGAATCGAACAACGGCGACACATGATTGCCATGAGTCAAGCTCAAACTTGCATCTTATGGTCACTTCTGACACAATGCATAGGAGGGGTCTCTGTACTGGTGCGGAATTTCACGACTTTAATCTCACCTTTTTTGGGGTGAGCGGTCGCTTGGTGACGTACTCGTCCAGAACAAAAGGTTTTGGGTTCCCGCTTGCTATCAGGTCCGCCGCATCTCCTGGTGGCGCGGGGCACGTAGTTAGGTCAAGGCAGCTGGGGAGGCCTCCTCCTCTGGCAGGCATTTTCCGGGCTACGACACCAAGCGTTCTGTCTACGCCCTCTTTGACAGGCGTTTGGTCACCAGGCCAAGGGTTGTGACGTACTCGGATTGCTTACCCCGCTGCCGAGCAGTTGCAGCCCTTGGCTGAGTTTTTTTAAGGTGATCTCTTAAGGTTTCTTTGACCGTCAGGGCCAACAGCTCAGGCCAAGAAGGTCGATTGCACGTCATGTTCCAGGAGGGTGCATCAGCCCTCATCATATGGTGGTTAGGCGCCACCATCAGTCCGTCTACTTATTTGATTTTTGCTTCTTTGAACTCGACGTGCTTGCGTACGACTGGATCGTACTTCTTGAACACCATTTTTTCTGTCGTGTTGCGCGGGTTTTTCCTTGTAACGTAGAAGAAGCCTGTGCCTGCGGTCGACTGCAGTTTGATTTTCTGGGTAACTGATTTGGCCATGAGTGTTCGCCTGAAAATAGGTGTTTGCGAATAGAAGCGGCAACATACTTGGGTTGCTTGGAGTGTCAAGCTATGCCGTCTTGGTGTGACAACAACACCCTCTCAAAGGTTTGGTTTTGATAGTGATAGAATGGCACTCGGGCCTGATTTGTCACGCTTTGATCAGGCGCAGTGAGGCGCTCCAGATCGGCCAGTATATGGTGTGTAATACTGGCGATGTCGCGACCTCGAGCCTCCTCTAGTGACACCCAGTCGATATCATCAAGTTCGTCATCAGTTGGTTCAACACGGGTTGTGATGTTGGTCGCTGAGGCCCAGAAGAACCGTGTATCGTAGCGTCGTGGCCGCCCTGGTGGGGTAATGGCGCGGGCGAAGAAGTGAAGCCCTGAAGGATCTGGACAATGTCCTGTATCAAAAAAGCGCTGCCAACCCGACGGCAACGTTTCCTGCTGGCGGGGTGCGCAGTATCCTACAACAACACCGGTTTCTTCAAATGTTTCGCGTATTGCAGTCAAAGCGAGCGCATGCATGTCAGCAGGTGTTGTGTTTTCGGCTACCGATTGCATCAAAAGATTTTGATTGTGCGGCGATAATGGGCGCGCTGGGAGAATGCTCGAGTCACTCGGCTCAAAGCGCCCGCCTGGGAAAACGTATTTGTTTGGCAGAAACGCTGTGTCAGGATGGCGCCGACCCATCAACACACAAACAGTGTTGTTATGATCTATCTTGGTGATGACCAGGCTTGCCGCATCACACACGCGTTGTTGACTTTGGTCGGCTTCGTTGGATGGTGCAGGGGGCTCTAAAGGCGGCATCGCCGAAAGGCTCCACTATTTCTGCAGGGGCTCGGGTGTCGCTGCCAAATCAAATGGGTCAGGTTCTGCATTGGCGTCAAACCCGTGCATACGCAGCGCCCATTGCAGGCCAACAAACAATCCTTTGACACGAGGTAGAATGGTGAGGCTGAGGACCAGCAGTAACGGCATCCAGATGGCCAAGTGCACCCAAGTTGCCGGCGCATAAACTTGCTCTAAAATCAATATGCCTGGGATGATGATATGCCCGACAATGAAGATTGTGATGTAGGGCGGTGCATCATCTGCACGCTGATGGTGCAACTCTTCTTTGCACGTTGGGCACGTGTCATGGACTTTGAGATAGCTTGAATAGAGCGCACCTTCGCCACATGCGGGGCACGTGTGCGCAAGCCCACGGCGCATGGCCTGCCAGGAACTACGTTCTTGGGCAGCGTTGGCTGCGTGGGGGTCATTTTCGATCTCTATCATGACCGCCATCAGATCGTGGCAGGCCCCGTTACGTCAAGGGGCGAACGGTCGCGTTGTCGGAGCCAGGGGCGTTATTTTGCCAAGCGACCTATCTTGCCCTGCGTCTCATCTTACGCTGTGTCCGCCGACCCGTGCTGCCATGTGGACCGATGCGAGATGTTTTTCGCGCCGTTAAGTGACTTTTTTTGCCTTCGCTCAACATTTCAAACCTGAGCGCTCCAGCCGTTGGGATTGCCTCAACAAGACGCACTTCAACGTCGTCGCCGAGGCGATAGGTTAGCCGCGATTTTGTATCGATCAACGCCATTGCCGTTTCGATGAAGTCGTAATAACCGCCCTCAAGTGTCGAGATTGGCACAAAGCCATCCGCCCCCGTATCCGCAAGGCGCACGAAGAGACCGGCGCGGGCGACGCCAGAAATGCGGGCCTTGAAGGTGGCTCCAATACGATCAGCGAGATGGGTGGCGATCAAGCGGTCAATGGTTTCGCGTTCAGCGGCCATTGCACGACGCTCTGTTTGAGAAATTGCTTTGGCGATGTCGCCAAGGTCACCAAAGTGTTCATTGGCTAAGCCATCATCACCGAGTTTAAGGGCGCGCACTAACGCACGATGAACGATTAGATCGGCATAGCGACGGATTGGCGAGGTGAAATGAGCATAGCGCGCCAAATGCAATCCGAAGTGTCCGCGGTTGTCGGTGGCGTATTCGGCCTGTGCCTGGCTGCGCAAAACCATTTCATGGACAAGATCTTTTGTTGGCAGGTCCTTGACCTTCTCCATGATGACATTAAGTGCCTTGGGCGTGATGTCCGCAGTTGGCGGAATTTTGATGTCCAAAGTTTCCAGGAAGTCACGTAGCGCTTTGACCTTTTCTTTGGACGGCTGTTCATGGACACGATAGATCAGCGGGATTTTGTTGCGCTCAAGTGTTTCGGCGGCTGCAACGTTGGCCTGAATCATAAATTCTTCAATGAGTTTGTGCGCCGTAAGCCGCTCCGGTACGATTACACGATCAACCTGCCCCTTTTTGTTGAGTAGGATTTTGCGCTCAGGTAAATCGAGCTCAAGGGGACTACGTTTTTGGCGTGCCTTGAGAATAGTCCTATAGGCGGCAAGCAATGGTTTGAGTACATCTTGAGCAAGGTCGCCATGTTCTGGAGCGGGTTTGTTGTCAAAGGCAGCCTGCGCTTGTTGATAGCTGAGTTTTGCGTGCGAGCGCATAAGCGCACGCACAAAGCTATGCGAAATTTTTGAACCGTTGGCGTTGAATACCATTTTGACGGCAAGGCACGGGCGCTCTTCATTTTCGCGCAGCGAACACAGGTCGTTTGATATTCGTTCGGGCAACATTGGTACGACACGGTCGGGAAAATAAGCCGAATTGGCGCGCAGACGTGCTTCACGGTCAAGCTTGGTCCCCGGTTGGACGTAGTGCGCAACGTCAGCAATAGCAACAATTACGACATGGCCGCCGGCATTTTTTTCATTGTCGTCCGGCATGGCGAAGACGGCATCGTCGTGGTCGCGCGCGTCCGCTGGATCAATAGTGATCAGTGGCATATCTCTGAGATCCGCGCGGCCCCCTAATGTTGACGGTTTAAGTTTTGGAAGTTCCTCTAAAACAGCCTCAGGAAAGGTATCAGGTAGGCCATGGGCATGGACTGCAATCAATGAGATTTGCTGTTGTGTGTCCGGGTTTCCAAGTGTCTCAACAACACGCGCCTCGGACAGGCGATGACGACCAGACTTTGCCAATTCAAAGCGCGCAAGATCTCCATCTTTCGCGCCTTGCTGATTGTCCACAGAGATACGCCAGCTTTTGAGTTGTTTGCGATCAATAGGCTCAATCATACCCCCGCCTCCTTTGGCATGGGCGCGAAAGATGCCAAGGAGGCGTCGCTCTGACCGTGGCAGGCGGCGAATGGGTGCTGCCTCGTAGGCGATTGTCGATGTGAGTTCGACACCACCATCGTTGTCGCCAGAAGTGGCAATGGGCAATGGCTCAATACGTGCAAGCACACGATCACCGACACCGATTGAAATAGCGTGTCTGTCTTTCGGGTTGAGCACCATTCGGACCAGGGGTTTTGGGCCTTCGCCCAAATCCCAAACAGCGGGCTCACCAATCACATCGCCGTCTTGGTCCGTGCGCACCATGTTGAGCACGGCGACATTGGCCAGCGCGCCGCGGCGGCGCAGTTCTTTCTTGTTACCGGCCAGCAAACCGTCATTCGCCAATTCTTCCAAAAGGGTTTTAAGGCCTCGACGGCCATCGCCACGAATATTGAAATGGCGTGCGATGTCGCGCTTGGAAACTTTTTGCTCGGAGGATTGAATGAAATTGAGGATGTCGGTTTTCGATGGCAGCTTGGGCGTGGCTGCTTTGCGAGACGCTTTCGATTTGTTTGCCACGCCGGCCTCGATTAGGTTGCTGACTTGGTTTTTGCAGGCTTGGCCTTGGTCTTTTTAGCTGCCGCCTTTTTAGCGGGGGCTTTCTTTTTTGCTGCCGGTTTAGCTTTGGCCTTTTTCGCAGCAGGCTTTTTCTTTGCTGCGGCTTTCTTTTTGGCAGGCTTTTTCAATTTCACTTTAGATGCACGCTCGGCCAATAGCACAACCGCTTCATCAACTGTTATCTTGGCCGGATCTGAGCTTTTCGGCACAGTCGCGTTGATCTTGTTGTGTGAAACATAAGGTCCATAACGCCCGTCCAGAACCTCAATCTTGCCGCCTTCAGTTGGGTGTTCGCCAAGCTCCTGAATGATTTTTTTAGCCGCTGCACCGCGTCCAAAATGCTTGCCCTTACCAGCCCGTTTTTCGGCCAGCAAAGTCACAGCACGATTGATGCCAACGGAAAATATCTCTTCTACATTTTCAACATTGGCATAGGTCTTTTGGCCCTCAGCATTTTCATGCACCACAAAGGGTCCATAGCGGCCAAGTCCTGCGGTTATCATATTGCCGTCTTCGGGATGTGCGCCGACTTCGCGCGGCAATGAAATCAGTTTCAGCGCATACTCTAGGTCAACCTCGCCTGCATCTATGCCTTTTGGGATGGATGCGTTCTTTGGCTTTTCGCCTTCGCCGGCTGCTGCCTGTTGAATGTAGGGCCCAAACCTTCCTGTGCGCACCGTGATTGCGAGGCCGGTGTCTGGATGGACGCCCAACTCTTTACCGTCAATCATATTTGCGTCGTTATCGCTGCTGGTTGAAAGCTGGCGGGTGAAGTTGCACTCCGGATAGTTTTCGCAGCCGATGAAGGCACCAAACTTGCCCGATATTTTAAGGCTTAGGCGCCCTGAGTCACACTTTGGGCATTTGCGCGAATCTGAAACGCCTTCCTTTGGTGGGAAGATGTGCGGTCCAAGCATATCGTTAAGCGCATCGAGCACTTCACTGACGCGCAAGTCCTTGATCTCACCTATGGCCGCCGTGAAGTCACGCCAGAAGTCCCGGAGGACGTCCTTCCATTCAAGTGAGCCATTAGAAATGAGATCGAGTTGGCTCTCAAGATTGGCGGTGAAATCAAATTCGACATAACGCTGGAAGAAGCTCTCCAAAAAGGCGATGACGAGACGGCCTTTATCTTCCGGCACCAAACGTTTTCGGTCTGTACGAACATAGTCACGGTCCTGCAGAACGGCCAGTGTCGATGCGTAGGTTGATGGACGGCCAATGCCGAGTTCTTCCATGCGTTTCACGAGCGTCGCTTCGGTGAACCGCGGTGGTGGCTGGGTAAAGTGTTGGTTTGCGTCGATGCCTTGATCTGAGAGTTTTTCGCCTTCTTTCAAAGGCGGTAGACGGCGGTCACCGTCGTCCTTTTCGCTGGGATCTTCTTTGCCCTTGCTGGCTTTCAGTCGCTCATCACGGCCTTCATCATAGGCCTTCAAGAACCCATCAAAGACGACAACAGAGCCATTGGCGCGGACCGTGTAGTCTTTGCCATCTTTACCTGCAACATCAATGTCCGCCCGGGTCTGGGCAATTTCAGCGGACGCCATCTGGCTCGCAATGGCGCGTTTCCAGATCAAGTCATAAAGCTTTGCCTGCTCGCCATTGAGGCGCTTGGCAAGATTGGAGGGTTTGCGGGCAATATCCGTTGGGCGAATGGCTTCATGCGCTTCCTGCGCATTCTTAGCCTTCGTTTTATAAACGCGTGGTGATTTTGGTATGTAGCGCGCGCCATAATCTGAGGAGACCTGATCGCGAATGGTGGCTACAGCTTCGGGCACAATCTGCACACCGTCAGTACGCATGTAGGTGATCAGACCAACGGTTTCACCACCAATGTCGACGCCTTCATAAAGGCGTTGGGCGACCTGCATGGTTTGTTTGGCGGAAAAGCCGAGTTTTCGAGAGGCGTCCTGTTGCAAGGTCGATGTCGTGAAGGGTGCATATGGGTTGCGTTTGGTTGCCTTTTCTTCGATTGACTGGACCGCAAATGCGCTACCCTCAATGGCAGATTTGATGGCAGTGGCGGCGGTTTCTGTCTTGATGTCGAGTTTCTTAAGTGCGGTTTTGTCAATCTCGGTCAGACGCGCTTCAACATCTTCGCCTTTCGCCGTCTTGAGGTTTGCGATGATGCTCCAGTATTCGTCTGAATTGAAGGCCTCAATTTCTGCTTCGCGATCGCAGATCAACCGCAACGCGACCGATTGTACGCGTCCTGCAGAGCGCGCACCCGGCAACTTGCGCCACAACACTGGCGACAACGTAAAGCCAACCAGATAATCCAGAGCACGCCGGGCGAGATACGCTGACACCAAGGGTTGGTCGATTTGGCGCGGGTTGGCGAGTGCCGTTTGGATTGCCTGCTTGGTGACCGCATTGAATGCGACCCGTTCAATTGCAAGCGTCTTCTTAAGTGCTTTACGCTTTGTGAGAATGTCGAGGATGTGCCACGAAATGGCTTCGCCTTCGCGGTCAGGGTCAGTGGCCAAAATCAGTTTGTCGGCAGATTTCACAGCGTCTGCGATTTCTTTGACGATCTTTTTCGACCTGGCGTCGACATCCCAGTGCATCGTGAAGTCATTGTCAGGTTCGACGGAACCATCCTTCGACGGTAGGTCGCGTACATGCCCATAGGAGGCGATGACTTTATAGTCAGGGCCCAGATATTTATTGATGGTTTTGGCTTTGGCAGCCGATTCAACAATGACGACGTTCATGTCTTCCGATCCGGACCGGACGCAGCTCGTGCGACCTAAAGGGAATGAGATAGTGGGCGGCATGGGCGTCGGGAACAGCCCGGCACCAATGGCGCGCGAAAATGGTGGAGATGAGCCCCGCTGTCAAACTGTGCTTTGAAACCGGGCTCGCGGGAGGGGCGTTTTGGCCCTATTTGGCCGGTCAAGACCGGTCTGGAGCACAGACTGGCCTTCAAGGTCTGAGCTCCAGGTCTTCATTCCAGGCTTGGGCTCCAAAAAGAAATCACCGGGCTGACCAGGGCCATTTTGGCCTCGGTCAACCAGGTGATCGTAACGTTCACTTGGTTGTGGCTGTGGTCGGCTACTTGCCGACTAAGCCTGCAACTTCATCGGCGACAGACTGCGCCTCAGTGAATTGTTTTGCGTCGCAGTGGCCTTCTAGTTTGCCAAGCAACTTTTCAACTTGCGCTTTTTTATCATCGCTCAGGCTGTCAGCTGATTTGAACAACTCAAGAGAAGTGTCCAGGCAACCGTTGACATCCTTTGGTACGCTGATTGCGAAAGCACTGGTTGCGAGACCCGCAACAAATGCGCCTGCAAGTGCGAAACGTTTAAGCATCGAATTCCACCTCTTTAGGTTTCTTGGACTTTGGCATGATCCGCATAAGTCATGTTGAAAACGCCGACAATGTGGCCGTTTGGGTATGGCGCGGCGATCCGCCCTAATCTCATAGTATTATACCAAAACATGACGACAAGGGACCTCTAAAGAAGAGCTCTTATGCCCAGGATAGCGCTATCGAGGTCGTCAAAATGGCTGATGATCGCGTCGGCACCCAGTTCTTCCATCGGCCTGTCGGTATAGCCATGCGTCACGCCTAGAACAGGAATGCGGGCTGCTTTAGCGGTTTTGATATCGGTGATGCTATCGCCGATCATTATGGCTCGAGCCGGGTCACCGCCTGCCAATTCCAAGGTCGCCGTCAGGTGACCGGGATCTGGTTTGCTGACGGTGAATGTGTCGCGTCCGGTAATGGCGGCAAAGCGGTCTGCTAGTTTGAGCTCACCCATCAGCTTTTTAGCAAGAGCTTCGCTCTTGTTGGTGCAGATGGCGAAGGTGTGCCCTGCTGAATGCAGGCGATCAAGGGCTGCGATGGCACCAGGGTAGGGCATACTGTCAAGTGCGATATGCCGCGCATAGTAGTCGAGAAAATCAGCCAATAGCTGATCGATTTTTGTGTCTGGTAGGCTCGCCCCGCCATCAATGAGCCCTTCGACAATCATGCGGCGCGCTCCAAAGCCAACCCAGTTTCTGAGTTTGTCCATTGTAACGGGTGCCAGATCAACGCTGGCTAAGACATGATTGGTGGCGCGGACGAGGTCAGGCGCGGTGTCAATCAATGTCCCGTCAAGATCAAATACGATCGTGAGCGTTTCGGTTTGAGGTGATGGGGGATGTGCAGATGTCATCGCAACCTATATGTGTTTGGCAACCATGCTTCGCCTTTAACACACCGTGGCGAAGGGCAAAGCGACAAATAGGCCAAGCCCGTGCTTGGCTCGGAGCTTGAACCAACAAAGCCCCGGCTCTAAACACTATGTGCAGTGTATGAAACACCTCTTGGGAGCCCTAATGGATCAGCGGTCCGATAGTCTTGTTCGTAGCCAAGCTTTTATCAAGGGGGAGTGGGTTGGCACGCCGACGCTGCCCGTGCTCGATAAGGCGACGGGTGAAGAAATTACCAAAGTAGCGGATCTTGGGCGCGATGAGACACGACAGGCAATCACTGCCGCTCACGGAGCCCAACCGGACTGGGCGCGAAAAACAGCAAAAGAGCGATCTGAACTTCTGCGCAAGTGGTATGATCTGATCTTAGCACATAGTGATGAGCTGGCGCACATTCTCACGCGTGAGCAAGGCAAGCCGTTGGCTGAAGCCCGTGGCGAAATCACTTATGGAGCGGGCTTCGTTGAGTTTTTTGCAGAGCAAGCCAAGCGCATTTATGGCGAGACAATTCCGTCTCCAAAAAACGACAACCGCCTCATTGTGATTAAGCAACCGATTGGTGTGGTTGGCGCCATCACGCCGTGGAATTTTCCCAATGCGATGATCACGCGCAAGGTAACACCTGCACTCGCGGCTGGGTGTACGGTGGTGGTTAAGCCAGCCGAAGCGACACCGCTTTCTGCGTTGGCACTCGCCGTATTGGCGGAGCGGGCAGGGATCCCGGCAGGCGTGTTAAATATCGTGCCTACACAAGACCCAGAGCCGGTGGGTAGGGAGTTATGCACCAATCCTGACGTCGCAATGATCACGTTTACTGGTTCAACTGCGGTCGGCAAAAAACTTCTCAGCCAAGCCGCCAGCACCGTCAAGAAAACAGCCCTGGAACTTGGTGGCAATGCGCCGATGATTATTTTTGATGATGCGGATTTAGAACGCGCTGTGGCTGGTACAATGGCGAACAAATTTCGCAATGCCGGGCAAACCTGTGTTAGTGCCAATCGCATTTATGTGCAGGCGAAAATTTATGACGCCTTTGCTGAGCGCCTATTGGAGGAGGTGTCAAAGTTTCACCTGGGCGCTGGTCTTGAGGACGGCGTTACCTTGGGCCCACTGATCAGCACCGCGGCTGTTGAAAAAGTCGAAGCCCATGTCAAAGATGCACGCTCTAAAGGTGCTGAAGTGGTGTGCGGCGGCGCGCGCCACTCTTTAGGTGGCACGTTTTATCAGCCAACCATATTGAAATCCGTGACCAACGATATGCGGGTCGTGCAGGAAGAAACTTTCGGCCCTGTCGCCGCGCTCATTCCGTTTGAGGAAGAAGTAGACGTCATCAAAATGGCCAATGACACACCTTTTGGTCTGGCCTCATATTTCTATGCCAACACTCATAGTCGGGTGTGGCGCGTTGCCGAGGCGCTCGAATATGGCATGGTTGGTGTGAATGAGGGCATTATTTCAAGTGAATTGGCACCGTTTGGTGGTGTAAAGGAAAGTGGACTGGGGCGAGAAGGCTCACATCACGGCATCGAGGAATTCCTCGAAATGAAGTATATCAACATGGGTGGGCTCTAACGCGGGTCCCAGCCCTCATCCTGCCATCGGCACCGGGAGATTAAAGATTATGAGTGCAGACGCCTGGAAGCGCGCTGCGGCTGAAAAAGCAATAGGCTATATCCAGCCAGGTATGAAGCTTGGATTGGGCACAGGCTCCACGGCAGCGCATTTTGTCGATGTGCTTGGGCAAAAAGTGGCGGATGGTTTGAAGGTTATGGGTGTTCCAACTTCTGAGGCCACGAAAACCCAGGCCGAAGCGCTGGGTATTCCGTTGGCGACACTGGATGACATCCCGTTTCTTGATCTCACTATTGATGGCGCTGATGAATTGGATAATCGCTTGCGGCTCATTAAGGGTGGTGGTGGAGCTCTGTTGCGCGAAAAGATTGTTGCCACGTCGTCAGAGCGCATGCTTGTGGTTGCAGATTTTTCCAAGCGTGTTGAAACGCTCGGCTCATTCCCACTACCTGTCGAAGTGCTGCAATTCGGCCTTAGGTCTACGTTGCAACTCATCGAGGTGTTGAGCTCGGATGCGGGCTGCGAGGGTGACATCGCGATGCGCAAGTCACGTGAAGGCAAGCCCTTCATCACAGACAATGGCAACATGATCCTTGATTGTAGTTTTGGACGTATTGACGATCCAGAAGCGCTGGATGAGGCGCTGAAGTATGTACCGGGTGTTGTCGAGCATGGTCTTTTTCTTGGCATTGCTGATCATGCGATCATTTCAGGGCCCGATGGTGTGGTGGTTCTGGATGCGCAAGATATTGAAACTGCCGCGGCCGATGAGAACTGACAAAACCACATACGTTTGGAAGTGAGATCAAGGCAGCGATTGCAGGCTGGCCTTGGGTGACCACAAAGGATACGCATGGCTGACTATGATTTTGATTTATTCGTGATTGGCGGTGGCTCAGGTGGGGTCAGGGCGGCACGGATTGCTGCCACCCATGGTGCCCGCGTCGCCAATGCAGAAGAATATCGCTATGGCGGCACCTGCGTGATCCGAGGTTGTGTGCCAAAGAAATTGCTGGTCTATGCCAGCCGCTTTGCAGATGACTTTGACGATGCCAAAGGATTTGGTTGGCAACTCTCTGGGCGAGAGTTCAATTGGTCCAATCTAATTGCAGCCAAAGATAAAGAGATTGCGCGTCTTGAGGCGATCTATCAGCGCAATTTAGAGGGTGCTGGCGCAACGGTGTTTGCTGAACGCGCCGAACTTGTGGATGCACACACCATTCACCTGAAGTCCTCTGGTCAAACGGTCACCGCTGATAAAATTCTCATCGCAACCGGCGGCACGCCAACGGTGGCCGGTGATGCCACCGGCCAGGAGCACGTGATTACCTCAAATGAGGCCTTTGACCTTCAACAGCTACCGAAACGTGTTGTTGTTTATGGCGGTGGATATATCGCGGTGGAATTTGCTTGCATTTTTCACGGGCTCGGCACTGAGACGACACTGGTTTACCGTGGCGACAAAGTCTTGCGTGGCTTTGATGAAGATTTACGCGATGGATTGATGACCGCTCTAAAAGCACGTGGCCTGACTGTTGTCACCGAGCGCACCATAAAAGGCATTGCCTGCTCTGACGGCACGCGCACGGTGGAACTCGATGACGGGACAAAGCTTACCGCCGATCAGGTTATGTATGCGACGGGGCGTCATCCCAATACAAAAGGATTGGGTCTTGAGGCGGCAGGCGTTGCAACGGGTAAATCTGGAAAAATCGTCGTCAATGACGATCAGCAAACCTCCGTTTCCAATATCTATGCGGTTGGTGATGTGACCGACCGGGTGGCGTTGACACCGGTTGCCATTCGTGAAGGCCATGCTGTGGCGGATATGCTATTTGGCAATGCGCCGTGGCGGGTCAACTACGAGCAAATACCAACGGCGGTGTTTACAACACCAGAACTGGCAACGGTGGGGTTGCCGGAGCACGAGGCACGTAACCGCTTTGACCGCGTTGATATCTACAAATCGCAGTTTCGAGCGATGCGGGCCACGCTAGCAGGTAGCGAAGATAAAATCCTAATCAAGCTGATTGTGGATGGCGCAACGAAGCGTGTTGTCGGGTGCCATATGATGGGTCCAGATGCGGCTGAGATTATCCAGATGGCGGCGATTGCGCTCAACATGGGTGCGACCAAGGCTGACTTTGATCGCACCATGGCGCTGCATCCAAGTGCTGCCGAAGAATTTGTCACCTTGCACGCCAAAGAATAGCCTTGGCTTAACAAAAGCCCGCACAGGGCTATCTGCAATATGAAATTAGAGATGCCATGAAACGACTGGATGGAAAAATTGCTCTGGTAACGGGCGCAGGCGCTGGCATTGGGTTGGCAACGGCCAACCTTTTCGCCGAAGAAGGCGCTTTTGTTTACGTCACCGACGTCAAAGGTGAAACCGCCGATCAAGCTGTGGCAGCACTCAATGCAAAGGGGCTTTCTGCTCAAGCCATGACACTCGATGTTTCGCGCGGACAGGACGTGACCCATTTCGTGCGCACCGTGCAGGTCGACAAGGGCAAGCTTGATATCGTGGTCAACAACGCGGGCGTTAACGTGCGCGAAGAATTCCGACACATGTCCAATGCCGATTGGGAAACGTTGCGCGAGGTTAACTTGGATGGCGTTGTACGTATTGCCCGCGATACATTTTCGCTGATGCAGGCAGCAGGTAACGCGTCGTTGATCAACATTGCCTCAATCCTTGGTCGCCAGCCGATGCGTCAGGTGGCGGCCTATGCTGCAACCAAGGGTGCGGTTGCTTCGCTGACGCGCGCTCTGGCCGTGGAATATGCGAGTTTTGGTATTCGTGTGAACACCGTATCGCCGGGGTTTATTGAAACAGAACTCACCAAGCGCATGCGCCGCAACCCTCATGTCAACAAGGCACTGATGGAGCGTACGCCGCTGCGCCGCTTCGGGACGCCAGAAGAAGTTGCAAAGGTGATTCTGTTCTTAGCCTCTGATGACGCGGCTTATGTTTCAGGCGCAGATGTTGTTGTTGATGGCGGCACCACGGCAGGCGTTTAATGCCCGCGCTCGCCATCGCCAGTTCGTCTTAGGTTGAATCAGTTGAGGTGCTCTAATCTTTTATTTTGGATCATGTGTCCGGGCGCAAAACCACTGACACTTTTGGCTCGAACATGATCTAATTCTAAGCACTGAGCCCCGCGCTCGTTTCCTCAATCAACAAATCAGTCACGCCGAGCATCGCCTCTTCTCTGGTTTGCCCGGCAGCAACCAGCACATTATAGCGGTTGATTTGACGATCCGCGCTGGTGCCGTCTCCGGCAATCTTGCGCAAGTGTAAAATCTCAGCCTCGCAATCAAAGGCTTCTGCATCTTCACGGGTGAGCTCAATCAACTCTTCAACCAGATCGTGAAATGCGATCAGTTGGCCTCGACCGAAATCAAACAAAGTCCCATCCGTGCCATAGCGCTGGGCGCGCCAACAGTTTTCCGCTAGTAGAAAAGCTGGATATGAGCGCCACTTTTGATTTTTGCGCCTCAGCCGATAGAGCATACGCAATAAGCAGCGATAGAGTGCAGCTATCGCGAGTGCATCCTCCATGTGCGTGCACACATCGCTAATCCGCAATTCAAGGGTCGGGAAACGCTCAGACGGTCGCAAGTCCCACCACACTTTGGTCGCGTCTTCGATGACGCCAGCGTTGATAAGAACTTCAATGGCTCTGCGATATTCGCCATAGCTTTCAAAGCGCTGTGGAAGCCCCGTTCGCGGTAGTTCATGCAGCACGGCAAGCCGATAGCTCTTGAGGCCTGTATCATCACCCTCCCAAAACGGCGATGATGTCGACAACATTAATAGGTGGGGCAGGAAGTAGCGCACCTGATTCATCAGATCGATGCGTAACTCATCATCCTCAATGCCAACATGCACGTGCATGCCGCAGATCGCCAACCGCCGTCCAATGACCCCAAGGTCGCGAGCCAATGTGAGGTAGCGATCTTTCTCTGTCGTGCGCAGCGACGATTTTTGGGCAAACGGGTGCGTTGAAGCCGCGATCGGTGCCAGGCCAAGTTTGCCCGTATGTCTGACAATCAGTCGGCGCAGCGCTCCAAGATCTTGCCGGGCTTCTTCTGGCGTGGTGCAGACCTTAGTGCCAATTTCGATCTGCGACTGAAAGAACTCTGGGCCAACCTTTTTGCCTAGCTCGGCTTCCAGTGCCTGCATCAGCGCATCGGGTGCAGCAGCAAAGGCCCGCGTCTCAACATCGACGAGGTGGTACTCCTCCTCAATGCCAAAGCTGAAAGATGGTTCGCCAATTGCCATATCTGCCCTTAACCTTTCAACCTCATCTTTGCCACGAGTGCGGTTCTGAGACCAGAAAAACTGCCTTCAATGGCGACCCGACTGCGGGTTGGTGGTGGCTCAGAAGGGTTCCGGCCGCTTCGCATTGGGACTGCAACTTAAGCTCTGGACTTTGCAGGGTGCCTTTAAGGCTTTGCGGTGCTGGCGTCTTTTTGAGTGATGTCCTATAAGCGGCCAAAAGCTGTGGTTCTCTCGACACCAATCAGGTGATACCGATCTGGCAAACCCAGTCTGGCGGTGTCATGGCCGATATTGGCCTGTCGAGAGCGTGTAACGATGGAGTAAATGGCAATGGCCACGAACTGGTCACCTCAGAGCTGGCGCACACTTCCGATTGTCCAGGTTCCAGATTATCCAGACCAGGACAAACTCAAAGCAGTTGAAGAGAGGCTTGGCTCATTTCCACCGCTGGTGTTTGCAGGTGAGGCACGTGAATTAAAAAATCAACTTGCGGACGTAGCTGAGGGCAATGGCTTTTTGCTGCAAGGAGGTGATTGTGCGGAAAGCTTCCTTGAGCACCACGCCGACAATATTCGCGATTTCTTCCGTGTCTTTTTGCAGATGGCTGTTGTGCTGACCTATGCGGGCGGTTTGCCGGTTGTAAAAGTCGGGCGCATCGCCGGTCAATTTGCAAAGCCGCGCTCCAAGCCAACCGAAACCATCGATGGCACGGAGCTGCCAAGCTATCGCGGCGACATTATCAATGGCTCTGAATTCACAGCACAAGCGCGTATTCCAGATCCAAATCGACAGCTGGAAGCCTATCGCCAGTCTGCAGCAACGCTCAATCTGTTGCGCGCGTTTGCAGGTGGCGGCTATGCCAATCTGGAGCGCGTGCACCAGTGGACCTTGGGCTTTGTCAAAGACAGTCCGCAAGGCCACCGCTATCAGGAACTGGCTGATCGTATTTCCGAAACAATGGGTTTCATGCGCGCCTGTGGCGTCACCTCAGAGACGACGCCCGCGCTCCAAGCCACCCAGTTTTATACCAGCCATGAAGCGCTGCTTCTTGGCTATGAGCAGGCGTTGGCACGTCAGGATTCCACCAGTGGCGATTGGGTCGCAACATCAGGCCACATGATTTGGATTGGTGACAGAACACGCCAGCCTGATCATGCTCATGTTGAATTCTGTCGTGGTGTCACCAACCCGATTGGCTTGAAATGTGGTCCTTCGATTGATGGTGATGGACTTCTACGTCTGATTGATCAGCTGAACCCTCAAAATGAGGCGGGTCGCATGACGCTGATTTGCCGGTTTGGATTTGATAAGGCAGACAAGCATTTGCCACAGTTGATCCGTGCTGTTGAGCGGGAAGGGCGCAAGGTTGTTTGGTCGTGCGACCCGATGCACGGCAACACGATTTCTGCCGCGACCGGCTATAAGACGCGCCCCTTTGACCGCATCTTGAAAGAGGTGAAACACTTCTTTGATATTCATCGCGCAGAGGGCACCCACGCCGGCGGCATTCATGTTGAGATGACGGGCCAGAATGTCACCGAATGCACGGGCGGTGCAACGGCGATTTCCGAGTCTGATCTCAGGGATCGCTATCACACCCATTGTGATCCGCGCCTCAATGCGGATCAAGCATTGGAGCTGGCCTTCCTCGTGGCAGAGCGTATGAAGCAAGAGCGCGAAGCAGATGCAGCGGGCACTCAAACCGCAGCGTCAGCCTAACGTGATGACCATGCAATCGGGAGCGTCACTGAAGATCGCGCTTGCACAGTTGAATCCGTGCGTGGGCGATCTTTCCGGCAACCTGAAAAAGGCGCGCGCTGCAATTGACGAGGCGGCCTCGAAAGGGGCTGACCTGGTCGTCTTTCCGGAATTGTTTATCACTGGCTATCCGCCGGAAGACCTCGTTTTGAAGCCTGCTTTTCAAAGTGCAGCGCGCACCGCGCTTGAAGGTCTTGCCAAAGATATCGAAGAGGGCCCCGGCGTTTTGATGGGCACAATCTGGGTTGAGGAGGACAAGCTCTATAACGCAGTCGCTCTCCTCAACGGCGGACAAATCGAAACTCTCCGCTACAAGGTCGCGTTACCCAACTACGGCGTCTTTGATGAAAAGCGGGTATTTGCCAAAGGACCGATGCCGGGCCCGATCCCGTTTCGCGGTCTCAAAATTGGGGTGCCAATTTGTGAAGATATATGGCGCGACGATGTCACCGAGTGTCTGGAAGAGACTGGCGCAGAGTTGCTGCTGGTGCCCAATGGGTCACCGTTTGATTGGAAAAAGCCGGATGTGCGTTTGAACGTTGCGCTGTCTCGTGTCACCAAAACCGGCTTGCCGCTTGCTTACATCAACCAGGTGGGTGGGCAAGATGAGTTGGTGTTTGATGGTGCATCATTTGTGGTCAACGCTGATCATAAACTTGCCGTCCAGAGCCCAGCGTGGCGCGAAGTGCTGACCATCACAGACTGGCACAAGGGTGACGATGATAGGTGGCAGTGTGCAAGTAAGACGTTGGCAAAACTACCAAGCGGCGACGCGGCGGCCTATCAGGCGTGTGTGCTCGGCGTTAAAGACTATGTTGAGAAAAACGGCTTTCCGAGCGTTGTGCTTGGTTTGTCCGGCGGCATTGATTCAGCCCTTGTCGCGGCAATCGCTACGGACGCGCTGGGGGCGGATCGGGTTCACGCTGTCATGCTGCCCTATCACTACACGTCAAAAGCCAGCTTAGCGGACGCATCCAAGACTGCCGAAAATTTAAACCTACGCTATGACACGATCGAGATTGCTTCTGCCGTGGCGGGTATTGAAACGTCGCTGTCGGATATCTTCAAGGGTCACAAGGCGGACGTCACGGAAGAGAATATTCAAAGCCGGTTGCGCGGTGTTCTATTGATGGCCATTTCCAACAAGCTTGGATCAATGCTGCTCACCACCGGTAATAAGTCAGAGATGTCTGTTGGCTACGCAACGCTTTACGGCGATATGAACGGTGGGTTTAACCCGATCAAAGACCTCTACAAAACCGAGGTCTATCGCCTGTCGGAGTGGCGTAACGCCAACATGCCGGAGGATGGTCTTGGGCCTGAGGGCATTGTGATTGCGCCGAATATTCTGACAAAAGCGCCCACGGCAGAGCTGAAGGACAATCAAACCGATCAGGACTCGTTACCGCCCTATGACGTCTTGGATGCGATCCTGACCGGGTTGGTCGAAGACGAAGCCTCTGTTGCTGAGATTGAAACACGTGGGATTGATCGCGAAACGATCTTAAAAATTGAGCATCTGCTTTATATTTCTGAATACAAGCGCCGACAGGCGGCACCTGGTATTAAAATTTCAGCGCGCAATTTTGGTCGTGATCGCCGTTATCCGATCACGAACCGCTTTCGTGAGCGCCATCTCACCTAATTTCTGGTTCGCCGCTGCATCCCCTTGCGTTCCTGCTTGGCGCGGTTAGGGTGGCGCCGACTTTCAACGAGAGCCCCGACATACCATGGCACCAAAAACGCGCTTTGCGCCGTCTCCCACTGGCCTCATACATATCGGCAACGCCCGCACCGCAATTTTGAATTATCTCTATGCCCTGAAGCATGGTGGTGAATTTTTGCTGCGGATGGATGACACCGACCAAGAGCGTTCAAAACCCGAATTCGCTGATGCAATTGAGCGGGATTTGTCGTGGCTAGGCATCACATGGGATCAGTTGGAGCGCCAGTCTGATCGCATCACGCGCTATCAAGACATGGCCGACAAACTGAAAGCGGAGGGACGTCTTTATCCCTGTTATGAAACCGCAGATGAGTTGGACCGCAAACGCAAACGCCAGTTGGCACGTGGTCTGCCGCCAATCTATGACCGCAAGGCGCTCAGCCTTAGTGACGACGAGGTTGCCAAGTTTAAAGCGGATGGGCGTAGCCCGCACTGGCGCTTTCGGCTGGCTAACACCGAGGGAGACGGTTCCCTACAACCGGTTTCAACCCATGTCACCTGGGATGATGTCATTCGGGGCGATCAAACGGTGGATGTTGGGTCACTTTCAGACCCAGTTCTGATCCGGGGTGATGGAACGTTTCTATACACACTGACCAGCGTCATTGATGATTGGGACTTGGCGGTGAGCCATATTATTCGTGGCGATGACCACATCACCAACACCGGTGTTCAGGTGCAGCTGTTTGAGGCCCTTGGCGCGCCGGTGCCTGCGTTTGGTCATCACAGCCTGTTGACGGCTGCTGACGGTAAGGCGCTCTCAAAGCGGCTTGGTTCGTTGTCACTTGAGAATATGCGTGAACAAGGTTTGGAAGCGATGGCAGTTGTGAGTCATGCAGCCTTGATCGGAACCTCGGATGCAATTGAACCGCATAAAACCATGGCAAGTCTTGCCGGGCTCTTTGATGTCGGAAAAATATCAACTGCGCCTGGGCGTTTTTCAGAAGAAGAATTGAAGGGCCTCAACGCAAAATTGCTGCACAAATTTGACTATGTTGACGTTACAGAGCGCTTGAGCACCTTGGGTGTCAATGATGCACAAGCTTTTTGGGACGTGGTGCACGGCAACTTGGAATTGCTCAGCGATGCCACGTTGTGGTGGGATGTTGTTGAAGGCCCGATTGTACCAAAAGTCGAGGATGCAGCATTTCTGAAATCTGCTGCTGAATTGTTGCCTGAAGGCCTGTTCGATGACACCACCTGGAAAACCTGGACAGGTGCCGTCAAAGAGGCAACAGGGGCCAAAGGCAAAGCCTTGTTCCATCCCCTGCGCCTGGCGCTGACAGGGCAGGGCTCGGGTCCGGAGATGAAGCAGCTGCTGGTGTTGATTGGCCGCGATAAAACCTTGCAACGGCTTCATGGTGAAACGGCTTAGCGCAGAATTCTGAGAGAATAGCCCGCGGCACGTTTAGCGCGGCTGAGTTTGTGCGTTCCAACCTTCAGCAATCGCCGGTCCTTGGCGACCACGTGGGCTTTGTGGTGCGAGTTCTGAGCGCTGCACAGCATCAGGACTACTCGCATTGGCTTGGTATTCTGCAGCCTTGCACGAGCATCCCTTGACGTATTCCTTGCGATAGCGAAACGCGGTTTTGAGTTCAGTGTAGAGCTGGCGAGTTTGTGTCGATACCATCTGTTCAACCGCGCTACCTGGATTTTGATAGTAGAATAACTGGGCAGGAGCGGCGCATTTGGACTGGCAGCGCTCGGCGTCGCGCTGGAAGTGATTAGGCAATGTGGAAAAGCTGATCGGGAAGTAATAGCCATCGCACATGCGCACGCACAGTGTGCGATACGTGGCGTAGGGCAGGGCTGAGTTATACTGACCGAAGGCACCGTTATTTCCGCCGCGGCTCTCTTCGTCCTGCCACAATGAGGAAAATGGATTTTGATCGCGGCGACGGGCTTGGCGGATATAGTTGTCGCCACAGCCGTTGCGCGCCAACGCACGGATAATATCATCTTGATAGGAGCGCCCGCTTGAAGAGTTGATCTGATCAAGCTGCGATTCCAGTTTGGCAAGGTTGCGCTTGCTGGCCTGGCGCGCGTTTGCCATTTGAATGCAGCGCTTGGTACGCTTTAGCGTTTTGGAAAACAGGAAATAGCTATAGCAGTTCTTGCGTTCGAGATTGACTTTGGACTGTTGCATGGCGCGGCGTGCATCGCGGATCTGGGCGCTGATCGCGGGGATCTGATCACGGCCACGATTGGCGTTCTTGCTCTCGTTGACAAGGCGTTGCTCAAGCTGAAGGCAGATGTCGCCTTTCGGTGCCCAGCCCCGCGGATCATCAGAATCTAGGCCGCGTGGTTGCGGGCGAGGTCGAGGCTTGGCTTGGGTCGACCATGGCCACTGGATGCCTTGTGCCAGAAGTGTTGGTGGTGCACTCATGGTGACGACTGCAAGAATGGCTGCGGTCAGCGGGAGTGTCAGCAGCGGCCGCCGATTTTTTATGGGCGTCACCACGCGCGGCATACTTGGGCTTTTGATCTGTTTTGACAGACGGTCCAACTGAGCTTTCCAACGTCAACAAAGGGTGCGGCCCCAATGGTTTAGGGCCCCAAGTCCGGGCACTATGTCGATGCTCGCTTAGGTGGTCAATGCGGAGCAAATGCGGCATCGGGCCGAGGCGTGGTTTTATGTGGGTAAAAGGCGTCGATTTCCGGGCGCTAAGGCGTGTTACAGGCTCGCAGCTCCCGGCTTGACCCAGCTTGGGTCCCGCCGCATAACCCAAATCATCACGTTGACGCGACATGCGGTTGAACGGGGTTCGTTAAAATGAGCGTTGGTGGCATGGACCTTGGCAGGGTTCTGCCACTTTTTCTATCGATGACACACGCATTTTGAGTGCGCGGTCGGGTAAGGGGATTTTCGTGGCAAGCACCACCCACAATTTGCAGCTCTATAATACGCTCGCCCGCGAAAAAGCGCTGTTTGAGCCGCTCGATCCTAAAAACGTCAGACTCTATGTCTGCGGGCCCACGGTTTATGATTTTGCCCACATCGGCAACGCGCGACCGGTGATTGTGTTTGATGTGCTGTTTCGTTTGCTGCGCCATTTCTACGACACTGAGCATGTCACCTATGTGCGCAACATCACTGACGTTGATGACAAGATCAATGCGCGCGCGCTTCGCGACTTTCCAGATTTGCCGCTCAATGATGCCATCGCCAAAGTCACCAAGAAAACAGCGGATCAATTTCACGCCGACGTGGCAGCCCTTGGTTGCTTGAAGCCAAATGTTGAACCGCGCGCGACCGACAATATTGGGCAGATGCAGGATATGATCACGGCGCTGATCGCCAACGGTCATGCCTATGCCGCTGAAGGCGAAGTTTTGTTTGATACCGCCTCGATGGCTGACTACGGCCAGCTCTCCAAACGCAATTTGGAAGAGCAGCAGGCTGGTGCCCGTATTGAAGTTGAGGCGCACAAACGCAACGCTGCAGATTTCGTGCTTTGGAAGGCCTCAAGCGAAACAGAACCGGGATGGGAGAGCCCCTGGGGGCGTGGTCGCCCGGGCTGGCATATTGAATGTTCTGCCATGTCCAATCGCTACTTGTGGGAGGAGGTTGCAGACAAACTGTCGGACGCGGCCAAAGCACACGCCTACCAGTTTGACATTCATGGCGGTGGCTTGGATCTCATCTTCCCACATCATGAAAACGAAATAGCTCAATCAAGATGCGCGCATGGCTCGGGTGCGATGGCGCGGGTGTGGATGCACAACGGCTTTTTGCAGGTCGAAGGTGAAAAGATGTCCAAATCTCTGGGCAACTTCATCACCATCAATGAGCTTCTCAATGAATGGCCGGGAGAGGTCGTGCGGCTCAATATGCTTCAGACACATTACAGGCAACCAATCGATTGGACCGCGGGCAGTTGCCATGAAGCATCTCTCGCCCTTGTTAAATTTAGTCGCTTACTTCGCAATTCGCAACACGAAGCATGGCAACCACAATCCGATTATTTGGATCCAGCGTTTCTCGAGGCGCTGTGCAACGACCTTAATACACATGCGGCAATCGCCGTACTCCACAAGATTCATGCTGATTTCTCAAAGACATCAGAGGCGGATAAATCTCAGCAGGATAGACTTGATGCCCTACACAATGGACTTGAACTGTTGGGGTTAAGTAATATTGCCGGTTTTGAACCTCGGTTAGTTGAGTTCAAGAGACAAGAAGCAAATGTTTGCGAAGAAGAGGTTGAAAAACTAATTGCAGCCCGCCATGCCGCCCGCACCGCCAAAGACTGGGCCGAGGGGGATCGCATCCGCGATGAGCTTTTAAAGATGGGTATTCAACTCAAAGATGCCAAGAACCCTGAAACAGGTGAGATTGAGACGACGTGGGAGGTCAAACGCTAGCTGTGGCCCTATGTTTTTAGCCTCGAGGATTGGCGCACGCACGCCGAACCCCAATACCAAGTCAAATTCCAGGCCGAATTTCGGATCAAGTTTTAACGCTGTTAACGCACTTGGATCGAAAGTGCGTTACAACTAGAGCTTAAGCGGTTTAAACGTCCCAACCCCTTTTTGGAGAGCCACGCCTCGTGACCCAGGCTAAGGAACGCCTTTATCTGTTTGACACGACGCTGCGTGATGGTGCGCAGACGACGGGTGTCGACTTTTCTTTGGAAGAAAAGCGGCGCATTGCCGATGTGCTCGACAACCTTGGTGTTGATTATATTGAGGGCGGCTATCCAGGCGCCAATGCAACGGACACCGCTTTCTTTGCTGATCGCCCTGACCTGAAGCAAGCCAAGTTCGTGGCTTTCGGGATGACGAAGCGTGCCGGGCGCTCGGTTTCAAATGATTCCGGCCTTCAGGCGCTACTGGCATCAAGCTCTGACGCGATCTGCCTTGTCGCCAAAGCATCTGATTATCATGTCCGGGTGGCGCTTGGCATTTCCAATGATGAAAACTTAGCCGTGATCTCAGACTCGGTGAAAGCTGTGGTCGCCTCTGGCCGCGAAGCCATGCTTGATTGTGAACACTTCTTTGACGGTTATAAGTCTGACCGCGCCTACGCGATTGCGGTTGCAAAAACCGCGTATGAGTCCGGTGCGCGCTGGGTCGTGTTGTGTGATACCAATGGTGGAACGTTGCCACATGAAGTGGCCGATATTGTCGCCGATGTTTGCAGACACGTGCCCGGTGATCACCTCGGCATCCATACCCACAACGATACCGAAAACGCCGTTGCGAATTCTTTGGCAGCGGTGCGGGCGGGCTGTAGACAAATCCAAGCCACGCTCAATGGTCTGGGCGAGCGCTGTGGCAATGCCAATATGGCGTCGCTTATTCCGACACTTCTTTTAAAGCCTGAGTTTGCGGATCAATTTGAAACGGGCATCACGCCAGAACGCTTGCGCACGCTGACCCTTGCAAGCCGCGTCCTGGATGACATCCTCAATCAGTCGCCAGACCGCCACGCACCTTACGTGGGGGAAAGCGCCTTTGCGACGAAGGCTGGCATTCATGCTTCGGCCATCCTGAAAGCACCAGAAACCTATGAGCACGTTGCCCCTGAATCAGTTGGCAATGAACGACGCCTGTTGGTGTCTAAGCAATCTGGAAAATCGAATTTGCTATCGGCGTTGACACGGCTTGGTCTTGAGACCGATGCCGACGACCCGCGCATTGCCATGCTGCTTGATGTTGTCAAAGAGCGCGAGTCGCAGGGCTATAGCTATGAGGCCGCTGAAGCTTCTTTTGAGCTCTTGGCGCGGCGACACCTGCGCAATGTGCCTGAATTTTTTACTGTTGATGGTTTTACCGTCACCGTGCAACGCCGCTACAATGCGCGCGGTGACGAAGTCACGGTGTCGAAGGCGGATGTGAAAGTCTGCATCAACGGCGATAGCGACCCGTTGTGGTCCGTTGCAGAAGGTAATGGCCCTGTGAACGCGTTGGACCGGGCACTTAGAAAAGACCTTGGCCGCTATCAAAAGTACATCGAGAACATCGAGTTGGTGGATTATAAGGTGCGCATCCTGACAGGCGGCACCGAAGCGGTGACGCGGGTGCTGATCGAAAGCCGCGATGATGTGTCAGGTGAGCGCTGGCAAACCGTTGGCGTGTCACCCAACATCATTGATGCCAGCTTTGAAGCGTTGTTGGATTCCATCAATTACAAGCTGATCAAAGATAAAGCCAAAGCGGCCTGAGGCCGAACCGGCCGTGCTCTTGCGGCACAGATCTAGAGCATCAAGCCTTTTGTTGTACACAGCCAAGCTGTTTGCGCGACGCTCTATCTCATGGGCTCTATCCCAAGACTCTATCGCAAGACTGGCGATCAACTTATCTGCTCAAAGTCGAACCCAACTTTTCGCAGGTTGATCTAGTCGTCTTTTAGCAATTTCTTGGCGGCATCTTCAGGCCGCAATGTGCCATCCAAGACGGCATCGGAGAGCGCGTTCAGTCCCGCAGTGCTGCCACCCTTAATCCGGCCTGCCACTAGATCTGCTGCAGCGCGTGCAATCAGGTAGCGTGCGCGTTTGCGTCGGCGCTCTGTCTTAGGTGCTGCGCGTACTTTGGCACCCACGATTTCTACCGCCTGCATCAGTTCGCCAACGCCTTCGCCAGTTGTTGCGATGGTCTTGAGGACGGGAATTTTATCGCCAGTGCCGGCCCGGATCGACAACGCGCCGAGCAGTTGATGCATGGTGCGTTCAGCATCCTCGAGGTCCCCCTTGTTGACGACCATAATGTCGGCAATTTCCAGAAGTCCAGACTTCATGGCCTGGATATCATCACCTAGGCCAGGTGCTGAGATGACAATGCGAATGTCAGCAACTTCTGCAACATCAATTTCGTTTTGTCCGGTGCCGACCGTTTCTAAAAGGATGATGTCAAAGCGTCCCGCATCCAAGGCATCAATCACGCGGACAGCTGCTGGCGACAGCCCGCCAAGATAGCCACGGCTTGCTAACGAGCGGACATAGACGTCTTTGTCATCAAGGGCCGCTGTCATACGAATGCGATCGCCGAGGATGGCACCGCCAGAGATGGGGCTTGAAGGATCAACGGCGATCACTCCGACGCGTTTGTTGATTGAACGCAGGTGTTTGATGATTGCATTGACCAGCGTGGATTTGCCCGCGCCCGGCGGACCGGTGATGCCAAGCACCAGTGCGTTGCCAAGGTGTGGTTGCATGGCTTGCAAAAGGGCGGGCGCGGTTGGCGATAAGCGCTCCAATTCGGTGACCGCGTGGGCCAGCGCGCGTCGTTCACCAGCCAAAACCCGATCAATAACATCGCTTGGGGTTTTGAACGCAGCGCGGTTGTTTTTTGGTTTGGAAGGCGTATTTGCGACCATAGTGATGGGGATACGGGTAAGGGGCGTCCGGCGCAAGGCCGCCAAAGGCCGCTGTCCCCATCCCTGAGATAGAAAAGGCTGGTGGATGGACGTGGGATGACGCCTATCGCGACGCTAGAACCACAATCCGGGCCAGCGATAGCGTGGGCGCATTTCAATGGGCCCAAATCCAACAAGCGAGACCATCGGTTCTTCAGCAATAATGATCGGGTCCAGTCTTGGCTGGTCGGCTATCAACATTAGGCGATCAATACGGGCTTGCGTCGTTGGGTGTGATCTCAGCAGTGAAGGGTGAGGCACGCGGCGGGCGGGCACTGGGAACATGAGCTCTTCCCAAAAGTGGCCGGTGTGCTGCTCCAGATTGTTGAGCGCGCCTGCAAGGCCGGTAGGATCCCCGGTCAGGGCAGCAGCTTCCAGATCAGCATCAAATTCGCGCGCTCGAGATAAACCCAATTGCAACAAGCTGGAGGCAAGTGGCGCCAGATAGAGCAACGCAATTAACCACCACGACACATATTGGTGCCCATCGATGGCCGCGATGATGTTCATCAGCGCCAACCCCAGGGCGACATAGGACAGAAACTGCAAAAAGCGCGTTACGATGTCGGCAATACCAAGCACCCACAGGTCATTGTTACGGATGTGCGAAATTTCATGGGCCAATACACCTGCAATTTCACGGATGGAGAGGCGACGCAACAAACCCTCCGTAATCGCCACGGCAGAGTGTGATGGCGCACCTGCCGCAAACGCATTAATTGTCAGACTAGGAATGACATAAAGGGTTGGGAGATCTGGTAATTCTGCGCGATGGGCGAGTACGTTCAAGAGTGCGTTGAGTTGATTATCTACGTCAGGCTCAATTTTCTGTGCGCGATAAAGGCGCATCACCGCTTCCGGCGGCAGGTGTGGACCCAAAAATACCAGCGCCGTGAGCATAACGAGCGCGCCAACGACGCCAGCCGGTCCCCACATCATCCATGTTGCCAGTGCCAAGATCAGGCCCATTCCGGTGATCAGCGTGATGGATTGAAGAAAGTTGCGCCGACGATGCTCACTTTGAGCGCGGGTATCGAGCAGAGTATCCATAACATTGGTCCGGCTTGAGCGAATGGCCCCTAAAAAAAGAGCCAATTTGAGAGGTGTAGGGCGTACTTAAAGCGTACTAGCGTGCGTTGCCACTGGCCCAAGCAATGCGACCAAAAAAAGACAATCGTGAGATTCTGGCTAGCCTAATTTACCTTTATCTCGGACGCTAGTCCCTGGACGTTTATCCCAAGACGCTTGTGATGCCTCGTTGATCTCAGAACCCGGTGCGACGATTGTAAACCGTTGTGTGCGATACGGCGCGGCAATACCACGGGGTCAGTATCATCATCACAGGCTAGATCACCCTGCGAAAAATTGGGTTCGACTTTGAGCAGATAAGTTGATCGCCAACCATGAGATAGAGCGTTGAGCAAATAGCTTGGCTGGTACGAGAAAACGCTCACCGCTCTAGAGATGGGCAATCGCCTCTTCAGAGCTCGTCGGTGCATGGCGTTCCCATGCAGCTAGAATGGTCGGAACAATGTCTGCGGCTGTTTCGACAATTTCAAAGCCGACCTCGAGGCCGGGTCGAATAAACGCTTCAGTGCGCATATGGGCCAGGAGTTCCAGGAATGGGTCCCAAAATCCTGCAATGTTCGCGACAATAATCGGTTTGTGGTGGCGGCCAAGCTGCGACCATGTCAGCTGCTCCACCAGTTCTTCCAATGTGCCAATGCCGCCGGGCAAGGCAACAAAGGCGTGTGAAGCTTCAAACATCATCTGTTTGCGCACGTGCATGTCATCGACAACGTGCAAGTTTGTCACGTCTTCAAGCATCTTTTCGCGTTCGGACAAAAATTCAGGAATAATACCCGTAACGCGCCCGCCGCCCTTGAGTGTTGCACGTGCGGTTTCACCCATCAATCCTAGACTGCCACCACCGTAGACAAGTCCAAGACCTGCTTTGGCAAGGGCACCGCCTAGGTGTTGAGCTGCCGCAACATAAGATGGGTCGGTGCCCGGGCCTGATCCGCAATAGACACAAACTGCCCGTGCGCTATCGCCTGATACAGGTGCAAATGGTGTCATACTCTTTGGTTTGTTTGCGCTCATGGTGCTCTTTTTTGGATTTTGCTCAGGTCGCCTGGGTTGAATTGCGCTGAGGATGTTTATGATGGTGGTCGTTAACTATATTTGTGTCGTTTGACGACGGTCTCCGGCCGTTATGCCAGAACCGTTAAAACGCTAGCTACGGCGTCAGGCTGAATTGCGGCATCGCGTTTTTGGGTGCGATGATCATTGATTCTGAGCCTGTTGTCAGGGTTTTGCGTCCCTATTCTATTGTGTTGTCGCGGGATTAAGTAGCGCCGCAGCATTGGGTTTGTCGGCAAAGCACAACGTTGCTAGGATGTGGTGCTGGTTGTCAATTTACATCAACAAGAAACTTCAATACGCTGAAAAATAGTAGTTCTTTCGGCTTAGGTGTCAGTTTTCGTGTTTTTCCGTCTTGTCAGGTTTGCAGGTCATACATGCGCGGTTGCGTCAGTCACCGTGATCATATTGGTGACGTCGGTTCATACCGCAAGTAGTGACCGACCCTTGAGCCGTATCTCAAGCTTTAGTCAATCCCTTGCAAGCCGCGTGGTTGGTCTTTTCGAGCGCACTGTCTTTGCCCCGATCAAAGAACGCCTGCCACGCCCTGAACAAGAGCAAGTCGTCGCTCATTTCGAAAACGCATTTTCTACCAAAGCGCTTGTGCCCCCAACGATTTTACGCGTCATTGTTGAGTCAGGTGGGCACGCAACCCTCAGCGGCGTTGCGACACCTGGCTCTAAGGTTGCCATACAATCTTCCGACCGTGCGCTTGGGCAAACCAGGGCCACTCCTTCCGGGCATTGGCATGTGCGTCTTCCCCAAGCCTTGGCTCAGGGCGATCATCGCATACGCTCAGTCGCCGTTGCGACTGACAGGGATCAGCAGTGGCCAGGTCAGGAAGTACGCATAGCCTTACCGCAGACCCTGACAAGACCGTTGGTTGTGTTGGAGGTCGCCGGCGCATCTGAACTTGTGGCAACGCCTGCAATTCACACACTGGATACACAAGCCCTAGAGACGAAAAAAGCACTTCACTGGCGCTTGGTGCAGGCCGATGTCCGTGAGGATCGTGTCGACGGCCGTGATCGCCGCCAATATCAGAAAGATAGAGATAATTGGATTGCAGCACCGCTTTTTGGGTGGTTGCGGCGCAGCTCTGTCGCCTATGATCAATGGATCGTAGATGATTTGTCCGGTGGCGATTCTGGATTTAACTACGTCCTTCGTGGTCGTGACGGCGATGTGGAGGGAGATCACCAGCGCTCTGCGCGTGCACGACGCGATAATGATTTTGATGATTCACCAACTCGCGAATATGCACGTCGTAACTTGTTAGGTGATCTTGGTGAGCGCTGGCAGGTGATTAACGTGCGGGTGCGCGAGTGGTTGCACCAAGCAAAGCAGAGCTATCGTAACAATATTGTTGAGGGATTGGCCGACGGTGACCGTGTATCTCGGGACCGCTTTGTCCGTCGTGCAGAGCCAGATCGCGAGACCTCAGGGGAGACGAGGCCAGAGCGCGATGATGGCGATTGGGCGCTACCCCACGAGGTGCCGGATCGTACCGTTGAATCTGTCCCAGAACCATTAGACGTTGAATCTAACTGGCCGGTGGTGCGCGATGACAAGAATGATAGGGGCGCCGCGCCTGATCCCGAAAATGAAGCATTGATCAGGAAAGCACAAGAGGACGCGAGAAAGGCTCGTGAGCTCGCCCGCAAAGCAGCCGAGCAAGCCGAGGCTACGCGCAAAGCCACGGAAGAACTTCTGGCGCAAGAAAAACGATTAGAATTAGATGGGTCTGCACGCCGCGCTGCAGCAGAAAAGGCAGTGCGTGAAGCAGAGTTGAAGCGTCAGGTCGAAGCCGCTGAAAAACGAGCTGCAGCAGCGGAAGCCAAACTAAAAGACAAAGATACAGAAGCTTTGGCCAAAGAGTACGAAGCGCAGGAAACGGAGGCGCGTGCTCGCGCAGACGCACAACGCAAGACAGCTGAAGACTTAGCTGCTGCAGCAAGTGCGGCTGCGGATCAAGAATTCGCTGCCGGCCGCGTGCAGGAGCTGCCCGTTCCAGAAGATCAAGACACAAAAATTTCTGAAACGGATCGGGCGCGCCAACCAACGGCACGTGAGGAGTTCACAGTAGCAGACAGAGGAATTGGTCGTCGTCTGAGCATCAAGGACAGTGCTGCCGACGCCCAGATCGAAGAGGGCAGCACGTTTGGTGATGTTGATGACTTTGATCCATCGGTCCGCTACGTCTATGATATGGGCGACGGCGTCCGCCCCAAGGCAAAATCCAAAAGGCGTTATGCCAAGAAGCGCCGCGCAAGGTCGCGCAAAGCAAAACGTAAAAGCCGGTATCGTAAACATGTCCGCAAACGCCGCACATACCGCAACAGACGCGCACGTTTGCGTCGCGCACGTTACCAGCGTCGCGTGCGTTACCAGCGTCGCGCGCGTTACCAGCGTCGCGTACGTTACCAGCGTCGCGCACGTTTGCGTCGCGTTTCCCGCCGGCTCCATCGCCACGTGCGCCGCTTTGGGCGTCTTTACAAGTTTAAAGCAGCCCGGCGCATCCGTTACCGCCGCCAAGCCTATGCCCGCACGATTTTCATTCCGCGCATTCGCTGGCGCAGACGTTAGGTCTGGTGTGCCAAGCGGCATGAGACGGGCAACACACCAACAACACTGAAGTCGCGCCAACGCCTGCCTGTGACGATGTTTTGGGTTGCGCTTTCGCCCCTGAGGTACCATGTCTGCACGATGCGATCACTTTCCGGACCGGCATCCATTCGCTCCAGTCAAGCGCCTTTTGATGTCAAATTAACTCACGCAATTGATCATTGGACCGTCTTTAAAGGATTGGTGCCGTTTGTTTGGCCCGAGGGGCGCGCTGATCTTCGGCGCAACGTCGTGCTTGCGGTCATCATTCTTGTGTTGGCAAAACTAGTCACCATTGCGGTGCCGGTAGTGTTCAAAGAAGTGACCGATGTATTAACTGGAGAAGCGACGGGAAAAAGCGCGCTTTCGGCGACAAGCTTAGCGATTGGTGCCTCTGGATTGATCCTCGCCTATGCAACGTTGCGCGTTTTGATGATGGCACTCAATCAAATCCGTGATGTGCTGTTTACGCGCGTTGGCCAGAACGCTGTGCGCCAACTCAATAATCGCACGTTTCGCCATTTGCATCGCTTGTCGCTGCGTTTTCATTTGGAACGGCGTACCGGTGGTTTGTCACGCGTGATCGAACGCGCCGCACGCGGGGTGGAACTCATCTTGCGCATGGGCGTTTTGCAAATGGTACCAACCGCACTTGAGTTGGTCCTCGTTTGCGCGCTGTTGACCGTCTATTTTGATTGGACGTACGCCGCAATTATTGCGCTCACTGTTACGGCCTACATGGCATTCACGTTTAAGGCCAGTGAGTTGCGCATGGCCATTCGGCGCGAGATGAACGACAGCGACAATGAGGCAACAACAAAGGCTGTCGATAGTCTGCTCAACTTTGAGACGGTCAAGTACTTTGGAAATGAAGAACTAGAAACCAAGCGCTTTGACAAAGCCATGGCGCGTTATGAAAATGCCGCCATCAAGACATATTATTCACTCGGCATTCTCAACTCTGGGCAGGCCCTGATTTTTACAATCGGTATGGGGCTGGTAATGTGGATGACGGCGCGCGGAGTGATGGCGGGCACCAACACGATTGGTGACTTTGTCATGCTCAACACTATGATGATCCAGCTCTATATGCCGCTCAATTTTCTTGGCACAGTCTATCGCGAAATCAAGCAGGCGTTGGTTGACCTGGAGACGATGTTCGGACTTCTGAAAGAGTCGCCAGAGATCGCAGACAAACCAGATGCCAAGTCTCTCGACGTGCGAGATGGTGCGATCCGGTTTGACAACGTGTCATTCTTTTATGACAAGGAGCGGCAAATCCTGCGAGATGTGTCATTCGACGTGCCTGCGGGTCAAATGGTGGCCATCGTCGGGCCCTCGGGAGCGGGCAAATCTACGATTAGTCGGATCTTATTTCGGTTCTACGACATTGCTTCAGGTGCTGTGACCATTGATGGTCAGAATATTCGGGACGTGACGCAATACAGTCTCAGAGCCGCAATCGGCGTCGTGCCACAAGATACGGTGCTGTTCAACGATACAATCTATTATAACATCTTGTATGGTCGCCCGGATGCGAGCAAAGCCGAAGTCGAGGCGGCTGCGCGTCTGGCACAGATTGACGGCTTCATCGAGGCTTTACCTGAAGGCTACAGCACGATGGTCGGCGAGCGTGGCTTGAAATTGTCAGGCGGTGAAAAGCAACGCGTTGCCATCGCGCGCACCATTCTCAAAGGTCCGCCGATCCTGATGTTGGATGAAGCCACCAGTGCGCTTGATAGCCATACTGAAAAGGAAATTCAGGATGCCTTGGATCTGGTGGCCAAGGATCGCACCACCCTGGTGATTGCCCATCGCCTTTCGACCATCGTCCATGCCGACAAAATTCTGGTGCTCGATAAAGGCGAAATTACCGAAACCGGCACGCATGGCGAACTCATAAGCCAAGATGGCCTCTATGCCAGTTTGTGGAACCGGCAGCGCCAGGCGGAAAAGGCGCGCGAAGAACTCGCAAGCGCACTGGAAGAAGCCGAGCGCTCCGGCGCGCTTCCCGCTGGTGATCGAAAGCTTCTGGATTAGCGCAAGCCCGTCCGTCAAGCTGGCACGAATTCTTCGCGGTGATAGCCTTGCACATAGAGTAGAGACGTCAGATCGCCATGCTGGACAGCGATATCGGCAGCGGCTGCCACAACCGGTTTGCCGCGAAACGCAACGCCGAGGCCGGCAGCCTTCAGCATGTCGAGATCATTGGCGCCATCGCCAACTGCGATTGTTTCGTCATCTGTAACACCGTGCGCGGTGGCAAGTTCTTTGAGAGCCGCTGCTTTTGCAGCGCGATCGATGATGGGCGGAGAGACATGTCCTGTGATTTTCCCATCCACGATCTCAAGGGTATTGCCGTGGTGGCTTTTAAAGCCCAGACGTTGGGCAATGCGTGCGGTAAACAGTGTAAACCCGCCCGACACCAACGCGGTGGTGGCGCCATACGCGTTCATGGTTTTGATGAGTGTTTCAGCACCCGGCATGAGTGTGACGCAGGTGTCGTAGAGATCATCGAGTAGGCTTGCATCAAGGCCCTCAAACTGGGCAACACGTGATTGAAGTGCTGCTGCAAAATCCAGTTCACCTCGCATGGCTTGTGCCGTTATGGCGGCTATTTCATCACCAAGCCCGGTGCGTGCCGCCAGTTCATCAATCAACTCTTCGCGAATTATGGTGCTCTCCATGTCCGCAACAAGCACCTTTTTCTTTTGTGCCTGAAGGTCTGCTGTAGGCTCTTTATGAGTGATGTGTACATCTATGGGCAGGTCACCGCGTGCCTTTTGGATGACGTCTTTCAAAGCAACAGCTTCGGCGTTGGTATTCTCTGAAAGGGTGACAGTGCACGCTTCATCAGGCGCCAACCAATGTGGCCTCAAAGGTGACGGCAACCCCACTTGTGCGCTGACTTTCTGGATGACGCTTTCTGTTAGGCAGCGACTTTCAGGTGCTGCGATCAGTGTGATCACTGCTGTCATTTCAGGGCCCTCATTTTTTGTTTTGGGATCGACGGACAGGCCGCAAAGCCGTATGTCGGGTGTTATGAACAAACCCCCAAGTGCCATTCTCATCGCAGGTCCAACCGCGAGCGGCAAGTCCGCTCTGGCGTTGGCGCTGGCTGAGCGCTTCAAGGGTGCCATCATCAATGCAGACTCGATGCAGATCTATCGCGACCTGCGCATCCTCTCAGCGCGACCCTCTATCGAAGATGAAGCGCGGGTACCACATGTTCTTTATGGTCATATAGGTGCTGAGGCAGCCTATTCTGCAGGCCACTACGCCAAGGATGTCGCCCGCGTCATTGACCAAGTGAGGGCGGAAAATCGCGTCCCCGTCATTGTTGGTGGTACGGGGCTCTATTTCAAAGTATTGCTTGAAGGTTTGTCGCCTGTCCCTCAGATTGATCCTGAGATCCGCACCAAATGGAGAGAAGCAGCGCTCGCTCAAAACGCAAGCACGCTTCACGACACGTTGGCTAAGGTTGATCCAGAGATGGCCATGCGCTTGAAGCGCGGTGACCGGCAGCGCATTGTCCGCGCCCTTGAAGTCATGGAGCAGACAGGGCGCTCGCTTGCGTGTTGGCAATCTGAACCCGGCACGCCGGTGCTCCCAGATGAGGATACGATTTTAAAACTCGTTGTTGCGCCGCCGCGCGAGGTGCTGCATCAACGCGCCGACACCCGCTTTCAAGACATGATGGCGGGCGGCGCCGTTGAAGAGGTGCGCGCCCTCTTGGCCCGCGATCTTGATCCGAGTTTGCTTATTCTGCGCGCGCTCGGCGTTGGCTCGATCTCCGAATGGCTCGCCGGTGAGCGTGACCGCGAAAGCGCGATTGAACGTGGGCAGGCGGAGACACGGCAGTACATCAAGCGCCAGACCACATGGCTTAGAAAGAATATGATGTCGTGGAAATGGATTTCTGCGCAATAAATGGAATGCTAACTAGATAAAATATTGATGTTTATTGATTTTTGACCATTGACCCCGCATCATCAGGTGCCTAGGTTTCGGCGCTTGGATAGCGCTCAACGGATCATGATGGGGAGGGTTGCGCCATGACGCGTTGGCGCGGTCCGCAGCGCTTTACAAAGCACAATTTGACCAAACGACAGCACACCTTGAAGGAGTTCACAGCATGGCTCGGACGATGACCGGCGCAGAAATGGTTTTGAAGGCGCTGGTGGATCAAGGCGTGGACACCATCTTCGGTTATCCCGGCGGTGCAGTTCTGCCCATCTATGATGCACTGTTTCAGCAGCATAAAATTCAACACATCCTGGTGCGCCAGGAAGGCGGTGCGGTGCATGCCGCGGAAGGCTACGCTCGTTCAACCGGCAAGCCGGGCGTGGTGCTGGTGACGTCGGGCCCAGGAGTTACAAATGCTGTCACCGGCCTGACAGATGCTTTGATGGACTCTATTCCGCTTGTTTGTCTGACCGGTCAGGTGCCGACGCATTTGATTGGCAATGATGCTTTCCAGGAATGCGATACCGTTGGTATTACGCGTCCCTGTACTAAGCACAATTGGCTGGTCAAGAACGTCAACGATTTGGCACGCACGGTTCACGAAGCGTTTTACATTGCAAAAACGGGCAGGCCAGGTCCGGTCGTTGTTGACATTCCAAAGGATGTTCAGTTTGCAAGCGGCAACTATGTTGGCCCCTCCAACATTGGTCATAAAACCTATCGTCCACAGGTCAAACCGGATGCAGATCCAGTGGCAGCCGCAGTTGAAGTTATCGCTAAAGCCAAAAGGCCAATCCTTTACACAGGCGGTGGGGTCATCAACTCAGGCCCAAAAGCCAGTCAATTGCTACGCGAACTGGCGCGTCTCACGGGTTATCCTGTCACGTCAACATTGATGGGGCTTGGTGCGTTTCCTGCTTCCGACAAGCAGTGGCTGGGTATGCTTGGCATGCACGGCACCTATGAAGCCAATCTTGCGATGCATGATTGTGACGTTATGGTTTGCATCGGCGCGCGTTTTGATGATCGGATCACCGGTCGCATTGATGCGTTTTCACCCGGCTCAATCAAAATTCATATCGATATTGATCCCTCATCGATCAACAAGAATGTGCTTGTCGACATCCCCATCGTCGGTGACATCGCGTATGTGTTGGAAGAAATGCTGCGGGTTTGGAAGGCAAAAGCACCGACGCTCGAGAAGAGTGCGCATAAAGCGTGGTGGAAGCAGATCAATGCGTGGCGCAAGAAAAAATCACTTGGGTACAAAAATTCTGACACCGTGATCATGCCACAATATGCCATTGAGCGGCTCTATGAACTGACCAAGGACAAAGACTGCTACATCTCTACGGAAGTTGGTCAGCATCAAATGTGGGCGGCGCAATTCTACCATTTTGATGAGCCAAACCGATGGCTGACATCAGGTGGTCTTGGCACCATGGGTTATGGTTTACCTGCAGCAATCGGCGCACAATTGGCTCATCCAAAATCGCTGGTGATTGATATTGCAGGCGATGCTTCCATTCTGATGAATATTCAGGAAGCCTCCACGGCTGTTCAATTCAATGTTCCTGTGAAGGTCTTCATTTTGAATAACCAGTACATGGGCATGGTGCGCCAATGGCAGCAATTGCTGCACGGCAATCGGTTGTCCCACTCGTATACCGAAAGTCTGCCCGACTTCGTTAAGCTGGCTGAGGCTTATGGCTGGGTTGGTATGAAGTGCGAAAAACCAGATGAGCTTGACGATGCGATCACTGAAATGATCAACACCGATGCGCCTGTAATCTTTGATTGTCGTGTTGAAGCCCTTGCCAACTGCTTCCCGATGATCCCGTCGGGTAAGGCACACAACGAAATGTTGCTCGGCGAAGATATTTCTGATGAAGACGTTGGCAGTGCAGTTTCTGAACAGGGTAAGGTGCTGGTTTGATCCACGGCTACACAGCAAACTGTCCAAAACTGTGCAGTTTTGCTGTGCTTTTTCTCATGCTCACTTTTTCGGCGAGCGCGGCGCGCGAAAAATCCGGACCGTCTGCCATTGATTGGGACCAGATTGAGAATGTGAAAAGTGCAGCGTTGCGTATTGGACGCGTGCAGCGGGCACGTGGTGCGGAAGTTGCGATGACGTTGATTTCAAATTGCTACAAAACGCACACGTTGTTTGAAAACTACTCTCGAGGGTTTGAAAGTTGCCTCATACAAGACCACCTTGAGACACGTGTGCTGGTAGAAGTTTATAGCCGCTTGAAACCAGATGCTTTAGCTCGGATGGGTGCACCGAGCAAAGAGAGTTTGATGCGATCAAATATCACCCGGTTTTCTGCAACGCTTGCCAAATATAAATTTCCCGCACAATACGCATTGCGGATCAGAAAACTTGCCGACAAACATGGTTGGCCGGTTTTTATTAAAATGGTCTTTCCAGGTGTGAAGCCTAACGCTGCACCGAAAAACAAACCCACCCAACGCCCATTGAGAAAACAGCGGTAAACGAAAATGCTAAAACCAAAATCCCAAAGTCACTATCTCGGTCCGGCCGTCGTTCAAGACGTTGTCTCGCGCACGTTGTCAGTACTGGTGGACAATGAGCCAGGTGTGTTGGCGCGCGTGATTGGCCTGTTTACAGCGCGCGGCTACAATATTGACAGCTTGACAGTGACAGAAACCGAGCACGAAAAGCATTTGTCTCGCATTACGATTGTCACCAGTGGTACGCCGGCGGTGATCCAACAGATCAAGCATCAGTTGGAACGCATGGTCCCAGTGCATCGTGTCCGTGATTTAACCATTGAAGGTCAGTCAATGGAGCGTGAATTGGCGTTGGTGAAGGTTTCAGGCAAGGGCGACAACCGCATTGAGGCCTTGCGCATGGCAGAGATATTTCGTGCCAATGTGATTGATGCCTCGATCAATCACTTCGTATTTGAGATTACAGGCAAGGCAAAAAAGATAGAGCAGTTCATTCAGATCATGACCGACCTTGGTTTGATTGAAGTGGCGCGCACCGGTGTTGCCGCCATCGGCCGCGGCGATGCTGCGATGTAGCGGAGCGAATAAGAGGTTTGATAGCGACGGCGTTTATGTCAATCGCTGGCGCGGCTGCGATTAGAAGCCGCCTGCACCCTTTTTCTTGGGAAGCTCAGAATTCTGTTCGGCAAGTGCAACGGCTTGTTCTGTAAACTTGATGTCATCTTGATCAAGCAGGATGGCCGTGCCGTCAACACGCACGTACCCTGGCTTGGTGTCAGTCGGTGCATAAAGGGGTATGGCACGCAGCGGGTCTGTGACACCGATGAGAAAGGCTTGCAAGCGGCGGCTGAAGTCTTTTTGACCGGCGCGCTCGCAGCGTTGCGGGCCCTCCGCGGCTTCACACTTGTGGAGGCGGTTGTATTTGGGGGCTGTTTTTTCGTGTTCCGCAATGGCCTCACGGATCGCATTTGTGCACTTTGCAATTTCAATTGAATAGGTATCTGCACATTCCAGTGCCGATGTTACAATGCCGCGCTCAATTGGTTTTTGAGTTTCAACAAATTCATCGTCGCCACAACCAGTAATAAGCAGGCATGCGCCGACAACAGCTATCATTCTTAGGTTTGCAAGTGTCATCATCGGCGTCATCGCAGCTCTGTTCTATAGTTAGCAAAGACTTAATCGGAAAAGGTTTCACCTCAGTTAACCCGGTCCCCATCCGGTTGCCTGTGCAAATGCCCGTCCCCTGAGACAAATTGCCTGGAATTCGCAGGCCTAGCAGCTCATCTTAGGGCTCAGGCCCGTTGAAATCAGGCCCTTAAGAGGTGTAACACTGGCACCACCAAAAAACACTGGCACTACCAAAATAAGCCGGTGACGCAACGGAGTTGTCCCGGCTCTAACTCTGCCGATGCAACTCATTCATCTGGCGAATCGACGAATTTATGAGGGACTTTTAATGCGCGTTTATTATGACCGTGATGCGGACATCAATCTGATCAAGGGAAAGAAAGTCGCAATTGTTGGCTACGGAAGTCAAGGTCATGCCCACGCATTGAACTTACGCGACTCTGGAATTGAAAATGTTGTGGTTGCGCTGCGCAAGGGATCGTCATCCGCAGCCAAGGCAAAAAATGAAAACCTCAAGGTGATGGAGCTTTCTGAAGCGGCAAAGTGGGCCGATGTCGTGATGATGTTGACGCCTGACGAATTGCAAGCCGAGCTCTATGAGCAGCATTTGGCTGACAACATGAAGAAGGGCGCAGCCTTGATGTTCGCCCACGGTCTCAGCATCCACTTCAAGTTGATTGAACCACGCAGTGACTTGGATGTTGGTATGGTTGCGCCAAAGGGCCCGGGTCACACCGTGCGTGGCGAATATCAAAAAGGTGGTGGCGTGCCATGCCTGGTGGCGGTTCATCAGAACAAGAGCGGCAATGCGCTTGATATCTTTTTGTCCTATGCATCCGGTGTTGGTGGTGGCCGTTCTGGCATCATTGAAACAACGTTTAAGGAAGAGTGCGAAACCGATCTGTTTGGTGAGCAAGTCGTCCTGTGTGGGGGTCTCGTGGAACTCATCCGCGGTGGCTTTGAAACACTCGTCGAAGCTGGTTACGCCCCAGAGATGGCCTACTTCGAATGCCTGCACGAAGTGAAATTGATCGTCGATTTGATCTATGAAGGCGGCATCGCGAATATGAACTATTCGATCTCCAATACAGCCGAGTTTGGAGAGTATGCAACAGGCCCGCGCATTATCACATCGAAAACAAAAGATGAGATGCGCGCTGCGCTGAAGGATATTCAAACTGGCGCGTTTACGTCTGAATGGATGCGGGAATGCAAGGCAGGTCAGCCGAAATTCAAATCCATGCGCCGCTTGGCAGACGAGCACCCAATAGAAGAAGTGGGTAAAAAGCTTCGCGATATGATGCCTTGGATCAAGGATAAAGCCCTGGTCGACAAGAGCCGGAACTAAACTGGCTGACAAGGGATTAAGAGGTTAACCAGGGTGATCGCGCATGCGATTGCCCTGGTTTTTTTGTGCATCTACTTTCGTTGAACATATCAGATTGAGTTCCGTGTCATGTTTGAGACGCTCGAAAAAATGAGGTGCGCTTCGGGCGGCAGGAAAGCGGGGAGCCCACCGCCCGAAGCAGACATCAAGCCAAAGGCCTGACGCCAGCAGTCTGCGGGACGAGGCAGGTGGCAGGTGCGGGAAACTAATGCACCTGTTGCTGCCCAAGCAGACTGGCGGCGATTGAAACATAACTTTCAAGGGCCGCACGTCAGACAGAACATCGGATAAATGCGATTGGAATTTGTCAGGCAAGGGCGAACGAACGGCTTGTCGACCAAGAGTGCATCACTTCTCAGACACAGTGAGAAACATTACTCAAACAGGTGCCGCATAAAAAATGCGGTGTGGTTGTGCTCACTCGTGTTCAAAGAAGGCAAGCTAAGGCTTTGTACCCTAAGCCTCAAAACGATGTGGCGCGAAAATGAAGTCGGTTGGCTCCATGCCCATTGCAACCTACTTGAACTTTAACGACAAGCCTGCTCGCACTGTTGTGACATCAAGGTTGAGGTTGCTTGAGCCGCTTGGCGTCAGTATGGTTTCTCCCGAAAATCCATAATGCAGCGCTTCAACACGTGCATTGACACCGTCGACGATGGCCATTTCAGCGCCCGCGCCGATGACGTAGCCAGCATGCAATTCTTTCGACGCTGCACTGAAACCAGGGGCTTTTATTTCGACGTCACTTGTTGTCAACGCAACGCCGCCGGTGCCGTAGAGCAGGAAGTTGTCAACCGCCACGCCAGCGCGTAGACGCACCGAAGCCAACCAGTCAACGCTTGTCTGGGTCGTGACACCACCAGCACTTTGTGTTCTGTCATCAACATCTGTTGTCGACGCGTCGATTTCGCCACCAAAGACCACCGCTCCGATTTGGTAGTTGGTGCCTGCATGGCCGGACAAGACGTAGCTATTGCTATCGATTTCGCTATCGAGTGCACCGTCAAGATCGGTTGAACTGAGCAGTCCGCCTATGGTTGCGCCAAAGTAGGTGCCACTCCAGTCAACAATGGGTTTGGGGGCTGCAGGCTGAGCTGGATTAGCAGGTGGGGTGGAGCGAGATGAACCATCAAGCGGGCGGAAATCGGGGTTACTGGCCTCAGTGTGACCAATGCCGGCACGGTAGGCCCTATAGGGCCCGCCGACGTGAGTCTGATTATTATTGTCGTAGTATGAGGATGCGCTGTCTTCACCTGCTGCAGGTGCAGTAGACAAGAGGAGTGGTGTAATAAACACCCACTGCCGAATGGCAGATGGCTTAAAGGTCATTTTTGAATGGTCCCACGCACAACAAAACAAACGGACGAAGATAGATCAGCGTTTCAACGCGCTCCATGCCTGAACCTGTCGGTAGCTAGTTAGCGAATGGTTAACGAGACAAAGAAAATTTGATCTTTTAGAGAGGGGCAGGAGTTGAAGGTGCCATTCAATTGTACCGATACGGAAAACACCCCACGGGTTGTGCAGGCCACGGCTTGTGCGCTCAGAGTTTCGCCAGAGACTTGGGGCTATGCGGCTGAGAACAAGGCGGCAATCGCTGACCATTGGCGGCAGCAGAAAATGGTAAACCCGACCTATTTCAATGGTCCCGTTTGGTTGCTGTCCCGGTGGACAATTGATGAACAGAATGTTTTTCACGCAGCGTTCATACATACCGAATTCAAGGCTTATCTCTATTGGCGCTCGCGCGGGTTTGAGGATGCAGGCGTTTGGGATGCGTTTGGCTCAGGGGTTGTGCGCTCGTGCGATGGGGGTGTGCTCCTTGGCGAGCAAAACCCCGGTAACGTCAATGCAGGGCTGAGCTATCCTCCTGCAGGTTTTATTGATGATTCCGACGTTGACGCAGGCGGGACCGCCATTGATATCGCGGCCAGTATTGCCCGGGAGATCAAAGAGGAAACGGGGTTGGCGTGTGCAGACATGCGTCGACGGCCTGGATATTTGGTCACCTTGTGTGGCGCCCAGATTTCGATTGCTGCGGTCTTTGAGTGCCAACTTGGTGGCGATGAAGTGTTGGCCTGCGTCACACACGCTTTGAGCCTGCAAAATCGACCGGAATTGGCCCGCATCCATATGGTGCGCTCGCGCGCCGATATGAACCGTCTTTCTATCCCCGCCTATGGCCAAAGTTTGTTGGAAACGGTGCTGGGATCGCCAAAAGGGGAAAGCTGAAAGGGGGCAAAGCGTGCGCCACGTGGTAAAAACCTGCCCGCGGAGCACATAAACGCGCGGTTCTTGTGGGTGATAACGATAGCCCTTGCAATTTATAAACGGGTTGGGCTTATTCTCACCCAATGACGCGGGAAAGCTTTGTGCAATCCCATGGATTGGCCGTTATTGAGGACTCATGCGCCCAGCTGCTCAAATATTCTGCCGTGCGAACGCTTGTGGGCTTGCCCAAAAGCGAGACGCGGCGCGTTCGGCCACCGGTTTGGCAGGCCTGACGTTGAGCACTCTCCTCCTTATCAGCCCCTAGGTCATGCCGCGCCTGGTCTTTGGATCTTTGCTGGCCACCTAGGGGATGAAACATCCGGACAAGAGATAGGCTGGCCGATCTGCGTTACACGCCCCCGGCTCAGCGATAAGGAACAGAGCCATGACTGAGACCACCAACAAAAAAATAAATGATGTTACCAATTCGGCGATGAGTGATGCAGATCGCGTCGTCATCTTTGACACAACCCTGCGCGACGGTGAGCAATGCCCCGGCGCTACAATGACGTTTGAAGAAAAATTGGAAGTTGCCGAGCTGCTCGACACCATGGGTGTTGATATTATCGAAGCTGGTTTTCCAATTGCCTCTGATGGCGATTTTGAAGCTGTGGCCGAAATTTCCAAACGAACGAAGTCAGCAACGATTGCCGGGCTTGCACGTGCTATCAATGGCGATATTGATCGGGCTGGTGAGGCCCTGAAACATGCCCAAAAGCCGCGTATTCACACGTTCGTTTCCACTTCACCGATCCACTTGGCGCATCAAATGCGCAAAAGCGAAGAGGATGTTCTGGAAATTATTGCAGCAACTGTGGCGCGTGCCCGCAATCTGGTTGATGATGTTGAATGGTCGGCAATGGATGCCACACGGACGTCGATTGACTATTTGTGTCGCTGTGTTGAGACAGCCATTAAAGCGGGCGCGACAACCATCAATATTCCTGACACTGTCGGTTATACGGTCCCAGAAGAGTACTACCGGCTGATCAAGGATCTGCGCGAAGGCGTGCCGGGTTCAGACAAAGTGATCTTCTCAACCCACTGTCACAATGATTTGGGACTTGCGGTGGCAAATTCATTGGCAGGCGTGCGCGGCGGTGCACGGCAAATTGAATGTACCATCAATGGTATTGGCGAACGCGCAGGCAATGCAGCCTTGGAAGAAGTCGTGATGAGCATTAAAACGCGCCGCGACGCCATGCCGTACCACACAGGTATTGATAGTACGATGCTGGCGCGGGCATCGAAGCTTGTGTCTGCAGTGACGAATTTCCCCGTCCAGTACAACAAAGCCATCGTAGGCCGGAATGCCTTCGCTCATGAAAGTGGCATTCATCAAGATGGAATGCTGAAGCACAATCAGACCTATGAGATTATGACGCCGGAATCTGTTGGCGTCGGCAAAACCTCGCTGGTGATGGGCAAGCACTCTGGACGCAATGCGTTCCGCTCCAAGTTGCAAGAGCTTGGCTATGCGTTGGGCGACAACAAATTCGAGGACACATTCAACCGCTTCAAGGCGTTGGCAGATCGAAAAAAGCATGTCTATGATGAAGACATTGAAGCGTTGGTCGATGAAGAGATCGCCCACATGTACAATCGCGTCAAGATTGTTGAACTGATGGTTGTTGCAGGCTCTAAGGGGCCGCAAAAAGCAACTTTGACGATGGATGTTGAAGGCGATGTTGTGACCGTCCAGTCGGATGGAAACGGGCCTGTTGATGCCACATTTAATGCCATCAAGCAGTTGATGCCTCATCATGCCAAGCTGGCACTCTACCAAGTCCACGCGGTCACAGAGGGCACCGATGCGCAGGCAGAAGTCTCTGTGCGTCTTGAAGAAGATGGCCGTGCGGTGACCGGGCGCGGGGCCGATACGGATACATTGGTGGCCTCGGCCAAGGCCTATGTTGCAGCGCTCAATAAGCTGATGGTGAAGCGCCAAAAATCGGCCGCCGTTGAGGCAGGGGTATAAGGCCCTAGGTTTGATCAGAGCCACCTGATCAGAGTATCGTCAACTAGATCAACCTGCGAAAAGTTGGCATCGACTTTGAGCAGATAAGTTGATCGTCAACCATGAGATAGAGTCATGGGGATAGAGCGCTGAGCAAATAGCTTCACTGTGTACAACAAAATGCGCGACGCTGTAGATCAACTCAGAGGCTCCGGCCAACCCATATCGTTCTAGAGACATATGCTAGCGGGCAGTATCCTTTTCACGGACACTGCCACATTGTTTTGATATCGCTTAACCATATGCGGCACTGGCACGCTGGCTCGATGTCAGCAAAGGTTAAATTCGAAGCAGCAAAATGCGCTACTATTCCCTTATGCGTTAACACGTTTCCAGGTGAGGGGTTGTGCCGATGAGCCGTATGCGCAATATCGCATTACAGTGTTTATCGCATGCGCCATGATGTCTGACCAACGTGGACTGTGCATTTAGGCATGAGCTTTGAATTAACAAACGCTAAAGGTGGCCCTGTTCGTTGGCCCGTTTGCGTTAACCGTTTTTGCAGAGGCAAAAAGTAAATGCGTCTTGGGCCTGGGTCCACATTTTCAGATGACATTGCCATTGACCTTGGTACAGCCAACACGTTGGTCCACGTCATTGGTCGCGGCATCGTGATTGATGAGCCGTCTGTTGTCGCAATTCAAACATTGGGCGGTCAGCGCACGGTGCTGTCAGTTGGCCAACGGGCCAAAATGATGATTGGGCGGACACCCGACTCGATTGAAACCATCCGCCCCATGCGTGATGGTGTGATCGCCGATTTTGTGGCGACAGAAGAAATGCTGCGCCAATTCATCAAGCGCACAAAAACTCTTATGGGCTTTCGCCGCCCGCGCATTTTGATTTGCGTGCCTGCGGGCGCAACGCCTGTTGAGCGCCGCGCCGTCTATGAAACGGCTTATAGTGCTGGTGCACGCAAGGTGTACATGGTTGAAGAGCCTGTCGCGGCTGCGCTCGGCTCTAACCTTCCTGTTGATGATCCAACCGGTTCAATGGTGGTCGATATTGGCGGCGGCACCACAGATATCGCCGTCCTATCGTTGGGTGGGGTCATCCTGGCCCGCTCACTGCGCTGCGCAGGTAACACGCTCGACAGCGCCATTGTCCGCTATGTGCGCCGCAATCATCAGTTGCTGATTGGTGAATCCAACGCAGAACGCATCAAAGTTGAAGCGGGTTCCGCCTCCACAAGCGTGAATGGCCACGGAACAGAGGTTCATATTCGCGGCAGAGACCTGAGAATGGCGCGTTTGAAGAGCATCGTTCTCGGTTCGGCAGACATCGCAGAGGCGCTGAACCACCCGATTGAGGAAATTGGTGAATTTATTGAGCGCGCGTTGGAGGACCTGCCGCCAGAGGTTTCCAGTGACATTTGCGAGCGCGGCATCGTATTGACCGGCGGTGGCGCGCTTTTGGCTGACCTGGATGAGGAACTCAGCCAGCGTGTTGGCGTGAAATTCGTAATCCCCAAGACACCAACCCATTGTGTGGTTGGTGGGTCCGCCAAGCTCCTGCAGAACTTATCGAGATACGAACATCTCTTGATCCGATCTTAAGGGAAGTCAAAAGGTTGTGTCGTTGTCTATAATCCAGTTGTTAGCTTGCGGCTATCAATATACTGGTCTGGCTTCAGCCATGGACCAGACATCGTGGGCGTGTTGCGGCGGGTGCGCGCCCCTAGAGTTTGTGTGATGAGTTTGGTTGACCAAAACCTGCCGCGTAAAACGCCTAAGGATGGTGCCCAACAGCACCAGCGTTTTCGGTCGGCATTTCCAATACTTCTTTTGATGTCATTAGCGCTGTTGGTGTTGAGCCGACTGGAGCACAAAGTCATTACCCAACTGCGTTGGCACGTCACCGAAGCGATGACACCAGTTCTCAGCACATTGCTCATTCCACTTGAACCTTTGCGTTGGGTCAAACGTGAAGCCAAAGAGCACTGGCAGATGAGCGAGGCGCTGGTCAAGGTGCGACAGGAAAATATCAAACTGCGCAATTGGCAATGGCGGGCATTGGAGTTGCAACGCAAGATTGATACGCTCAACGGATTGGCGCGTGTTGTCGTAGAGGCAGACACTCAGTTTGTCACGGCACGGGTCATGGCAAATTCATCGGGTGCCTTTGTGCGCAGCGTTTTGATTAATGCAGGGCGTCAGCAAAATGTTCGACTTGGGTATCCGGTCGTCAATGCTGATGGTCTGGCGGGTCGAATTGTTGATGCGGGTGACAGTGCCGCCCGTGTGCTACTCCTGACAGACCTTAATTCTCGTGTACCTGTGCGGGTTGGAAGTGCGGGAACGCGGGCCATCCTTGTCGGTGATAATGGCTCAACACCACGTCTTGATTATCTACCCGCTAACGCAAAAGTTGCGTCCGGCGATATGGTGGCTACGTCTGGTGCAGGGGGATTGTTTCCTTCGGGTTTGCGGGTTGGTGTGGTTGTCAAAGACCGCCGTGGGTTGAGAGTTCAACCAATAGCGGATTTGGATCAGCTCGAATATTTGAGCGTTCTGTTTTACGCCAGTCCGCGTCTTGAAATGACAGATCGCCCTGATACGCGAAAAGGTGCCCACTTGGTGGGTCAGAAAAAGTTCAAATCGGGATCAGGAGCGCGCGGTACGAAACCGTAAAGATGTTTTGGTCCAGGTGGGTGGAGCATTAACCCCAACGTGCTGCTCTACCCACCAAATTTGATCGTCTAAGTTATGCAGTGATGGTTACACGTGGCAAATCCGCTTGCAGGAAGGGTCATGATTGCCAGTCGGCATCTGTATTGGGCGTGTGGGTTGTGGAGTTAGGTCCCTATGGCGTTTCTTGATCGTCTCATACTGGCATTGACCATTGTCGTAACGACAATACTTGTGGCATTGCCGTGGGGCATGGCTGCAGAAAATCGCTTTTTCCTGCCTCTGCTACCGCTGATTGTCATCCATTATTGGACCATGCGTCGGCCGACATTGATCGCCGAATGGTGGGTGTTCTTGGCCGGTCTCAGTCTTGATATTCTGACCCACGGTCCAATTGGTTATTGGGCCTTCATTTACCTTCTAGGCTATGCGGCTGCACAGTTTTCATCGCAGAAATCTGAAGATGGAGTGATCGCAAAGTGGGGGCTATCAGCTGCAACACTCATGGTATTGACGGGCATCGCCTGGGCGGTGTCATCACTCTATCACTTTGAATTAGCCGATTGGCGTCCCTATGCTTTTGCTGCGGTTGCCGCTGCGTTGATCTATCCGGTGTTGGGTGTCGTGCTGCGTGGTCTTTCCTTATCGCGTCCCCAATCGCGCAATGTACTCCTCAAAAGAGGACTATAACGGGTGGCATACGGAGACTCATCTGACAGCAAACCTAAAACTTCGTTTTCTCGACGGGCCTTGCTTATCGGCGGCTGCCAAGTCGTGGGCTTTGGTGTTCTGTCTGGGCGTCTCTATCAGTTGCAGGTTTTGGAAGGCCAATACTATGCACCGTTGGCCGAGAACAACCGCATTTCCATTCAATTATTACCGCCAGTGCGCGGCCAGATACTTGATCGCAACGGCGTTTTGTTAGCGAGCAATGAGCAACAGTTCGCACTCAGTATCATTCCAGCGCTAACGGGCGATCTAAAAAAAACGCTGAAACATATTTCTGAAATTGTTCCGCTATCGAACGAAAAACAAAAGGAACTGGTTGCTAAAGCGAAAAATCAAGGTGCCAATCGCGCTCTGGTTGCCGCTGACAACCTCAGTTTTCAGCAGATCGCGGCCATCAATGTGTTGGCGCCGCAGTTACCAGGTGTGGAGACGCAAACAACATACAGGCGTCGGTATCCGGCAGGTAAATCCATGGCCCACATCACCGGCTACACCGGCGAAGTCTCATCTCGCGCTTTAGATGATGACCCGGTTCTGAAACTTCCGGGCATGAAAGTTGGAAAGGTTGGTGCCGAACTTGGCTTTGACGAGCGCCTGCGTGGTAGGGCTGGGCGGCGTAAATTCGAAGTTGATGCACGTGGGCGTATCATCCGCGATCTGGAAACACGCGATGCCAAAGCGGGTGCAGATCTACGCCTCACTATCGAATCTGAGCTGCAAAACAGTGTCATGTCACGCCTTTCGGGCGAGCGTTGTTCGGCCATTGTGGTTCTCAATGTCAATGATGGTGCAATCTTGTCGTTGGGTTCGGTGCCGACGTATGAAGCGGATCGATTGTCTGGTCGGTTGACCAAACAGGAATGGAAGGAATTATCGGAAGGTAAAGACCAACCGATGTTCAACCGCTCTACGCGTGGTCTTTACCCACCAGGGTCGACGTTCAAAATGGTGACAGCACTGGCGGCGTTGGAAGCCGGAGAATTAAATCCGAAAGAAAAAATTCGCTGTACTGGTCGCTATCAGTTGGCCGACCAAAGATACAACTGCTGGAAGCGTCATGGCCATGGCATGGTCGATTTACACCGGGCCTTGCGCGAGTCGTGTGACACGCTGTTTTATGAAATCGCAAACCGCACTGGCATTTCAAAAATTGCTTCGATGGCGTACCGACTTGGCTTGGGTCAGACGTTTGAGTGTGGCTTGCCGCTGCAGAAAAAAGGTGTGGTTCCGACACCTGATTGGAAGCGTTGGCGTCGTAACGCGTCTTGGCTTGATGGTGAGACTATTTTAGCCGGTATTGGTCAGGGATATGTTTCTGCAACGCCGTTACAACTTGCAGTCATGACGGCGCGGCTCGCAACGGGACGTGAAGTCGTCCCGTGTTTGGTCAAGGACGATAAGAAACCGAGGACCCGATTCAAGCCACTTAAAATCGATCCAAAGCATTTGAATGCAGTGCGGGCAGGCATGTTGGCATCTATCTATGAGCCCGGTGGTACTGGCAAGCGCGTTCAAATTGCAGGTGCGAATTTTTCCATTGCAGGAAAAACAGGGACATCGCAGGTGCGCGCCAATTCAACGCGCCCTAAGGACGGTCAATCAGAATGGGAATTGCGTGACCATGCCCTGTTCGTTTGTTTTTTCCCCGTTGATCGGCCACGCTATGCGATTGCCTGTGTTGTCGAACATGGCGGCAGCGGCGGCAAGACGGCGGCCCCCTTGGTGCGCGAAGTGATTAAAGACGTTGTCGACTATGATCGCAAAGTCTCCGGCATCAAGCACGCGCCTCCAAAATCCAGTTCCAAGGTTGAGGGGTAGCGCATCATGGCAGATTTTCTGTTCCACGATGGGCGTTCGAGGACGTTGACAGAAAAGTTCACGCGCGTGAATTGGACGTTGCTTCTTGCAATCGCAGCCCTTGTTGGTATCGGTACGGTATCTCTTTATTCAACGGCAAACGGTTCATTTCATCCGTGGGCCGAGGCGCATGCGCTGAGATTTATTATATGTGCCGGATTGGCAATCACGATTGCACTGATTAGTCCGAAGGTGTGGATGTCTCTCGCTGCACCGATCTATGTGATTGCATTGATTGCACTTGCACTCGTGCCATGGTTTGGCGCAGAAGCGTTGGGGGCAAAGCGCTGGATTGGGGTTGGAGGGCTCAAGTTTCAGCCGTCTGAAATTATGAAGATCGGCCTCTTGTTGGCGCTTGCCAGCTATTATCAAGTGTTGCCCGCTAAAGACGTTTCAAAACCCCGTTACTTGCTGGTGGCACTTTTAATAATAGCAGTGCCCGTTGTTTTAACGTTGCGCCAACCCGACCTTGGTTCAGCGGTTCTGTTTGCGGTCGTTGGTCTTGCTGTGTTGTTTGCGGCGGGAGTGACGATTTGGTATTTCATCGTTGGTGGTGGCGCTGTTGTGGCTCTCGTGCCATTGATCTGGGCTAATCTGCACGGCTATCAACGCCAGCGCGTTGAAACGTTTCTCAATCCAGAGGCGGACCCGTTAGGTGCCGGCTATCATATCATACAGTCCAAGATTGCATTTGGGGCTGGTGGTCTCAGCGGTCGTGGATTTATGCGTGGTACGCAAAGCCAGCTTGATTTTCTCCCTGAAAAGCATACCGATTTTATCTTTACGATGATTGGTGAGGAATGGGGCTTTGTCGGCTGTAGTCTCATTCTGATGTTGTTTGGTTTAATTCTGATCAACCTATTGTGGTTGGCGCTGCGCGCCAAATCGCCCTTTGCGCGGTTGATTTCGTTTGGCACTGGCATTGTTATTTTCACCTACATGTTCATCAACATTGCCATGGTCACTGGGCTGGTCCCGGTCGTCGGTGTGCCGTTGCCGTTTGTCTCCTACGGTGGGTCCTCATTAGTGACATTGATGGTTTGTGTGGGGCTTGCAATGTCGGCCCACGTTCATGACAACGAGCGCTTGAATCGCAAGAGTATGCGTAGTGACTGGTAGATCAGGCCTGAACGGAATTATAAAGTGAGTGACGTGCACGGGGTGTGCCGTCAATTGGCGCAGATGGCGAAGTGCTGCCACGATGCTGGCGCCGGTTCAGGCTTTTCTGATTTGCACCAACGTCCAAAACACGCACCGCCTCACCGACAAAATTTGCCTCTGCGTGGAGCAAATGATTGCCGCGTCGTTTTGGTCCGCTTTGATGTGGCATTTATGCAAACAAGAGCCTGAAAACGAGTCGGTTCTATCTCCTCCTTATGCTAGCGAAATTGTATGCTGGGCACGGCACGTCGATGCCAATGTCGAATCACTTCACAGTATTTTCAGGCCCTCGTGAAGACGTGACCGGGGACCAGGATGCAAGCACGATCATGGGAATACAAAAATGTATACGGTAGCTCGCAAATTCGGGTTTTATTTTGTACTTATGGTTGCTCTTTCACTTGCAGTGAGCAGCGCCAAGGCGGCAGATTTTGGTGGCAATTGCTGCGCTGATCTTGAAGAGCGCATTGCGGAACTCGAAGCCACCACGGCGCGCAAAGGAAACCGAAAAGTTTCTCTCAAAATTTCCGGCCACGTTCACCAAGCACTTCTGTTTTGGGACGATGGTAATGAACGTAATGTGTATGTGACCACCAACGATACATCCAGAACGCGGCTACGTTTTCGGGGTAAAGCAAAAATCTCCAAAGATTGGTCGGCAGGCTATCGACTAGAGCTTGGTTTTCGCGCAGCGCGTTCTGATCGGCTTGACCAAAACAATGATGACCCGGCCACAACCGTCGACATCCGTTATGCGTCATGGTTTGTGAAGAGCAAACAACTGGGTGAAGTCCACGTCGGCAATACAGAGTCGTCCTCGCAAGGCATCACAGAAATCCATCTGGCGCGCTCCAAATATGCCTCCAAGAATGCCGACCCGGAAGATTATGGTGCAGGTTTTCAGCTACGCGCTGCAGGTGTCAGTGGGGCTGCTGGCTTAAGTGGTCTGGAATGGCGTCGTATTCTAAAGGACAACGGCGTGCAGCCAGGTGAAGGCGCGCGTGGCAATCACGTTTATTACAAATCGCCATCACTTGCAGGTTTTACGCTCAATGCTGCGTGGGGTGAAGACGACAACTGGGATGTCGGCCTGCGCTACAAAAGCAAGCTCGGTGATTTCAAGGTTGCGGCTGGCATCGCTTATGGGGAAGCAACAGAAGACGGCGCCTCAATTTGCGAAGTGTTATTTGATGATGACGGCCGCCAAAAATGTTCGCAAGTGGGAGGCTCTGTCAGCGTCCTGCATAACCCTACCGGGTTGTTCCTGACATTTGCAGCAGGTGTCTATGAAGACCAAAATGCCACCACTGCAACAGCCTTTGCAGGCGCACCAGTTGACGATCAACATACGTTTTACTCGTTGATGGCCGGCATCCAGCAAAATCTGGTTCCAGTTGGCAAGACGACGTTGTGGGGGGAGTATTTCGATTACGATGGTGGTGCTAATGAGCGCCGTGTCGGCGGCATGGATGTGCTCAACCCATTTGCGGGCAATGCGCGCATTTGGGATAGTGGTGTGCAAGTCTATGGCATTGGTATTTCACAAGACATCGATGCAGCGGCCATGGCAGTCTATATCTCCTATCGTCACTTTGAAGGTGACCTTACCTTGCGTGAGGACGCTACCGGCACCCTTGCTGGCGTTGCTATTGAAGATCTCGATACCCTCATGACCGGTGCGCTGATTAAATTCTAAAGTGGTTTGAGCGACAAAACTGGCAGCTATTTTTTTGCGCACGACATTCAAATCCCGGTGACCGTTGATCAGAAGCCAAATTTGGCGCATGCGACCCGTCGACGAGGCCGAGATTGGAGCGTCTTGATCTCGGCCACACGCTGCAATCAAAATCAATGAGATGTCGCGCCCCGGTGCCATTGACAGATGGAGAAATGCGCTGCACATGGAGTGGCTTGAGGACAGAGCGGGCCAATGGTCCCGCCCCCTGGCGCACATGCCACTCCTTGATCGGGTGTATAGCTCAGTTGGTAGAGCAGCTGACTCTTAATCAGCGGGTCCACGGTTCGAGTCCGTGTACACCCACCAAGGGTTTCAAGAGCTTAACCCTCCTAGTTGCGAAAATGTTTCCCTATCTTTTGCAACTGTTTCCCTATTTGATGTTCTGTCCCCGTTCTTATCCACATGCACCCTGATCTGTTTGTTCGTCAGAGACTAATTCGGCTCATGTTGTATTAATTGTCAGATCGATGATCAGTTTGGGCGTCGAGGACTCGAACACTAAAACTTCGCAAGTGTTCTTAGTGGACGTAGAAGCTGATGCTCTCACCATTGGCGGTGGAGCAAAAGTGGCGCTTGGCTTTAAATCGTTTCTAGCCTCTCGATCAACGAAGTTTACAGCAAAAACAATCATTACTAAGGGTGCGTATGGTTTCTGTAACCACGTCAAAAATTTTTGAGGCCCTCGATCTTGGGGAGGGCGATGACATCGAATTCAAAAAAGGCCGGGGCGGTATCGGCAAATCTTTTATGGAAACGGTATCGGCATTTTCAAATACATTGGGCGGCACCATTGTTTGTGGAATTTCTTCGCTTGATAATGACACCAAACACGATGTTATCGGGCTCACAAATACGAAAAGATATAAAGAAAATTTGTGGAACGCACTTCACGATAAAAATTTGATTAGCCATTCAGGCTGCCGAAAAAGAGACATTTTGGTGCATGATGTCGATGGCAAGGAGGTGGTGTCGGTATTCGTGCCAATGGCCGATCGCCGCCGCCGGCCTGTTTTTGCTGGCAAAGACGTATTTAAGGGTACATTTAAACGCCGAAATTCAGGCGACTATCATTGTGATGAAGACGAGATCAAACAAATGCTTAGGGATTCTGCGAATGAATTCCAAGATAGTACAATACTTGAGGGCACTTCATTAGATGACGTCGATAAAGAGACGTTTGCAAGATATCGAAATGTCTTCAGGTCAGCGAAGCCCAGTCACACTTCTCTAGGACTCAGCGATCAAGGTCTTCTATCGAAGCTTGGTGGGTGGAAGCGCGACAGAAATAACGGAGAAGAGGGCCTTACCTATGCCGGTGCGCTTATGTTTGGAACGGACGACGTTATTGTCGAGTGCTTTCCAGGTTTGTTCCTAGACTACTTCGAAAAGATGTCTAGCGATTCATCAGTGCGTTACGATGAACGAGTAACGAGTAACGATGGCGATTGGGTTCCTAATCTCTTCAATTTCTTTTATCGGGTCTATCCCCGATTAGTGGAAGGCCTCAAGACACCATTTAGGCTATCGGCCGATGCTATGCGTGACGGTGAAACGCTATTCCACCAAGCCATTCGGGAGGCGCTAGTCAACGCGTTAGTACATACTGATTATAGGTGCAGCGGCAGCATTAGAATTGCTAAACGTCAAGACGCGTTCAGTTTCCAGAATCCAGGCCGATCTTTGACACCTGTTGAGAGGATACTAGAGGCCCGTCATGAGGGCGAAGAGCTTACGGACGTACGGAACAACGCTTTATTGAAAATGTTCTTTATGCCAGGCCTAGCGGAGCGTCAGGGAAGTGGCTATCCGACGATTTTCAAGGCGTGGGACGAAGGCAAGCGTCATTCGCCGATGGTCACTGAAGACCTTGATCGCAATTTGGTTTCCGTAACTCTACCTTTGCTTTGTCAAATTTCTCCTGAGATAGAGCAAGAGCTGTCGAATATTGTTGGTGAAGAGTGGTCTTTGCTCGCTGGTTTAGATAAAGACATCCTCGTCCATGCTTACCAGTTTGGTGAAACATCAAACGAACAGATTAGATTTTCACATCAATTGCACTCTGGTGAGATTAGCAAAAGACTCAAATATCTTTCGTCAAGAGGCTGGCTATTGCCCCAGGGAGAAGGCCGTTGGCGCACTTATAGGTTCGGGGGGCCGCGCAATATTGATTTGTTTGGAAACGGGAGCACCGCGCCGAAAAACCAAAGCTCCCCCCCTAAAATCGGTGACTCCCCCCCTAAAACCGGTGACTCCCCCCCTAAAGAGAGTGACTCCTCCCCTAAAATGGATGGTACGCGCCTCGCAGAACTCATTGACAAAATCAAAGGAAGCCCGCGGGTACCGCGTAAGGAGATGCAACGGGCCATACTTGCGATCTGCTGCGATACATTTTTGACGGCAAGCGAGATTTCAAAAATGCTTGGTCGAAAACAGGTCGACAAGTTCCGTGCCTCTCACCTGACAACGATGGTGAAACAGGGACTTCTGCAGACGCGCCATCCGTTGGAGAGCAGAAAGCCCGATCAGGCCTACAAAGTCGCATAATTTATTGTGCAAGATGTTTTCTAAAATCATCTTTTTTGTGTGCTCGGGAGGGCCAGAAATGTTTCCCTGTCCAAAATAAAACTAATCATGTTCAATGCCTTAGAATGCCGTGAACATACCATGAAAACAGGGAAACACTGTTGATTTCATTGACTTTCTGGTAGACTCTTAATCACAAGGTGGATCAGGTGACTAAACGGTTTAATTCTGGACTAAACAGTTCATTGGTTTTTGTTGGTGGGATAATTTCGGTATGCGCAACCTTAATGGGCTGTAGTGCGCCGACTGTCAAAGCCGATCAAGATCAAAACTTACGCACGTCGGTTAAAGCCATAACGGAGTTATTGGCCCCGCAACTCAAGACTGCAAAAACAGATTGGAAAAAAGCGCTCATCCTACGCGACCTGGTGCATCGCCATAGCGTGGTCAATCCACAAATTCCGGTTGCCACGAATGAAGACCTCGCCGACCTTGAGAGTGTGTTTCGCAAATCGTTGGTGGAACGGTCACTGTCAAACGCATGCAACGGTTTGGCTATTTTGTATGTGCTAGCGTTACGAGCACACGGCATTGAGGCGCGCAACGTGTTTATGTATTCCAGCCGAAAAGCGTCAAACATTGTCTGGTCTCACGCGACAGTTGATGTGCGCATAGATGGGGCCTGGGTGGCGCTAGACCCCACAGTTAACGCAAGTCTGCGTGATGGGGCCGGGAAGCCCTTATCGTGGCCTGACGCGCTTCTCAGAGCGCACAACGGGCAATCTGTTTTGGTGAGGACTGAAGGCTATCCAATCAAGCCCAATCGATCCTGGTCTGAGATTAAAAAAGTTTTGGGGTATGACTTAGCAGATTGGCATCGACAATACATTCTGGGTCCGTCTGTGAGCGAAAGCGCGACGCTGCATGGTAAAGATTGGGACGGGCGCATTCACTATGCCGACGGACGTGTGTTCGATGCCTGGAAATCTGGATCAAGTTCGTTTTATTTGGGACTTGTTGGGGGGTGAGGCTCCTTTTCAGCTATTGATATCTTCCGGCACTTCAATTTCGCGAACTGCCAATCCACATTTCTTTATGCCCTTTTTTATGCGTGCCTCATCCATGTCGTTCTCTGGAATCCAGCCATGGTCGCGACCTATGAAATTAGAATCTGAGAAATCTGATATGCGACCACATGCGAGGTAAAGCTTGTCATCCATGTCAGGAAACAAGTCGAAATCGTATGATGTACGAATTTATTTTTGCACCGCCCTAGGCTCCTTATGCGTTGTCCGGTTCATAGCCGGTTCCATGGCAATGAAGGCACGCCGCCTGCTCGATTGGCTCAAACCCCGCGCCAGAATGTTTGCCATCCATCATGGTGTCAAAGGGTGTGCGTCCGCAACACATTTTTCCTTGATGGGTGCGCTCGGTGTTGTAGTGGTTGAGCCATTGATCGAGATCTGATTGCAGCTGTTCAATGGTTTCATACAGCGTTTTTCGGAACGTCATCTGATAAAACTCTTGCAATATCGTTTTGTGGAAGCGTTCGCAGCCTCTCGGCTGTGCTGCGCTTGCCTGCTGGCCATTGGATGCCGTTCGTCTGTGGGTGTTTGACCTTGGTTTTTGTGTGATCGATATCGTTGAGGCCTAAGAACAACTGGTAATCGTGTTTGTCGATGCGGCCGCAGAACTCGGTGCCCCGATCTGTCATGATGCGTAACACTGGCAGACCCTGCTCCTCATAAAACGGCAGCACTTTATCATTCAACAGATCCGCCGCAGTGATCGGTGTCTTGGTCATATAGATCTTGGCGTGTGCAACTTTGCTATAGGTATCGACGTAAGTCTGCTGATAGACGCGTCCAACACCTTTGAGCGTGCCGACGTAAAAGGTGTCCTGCGAGCCGAGATAACCGGGATGGGCGGTTTCGATTTCGCCACACGCTTCATCGTCGTGTTTTTTCTTCTCAAGGGCCTGCACTTGAGCTTCGGTGAGAATACCGCCGTCACGGGCAATCTTTTCTTCCAGGGCTTTCAGCCGTTTCTTGAAGTTTTCCAGGTCGTGACGTAACCAAACCGAGCGCACACCGGATGGGGAGACAAAGACACCCTGTTTGCGCAACTCGTTTGAGGTCCGTGCCTGACCGTAAGCTGGAAAGTCGGTTGCTGAACAGATGACAGCCCGTTCAACCACGTCATCGACACGGTTAGCGCGATTGGGTTTGCGCCGGGTGCGTTCGAGCAAAGCTTCAACCCCGCCCTCGTCGACAGCGGATTTGTAGCGATAGAAGGTGTCGCGTGAGTAGCCCACTCTCGACGGCGCTTCGCTTGTCTGCCGTGCAACGCATCACCTGGCAAGCTTTTGATACGTTGCCGAGCTCTTCGGCCAGGTTTAAAAGGCCAGCCTTGTGTTTGATGATCTTGTCTGTAGTGTTCAACATTGTGGTGTCCTCGTCTTGTGGGTTGGTTTGCACCTCCATCAAAACGGAAAACCATCATCTCAATCAAGAGATGTGCCGCTCCTAATCCAGTTCGCTGGAAAGGGAGCGGTGTCAGATCAAGTCGGAACTAGTTCAAATTACGTGCAAAACCAGACAATGCATTTGATAACGCACATGTTTATTGCTTGCCCGCGCATGATCCCTGCTCGCTCTTGTCATAATCACTCTTGCTCAGCCTTGTTGTTCGGTGCTTCCTCAAGTGCACCCAAGCCAAGCGACACCGCCTCAAAATAATCATCCGTTGGTCTTCGGTTTGCCTCCAGTGTCGTTTTGGTGGCAACGTTGCTTTCAACTCTGGGAAGCGTTCAGCTAGCGTGTGAGCTTCTTGAAACTTGTTGGCGTAGGCGTGTTGTCGGGTGACTAGTGACCACGGTATGTCATTGTCTTGTGCCGCCTTCATAATCTGGTTGATCAAGGAGCGGGAGTATTGGCCTTTCTTGCTGTCGTCTGTCACTAGTTCCGTGACCAGCAGCTCTGGGCGGTAATACTTTATCTTCTTGGCTGCGAAGTCATAGGCTTGCCGGGGAGAATCACTGGCGTCTTTGGAGCTGCCCCAGTCAAAGGGTGTGCCATCAATCAAGAAAACATGCCCGAGCTTGGTACTGGCCGCCGCTAGTGCCAGCACATTGCGATACTTAGTTCTCATAGGCAGATTGCGTTGGGGCTGTTAATCGCTTGGACAAGGACTTAAGGGTTTGTTCCTTGAGCGATGGTCCAGTAGCGTAGCTGTCTCGACATGCTTAAACTAATGGGGCGCAGAAGCTCTTTTTAAGGCACTTGCTCGATTCAAGACTTTGCCAAATCGAATTTCCATTGCATCTCGAATGCTGATGACGCCGTCAATCTTATTATCTTGATCTACCACGACGATGTGTCGAATTTTGTTGTCCGACATCAATTGCAGAGCCGCTTCAATTGAAGCTTCGCGCGTGCATGTGATCACATCCTTGGTCATCAGGAGCGACACCTTGACAAGATGTAGAGCACCGCGACGCTTATTGAGTCCATAGGCAATATCGCGTTCTGAAATGATGCCGTGTAACGTCTTCCCGTCGTCGCTTACGACCATGACGCCCATGCGTTCATCTTCAAGGCGTTTTGAGAGTTCACCAATCGTTTCATCGCGTCGGATTGTGCTGACACGTGTTCCCTTTGCTTCGAGGATATCTGCAACTCTCATGTGATGGTCTCCCTATTTGGTATCGTGTGCATGACGAGCAAAAAATGTCGTGCACGGCGGTAAAGTGAGTAACGTGCTTAGTTTTCATTATTTTTTCACAGGATCAGTTCAATTGCTCAGGCCTTAAATGAGGTTCAAGATGAGACAAAATTGAAGTTGTCAAAGTGTTCCGGGCGGTTGTGTCGCGGATTTGGGAGCACGAGCAACAGGGTCCTGTGCGCTGCAAAAAATAGCGCAAAGTTGTTTTGCCAGTGTCGGTTTTGCCGGTGTCGCATGACGCGAAAGGTGCAACTTTTCATTCTCATGATTGCACGCACGAAATTTTTGCTGCGCTGCGAAATAGGCCTGCAGTGTCCGTTTCTCTACGACCTGTTGCATCGCAACTCCTTGGTTGGTTTTTTGTTGACGTGAGATCGACTGGGACTGCCGTTTCGCGTTTTTCGAGCGGCTAGGCCAACGTTCGCTATTGGGAGCACGTGCACAAAACATACCGGCGCGTGAACGCATTCCGGCGAATTCGTCCGGGAGACTTAGTGGGGTAGTACGGGAAAACACGGTGGAAGGTGAGCTTCCACTCTAGCTTCCAATCGACAAGCGATCGTGAAAATGTGCGCGCCGGAAACGATCTAAGCCGCTGAAAAGCTTGATAAAAAAAGTTGGCCTAATACTTGCTTAACGTTAATAGAAGCCAAATTGCAGTGCCTGGGCGTCGTTTTTGCTCAGGCAGCGCGCACAACGAAAACAGGGGCTTGGAGGAGCGAAATGCAAGAGACATTTTATGAAGTCATGAGGCGGCAGGGTATTACGCGTCGTAGTTTTCTAAAATATTGCAGTTTGACCGCTGCGGCCTTGGGTTTGGGCCCAACATTCGCGCCAAAGATTGCCCATGCGATGGAAAACAAGCCGCGCATTCCCGTGCTCTGGTTGCATGGCTTGGAATGTACCTGCTGCTCTGAGTCCTTTATTCGCTCTGCGCATCCGCTCGCAAAAGATGTCATTCTGTCGATGATTTCGCTGGATTATGACGATACGATTATGGCTGCCGCTGGTCATCAGGCAGAGGCAATCGTCGAAGAAATAGTGCACAAGCACAAAGGGAATTACATTCTCGCCTGCGAAGGCAACCCGCCTTTGAACCAGGACGGTATGTCCTGCATTATCGGCGGTAAACCCTACCTGGAACAGCTGCAATTTGCTGCAAAAGATGCCAAGGCGATTATTTCGTGGGGCTCATGTGCGTCGTGGGGCTGCGTGCAGGCAGCACGGCCAAATCCAACGAAGGCTGTTCCCATTCACAAGGCGCCGGGAATTCCTGGAAATGTGCCGATAATCAAGGTGCCCGGTTGTCCACCCATCGCCGAAGTGATGACAGCAGTGGTGACCTACATTCTCACATTTGATCGTCTGCCCTCACTCGACAGGCAGGGTCGACCAAAGATGTTTTACAGTCAGAGAATTCACGACAAATGCTATCGACGTTCACACTTTGATGCCGGACAGTTTGTCGAAGCCTTTGATGATGAAGGTGCCCGCAAAGGCTACTGCCTCTATAAGGTTGGTTGCAAGGGACCAACCACCTACAATGCTTGCTCGACAGTGCGTTGGAATGGTGGACTGTCGTTCCCAATCCAAGCCGGTCACCCGTGTATTGGCTGCTCCGAGGACGGCTTCTGGGACAAGGGAAGTTTCTACGACCGCCTAACTGATGTGCACGGTTTTGGTATTGAATCCAATGCTGATGAAATCGGTATGGCGGCCGCTGGCGTAGTTGGCGCTGCCGCCGCAGTTCATGCAGGGGCAAGCATCGTAAAACGTATGGCGCAAAAGGGAGATAAAGAATAATGCCTGTAATCAATACTCCAAATGGCTTTACGCTTGATGACGCTGGTCAGCGCCAGGTGGTTGATCCCGTCACACGTATTGAAGGCCATATGCGTGCTGAGGTGAATATCAGCTCGGATAACATAATCACCAATGCCGTTTCCACTGGAACAATGTGGCGTGGCTTGGAGGTGATCCTAAAAGGTCGTGATCCGCGAGATGCCTGGGCCTTCACACAACGCATTTGTGGTGTTTGCACAGGAACGCACGCGTTGACATCTGTGCGCGCCGTTGAAGATGCGTTGAAAATTGATATCCCAGAGAACGCAAACTCCATCCGCAATATCATGCAGCTTTCGCTGCAGGTGCATGATCATTTGGTGCACTTCTACCATCTGCATGCGCTTGATTGGGTCAACCCGGTTAATGCTCTCAAGGCCGATCCCAAAGCGACCTCGGCGCTGCAGCAAAAGGTTTCGCCTCATCATCCCAAATCTTCACCGGGTTATTTTCGCGATATCCAAAACCGGCTGAAGAAGTTTGTTGAAAGTGGGCAGTTGGGACCGTTTAAAAACGGCTACTGGACCAATCCGGCTTATCGGCTTCCACCTGAAGCCGATCTGATGGCAACAACACACTATCTTGAGGCGCTTGATTTTCAGAAGATCATCATGACCACGCGTACTATTTTTGGTGGTAAAGACACCCATCCAAACTGGTTGGTTGGCGGTGTGCCATGCGCCATTAATATGGATGGTGAATTAGCCGCTGGCGCACCAATTAATATGGAGCGTCTCAACTATGTGAAGTCGGTTCTTGACCAGTCGCTTGAATTCATCAACAACGTTTACATTCCAGATATTATTGCGATTGGCGGCTTCTACAAGGATTGGCTCTATGGCGGTGGCATATCTGGAAAGAGTGTGCTGGCGTATGGCGATATTCCAGATCGTGCCAATGATTATTCTGCCAGCAATCTCCTCATGCCGCAGGGTGCGATCATCAATGGAGATCTGACCAAAGTTCACGAGATTGATCACCGTGATCCCGAGCAGATTCAGGAGTTTGTGCCGCATAGCTGGTACAAGTATCCAGATGAAAGCAAAGGTCTGCATCCTTGGGATGGCATCACCGAACCCAATTTTGCTTTAGGCCCGAATACCAAGGGGACCAAAACCAACATTAAGCAGCTAGACGAGGCTGCAAAGTACTCGTGGATCAAGGCGCCGCGTTGGCGGGGCCATGCCATGGAAGTTGGTCCACTCGCCCGTTATGTTGTTGGCTACGCAAGCGGGCACAAAGAGTTTACAGAGCAAATCAACATGGTTCTGAAGGCTCTTGATGTGCCGGTTGAGGCGCTGTTCTCAACGCTCGGCCGCACTGCCGCCCGCGCCTTGGAGGCGCAATGGGCTGCTGAAAAACAGATCTACTTCTTTAAAAAGCTGATTGCCAACATCAAAGCAGGCGACACATCAACAGCAAATACTGAGAAGTTTGATCCAAGCACATGGCCCGCCGAGACCAAGGGAGTTGGGTTTACCGAAGCACCACGTGGGGCACTTGCGCATTGGATCCGTATCAAAGATACCAAGATCGACAATTATCAATGTGTTGTGCCAACGACATGGAACGGGTCTCCACGCGATTCCAAAGGAAACATTGGTGCCTTTGAGGCCTCAATGATGAATACAAAAGTGGAGCGTCCGGAAGAGCCGGTTGAAATCCTTCGCAACATTCACAGCTTTGATCCATGCCTCGCCTGTTCAACGCATGTGATGTCCGAGGATGGAAAAACGCTTGCCAAAGTCAAAGTCCGATAGGGGGAGCGACGTGTGATGGCCGACACAGAAGTAACTCGAGACGGGCAACAAGCCGTCTATGTCTATGAAGGTTCGCTCAGGCTTTGGCATTGGATCAATGCGCTTGCGATCTTCACACTCATCGGCACCGGCTATTTTATTGGTTCACCAATGTCTTCGGTGCCTGGAGAAGCATATAACAACTTCTTCTTCGGCTGGATCCGATACATTCATTTCTCGGCAGCCTACATCCTCATCGCTGGGTTTGTATTTCGGTTGTACCTAGCGGTGATGGGCAACCGTCACGCGCGGGAGTTGGTTCTGCCCTCGTTTACGAGCCGAAAATGGTGGGCTGGTGTTTGGCATGAGCTAAAGTGGTACGCTTTTCTCACCAAAGAACCAAAGAAGTATGTGGGCCACAACCCGCTTGCCACGCTTGCCATGCACCTCATGTTGTTTTGGGGAACCATCTTCATGATTGTTACAGGCTTGGCGCTTTATGGTGAGGGTGCTGGTATGGGGAGCTGGCAGTACGACTGGTTCTCAAGCTGGGTTATTCCGCTGTTTGGTCAAAGCCAAGACGTGCATACCTGGCATCACTTGGGCATGTGGTACATCATCTGCTTTATCATCATCCATATTTACGTGGCTTTCCGCGAAGATGTCATGTCGCGTCAATCGATGGTCAGCACCATGATTTCAGGCTGGCGGACATTTAAGGATAATCGCCCGGCAGACGATGATGCAGACTAAAGCATCGGACTTTTAGTTATGCACATAGCCTGCGTGTTTAAAGAAGTTCCAGCATTCTCGCGGGGGGAACAATTTGCAGATGTCGCCGACGGCATGCCAAAGGTCCTGCTATGTTCGCGCTGCTGCTTTTCTTCAAGATAGCTTTGAGTTTAGTAAACGCCATTTCGATGGGGTTGAGATCGAGAGCGTAAGGCGGCAGGAACAAGAACCAAGCCCCGCGTTTGGCAAGTGCCGCTTTGGCGTTGACAGAGTCGTGCACCTTGAGCTTGATCGAAAAGCTGGCGCTGACATCAAGTTTGCTTGCCGCTGCCCGGCACGACTCCCCGCGTTCAATGTGCTCAATCACACGTTTATGAAGGTCTTCAGAATAAGGTTTGGCCATGATCCACCTCCTAAAACAGGTGAATCATATTCGAGCAGACTTGGCTATCCCATGAGTCCAAATAATGCGCGGGCGCGCTAGGCGTGTTCTAGCGTCCGAAAACACGTCCGCGTTGCAGGCTCGCCTTGACGCTTGAGGGACGCGCGGCAAGCACACTGCGACATTCCATCGGCAAGTCTTCCAAGGTTTTAGGAGGCCGCTTTTTGACCTTCTTCTTTTTCTTCGGCTTTGGTTTCACTTTTGGCGGTGGACGCGGTTTGACGCGCTTTAGCCACCAGGTCAGTTCCTTGCCACAGCCATCGTCGGGCTTGGTTGCTTTTTGCGGTCTGCAATTGGGCGAGTCGGCGGGGCATTTTATGCGGATGTGGAAGTGATAGTGATGACCCCAATAGGGGCGCACTTTTCTAAGCCACGCCCGGTCTTCACCTGCGCGCTTGCAAAGCGCACCTTTGATCGCCGGGTGAACCAGGATGCGCTCGACCGAGGAATACTTTGCGGCGCGCTTTAAAATTTTGACATGTCCGGGCTTGAAGTGGTGATTGACGTTCACTTTGTTGGGCGCCAGCATTGATTTAGCAGAAATGTTTTCACGTTCCTTGCGCGAAAGTTTGCGCCGTGGCATCGGGCTCATCCAGATATCGGCATCAAGACCAATTTGGTGACTGGCGTGACCGGTTAACATCGGGCCGCCGCGCGGTTGAGCAATGTCGCCCATCAACAGTCCCGGCCAACCATCTTTTTCCTGCACTTCTGTTGCAAAGCGCTGCAACAGGGCGACCATTTTGGGGTGACCCCAATGGCGATTGCGCGACAAGCGCATGGCTTGCCAGGCTTTGCCGTTGTCAGGTAGGCGCGCCGCACCGGCCAGACAGCCTTTGGAATAAAACCCAATCGCTCGGGGCCTTAAGGCGGCGGCTTGCCTCTTGGCGCCAAAAAGTTTTTTGGCTGGCACCAGTTTCTTTTTGGGTTTCTTGTTGGCCTGTTTTGTCGTTGAAGGTTTATCGCCGTTGTCAGTCGTCGGTGTCGTTGCAACTGGTGTTGGTTTGGCAGGTTTTGGAGTGATTGTGGCCGTGGCCGCAGGCGCGTTTTTTGCCTTTGGCCGGACTGCCGGTTTGGGTGTTTCCTTGAGCCACGGCAATTCACTCAACGCTTTGGCGGATGGTGGCGGCAGTTTCATCTGCGCAGCCGCTGGCAGCGCTATAACAGCGCTGAGGGCACAACTCAAAAAAACAGGGATAGCGGCGCGGCGCATAGGTCTCCCCCTCGTCAGATCAAAATCACACTAACGCGACGGAATGGGCAGAAATACGGCCTCGCATCAATCACGTCTTAAAGGCTTGAACGGAACTAATAAACTCCAGCCTAGGCGGGTCGGGGCGTCTGTCTGATACGGCTTCAGCCCAATCACCATTTTTTTGTGTCCCCCCTCAGGTTGAGCACAGTAGGTGCCAAACAGTCTATCCCAGATTGAGAGATTAAATCCATAGTTGCTGTCATGTTCTCGGCGAATAATCGAGTGGTGGACCCGGTGCATATCCGGCGTCACGATCACCATACGTAAGGTGCGGTCCAGCCAGCCGGGGAGAGCAAGGTTGGCGTGGTTGAACATGGCGCAGCCATTCAGAACCACCTCAAACAGGAGGACGGCCAGGGCTGGTGCACCGAGCGCCAACACCCAAACAATCTTCCACAACATTGACAATGCGATTTCCAGCGGATGAAAGCGGATCGCTGTCGTTACGTCGATATCAACATCGGAATGGTGCATCTGGTGCAAGCGCCACAACGGTGTCCACTTGTGTGACATCAAATGCTGCAGCCAAACCGCAAAGTCTAAAACGATGATGGCAAGCACGACCTCTAGCCATGTCGGCAACGAAATGAGGTTAAACAACCCGATGTTGTGGCTGCTGGCATAGAGTGCCGCTGCAACAGCGGCCAAAGGTACACTCAGGTGGGCCATGGCGCGGACCAGAACACTGGCAATGGCCGTGATTGAAACATTGGTCAGCCAGCGTTTGGCCACAGCGGCCCTAAGCTCACGTTTTGGCAACACACGTTCAAGTACCGCCATAGTGACAAAAACAGACAAGAACGCTGTCAGCCTGAGTGTTGTTTCATCCAGGGTTTCAAAGATATCCATCCAACAGGTCCTAAGTTAAGGTGCACCGCGCCAACATCTCTGCTAGATCAACCTGCGAAAAGTTGGAATTGGCTTTGAGCAGATCAGGTAATCGCCTATCATGAGATAGAGCGTTGAGAAGATAGCTTCAGTGTGTACAAGAAGTGTGTACAAGAAAAGGCTTGATGCTCTAGTTTAACAATGCTGAATGCGCGCGTATAGGATTTGGTGCTCACAGATGCAAGACGGACAGGGTACGCGTTTTGCGTGACAATGGGTTTCAATTTCGCTTGAGCGCGGGGTTTGGCAGTGCAGACCACGACGACCGGACCGAAAAATGCGTCAGCGCATCTCATATTTTCTCATGGCGCTGGGGCCCCGATGACGTCTGCGTTTTTGGAAACCTATGCTCAGTTGATGGCCAAGCGCGGTGTACGCGTGACACGCTTTAATTTTCCCTACATGGCGGCGTTTCAAGCCGATGGCAAACGACGCCCGCCGCCGCGTGTTGATGGGCTGGGATCTGTTTATAGCGACCTGGTCGGCAAGATTTTTGCGCAAGATGCGCAAGATAGGTCCGGTGAAGCCCTTTATATTGGCGGCAAATCCATGGGAGGGCGTATTGCAACCCTGATTGCAGAGGATGCTGCGCGCCATTTTGATGTATCTGGATGTGTCTGTCTCGGGTTTCCGTTCCACCCGAAGGGAAAACCGGAAAAGTTGCGCACCGCACATCTTGAAGGCCTAAAAACACCAACGCTGATTGTGCAGGGTGAGCGTGATGCGCTTGGCAACAAAAAGGATGTCGAAGGCTATACGTTATCGCCTGCGATCAAAGTCGCTTGGGCCAAAGACGGCGATCATGATCTGAAACCGCGCAAACAAAGTGGCGTGACGTTGGCGGACAACCTAACGTTTGCGGCCGACGCAACGGCGTGCTGGATTTCAGCCAGCGGACAACGTTGACGTCGCTGTCAAAACTATGCCGTGACCGCTTCGGCATCAAAAACGTGACCGCTAAGTTTGCGGCCATACTTGCTTGCCAGGTAAAGCGCCAATGATGCAATTTCAGGATATCCTGAAAGGCAGGCCCCATCGGTTGGGGTCCGCAGCAACGCGCGCGGGCCAACCGCATTGACGCGGATCGCATCATCGGCCCATTTCTTGGCTTCAGCCTGGGTAATTGAGGTCAGTGTCGCGCGCAGCACCCCTGCGATTGCCGCTTCTTCCGCTGTTTCCGGCGATGGCATATCGACAACATTGAGGATCAGGCCTTCTGACCAGGTCAGTCTCATGCGATTGCCAGCAACCTGGGTAATGAGGGTTGGTGCCAGCAATTTTTCAGAGGCGAGGTCTTCTATTTCTTCAAGAGTTTCCAGCCCAGCGAGTTCTTCGCGGGTTGCAGAAACAAGATTGATCACGACATCAAGTCCACCGAGCAGCTGGGCTGCTGTTTGCGCTAACCGAACGGCGGCATCGCTTGAGGCAATGGTTTCGTTGTAGAGCTGCATCTCCTGGGCATTATCTGCAAGCAGGGGCACCAGTGCTGAAAATTCAGGAGCGGTATCGGCAGATTGGATCACCAGCCGCGTCTTATGCTCAGCAAAAGCACGCGCGACATCGACGCCATTTTTGTGGCCCAAGCCAGTGATCAAAACACGGGCCCCAAGGACATCAGGATGGATTTCGGTCTGATCCTGACGCTTCACTACGCTTACAAACATGGGCCACATCTCCCTCTTGAGTTACGCCGGACATTTAAGAGGCTACCCGACCGGGTCATACCACGCCGATTCGCCTAACGATGAGTAAATAGCGCTTGGATTCGGGACGGCGCATGACGGGGCCATGGCGGCATTGAGGCAGGCAGGCGTCGGGAGAATGCCGAAAAACCTAAATGCCTGAAACTTGAGTTGAAATGGTGCCGAGATGACGTTTGCGTCAATGAAGAAAACACCCGAAACGATGCAACAAACCAGTGGAAACACCCACGGTGATGGGAACAATAGATTTTAGTTGGTGGCACAACCTATCGATTGTGGTTTGTCCAATCGTTCAAGTGCCCCGATCCTGTGAGCCCGATTATGTGGGTTAGGCTTGCATGCTGCCTAAATAGCTGAAAATGCGGCTGATAGATGCCGCTGGGCCACGGTGGGGATTGAACCGTATGCCGCGCGTTGTTGATAAGTGGTGAAACCATCGTCTCCCGAATTGCCTTTGTCGCCGGGCCCCGAAAGGCTTGATGGAAAGCCGAATCACCTGGGTTCGGCGCGTCTCAATATTGGCATCACATCTAGGCATCTCTGGGCTCTGCGTTATGGACCGAACACTTTCTTCAGAAGCGGCGCGAACCGGCGCGCGGCAAAAGTTGACGGATGGCATTGTGCTCGCCGCCATGGGCTTGGTGGCGGTTGCAATTTCGTTTGCTGTCAATGTGCATTTCGGTCTTCCAATGTCGCGCGCTGCGATTGCTGGCGTGCTTATCTTTGCGCTTTTGGTTGGTGCCCACTTCCTCATCGTTCCCCACGCAGCCAAGGCTGAGGACATCGCCGAGTTTGAAGACGAAGAATTATGGCGGGCGTTGAAAGAGCAGCGCGGCACTGCGCCGGATGCCAAGCGGATCGCCATGGCGACACGTGTTAAACACGTCGGGCCAACGTCTGAAACGCAACTGATCCCTCAAACATCAGCTCCACAGGCACAAGAAGCGCGACCTGCAGTGCGCCGCAAACCGCGTATCCTTTCGAAGAATTCCAGCGCTGATCATAGTCAGGCTGCTGAAAACGCAGAGCCCGCGACGGGCGTATCTGCATCGACTGACCTGCCAGTCCCAGAGACCTATTGGTCCTACCGCCCGAGTAGCGAGGCACTTGCGTCAAGTGTTCGCGCCGAGGCCGCATCGCCAACGCCACCACCGGCGCCCGTACATGCAACGGAGCTTCCAGGCGCACATCAAGATCCCGTTCTCAATTTGCCTGAGACCGAAGACGATCCAGCTCAGGCCCAGGGACGCATCGCGGACGGCACGACACAACAGCCAAGCGAGAGCGACGTTGAGTTGGTTCAAAGCATGATCAAAGATCTGGCACATAGGGTGAATGCGCGTGACGTTTTAGAGAAACCCGCACCACTTGTTGAACCATACTTCGATGCCCCTGTTGCTGTCGCCGATCGCGCGTCGCCGTTGCCGCACCAGGACCAAACCAACACGCCAGACCCGTTTGCCCTGAAACCGCCTGAGTTACCAAGTCAGCCAGTACAGGTTGTGCCTACGTCGCCAGCAACACCGCAAATCATTGCGCAAAGCGCAGCGCCTGAACCTCGATCTGAACCCGCGTCTGCGCCTGAACTGTCAGAACAGCCTTTGACACCGTCATCGCCTGCAACTGTCGATCTGGTGACGGCGTCGGTTGACGCACTTCGCACGACGGCAGATGTGATGCGTGAAGCTGATGCTGCTGCGCCCGATGACGCACCACAAATGGACCAGCCTGTGCGTCCGGTAATGCACCCGGAAGCGGCACATGTCGCCGAAGCGATTTATACAGCGCTCAATGCGGGCCACGTCGGTGTGTTGTTGGAACCGATTGTGACCTTGAACGACCTGCGTCCCGATCACTATGAAGTGCGCTTGCAAGTGACAGGATCTATAGGTGCAGACATTGAGGGCGCTAGTGTTGAACGCGATCTGCAAGCGACAGGGGTTCTGGCTGACGTTGATCTCGAACGCTTTATGAGAGCGCTCAGCGTTGGTGAACTGCTTCGTGAACGCGGCAAGGCGGGCAGCTTGTTGACGCGCATCTATCGCGAGTCGCTTTTGGACCGTGATTTTTGCTTTGCCGTTGCGACCAGCGGTGTTGCCAACGAGGTATTGGCACAACATATGGTGCTAACATTGACGCAGGATACGGTACGCGCACTTACCGCCTCGGAGTGGCAAACTCTGAGCGAATTCCGCGAACTGGGTTATCGCTTTGCGATCAGCCATGTGCAGAATCTGGACATGGATTTCACGCAGTTGATGGCGGCTGGCTTTGTCTTCGTGAAATTGAGTGCCGACGCATTCCTCAGTGGTGCGTTAGATGTCGAGGGCGGCCTCACGTCAAAGGATCTGTCGCGCTATCTGGTACAATCCGGGCTGGCCATCATTGTTGACGGCGTTGTTACCAAAGGCGACGCAGCTGAGGCTCTTGCCTTGGGCGCAGGGCTCGGTCAGGGCGCCATAACAGGTGGCCCACGCTTAATGAAAGCAGAAGCCGTCGCAAATGATGATCACGCTGTCGCGTGAACTTGAATATCCTAGATCAACCTGCGAAAAGTTGGGTTCGACTTTGAGCAGATCAGTTGATCTATTCTAAGGTGCTAGAGCATCTTTTCTGCATTTGAATCAGTTGAACGTGAGGTATGCTCTAGATCAACCTGCGAAAAGTTAGGTTCGACTTTGAGCAGATCAGTTGATCGCCAGTCTTAGGATAGAGTCTTAGGATAGAGCCATGAGATAGAGCGTCGCGCAAATAGCTTCACTGTGCACAACAAAAGGCTCGGACGCTCTAGAGTGTCGCGTTAGGCACGGCGGGCACAGTGTGTGTGTGCAAGATGTGTGTGTCTGAGAGTGTCTATGCCTGATCCCAAAGGTTCAATTAAAATTGTCGATCATATTGCGCCACTTGCTGCCGGACGCTGTGCTTGGTTGGTGGATATCTGGGGTGTGATGCACAATGGTGTGGCACCTTTTGCTGGTGCTGTCGCGACATGTGAGACGTTTCGCAATGAGGGTGGTGTTGTCATCCTGGTCTCAAACGCACCGCGCCCGAACGCAAGTGTGGCAGAACAACTAGACCGAATTGGTGTGTCGCGTAAGGCTTATGACCTCATCATTTCATCTGGCGATGCGTCGAAAAAATTGATCCAGGATCTGGGGTCAAAGCCGGTATTTCATCTCGGGCCCACGCGCGATCTCACGCTCTACGACGGCTTTCAGGGGAAACGCACGGCAGAGAGTGAAGCTGAAGCCATTGTTTGCACGGGGCTGTTTGATGATGATACCGAAACGCCTGAGGATTACACCCAACTGCTCACCCATTTTGCAGGGCGTGGGCTGGAGATGATTTGCGTCAACCCGGATCTGCAAGTGGAACGCGGCGGCAAGCTCGTCTATTGCGCAGGTGCACTGGCCAAAGCCTATGAGCGCATGGGCGGTACCGTGCATTATGCGGGCAAACCCTATCTGCCGATCTATCAGATGGCGCGGGCAGCACTTGCTGAAAAGTTGGGACGCACCGTTGCGGCCAAAGAAATTCTAGCAATTGGCGATGGTGTCCACACCGATATTGAAGGCGCTGGGCGGGCCGGGATAGATGCTGTGTTTGTTGCCAGTCGTGTGTATGTCAGTTCTGACACGTTAGATGGCGCGGCTTTGTCAGCGCTTTTTGATGGCGAAACGTTCCCGTCACCTCTTGCGGCGATGACGGATTTGGTTTGGTAGCTACAGACCGCAATTGTCGTGGCCGGTTAGGCGATGTAAGCGGAGTTAAGTTAAGGCGACTTTGATGTCGCAAATGGCTGGTAGTGTTGCACAAGTCGCGAGGATGATGATCTGTAGTGTGCAAATCTGATTGCGGCTGGACTCTGCTTACCCGCCAATCAAAGTTCAGGACTCACATCTCAATTTTTGCTGTCCTTTAAATCAAAATTCTAGACGCCGGCGGCGCACTACGTGCTTCGATGCTTTCAAAATAGTTTTACAACCCTAGAAATACTGTTGAATGCGATGGGGTTTCCAATGCGCTTTCGCTCATTGGGGCTACAACAGAGCCTTTGCGCTTGCCGTCGGGTCGCGCTATGAGACTGTCATCAGGCCGTGTGCGGTGGTCTGCGTGCATGGCATCAACGGAGGACTGCCAATTGGATTTTTCCAATCTATTGCTATGGGTCGTGGTTATACTTGGATCGGCCTATGCCGGTTACATGATTGGCCGCTGGTCCGTCATCAATGATGGCACTCTGGATGAGTATGACGAGACGACCGGATCGGCTTATAACGAATACGCGGGCGAAGAATTTCGCGAAGAAACGGCGCCGATAGCCAAAGGGCCTGCAACGCTGCCGCGTGACGACTGGACGCCGAAGAAACCACGGACGCGCACGGCAAAACCACCGCCTGCGCTGGCTGGTGGCGCGTCGGGCGGACAACATCGTCAGCCGTCGTCATCTGCCAAACGGCCGCCAGCAGCGGCAGGGTTAAAAAGCTAGAAACTGTTTTGTCGAAAAAGCTGCCCCCGACCGGTGTGATGGTTGTAGTATGCATGCTACCTGCAACTCAAAGCGCACTGTTTTCAAAAACAATATTCCCCGGGTTGCAAGAGCATCCAAACGTAACGCTTTTTTGGCGTTGTTGTGATAGGGCTTTTGTGTCGCGGTGCGTTGCACCTCAGGGCGGCGATGCCTACAAATTGATGTATCAGGTGGCGGACGGTGTTGTGTCGTTCTCAGGGCCAGACAAGAAGCCACAAAAAAGACCAGTGTTTGAGTAAGGGTAAGGTATGTCGGAACAACAAAAGAACTTTCCTGAGTTCTATGTCACAGCACCGCAACCGTGCCCTTATTTGTCGGGTCGGTTGGAACGTAAACTTTTTACGCACCTGACGCGCGAAAAATCAGACATCGTGATCGACAATCTTTTGAAGGGCGGTTTTCGACGCAGTCAGAACATTGCCTACATGCCGTATTGCGAAGGCTGCCAGGCGTGCATTTCTGTGCGCGTCGTCGCAGATGAATTTCTGGCCACGCGTTCGATGCGCCGCATCCTCGACAAGAACTCTGACCTTGTCGCAACTCGTGTACCGGCGAAGCCAAATTCAGATCAATATGCGCTGTTTCGAAGTTACGTCGATGCTCGCCATTCAGATGGCGGCATGGCGGATATGACGGTTCTTGACTACGCGATGATGGTGGAAGATAGCGCCGTCGAAACGTTTTTGACTGAATATCGCGTCAAACCGGAAAATGCACTGGACGCCGATCCCGAAACCTGGCCGCTGATTGCTGTTTCACTGTGCGATCATCTCTCAGACGGCATCTCAATGGTCTATAGTTTCTTTGATCCTGAAGATTCCGCGCGCAGTCTTGGCACCTACATGATTCTTGAGCACATCGCTCATTCCAAACGTCTCGGTTTGCCGTACCTCTATCTGGGTTATTGGATAGAAGGCTCGCGCAAGATGAAATACAAGACGCGCTTCCAACCACAGGAACAATTGGGTCCCAATGGTTGGGTGCGGCAGGAAACGCTTTAGCGTTCTGCAGGTAGCTGTTCTTTGCGCTGGGGAATTCGCTGGACGCTTGAAGACTGGCTTTACAATGTTTCAGGCTTTGATGCCGTTGCGGTGACGACACGTCAGGACAAAACGGTACTCATTGGAACCGATGAGCCAGAGGCACTTGTTGCAGTTCTCAGGTCTTAAGAGTGCCACGTGTCAGGTCAGTGAAAGGCGGGCCTTGATACAGTGCGCTCTGTATCGGCTCGCAATTTAAACTTATGGCATCATTCAGTCCGGCTTATCGTGGCTGCCTTTTGAGGTGCGTTGAGGTCCGGCTCAGTCCTCGTGACATGCAAAAAAGTAGAAATAGTCTTGTGCTTGAAATCATGAAAACTCCCCAAGGTTTGGGGAAAATGGGTCGTAACAGCGTCTTTTTGATGTTGAGATCCCACAGTGTGTGAAATCCGCGGGGGCGAGACAGCCAGTAGTCTTGCACAAACCGGGCTGACCTGTAAGTGTCAGCTCGGGTGTAAGGGGAATCAAGTCGGGTTGACCTGGATCAAACTGCCATCAATCGACTTCGATTTATGGTAGATCGTTTGATTGATACTCAAATGGGTAGAGCAACTCATCTGCGTTACTTGAACGCAAATTGCTCTAAGGGACGGGCACTATCTAAGGACTTCCAAATTGACTCAATCTCAAGCTGCTGGCGTGCCAGATGACATAATTGGGCGCGACTGGATGAAATTGTTGGCACCCTACCGCCAGGCAAGTCTTTCACGTTCGCTGTTTGAGATCGCGGTTACAGTTGTACCGCTGATGATACTGTGGGGGGCAGCTGTCGCGGCACTGTCCGTTAGCTATTGGCTAACATTTCTCATTCTTATTCCGGCTGCGTTCTTTCTCGTCCGCCTGTTTATCATTCAACATGATTGTGGCCACGGCGCATTCTTTCAAAATCCGAAAGTCAATGATTGGATAGGGCGTGTCCTCGGCGTGTTCACGTGCACACCCTATGATGTTTGGCGTAGATCGCACGCGATCCATCACGCCACGTCCGGCAATCTCGATAAACGTGGTGTTGGTGACATTGATACCTTGACGATTGCAGAATATCAGGCGCTGCCACGCTGGCGCCAGTTTACCTATCGCCTTTATCGCCATCCCTTCATTATGTTTGCTATTGGGCCAGCTTATTTGTTCCTCGTTGAGCAGCGCTTGCCGACAGGGATGATGCGCCAAGGCTGGCGATCTTGGGTGAGTACGATGGCAACCAATGTTGGAATTGCGGCTTTTGCCGCTACAATGATTTGGCTCGTCGGTTGGAAGGCATTCGTATTGGTGCACATACCGTTAGTGGCGCTCGCTGCTTCTATCGGTGTCTGGTTGTTTTACATCCAGCATCAGTTTGAAGATACCTATTGGGCTGAAGGGTATGAGTGGAGCCACAAGGAAGCCGCCCTTTACGGCAGTTCACACTATGACCTACCAGCCGTGCTGAGTTGGGCAACAGGCTACATTGGCATCCATCACGTTCATCACCTTTACAGCCGCATCCCGTTCTATCGCCTGCCTCACGTGCTCCGCGAGTTCCCGGAATTGGCTGATGTGCGCCGTGTCACGCTATGGCAAAGCTTTAAATATGCCCGTCTCAGGTTATGGGACCAGGCCGCCCAACGTTTGGTGCCAATCAGTGCGGTCTCTGCGCGCGCGGCGTAATGCGTGCCTACATCGTCCTCATGAGTTTTCTCATCCAACGCGAAGCGTTGCCAATTTCGGTGTGTGACCTCTGGTAATGTCCCACATGGGTTGCCATATTAAGTAGGTACGCTGGGACCACCAGGAGGTTGTTATGTTTGATTCACTTACTCTGACACAAGGCCTTGCCGCCCTGATCGGCCTCTATTTTTTGGCGGCTGGGATTGGCCTGCTGCGCGAACGCGAGTGTCTTGGGCCCATGTTCCAGGAGCTGAAAGCCCAACCTATGCTGGGTTATCTCGCTGCCATGGTCGCGTTCTCTATTGGTGGCGCGATGGTCGCCCTGCACAATGACTGGAGCACGTGGCTTTCGAGCTTCGTCTCTTTGATCGGCTGGGCCGCGTTGCTTGAAGGTACGCTTTTGCTGGCAGCGCGCACATGGTATCTCGGGCTGTTTGAGGGCTTGCTGACTTCAGATGGCTTTTTGAAAGCCATCTCGGTTGCAACCATCGCAGGCGGCATCGTGTTGCTCTGGTGTGCGTTGAGCTAATCCATCAGCTCACTCTATAGATCTGGCAAAAGACTAGTCTCTGCATAGTGTTTGGCCTAGTTTTTGGGGTGCCCCCATGCTGGGCCAAATTTTGTGCGCATCTTAAACGCTTGTTGTGACGCGCCTCAAATGAGTAAACTCGACTATGGAAGATACCGTACTCAAAGACCTGACCGAGATGCTCCATGCGCGGCTTTCTGAGATTTCCGAAGAGCGGGCAACGAATGCCGAAGCGCGTCAGACGGTTGCTTTAGATCAGGCCAGTGTGGGCCGTGTGTCGCGGATTGATGCGTTGCAGGGTCAGCAGATAGCACTGGCACAAGATCGCAACAGGGCGGCTGAGGTGCACCAGATTGAAGGTGCTCTACAACGTATTGCTGATGGCAGTTATGGCTATTGCATCAAATGTGATGAAGAGATTTCTCAAAAACGTTTGCGCTTTAATCCTGCAGCACCAACGTGCATTGCGTGTGCCAAGTAATCGTGGTCAGGCAGAGCCTATAGAAGGTGTCTCCAAGGGTCCCTAGCAGGTTCTAACCATAGAAAAAGCCGCGCTTTTGAGCGCGGCTTTTCCAATTAACTTTGCAGTCAAACAGTCAGACTTATGCAGCCTGGATGTTGTTGACAGCGATCTTACCGCTGCGCTGATCTTCTGCAGTGTCAAAAGAAACCTTCTGACCTTCATTCAGCGTGTGCAAGCCTGCGCGCTCAAGAGCGGTGGCGTGAACAAAAACGTCTTTGCCGCCGTTGTCAGGAGCAATAAAACCAAAACCTTTTTGGCTGTTGTAGAATTTAACAGTACCGGTATCCATGGAAGTTTCCTTTTCTTCAGTCCATGATTGCATTTGAGCGCCGCCACGCGCAAAGCGCACGAGCCCGTGTTGTCGATTTTTGGAGGGGTTCTGAACGTGCGTCTAGCAATCGCAGACGTAGGGGCCCGGTTGTCCGGCCAAAGTCGATGGGCTGCATATAGAGGTGATTGAGGGCGAACACAAGGTGGCAATGCACAATTTTACGATTGTGACGCGTTTGTTACTGAATTGGGTGTCGTTTCCCGGGTTTAGTATCAACTTTGAGTAAATGACACGGCTCTTGGGCTGCTCGATTCCTATATTAGCACCAACTTGCTTCGCTGGCTTTGGGCGCGCGTAGAAGCTCTTCAACGTTGGCTTCAAGGACACGATAGCCGACATTACCGGTTAACTTTTGGCGTCCCTCATTCATCAAATATGTTGGAGACACAGTCACTGAATTGGCTTGGGCTAAACTGGTGTCGGCGGCAAGTGCCGCAATCGCCTCCGAGGACTGTAGTTTTTCGATGAGCCGCATTTCATCGACGCCAAGTTTGTTGGCAAGTGTGCCCAGAACATGCCAATTGGAGATGTCCTCACCTTGGGCAAAAAAGGCCTGACGTACGGCCCTGTCGGCACGTCCTGAGAGGCTTTCGGACGGACCGGGCTTGGGTGCAAATTCCGCTGTTGTATCTTCTGATTCGATCAGTGAGATTGCCTTCAAAAAGATATGCGCCGTCATGGATGTGCGCGGGCGCGTCTTTAGCCACAAGTCTCGGCGCACCTCAATATGAGGAAAGCGTTCCGCCACCTCGTTGATGTGTCTGTTGAAGCCTTGAAAGCCCTCGCGGTCTTTCTAGTTCTCCGCAATTTTTCGGCGGGCGTCAGGGAATACGGGACAGAAGTGTGTTTCTATGCTGACCTTGTCACCGAAATTATCTGCCAGCTCTTCGACCCGGCGGCGCGCCGCGTAGGCCCAAACACAGAGTACGTCAGAAAAATATGAAATGCGAACGGGTGTCATAGGCTTTTACTTTGTCTCTCTCTCTCAGTTTGTCTCGACCTGTCATGGGCTACAAGGGCGTGCACACGGATGGACATTACCGCCCAGGCCTGCCCGTTTTCTTCTGCCGTCCGCCATGGCGCTTTTTCTTAGGCGCTGCCGGGTCATTTGAAAAATCTGGTTTTTCTGGGCGCGCCGTGCCCGCCTTCACCGGCAAGGTGGCGTGTGGCCCCATTTCGTTCAAGGTTGGTTTGTGGGCGCCACGGATGTTTTCTCCAAAGGCACCCGGGTTTTGCACTTCAATCGTTTTGCGCCTTGGTGTCGGCCGGTCGGTGCCGGGCCCCATATCATCAAGCGATGGTTTTTTAACACGTGAGCTGGCCCGAGGGCTGGACTGAGAACTGGCCCGAGTGCTGGCCCGAGTGCTGGCCAGAGTGCTGGATTGCGCATAGCTGGGTTGCACGGGTTCATAACCATCTTTAAGGCCGGTGGTTGGCGTAGATTTGGTGCGTCCTTTGCCAGAACCGGACCGTCGAGACTTACCTTTGGCGCCACGTTTTCCCGGTTTTGACGGTGTATCGCCTGCGTAACTACCAGCTTGCGATTCAATCTTGTCTTGGCGCGCCATTGGATCATCGGCGATGGCAAGTTCGGTTTCGCGCAAGCGTTTAACCTCATCGCGCAGGCGCGCTGCGGTTTCGAATTCAAGATCGGCGGCGGCCTCGCGCATTTTCTTTTCGAGGTCATCAATAACAACCGTGATGTTGTGGCCGACAGCGGGCTCGTCCGCTAATCCGGTATCGACGGTGACGTGATCCTTCTCGTACATCGACTCCATAATATCCGAGATATTTTTCTTGATGCTTTGTGGCGTGATGTCGTTGGCGGTGTTGTAGGCCACCTGCTTTTCGCGGCGGCGATCCGTTTCGGCAATCGCGCGCTCCATCGAGCCGGTCATCTTGTCCGCATAGAGGATCACGCGACCCTCGACATTGCGCGCAGCCCGGCCGATGGTTTGCACCAGAGAGGTTTCTGAGCGCAGAAAACCCTCCTTATCGGCGTCAAGAATGGCGACAAAGGCACATTCTGGAATATCTAGGCCCTCACGCAACAGATTGATGCCGATTAAAACGTCAAAGGCCCCAAGGCGTAGATCGCGAATAATTTCGATGCGTTCCAGGGTTTCAATGTCGGAGTGCATGTAGCGAACGCGAATGCCGCTTTCATGCATGTATTCTGTGAGATCCTCGGCCATGCGTTTGGTCAGCGTTGTGACAAGTGTGCGGTGTCCCTTGGCGGCAACCTGGCGCACTTCATCAAGCAGGTCATCGACCTGATTTGATGCAGGACGGATGATGACCTGTGGATCAATCAGGCCGGTTGGTCGAATGACTTGCTCGGCGAAGGTGCCCTCGGTTTCGGTGAGCTCCCAGCCGCCAGGCGTTGCCGAAACGCAGACTGTTTGGGGACGCATCGCATCCCATTCTTCAAAACGCATAGGACGATTGTCCAGGCATGAAGGCAGGCGGAAACCAAATTCAGCCAAGGTAGCCTTGCGCCGATAGTCACCACGAAACATGCCGCCAATTTGGGGAACAGTAACGTGACTTTCATCAACAAACACCAATGCGTTGTCGGGCAGATACTCAAACAGTGTTGGCGGTGGATCACCTGGGCGGCGACCCGTTAGATACCGCGAGTAGTTTTCAATCCCTGCGCACGATCCCGTTGCCTCCATCATTTCCATATCAAATGTAGTGCGCTGATCGAGGCGCTGCGCTTCCAGCAGTTTTCCGACACTGGTCAGTTCGTTCAGACGCTGCTTGAGTTCTTTTTTGATACTCTTGATTGCTTGTTGCAGCGTTGGCTTCGGCGTTACGTAATGGGAATTGGCGTACAGTTTGACCAGCTCCAGCTCGTCGGTCTTTTCCCCCGTCAGTGGATCAAACTCAGTGATGGCTTCGACATCATCACCGAAGAGGGAAATGCGCCAGGCGCGATCTTCCAAATGGGCGGGGAACACTTCAACGGTGTCACCGCGGACGCGGAATGTGCCGCGATAAAAGCTCCCGTCATTACGCCGGTAATGAAGGGCTACGAGATCGGCGAGCAGTTGATCGCGCGACAGGCGCTCGCCAACCTTCACCGCGAACGTCATTGCGGTATAGGTTTCTACCGATCCAATGCCGTAAATGCACGACACCGAGGCTACAATGATCACATCATCGCGTTCAAGAAGCGCGCGCGTTGCACTGTGACGCATGCGATCGATCTGTTCATTGATCGAGGCTTCTTTTTCAATGTAGGTGTCGGTGCGCGCGACGTAGGCTTCAGGTTGGTAATAGTCGTAGTAAGAGACGAAGTACTCAACGGCATTGTTGGGAAAGAAATTTTTGAACTCACCGTAAAGCTGTGCGGCCAGCGTTTTATTCGGTGCCAGGATCAGCGCAGGGCGTTGTGTTTCAGAGATGACGCTGGCCATGGTGAAGGTTTTGCCCGAGCCGGTGACACCAAGCAGTACCTGCGTCTGGTCATTGGCTTTAATGCCGCTGACCAACTCTTTGATGGCTTCCGGTTGGTCGCCTTTGGGGCTGAACTTAGACACGAGTTTGAAGGCAATACCACCTTCGCTTTTTTCTGGTCGCTCCGGGCGGTGTGGGGTGAACATGGGAAGGCTGCCCGAGACTAGCGGATGGCTGGCCATCATCGGCTGTGTCGCAAGCACATTTTGTGCCCGTTCAGATCGTTCATCGGGTTTGGCGAGCATCGCGTTTAAGACATCCGTCGGGCCAGTCACCACATCGCGTGGTGTGGCCCCGGTTTGGCGCAGTGCGGGCAGGGTGTCAGACGGTGTAAATGTGGCTTGTGGTGCTTCCCCAAATCCCGGCGTGCCCGCTGCGGTTTCGGCAGGCGGTGGCGTAGGCTTTCCCGACCTGGCCCGTGATGGGTGCGACCCTTTCGAAGGGTGCGACCCTTTCGAAGGGTGCGACCCTTTCGAAGGGTGCGACCCTTTCGAAGGGCGCGACCCTTTCGAAGGGCGCGGGGCCTTCGATTTTGTCGGAGATTTTTTGCTTGTGCGCGCCATGACGCTCTAAGTATGGGGGCTTCGCCGTGCTGGCTCAAGGGCACAGGTTTGCCTGTTGACGTTCAACGCAACAACTTTTGTGTACACCCGGTTGATAGGTAAGCCGTTACAGTCCACGAAAGACGGTGCCGGACATCAAAACGAAGTAGGCGATAATGGCCAGCCAAAATTCTTGATGGGGCAGATAGCGTGGGATTGGTATGATGCCAATCTTGGTGATGATGGCGAGCGCGGCCAGCACCAGCGACAGCGCAAATATAATGATGGTGGGCGGGTTCAGACGCATGCTTCGACTCCGTTGACCAATGAATGGCGACCAGGATTTTAGTGCAAGCCTAGCGTTCATGCTCTTTTGTCAACACGCAGTAAACGGGTGTTGACCGCAGACGCAGATAAGCTGCCCTAACATTTTAGAGTAGATCAAATTATCCGCCCAAAATCATTTCCAACTTTTCGCAGGTTGATCTATGCCGCCCAATCGGACTGCACACCTCGCGGTAACGTATCACTCATGTCAGGGCAAGAGGAAGCTTCAGGACGAGGGATCATCGATCCCGTCGGTGTGGCGTTACAGAGCCAAAAATAGTCAATAACGGCGGAGGCCGGCCGGCCGCGCCGCATGGCGATCAGGATGTAATGAACAAAACGGCAGAGGCAGCTGTCACTGCAGGAGGGTAGAAAGTTACCTATTAAAGGGCATGGGCCGTTCGGGCGGGCGGTTTCATCCACGGCAATCCGGAACTGCCATCGACCACGAACTTTATAACCTCGGGATGGGTCTTGTCTGTGGAGTGGCAAATCACCAGAAGTTGCTCATGGGTCGTGGTGCCATCGCCTGCAGTAGTTGGATTGAGGGCGGTCAATAAAGGCTCAATACTGATCACCTTAAATTCGTGTGCTTCGGCACCTGACGAAATTTTAAATCGATCGCCTTTGGCAACAGGCGACTGCCACGTTGCAGGTTGGATCATGTTCTTATCGGTTGTCGCGTTTGATGTACCGAGCCAATAGTCTTCACTGCCTGCAATTGTTGGTGTCCATGTGTGGCGCGCGTCGGCGACATTTTGGTTTTCGGTGCTGCCATTGATGGCGGCCTCGAAACTAGACTGCAACCAAGTGGCTGGATTGGCCGATGTGACGGCAAGTAAACCGGATGCAAACAACAGGCCTGCGAGGGAAAGACTGCGATGACCTGAAAAGAGTGCTTGAAACGGTTTCATGGGATCCTCTTTGCCTCTCTGTGGGGCGCCTCTATGCGGGCCGCTTTCTTGGCCCTTGAGGGGTTGGCCTAACTCTATCATACCTGACTCTATCATATAGGAATGATCTGGCTGATTGGCGAGGGTGAACTCACGCCTTTTTTTGATACGCCCGGCCGGTCGATCTGGACCAATTGGGCGTTGGGTCCGGGCGCACGCGGGCCAGAGCAAAATTTTGCCCAAAATGACGCCAGACCGTGAGTGTAAACGCCGTCAACAGCGCAAACAGCACGCCAAGCACCAACAGGGTTAAAATCGAGGGGTCCGTTCCCCACAGCAATCCTTGCCCTGAGCTAAATTTTGGAAGGGATGGCATGGCACTGCCAGCCTGGGCACGGTCTTCAAGCGCAATGAGGGCAATGCCGCTATAAACGGCAAGCCCAATTCCAGCATCGCGGGCGGCTTTCAGAGCAAGCTTCGAACGGCGTGTTGGCATTACGTGTATCCTCCTGGTGAGGGCCCCGGACGGCGGGGCGGGGATGGGTAGTGTGTTGCGGACCACCAGAGGCAGCCGGTGTGGCTCGGGCATGCCCGGATTGTGGCAACTCCGGGTCAATTGCGTGCTTCGGTCGCCTTGGAGGGGAAGTGTGGTTTGGAGGCCACGAAAATCGTCACCCTTCGACCTAAGTTGGCGTGACGTTTCGGCCCGTGCGGGCTGGTTGCAAGCGCGCTCGGTCGGGCGTAGCTTTGATATCGCATCGAATCTGCGCCCGACATCAAAGTGGTCCAAGCGCTCCTTCGCCTGCGCGTTTTCCCTTCACAACCGTTTTGCAACTTAAAATCTGGATTATCGACCCATGGGCTTTTTCGCTGACAGTCTTGTACGCGTGCAACCGTCCGCAACGATTGCTGTTTCCACCAAAGCACGTGAATTAAAGGCGGCAGGCCGTGACGTGATTTCGCTGTCAGCAGGTGAGCCTGATTTTGACACGCCCGATCACATCAAAGAGGCCGCCAAGCGTGCCCTTGATGCCGGTAAGACCAAGTATACCGATGTCGACGGTATTCCAGAACTGAAGCAGGCCATCATTGCCAAATTCAAACGTGACAATGGTTTGGACTATAAACTAACACAGATCTCTGTTGGCGCCGGCGGCAAGCAGGTGCTGTACAATGCACTTTTGGCAACCCTGAACCCGGGCGATGAAGTGCTGATCCCTGCACCATGCTGGGTATCGTATGCCGACATTGTTTTGCTCGGCGGTGGCACGCCGGTGTTTGTGTCAACCAAGCCGGAAGATGGCTATCGCTTGAAGCCTGAGGTGCTGGCCAAGGCAATCAATAAAAAGACCAAGTGGCTGTTGTTTAATTCGCCGTCCAACCCGACAGGCACGGCTTATAGCACTGATGATCTCAAGATGTTGACGGACGTTTTGCTGCGCCCGGAGAATGCTCATGTCTGGGTGTTGACAGACGATATTTACGAGCACCTGCTTTATGACGGTCTTGAGTTTGCAACGCCGGCCCAGGTTGAGCCCAAGCTCTATGATCGTACGTTGACCATGAACGGACTTTCAAAAGCCTATTGTATGACGGGCTGGCGTCTGGGCTATGCCGGTGGGCCTGAACCGTTGATCAAAGCGATGCGCAAATTGCAGTCGCAATCAACCTCCAACCCTTGTTCGATTACGCAGTGGGCGGCTGTCGAAGCCTTGAATGGTCCGCACGATTTTATTGCCGCCAATAACAAGAAGTTGGTTGAGCGCCGTGATTTTGTTGTGGCCGCCCTCAACAAGGCGCCCGGCTTGTCCTGCCCGATGCCGCAAGGGGCGTTTTACGCCTATCCAAGCTGCGATGGGGCGATTGGCAAGACCTCCAAGGGTGGCGCTAAAATCACTAGCGATGAAGACTTTGCAACGGCACTTTTGGAAGAACAAGGTGTTGCCGTGGTTCACGGCGCGGCCTTTGCCGGTTCGCCAGCCTTCCGCCTGTCCTATGCAACATCACTTGATGTTTTAAAAGATGCTTGCGCCCGCATCACACGCTTCTGCGAAGGTCTGAAATAGAGACAACAGAAACGCTGTCGGCTGACGCCACCTCCTAATTGCGCAGCCAAATAACTACGCTGTTTTGCGGGAACCTGTGCCTGGCTCTGTATCTGCAGTTGTGACTTTACCAGCGTCAGCTTCTTGTTGTGCAGCAGGCTTGGCATCAATAGGGGTTTTAGCCCAGCGAAGTCCCTTGTAATTAAAACCTTCAGCAACGGTCGGTTTGACGATCTCAAAGTAGGGCGACACATCGAAGTCGCGCGGCGTATACAGGCTGTGGTGACGAATGTGATGGACCTCGGCGGATGTGTATCCATTGGCTCCGTGGTCGCCGCGTTTTAATTTTTCTACGCGTGGTAAAATTGGATAGCGGATAGATTGAAACGCTTGCGCAATCAGCGTTGAGCAAATGGCCCGCGTTGGGCTGCCAGATCCAATCGCCAGCATGCGCCTCCGCCAACGCCGTGGCACTGGGGGATTCGGAAGCAGATAACGCGCCAAGTCAAACACGTTGCGTGTGTCGTAGGTCATCCCGATGTTGTTACACATATATGAAATGACATGTTGTCGATCTTCTTCTGTTAAATTTGCCGGCCGACAAATGCGTGTCGGGGTGCATTCGTATTTGGAAAGCGGCACTGAGACGCAGCCATCGCCAACGTTGACCTCAATAAGCGAAATTGGCTCCCCGGTGTCTGTTGTGGCGCCCAACGCATTGCCAACATAGAGTGCTGCATGTGACCAGCTTGATTGGGTGAGATACCGAATGGCGGCGGAGACTTTGTCGCGTCCGTCAATCAAAATCACGTCGCCGGGGCGCAGAACGCGCTGCATCAAGGCGATGTCGGTGTGGTGGGGCAGGTCGCGCGTATCGTGTTCTGCCGTTACGCGATTGGCGATCCGGCGCCCGGTCCAATCCAAAAACGTGTTAAGCGGTGACATGCCTGTCGGTTCCATTTTTGCAAGCCCTCGTCGGCGGGACGGCTGAAGATGCACTAATACTACAGGAATACGCTTGTGAAGCCGAGACCGTTTTAAAGTGTGGTATTGAATTTTGTGTGATCCTCGGGCCGGGTCAACGGATCAAGGTGCTGTCTCCAAGTTGACAGCAAGTGTTCCATGAACAACACAAAGATTTGTCTGGGGCTGCTACATCCTCTAATCTTTCAACAGGGGTGCCCCGACTTTACTTTTCAGCCGCCCCACTCACCTGATAGAGGTGCCTAATGAAACGGTTAGCCATTCTCGCATTCGGTCTAATTTCCTACGTCGTTGCCATGGCCAGTCTGGTTTACGCCATTGGCTTTATTGGTAACATCTACGTTCCCAAAACGATAGATTCCGGCGCTACTTTTCCGCTTTGGGGTGCGATCAGTATAAATGTCGTGTTGCTGACTATCTTTGCTGTGCAGCACAGCGTTATGGCGCGTCCAGCTTTTAAATCTGTTTTGACCCAGTTCATATCAGTGTCGGCAGAACGCAGCGTCTATGTTCTATTGAGCGGCCTCGCGTTGTGGTTGCTATTTTGGCAATGGCGACCTCTTCCAACAGAGATCTGGAGCGTTCAAAACGAAATTTTCACAACTCTGCTCTGGGCTCTCTATTTTGCAGGTTGGGCCACTGTCGTTTTAAGCACCTTCCTGATCAGTCACACAGAGCTTTTCGGACTAAGACAGGTCTTGAAAAACTGGATGGGTCAACCGGCGACAGCGTCCGAGTTTAAAACACCGTTGCTCTACAAGTTTGTTCGCCATCCCATTTATTTCGGCATGCTGTTGGTGTTTTGGGCAGCACCCGTCATGACGCTCGGTCATGTTTTGTTTTCGGTCGCCACCACTGGCTACATTTTGATTGGTGCAACGCTTGAAGAGCGCGATCTGATTGCCGTTTTTGGTGACAAATACAGGGACTATCGACGCCACGTCTCCATGCTGATCCCATGGCCACGAAAGGGGTCTTGAGGGGCAGGGTGAGGTGTGGCCGTAGCAGTGTTTATGTCAGCTCGCGATCGTCGAACGGATGCAACCTAGACGTTGTTGCCGATCGAGGTTACTTCAACAGCCCTGAGCTCCTGTCTTGTGAACAGGCAGGCATCACGGGTGACATTGCCCAAGCCGCAGATGACGAGCACCACCAAGAAGTGTCCCTTCGTCAAAACCGACTTCCGGTACATTTCTAGGCCGGTACATTTCTAGGCCGGTACATTTCTAGGCCGGTACATTTCTAGGCCGGTACGTTTCTAGGAATGACACCTACATCTGTCCAGCGCATGAAGTTCTGACGTTTGTGTCTCCTAAGCGAGAACGCGACAGCCTTAACCTGCGGCGCTATGCGACCCGGGCGTGTGTCGGCTGCAACCTGGAGCATCAAGCCTTTTGTTGTGCACGCTGAAGCTATTTGCGCGACGCTCTATCTCATGGCTCTATCTCATGACTGCGGATTAACCCGTGATCTCACCCTCTTTCACGCGATCATGCACCTGTGCGTTTATGGTTTTCCGCGTCGCACATTCCACCAGTAACCAGCGCCGCCAACAACCTGGTGGGCGGCTAACGTCGTTTGAAAGCGTCCGTATTTCGGTTCTTCGCCGCGCCACCAGCGCTTGAGTTGTCGATATAAGTCACCCGGCATCATGAAATCCAACCACGACTCATCGCCGGTCAACAGGCCGGATATTCTGGCCCACGTGAACTTGTACTCAAAGAAATAGGAGACCTTGCCCGTTCTAAATTCCAGACCGGCAACAACTTGAGCAGCGGGGCCTGCAAATTGATATTCGTTCGTCCGTTCCTCTCGTTTGCCGCCAGGAAACCACACCTCGGTGTGCGGTATAGCAAACCCTGCACCAACTCCAAAGTAAGGCCTAAGGCGCGGGGTGATTGCGGCAGGCCTAAACATGCCGGTGAACAACAAAGTATTGTGGCCATGGGTGAATTCGAAACGTGAGAAGATGTCGGTTAGCTTGACGCGCGGCGCCACTGGCTGACCATTGAGTTTTCCTTCTGCCTCGACCTGTTCAATAATCGGATTGGTTTGTTTGCGCCCGTGTGCACCCTTGCCAAGACGGGACACCGCTTTGTTGTGCAGAAAATCAACCATAAACCCAACAGAGTTCCACCACTCGACACTACGAATGCCACCGTCAATTGGAAAATGGAGTACGTCACCGTCCCAGCCAAGTTTTTTAAGTGTGAGGTCTGTGCCATCGGGACGTACTAAATGGACATCGCTTCGATGGTAGAACGGCGGTCCGCCATAGCCGGCAAGAAATATCTCTCGCCCCGGTGTTTCAAATACACTTTTAGTGTCGGGCAAAGCTTCAGCAGTAGATGGAAGCGATGTGTCATTTGGTGCATTCTCAACACTGCTCAACTGACCGTAAAAGGTCACACTTAAGATCGCGATGGCAAGCCCGCCCGACACTTTGTCGACAAGCGTCCCAATTCCCTTGTCCACCGATCGAAGTGAAGGCCAATATCCCAAAGCCCACGCTAACATTGTCTGTGCCCCCTTTTTAGTTATGAGTGATTGTCTTTATGACGTTCTGTATCCCGCCTCAGGAATAGAGCAAAGTACATTGTCATAGATCTCTCTTATCAGACCTCCGTCCGCCCGTCCCGCAGTGCTCGCTGCGAGCGGAGAGCCCGCAGCACTGTCGGAGGAGCCTCTAAACATGCATAGCCTTCGAAATATGCTCATGATCTTGTTGGTCGGATCTGGGTTTGTAACTTCCGCCGCCGCCGCCGCCGCCGCCGATGACGAAGTAAGCAACGTCGCCGATGTTGCCGCTTAAAGGCGCGAAACTACTTAAGCGGTATTCAACTCTGGATATTGCAGGTGGCGAAAAAGCGAAGAGTGGAGGCTTGTCAACGTACAACAACGTATCTGCATCAGTGTCTCACTACACTGTCTTTGGCACAACGCCTGAAATGATAAAAATAACCAGCTCACGTGGACCAGTCTTCGAAGACAATTGGGTTATGAATGCAAAGACCGTGGACGGGCGCTTGCTGACCTTTGACGTAACAACCGGTGAACTTCGATGATTGTGCGCATGCCGGTGGCTACTCCCGATTGGCTGTCTCGCCCTTCATGCGCGCGAAATCGACGATGAAAGTCTGCTCCTGACCGATAGTGTTGCAAAACTCGATTGAGTTCGTTGGCGAAGCGTGAACCCGTTGTTGCAAGACTTGCAGTGAGGGAGCGGTGTGATGATGGGGCGTCTCAACCGGGATAGAGCCCATGAGATAGAGCGTCGCGCAAATAGCTTCACTGTGCACAACAAAAGGCTTGATGCTCTAGTTACCTTAGAAAAAGTTATCCAGCTGAGTCGTCCCAAGTTTACGTTGAAGGCCAATTTCAAGTTTGAAAATTAGATCTGGTTAGCGCGTGACCGCCGTATAGTTAATGTATTCAGGTTGGGACGGCCTTTGGAAACGCCTTCTTTCAGCTACGAACGGCTGCCCGTTGGCGACCTTATTGTGTAGTTTTTTGGATTGCTGTGAGTACCACTAAAGGGCCCGTGTTTCCCATGCGCATCGCATTGGTTCACACAGCAAATTCACTGATGCGCACGTGTTTAATTTTGAGCACGTCTTAATCTGCGCTTAAAATCTCACGATAAAACCAATATTTAAACTTTTGGCTGCTACACTTTGGAATAGAGTATCTTATCTGCGTTTAAGTAAGCGCAGGATGCTTTAGAGAAACGGTGCGCGCGCAAGTTTGCGCTTAACCAAAGTAATGATAAATCACGCACAGGAAGCTTGCGGAGACTCACATGAGCACCTGGCCATTGGCTAAACTCGCGGACTGGTTTCAGCGCCAATCACAAAGAGCTGACATTCCACTTGCAGAACAATTGATGTTGGAAAACGTCAGTGCCTGGCTCCGTAATCAGGAGGCAACAAGCAAGCCAGCGCAGCATGCGCGTGACCCATGGGTCGGCCTGTCCAACGATTAGCTTGTTTCAAACATTTAGCAGGCACGCGCAACATCCCTGTGCCATGCGCGCCCCGCTCGATTTCCATCGTTCAGCGATAGAGAACCACTTTTCTCCACAAAGTCCCCACTCCAAGCCCTGACTTGGTCTGAAATCCGTTGTAGAGTTCTGTCGATGCGCCGCATTAACATGGCGGCAAAGAGTGAAGGCAAATAAAAACGCCATATAAATGAGCGACAGGGCCGGTTGAGATGATAACTTCACGACTGATGCGGATGCACTGGTGTATAGCGGCGGTCATGTTTGCAGCACTGGGCGTTGGCTCAATTTTACACGCGCGTGCTCAAGATTTGGATTTTGTTGATACCGCTCTTGTCGTGGCGGTTGATGTTTCAAGTTCGGTGGATGAAAAACGCTATCGACTGCAAATGGAAGGCATTGCAACAGCACTTGAAGACCCCGATGTGTTGAAAGCGATTTTTAATGGTCCCCAAGGCGGCATTTTATTCTCGATGATGGCATGGTCGGACAAGCCAAACTTCATTGTACCTTGGCAACGTATTACCAGTAAGCAGGAAGCGTTTGCTGTAGCTGCCAAGGTGCGCCGATTGCCTCACCAGGGAGGTGAATTCACCTGTCTTTCTAAGATGTTGCGCAATGTTTCAGATAAAATTGTGCCGCAATTGCCCGCTCAAGCGTTGCGTGTCGTGATTGATGTATCCGGAGATGGCAAAGATAACTGCAACCCGAAAGAGCCGGTTTCGTTGGTGCGCAATGAACTTGTTGGTTACGGTGTTACGATCAATGGTCTGCCAATCTTGGAGGGTAAAGAAGCAACCACACTCGAGGGATGGTATAAGGAAAATGTGAGAGGCGGATCTGGTGGATTTGTATTGCCAGCTGCAGGCTATGGCGATTTTGGCCGCGCCATTCGCCAAAAGTTTGTCATTGAGATCTCTGGCTGGTCGAACCAAAACGTAGACTCCGCAGAATTGACCAAGCGGTAAGCAAAACAGCACAAATCAAAGTTGACCTGTGCTGCTGGATTGATGTGAGCGAAACGCCTCATAGGCCGCTCAACGTCTTTATTTGATCTGCACCGATGTCGGTTTCGACGACGTCGCTTTAGATGTCGTCCACGTTGCCAAGTTTGCAGCTCCAGCGAACAACGCGCCATTTCGGGTGGCGCTCTTCCCATTGGGCAAAGTAGGGCGGTGCATACATCGCGCAGCGCGTCGTATCCCAATTTGCTTCAAGGGGTATGTTATGTTTTTCGCAGACCTTCATATCTGCCACCAAGCACGCCGAAATGACGATTGTGACCATGGGTGAGCTTCCTGCTTTAGCTTCGCAAAAGAATTGGTGCCGACATCCAGCATACCCAAATTCTTACGTGCGGGGGTAACTGTCGGATCAATTTATGGGGGTGCCTACGTGTGCAGCGCAGAAAACGCCTGATTTGCGGTCTACGGACGGGCACTTTTAGGGAGCTGCTGGTTATCCAAACAGCAGCAATTCGCCTTTGCCAATGGTTGCCATGTCACCGGAATATTTGCGCACCTCGCGGGGCAGTGCTTCAGGGGCAAGGTCGCCAAGCGCACGTTTCATGTGTTGCGAGAGAATACCCAGCACAACAAGGTCATGCCGCCCGCCATCAACAAATGTCGGTAACAGTGCATCCACTGTTGGGCCAATCAAGGTGCCGCGGCGCAACAGGGGGCCGGGCTCAGGCCCAAACCCAGATTCGGTCCAAAGCGTCCCGCCCATCATGCGCGAACCCGCATGGGTACCAAAAGTGCCGCGCGCAATGATGGTGCCGCGACGCATTCGGTCACCTGCACGCGCGCCAATCGACCCTTCAACAACGACCTGGCCACCTGTCATGCCAAATTTTTCACCAGCTTTGATGCCGCCAACACAATCGCCAGCCGAGCCCGACACTGTGATCACACCCTCTGACATGCGCGATGCAAGGTAGGGCCCTGCATTGCCTTTAATGTCGAGCCTGCCGCCCGACATGCGACGGCCACCATAGCCGCCAACGTCGCCTTCAACGATAATTGTGCCCGCATCCAGCCGCTCGCCAACACAATCAAACTTGTCGCTGCTACCAGCAATGATGAGCGTTTCGCCGCCTGAACCACTGACGGAGAATAGATCACCCAGGGCCAGATTTTGCGTGCCGACATGGAGTGCTGTTTTGGCGATGTCGTCAGCACTCTTGCCAATGAGCGCAGACGGCGTGATGCCTTTTAGGCTGATGCGCGCGCAGGGCAAGTCACCTGAGCGCACGGTAAGTGTCAGCGTGCTCATGGGAGGTGCTCCATCAAGTGATAGTGGTGCTGGCCAAGTTTGCCACCATAGTTGCCTGCTGAAACGCGCGTTACGCCCTTTGCTGCGCCGGTTTCAATGACGGATTTAAGGCCCGCCTTCATCGCCTGCGACACGGCATCTGATGTGAGGCCATCAATAACAATTTCAAGCACCGCAATTGTGTCGTCCGACAGTTCGCTGCCAGCAAACGCTTTCAGCGTGGGGCAAAAGGCATTGTTGGTCGAGGCCATCATGCCCGCGTACTTGGCACCAACTTTACTGCCTGAGCGGACGATGCCGCCAGGAAATGGGGTAATCACATCTGGCACTATGGCAATCGCTTCAACAGCAGCTTCGGTGGTTTCAAGAAGTCCCTTGCGATGTTTGCCAATGATGAGAAGGTTTCCACCGCCTACGGCATCGGTGACAACGCCTGTGGTCTCTTCGCAAACAAACTCACCATCCATGACCGGGACACGCCAGAAGCGACGGCCTGACAATGATTTTGCAGTTTGAAAACCGTCACCAAAAAACCGAATGCCAGTGGAGAGCTTTAAGGTTTCTTTGGCTTCAACGCCGTTGTAGCAGGCGGAGCCGGGGCTTGTCAGAACACATTGGCCAACGCGATTTTTGAGCTGGGGCAACAGTGCATCGGGTGAGAAGCCAAACAACAAGACACGAACACCAGGTCGACCATCAGGAGTATCACTCGCCGACATTTCACAATCAATGCCGCACTCCGCACCACAACCAATGACAGAGGTGCCAAAGCCGCTCATGGTTTTGGCGGCGATCATCGCCCATTTTGGTGTATCCGCAGTGATGACAACACCAGTGGCGCTCATGCCAAAGGCTTCTGCAAACGTGGCATCAATTTGAATGCCGTTGATGGTTTTCGGCGCGTCGCCACCTTTTGTTGCTAGGTCCGACATGGCACGACCTCAAACGGCGATGTTTCGCGTAATAGAGTCTCTGGAACCGTGAAGGTGTTCGGTGGTGCGCCCCAACGTTGATCATAAGCATCGCGAACGTGGGCGGTGATGGCTTGGTCGTAGTCGGGTGCCAGTGACAATGTCTTGCCGTAGGTTACCGACATCACCTCGCCATCTTTGACGACCGCCCTGCCATCTTTAATGAGCCAAGTGGCCGCGCGGAACATGGCGGCACGATCCGATTGGTCACGGTAGATTGCAACGTCACCAACAGCACCTGTGCCGAGATGCCCGCGATCTGTAGTGCCAAGCAGGCGCGCTGGCGCGGCCCGGGTCATCACTGCAATTTCATTGAGTGAATACTCACGGTCCAGCGACTTGAGTGTCGTCGATTCAAACACATCTTCAGGCAACGCTTCGATGGTTTTTTCGCGTACAGATTTGTCCATCAAGAGTGAGATCAGCTCTGGATAAGCCGTAAACGGGCCGCCATTGGGATGATCGGTGGTTAAGAAAACGCGCCACGGATCATTAAGTAACAAGAATAGCTCCAACCCAATCGCCCATTGCAGCACGTTGATCTTGCTTTTGGCGCGGTAGGTGAGGGGAACGATGCCGCCGCCATTACTGTCGCCATCGCGGACATTAAATTTCTTGGGCTTAGCGCGACGGCGATAGTTGAATTGCGTCAGCGCATCAGACGAGATGGTTACGGTGGGGCCAAACATCACCTGGCCAATATCTGCTGTGATGTTGGTGTGCTTGGCCATAGCTTCTGCCAGTTGGACAGCCCCAGACGACATGCCGAGAGCGCCCTCTTTGCCATATCCATAAAACTGCAAATGCGCCAAGTGCATCGGCAGACCTTCAGCCGACTCGATTGTGGCAATGGCTGTATCGACATTGCCCGGAAGGCCGAGGTTGCAGGTGTGGAGATGTAGCGGATGCGGCACGCCGAGGCTTTGCAATGCGGTGCGCATTTTGGCACCAATCTCGCGCGCTGTGACACCGTATTCTGGCACCACGTCGTCGAGATCAAATTTGCGGACGTTGGCTTTTAGCGCAGCAACGCCGCCGGGGTTAATCGCTTTTGCACCAAGCGAACGACTTGTTGAAATCGACCATGCAATGTAATCTGCAATCGCTGCATCTGAGGCTTTGTCGCGCAGCATGCCAAGTAACACATCATCATTGCCAATCACGCTCAAAGCAGCGCGATCGACATATGGAATGCACTCCAGTTCTGCGTGTGTGGCAACGGCGTCACTCGGCGCGACTGCGGGTTCAACAACGAGTGTGAATCCCATCTGGGCATAGAGCACGCCGGTTGAAAACAGATCAAACGGTGCTCCAGTCCAATGGTCCATGGGCCGTTCAACATCCGCATAGCGCTCTGGCAATAAAAGACGGGCTGCTGAGACATTGGCACCGGCAACGTGTGTGTGAATATCAATGGCCCCGGCCATGACGATACAGCCTGAGGCATCAATACGTTCAACGTTTTGAGCATCCGGCTTGGCATCAATGATGCGACCGTCTTCGATCCAGACATCGCCAACACTGTCACGTTTATTTTGCGGGTCAACCACATGGCCGCCGCTGATGCACATCACGCTCATGCGGCCGCTCCCTTTGTTTCAATTGCTTTTCGGATTGCGCCGATGACACAGGCAGCTGAACCACGATTGCTTGTATTTGGTGGTGTAATAGCTGCAAACGCGCCTATTTCAGCAGGCTCAAGAATGGCTGCATAATCAACACCGGCAATACCAATGTCAGCTTGGGCTTTTACATTGGGTAGGGCATTGTCATGGGCGCTTATGGCGTAAAGGTTGGCTACACCTGACAGCCAGTCAGGGACAGCATTTTGCGAGGATGATAACCACAACACGGCGTCGCATTCGCCACGCTTGATCATGTCACGCGCGCCAAAGCGCCAGCGGTCATGGCTCGGGCTCGCACATTCAAAGGAAAGCGGTGCTGGCAAGCCCGTCAACGATGAGGACATGCGTTGAAGTTCGTTTTGTCCGGCAGGAACGGCAAGCGGGAGGCCATTCCAACGTGTTTTCAGTGACAAATCATCAAGAAGACCAAGAAGTGCATGGCCTTCAAGGTCACTTAAGGCACCGGTTGCAAAAACGGCAACGCCATAATTAGCATTCTTCAACCAGTCACCAAGGACGCTGACGGCGGCGCGTGTGGCATCGTCGGTGTGAAAGACTTGGTCTGCGACATGCGCGCGCAATGCACCAATTAAAGCGGTAAGGGAGATGTTGCCAACGTCGGTGCCCGCGAGGCCTTTGTCGACCAGATTGGCGATGGCGCCCGGTGGGGCTTGGTTGCCAATGTAGCGAAACGTTCTTCGTTTGTCGCTGTCACAGAGACGGCGCAGCGCTTCATCGGTGGCAATGTGTTCTGGTAGTGGACCCACCAACAAGACAGCATCTGCGCGTAAAACGGCTTCGCCTGGTGTTGTGCCGAGCCAGCCCTGCTCCTGTAGCAAAGCAATATTTTCAGGCGCGCTATGGTCGATGGTTGCACCAACAGAGCGGGCAAGTTCTACCGCTTCTGCCGCTCCTGCTAAATCAATGGCATCAACAACAATGAGGGGATTGTGCGCACCGTTCAGGCCATCCGCAATGGCCCCCACAACGTCCGTGCGATCAGCTGTCTGTTGTCCGTTAATCCACACTGGCTTGAACGTCTTTCTTCGCTTTGTTATCGGCCTCGTTTAATTTTGGGCCTAGTCGTGCGTGTTACGCGAAAGACAGCATGGGCACATGCCAATTACAACCGCCTTTCTGAGTAGGGACCCTTGGATTCCTAGTGTAGTCAGTGTTTGTTTTGATTGGACTGATTGCGGCCCAGATTAAGAGCGATTATCCTATTCGACGACGAAACGGCCCACCCTTTGGTGTAGGGGGGCAAAAAAACAAGACGATAAGGAGAAAACCGAATGTTGAAGCCTGTGCCACTGTGGACCCTTATGATGGCGCTTGTGACAGTGATTGCTGCCAGCCCAGCCTGGGCCCACGGACCAACGCGTCAGAAAGTGACCGAGACTATCGAAATCAATGCGCCTGCTGATAAGGTCTGGAGTGTGATCGCAAACTTTCATGACATGAGCTGGCATCCTGCGTTTACAAAAACGGAAGGAGACGGCGGCAACGAGGTTGGTGCAAGCCGTACGCTCGTTCTTGCATCCGGTGACAAGATTGAAGAAAATCTGATCAAGTATGATGCGGATAAGAAGCACTACAAGTATGAGATCACAAAAGTCGATGTGAAGGTCGTACCAGTATCGAACTACTCAGCGATGATTTCTGTATCTGGTGACGGTGACAAGTCTACGGTCAAGTGGAAGGGCGCGTTCTATCGTGGCTATGTCAACAATGATCCGCCACCAGAATTGAGTGATGAGGCGGCGGTCAAAGCAGTGACGGGTGTCTATAAATCCGGTCTTGATGCGCTGAAGAAAAAAATTGAGTCCGGCAAATAAGAGACCTGGCAGATGGCGTGATCATTAACAAACAAAATTGGGTGCTGCTTGCTTTGGTAAGCAGCACCCTTTTGTGCATTCTAACAGCGTTTTCAGGCCCATTGCTTGGTGACACCGTGACGGGTGCACGCGAAGCCTTTATCACAAATCAGCCTGGCAATTCACTCACCGTTGTCGATCTTGGAAGTCTTTCAGCCGTGGCTGAAATTGCTATTCCGGGCAAACCCGCTGGCGTTGCTGTTTCGCCTGATAAGCGTTGGGTCTATGTGACGGCACCAGAGGGCAAAGCCTTATTTGTAGTGGATGCTCAAAAGCGTGCAGTTCACAAACGTATTTCACTTGGTGAGGGGCCTTTGGGGATCGCCGTCTCAGCCAAGACAGGTCTCGTCTATGTCGCGGATTGGTATCTAGACAAAATTTTTGAGATCGATGCGGCCGTAGGTAAGATCAAGCGGACCTTTCCCGTCGGCAACTCACCCTCTGGCGTCGCGATTACGCCTTCAGGAAGCCACCTTCTGTCCGCCGATCGCGATGACAACGCCGTCTCGGTGATTGAGTTGGCAACCGGCAAACGAAGTGCTGTGATTGCGGTTGGAACCCGCCCGTTTGGCCTCACCATCAATAGCGATGGGACACGCGCCTTTACTGCCAACGTGAAAAGCAATGACGTCAGCGTGATTGACCTGACCCAGCAAAAAGTAATCGCCACTGTTGGTGTTGGAAGGCGCCCGTATGCTGTTGCGCTCACCAAAGCGCATGCCTTCGTCAGTGATCAGTACACGGCAACGGTGAGCGTGATTGATCTCAAAAATAACAAGCGTATTTCCATAATTCCGGTTGATGAGTATCCAGAAGGCATTGCCAGCGATCCCGAAAACGCGGCCGTCTATGTGGCGTGCTGGGATGGTGATAGTGTGCAGCGCATCGATGCCAAAACCCTAAAAGTGACAGGAAGTGTTGATGTTGGGTCCGGTCCACGCGCTTTCGGCAATTTTTTGAGGTGAGCCCGTAGCTTGAATGCGTGTATGGTTTTCGGCGATACGCTCCCCAACACGGCCAGTCAGTTGACCCGCTTTGGGTAACCGTGTTTGTCGCCTGAGCTTAACTTTTGGCAATAAACAGTCCCATTTGCTTGCTCAAATCGTATGACTGTGGTGAAAACCCCATAAATGCCGTCATCAGCCGGATAAGTTGTATTGCAGGCGTGGGATTAAGAGCTGCCTGGGAAACATAAATTCAAGAAGGAAATAAACATGAAGATGCGTTTTGTGTTGGCAGTAGTTTGCAGCACGTTTGCGTTGGCGGTTCCTGCCGTTGCTGAAAAGGCCCCAAAGGCCGCTGATTTGCTGTTTAACACCAAGCACCTCAACTCGGTGAAAAAAGGAGATGCGTTGAATTATCGCTTCGCGCGCACCTCTGAGAACACCAGGCAGAACGACACATCATTTGAAGATGACATTGTCATCGAGATTACAAACGAAACGGCGGAGAAAACCAAAAACGTCAAGCTCAAGGTGTTTACGGGCGATCGTGCGCGCAGCTCGTTCGAAACACCGGGCATGACCGGAAATCCATTGCTGATCTGGTATTTGGATCGCTGTGTTGCCACCTACAACAAGGTTGCAGGTGGCAGTGCCATGTATCTGAAAGGCAAGTTTCGTAAGGCCCTTGGGGAAGACGCCTCCGTCGAAGCCGCAAAATTTGATTACAACGGCAAAAGTATCGATGGCTATAAGATTAAATTACTTCCGTTTATCAACGATCCGGCTAAAAATCGCATGCATGGCTATGAAGTCTCAAATTTTGAGTTGCTCGTGAGTGATCAGGTGCCAGGATTTTTCTATGGCATGACGGCAAACTATTATAGTCGCGGCAAAGGAACGGCTAAATATGTTGAGCGTATTAGTTTGAAAAGCCTGGGAGAAATAAAATGAGGCTTGTAGCCAGCGCGCGCCAACTGATGGGGCTAGTTGCAGTATTCGGCCTGATGGTAGGGCCTGCAGTGGCGCTTGAAAACGACTACCCAACTGTGACCCGAGCGGACTATATTTTTGGCTGTATGCAGGTCAATGGTCAAACCCGCGATGCGCTTGAAAAGTGTGCTTGCTCAATCGACATTATTGCCAGCGTTTTGCCTTATAAGAAGTATGAAGACGCTGAAACGATTATGAGCGTGCGGCTGAAGGGCGGCGAGAAAACGTCTTTTCTGTTTACACCGAAGATGCGTGAACGTGTAAACGAACTCAAGCGTGCTCAGATTGAAGGCGAGTTGCGCTGTTTCTAAGTTCTCTGCGCTCAAACCACAGAAATAAGTGGTAAAAACAAAAAAGGCTGAGACCCAATAATTGTGTCTCAGCCTTTTTGTATTTTGCAATTAACTTCAAGACATAGCTAGATCAACCTGCGAAAAGTTGGGTTCGACTTTGAGCAGATAAGTGGATCGCCATTCACGAGATAGAGTTCATGAGATAGAGCGCGTCGCGCAAACAGCTTGGCTGGTACGAGAAAGGCTTGACGCTCTAGGAACCCTGCGCGACTGAGCGCCCGTTCATGATCCGACCATCGGTATCCTTGGCAACGATATTCAAACTGTGATCCTCACCGCCAGGGGCATATGTAAAACGAATGTTGGGGTCTTCAGAAAGTGAAATACCGCCAGTAATGCTCATCACCAGATCACTGCCGCGCTTAATTTCCATTTCCGTGATGAACTTGGCTGGGATATAAAGTCCGGTCACCTGATTCATCTGCATGCCGGAATATTGTGGATGCTTGATCATCACCTGGCCCATCAACATCTTCGTCTTTGAGATGTCGCTTTGCAAAATTTTGACTTTCATTTTGCCAACACCTGCAAGGGCTGCATCCATGTCTTTCAACGCTGGCGCGGAGCAGCCACCAGCCGCTTTGACAAATTTGGCTGCCATGTAGAGTTTACCGTCATTCGTTTCAACAATCGCACGCACGTGTGAATACTCGTCGATGCGTACGCGGGTGATGATTGTGCGTTCTTCACCGCCTGCTGCAGGCCCAAAAGTAAATTGAGCCGCGACTGGGGCCGGGTTCTTGTCGATAATCAACCACAGGTCTTCCACCTTGCCTGCAATGTCTTTTGAAATCGTCATTGTTAGGGGCACGATGGCGGCATCTTCTGCCCGGTAGGGTGCATCAAGAATAATATTTTGCGTATCTTCAATGAGTTTGCGGTTGTCGAACACATCTTCTTGGATGCCGGGCCAGGGATCATAGGCGGCATCGCGCGCTTCACTCGTCGTGTTGATTGAGGTGGTCGCAATCGCCACTGCCGCTACTGTGGCAAGGCACGTCCAATTAGATTTCAGCATATCTGTCCTCCAGATAAAGATGGTTTGTAGTGAGCCTGGGCCGAACTGACGCGATCCAAAGTGGGGTGGCTACTCCCATTCCAATTCAGCAAACGCCGCCGAAACATTGCGCGCATGATACTCTTCAAAGAGTTGCCATGCACCCTTTTCTGATTGCCCAACAGATGACATGGCCTCTGTTAAGGTGCCATCGCGGGCTAAAATAGCCCTTATTTCACGGGCAATTGTTGTAAAATAGCGTTCAATTGGCTTGGCGGCATCCGGCCACTCAAGGCTTGCAGGCCCGTGGCCGGGCACAATACGCGCTGCAGGTTTGGCAGAAAGCTCTCTCAGGCGGGCAAGCCAACCGTTGATTGATCCGTCTAATGTTGGGGTATGACCTGAGAAGATCAAGTCGCCCATGAACACGGTGTCCGTGGCCTCGTCTCGGATTGTCAGGTCATTATCGGTATGGGCAGTCTTGTGTGCTGTCAGCGTCAAAGACCGTCCACCGAGATCAAGTTGAAGTGTGTCTTCTACCGCTTTAGTCGGCAGAACGATTTTTGTACCTTCGAAAGCGGCCGCACCGAGTGTTTTTTTGTTGATAGACAAATACCGCTCAGCGCGCGCAGATAACCCGCGAGCTAGTTTAGTATGGCCAACAAATGCTGTGTTTTCAGGCACAAATGCACTATTGCCGAACACATGGTCCGGGTGCATATGCGTGTTGATGACATAGTGGATTGGTAAAGTTGATCTTTGACGTATCGCCGCTTTCAGTGTGTTGCCAAACTTGGCACTGCCGCCTGTATCAATCACGGCAATCGCGGCGCTCCCAATCACAACACCGCAATTTGATATGCCGCCCAGATTGTCCGCAGTCATTTCATGCGCATGCTGTCCTTGATGAACCAGCACGCCAGGTGCGATTTCGGTAAAAAAGGCCGGTTGAACGGCTAAATCTTTGGACTTTGCCAAATCTTTGGACTTTGCTAGTCCTGGCGCGCTAAAGCCCGCAATTGGGCCAATGCAAAGGGCTGCTTTGGCAGCCAAATGCAGGACGTTTCGCCGGTTGATGTCGTTGCGCATCGTATGTCCAATCTGGAGCGGGCAATATTGAGTTTTTGGCACCCGCCAAAGGCCCGATATATGTAATATTATAACCTAAAGATATGGCGCACAGGTGACGATATACTTTGGAATGAGGCCTTATACTTTGGAATGAGGCCTTCGAGCTCCGTATGATGGGGTTTTCAACGCCAATCACATCCGTCGTGATAACTTGTCGTGCGCCGCACCATCAGAGAAATTAAATAAATAAATATTATGATTTCAACGGTTTAAAGTCTCTTCTTAAGAGCTGATATCGTTTACGAACATAAAAAAACCTTGTCGTTTCGCCTTGCGGAGTTCACGGAAACGTGTGTATGACACCTGCGGTAGCAATACCACAGGGTGGAACTAATCCACGGCGTTGAACCGACCGTAAATAAACCACGGCGGTACAAATCAATTCAGGGAAAATCCCGATCATCGTCGCGTTAAAAAATAACACTCTATGTAAGCTACCAAGAGTGGCAAGAAACCAAAATGGAGGAAGCGCGATGCGCAGAAGTGCAATCGCATTAGGACTGCTGGCTTCAGTGGGTCTGTCTACGCCTGTTCTGGCGAACGCAGACGTCTTGAAGAATACTGCAGATCCTAATAACTGGGCTAAGCAAGAAGGTAACTACGCTGCAACCCGTTATTCTGAACTTGATCAGATTAATGCTGGCAACGTAGGCACCATGAAGGTTGCTTGGACCTTTTCAACCGGCGTTCTTCGTGGCCACGAGGGTTCACCTCTCGTTGTTGGGTCCATGATGTGGGTCCACACACCGTTCCCGAACATCGTGTACGCACTGAACTTGGATGACGAAAACAAGATCATGTGGAAGTACACACCAAAGCAGGATCCTTCTGTTATTCCTGTGATGTGCTGTGACACGGTTAACCGCGGTTTGGCTTATGCTGAGGGCACAATTATCCTCAACCAAGCCGATACAACCGTTGTTGCTCTGGACTCAAAAACCGGTGATGAAAAATGGAAAGCTGTTAACGGCGATCCAAAGCGTGGTGAAACCCACACCAGCACGGCATTCATCGTCAACCAAAACGTTATTGTTGGTATGTCAGGTGCTGAATTTGGTGTTCGTTGCCATGTCACATCCTACGACCTGAAATCAGGTAAGAAGGTATGGCGCGCTTACTCAATGGGTCCAGACTCTGACATCCTGGTTGATCCAGCGAAAACCACCAATCTTGGCAAAGCTGTTGGCAAAGACAGCTCGCTCAAGACTTGGACCGGTGATCAATGGAAAATCGGTGGTGGTTCCACATGGGGCTGGTACGCATGGGATCCTGACCTGAACCTGTTCTACTACGGTACAGGCAACCCATCGACATGGAACCCTGCGCAACGTGCAGGACCTGATGGCAAGCAGATCGATCAGAAGTACTCGATGTCGATCTTTGCTCGTAATCCAGACACCGGCATGGCTGCTTGGGTTTATCAGATGACTCCATTTGATGAGTGGGACTACGACGGCATCAACGAAATGATCCTTGCGGAACATGACATTGGTGGCAAGAAGACCAAAACGCTTGTGCACTTCGATCGTAACGGCTTCGGCTATACGATGGATCGCACAAACGGTGCTCTTCTCGTAGCTCAGCCTTACGATCCAGATCTGAACTGGTCGACAGGTGTTGAAATGGACAAGTCGAAAGCTAACTATGGTCGCCCATATGTTGTTGCTTCGAAGTCCACCTTCCTGAACGGTCCTGACGTAAACTCCGAAAACGTGTGCCCAGCTGCTCTTGGCTTTAAAGACCAACAGCCTGCTGCGTATTCACCACGTACCGGTCTTTACTACGTGCCAATCAACAACGTGTGCATGGACTACGAACCATTTAAAGTTTCGTACACGCCAGGTCAGCCTTACGTTGGCGCCACGTTGTCGATGTTCCCACCAAAAGGTAAGACCAACACAGGTCACATCATCGGTTGGGACGCTACGAAGGGTGAAATCGTGTTCTCACACGACGAACGCTTCTCAGTCTGGTCAGGTGTTCTGACGACTGCTGGTGGTATCTTCTGCCACGGTACACTTGAGGGCTACCTCAAATGCCGTGACGAGAAGGATGGTTCGGAGCTGTTCAAGCACCGCAACCCATCTGGCATCATCGGTAACGTCTTTACCTACAGCCACAAAGGCAAACAGTATCTGGGTACATACTCAGGTGTTGGCGGTTGGGCCGGTATCGGCTTAGCAGCAGGCCTTGACAAGCCAACAGATGGCTTGGGCGCAGTTGGTAACTACGCTGGTCTGAAAGAGTTCACCGCTCTTGGTGGTGTTCTTACCGTCTACTCACTGCCATAGTTCAGTGAGATAAATGGACAAAGGGCCGGCGCGGGGAGACCCGCGCCGGTCTTTATGTTTCAGGTGGCCTTTGGATTGGTTGCGTCTTAATAATAATAATGCGTCACGTTAAAGTGACCTAAGTTGAGGCCCTCACGACTGGCATATTGTCATTGGAACGTGAGATATCACTAACGCAAGACTTGCGAATAACGACAGGGGAAACGCGCGTGAATAAGTTTGGAATTGGATTGATCTTAGCGTTGGCCATTGCTGCCGGGGGCGCCTACTTGGTGTCTACGAATGCCAACGTGGGTGATACGGGTATCACGACCGCCACGGTAAAGGATACAGCCAGAGACCTGGCGGCAAAAGCAAAAGTAGCAGCGGTTAAAACAAAAGAAGTTGCCAAAGAAGCCGCTGCTAAGACAGCTGTTGTTGCGACGGATGCTGCAAACAAGATTTCTGAAAAAGCCGCTGAAACCGTCAACAAAGCCAAAGCAAAGATGGCCGAGGTTAAGAAAACAGTCGTCGCTGCTGCTGCTGAAAAGAAGCCGGCAGATTCTGGTGATGGCCCAGCAAAATTTGGGCCCAACCTGGATAAAGAATATTCTGATGGTAAGTGGGAAGATGAAGATGGCGCGCCGACCTTTAATATTGATGGTGACGGCAAGGTAGTAAAGAAGGTCGACTGGTACACTTATTCTGGCTGGCGCCGGTATCACGCCGAATGCCATGTTTGTCATGGTCCAAACGGTGAAGGATCAACATTCGCTCCTGCTCTCGCTGACAGCCTGAAAAAGTTAAGCTACGAAAAATTCTTGCAGGTTGTGTCGAGCGGCCAGCGCAATATTTGGGGGCGTAACAACTCAATCATGCCAGCGCTTGGCGATAACAAAAATGTCATGTGCTACATCGACGATATCTACACCTATTTGCGTGCACGTTCTGATGGTGTGATGCCTCCTGGTAAACTCGGTGCAAAACAACGCTCGAAAAAACCACCAGAAGCACGCGAGTTTGAGAACGAGTGCACCGAGGGATAAAGCCTGCTTAAGGAGAAACCTCTGAAATGAACGGTCGACTAATTAGCATCTTGTTGATCACCAGCCTCGGCGCAACAAGCGCCGAGGCCATTGATATCAATCTTCCAGATCTTGTGAACCGCAAAGCATTGCGCGTATGCGCAGCTCCTGGAAACTTGCCATTTTCAGATAAAAAGACGGAAGGTTTTGAAAACAAGATAGCCAAGATTATTGCTGACGAACTTGGTCTTCCTATTGAGAATTTTTGGTACCCGCAAGGTATGGGTCTTGTTCGCCAGACCCTCAATAAGAAACGTTGCGATTTAGTGATTGGTACCGCGCAAGCTGATGAGTTTACGCTCAACACAAACCACTACTATCGGACCGCGTATGCACTTGTGTATCGCAAGGACGATGCTTCGCTCAAAGGTCTCGACACACTATTTGATCCACGTCTGAAAGAAGGTGGTAAACGGGTTGGTGTCCAAGCCGGAGCCCCTCCTGGCGACTATGTTGCTATGGCCGGCTTGATGGTAAAAGCGAAACCGTATGTTGGTATGCCTGACCGTCGGTACGATCCTGTGGAGCAGAAGATGGTTAGCGATCTCGTCAAAGGTGAGATCGACGTCGCAACTTTGTGGGGCCCGTTTGCAGGCTATTACGCCAAGAAAAGTGGTGCTGATCTGGTTGTTGTTCCGATGTTGAAGGACGAGCAAACAAAAAAAGGCCCTAAGCTTGCCTACCGGATCACAATGGGTGTGCGCCCAAATGAGACAGGTTGGAAGCGTCGCTTGAATGACATCATAAAAAAGCGCCAGGCAGATATAGAAAAGGTTCTATTGGACTATGGTGTGCCATTGCTAGATGAAAAAAATAAGCGGATTGAAAAGGCAGGGCCCTAGTTCAGCCGGTGATCTCAAAAACAAAAGCCGGAGCGTCTCGTATGCTCTGGCTTTTTTTGTGCGAACAGTAAGTGCAACAAGAATTGATTCAAACGCAGAAGGCGATCATGGCACAGCGGACTTCTTACAATCGTGTAAAAATAACGATGGGCTTCTTCGCGCTGATAGTTGGTGCTGTTGTTGCGTCGTGTGCTGTTGCAGAGGACGACAACGAGAAAGAGGCGGCAACACAAACGCCCTCCTCGGTTGAGAAAAGTGCCCCGGTCGCCCAACAGCCAGCTCAAAGTCACAAAGCTGGCGGCCATGAAGAGGCCAGCGCAGAGGTGCCTGAACCCGCTGACTATCGCACCAACGACTATCGCTCGCCTGTTCCTGCAACCTTGAAAGGCGCGCGTGTAATTGGCGGCGAACAAGCACGGGTGCTGTACAAAGCCAACGCCACAGTTTTTATTGATGTCTATCCGCGGGCACCAAAGCCGCCGAACCTGCCGAAGAATACGGTGTGGCGTGATCCGCCGCATATGAGCATTAAAGGAGCTCACTGGTTGCCTAACGTCGGCTATGGCGTTCTGGCGCCCCATGTTGAGATCTATTTCAAAACGCACCTGGACAGGCTAACCAGTGGCGATAAAGCCAAGTCGGTTGCATTCTTTTGCCTCAAGGATTGTTGGATGTCGTGGAATGCAGGTAAGCGCGCGGTTGAATGGGGCTATACCTCCGTCATCTGGTTTGCAGATGGGACTGATGGCTGGCAGGAATCTGGTGCAAACTTGTCGCCCATCAAGGCGGTTAAAGATTAGGCTGCCTTTGCAAGCGGCTACAGCAGGTGCGCCAGGGCGATATTGGTTTCGCAACTAGAGCCTTTCAGGATTAGGTTGAATCGAGGGATTCCCAAATCAGTTTATTTCTGATTCAAGATGAGTACTGGATGAGGCGGCCAGTATTCATGGGGAAACCATATTCTGACGATCTTCGGGCACGCGTGCAGACTGCGATTAATGAGGGCGATAGTTTGCGGTCCATTGCTGAACGATTTGAACTTGCACCATCGACAGTGATTACCTGGGCAAAGCGGGTCCGCGAGACGGGAAGCATTGATCCAGACAAGTTCGGTGGATATAAAAAGTGTCAGCTGGAACCGCATCGCTCTACAATCCTGACGTTGATCGAAGCCACACCGCACCTCACCCTGCATCGCTTGAAAGACGTGTTGGCCGCACGCGGCGTTTTCGTTTCACATGATACGGTGTGGCGTTTTCTGCGCCGAGAAGGCTTGAGCTTTAAAAAAAACGCTGCTGGCAATTGAGCAGTTTCGTTTTGATGTGGTGCGCCGTCGGACGCGGTGGCGTGGTGCCATGGACAAGCTCGATGCGCAACGCCTGGTTTTTATTGATGAGACTTGGATCAAGACAGATATGGCACCGATCCGCGGCTGGGGCCAACGTGGGCAGAGGTTAAAAGGCTTTGCTCCCGACGGATGTTGGCGCACGTACACGTTTCTTGCAGCTCTGCGCGTCAACGCGCTGACAGCGCCGTGTGTGATGGATGGGCCAATCAATGGCAAACTGTTCCAGCTTTACGTTCAGGACATACTCGTGCAAACACTCAAGCCTGGTGACATTGTGATCCTTGATAATCTCGGTAGTCACCGAAGCCACGCCGTCCGAGAAGCTGTCCGCGCTGTCGGCGCGACGCTGGCATTCCTGCCACCCTACTCACCAGATCTCAATCCGATTGAGCAGGTGTTCTCGAAGATCAAACACTGGATGCGCATGGCTGAGGAGCGCACGCTCAATACCATCTCAAATCGTGTCGCTGACGTCGTTGCCACAATCTCTGAAGACGAGTGTAGAAATTATATCCGACATGTTGGATATGGACGAACCTAAACCTGAAAGGCTCTAGAGCATCGCGCCTTTTCTCGTGTCAGCCAAGCTGTTTGCTCGACGCTCTATCTCATGGCTTTATCCCAAGACTCTATCCCATGGTTGGCGATCAACTTATCTGCTCAAAGTCGAACCCAACGTTTTGCAGGTTGATCTAGTTGGTTGGCTGAACTATTCGCGACGGCTCTATTGAGGCTGGCTTTGTTTTTGATCCAGCATCAGCCACTAATTTCTGCAATACCGTGAGATGTGGTTTGAGGCGCTTTCCAGGGCAGTCTGTTTGCGCGTGATCGTTGTGTCCGGAAATCGCATCGGCTGGAATGTTATGTTTGTCTGCCAACCAGATGACCAACGTCTCCAAGGATGCGAGTTGCACTTTGGTCGGTTGGTCGCGATCAAAATGGCCTTCAACAACAACCTGAATGCGATTCTGCACGCTATACTTGGTGTTGGTGTCACCTGCATAGGCGATATCGCGCGCCTCACCGATACGGCCGGAAACGCCAATGTAGTAGTGGTACGGGGAATCGCCCCACGGTTTTTTACCCTGCGAATAGCCTTGCAGGCCGCGCAACTTGCGTTCCAGAGAGATTTTAGGCTGCTGGCGCACGCCGGTGTGGTGAACAATAATCTCGCGTGCCTTTTGACGTTTCATGCGCTTCAGGATCGGCGCTTTTGCGCCCCACGAGTCCCGGTCGACAATCTCTGGCTTTTCGGCGGCAAGCGTTACGGCTGAGTTCACCATGCCTAACGAAACGGCTGTTGAGAGATAAAAAACAAAGGCCCAATTTTGCGATCTACGTGTCATGGCTTGAGGCCCTTCCAGCTATCCAACGCGATTGTTTTACACCGTCATGTTCAATCTAACGCAGTCGTCTAGGGCGATTTGAGTGCAGCGGGTGGGCCATTTGCTTTGGAGGTTTAATCTTTCATGGATTGGCGTATCAGCTGCGCCACCTGAAACAGATGCTGATCGATCAGAACCGGCACTTCGCAAGCGAGCGGCATATTGTTTTGTCGTTCCTGAAAAATGCGTGAGGCCCAATCATAGTCTGTTTTGGCTTTGTTGTAGTTTTCTTTTGCTTCTTTGTTTGCATCGTCTTCAGGTTCTAGCTTTGATAAAGCTATGCCCATATCTTCAATTTTGATGGCGCGTTTTGCTTGCGCTTTGAAGTAGCGCTCAATGCCAGTGATGATGCCGCGTCGTGTGCTGTTCACTTTGTCAAAAAGTCCGGCAAAGACTAGGGTCAAGGCTGCATCACGTTTGTCATCGCTCTGGGCGTCTGCAAACGCTTTGATTGCTTTTTCAGCATCCTCTTTGTCGGTCCGACGGGCCGCCAAAAGCTTAATAAGGGTTATTGTTGGTTTGTTGGACCACCAGCCTTTAAGACCCTCAATCGAAGGTCCATCCCAAACTTGAGCAACGGCAAGGTTTTCAACTTTGCGCTGAACGCACGGCCAGTTTGGCGTTGCGTTATCGCGTGCAAATGATGGCGTCGCCGAGATGAGGCTGACAATAATCCCAATAGCCAGGATGCCAACGGACATACGGTTGCATTTTATATTCAACATCACTCTTTTATCTCTCTGGTGTTGTGACTGGGAGTTACTAGGCCATCGCGCCTTTTGTTGTACGCACTGAAGCTATTTGCTCAGCGCTCCATCTCATGGCTCTATCCCATGACTGGCGATCAAGTTATCTTCTCAAAGTCGCGATTCCAACTTTTTGCAGGTTGATTTAGCCTGCTTTGGGGCCTCCACGTCGACCGATCAAACCTTTTGAAGGATTATAGGCATAGATGGCCAGACTCAGGAACAATGCGGTACAGCCGACGACAACGGCCAAAGCGGTGTGATTGATTTGCTGGCCATGGAGCGCAAAGCGGATCAATTCGACCACATAGGTAAACGGGTTAAGGCGGCACAACTCGTAAAGAACGGGGCTCGACTCGCCAATACGCCACAACGGGTAAAGCGCAGAGGAGGCAAAAAACATCGGGAAGATGACAAAGTTCATGACGCCTGCAAAATTTTCGAGCTGGCGGATAACTGATGACATGAAAAGGGCAAGTGCACCGAGCATCAAGCCACCGAGGATCAAGGTTGGAAAGACGGCGAGATAGGACAACGCTGTCGGCGAGACCTGCCAAAACTCGGTGGCGATGGTTGCAAAGTTTTCTGGCACCATCTGGATATTTTCGATGAGCCGCTGACCCAACGTATCCGCATCAGAGAGTTGCCAGTCCCAACTTGACCAAATGCGGGCCACCAACAAGAACGTGTAGGCCTGCAGGACAGCAACCGCGACACCGCCAAGTAGTTTCGACAACAACAAGAAGGAACGCGGAAACGGGCTGACGAGCAATGTGCGCATGGCGCCGGTTTCCCGGTCGTAGACCATGGACAGCGAGGATTGCATGGCGTTGAACAATAAGATCATGCCAACCAGACCAGGTGCGACATATGTCTCGTAGAGCACGTAGGTTTCATATGGGGGTATGATGGAAACGCCAAGTGCTTGGCGAAAGCCAGCGGCAAAGATAAACAACCAAATCAGCGGCCGAACAAGCGCTGAGAAAAACCGTTCGCGTTGATGCAGGAAGCGCAATACTTCACGCCAGACGATGCCACGAAAGCACGCCCAATATGCACCAAGGCTATGCGGTATTGCTGTTGCCCGATCAAAAGCTGATGTCGGTAGAGATGTCGCTGTCACATCTGCGCTCATGCTGCCGCCGCCTCTGTCGTGCTGGTTAATTTACGAAACGCAGTTGGTAAATCTTGTGCGCCCGCTTGTGCCATGAGCCCTGGTACGGCGCCTTCGTAAAGCACGCGGCCCTTGTCGAGCAGCACCAGTTTATCTCCACTTTCTATTTCATCGATCAAGTGGGTGGCCCAAAGAACGCCAAGTTTCTGCTCGGTGACAAGTTGACGAACAATTTTGAGAACGCTCTCGCGTGAGCCGATATCCAGACCGACTGTTGGTTCATCGAGGAGCAAGCAGCCGGGGCGGTGAAGCAATGCACGGGCAATCTCCACGCGTCGCGCCTGACCGCCTGACAGATTGCGAATTTTTTCATGTGCTCTGTCGTAGAGGCTAACGCGGCGCAATGACTCTTCGGACCGCAGTCTGGCCTCGCCCCGCGCAATGCCATGCAGCGCTGAGTGATACATCAGATTTTGCGCCAACGTGAGATCTGCATCAAGCGTTCGGCTTTGAAAGACCACTCCCAAACGTTGCAGCGCTGCTGTTGGTCTGCGGCGCACGTCGTGGCCAAGAATTTTAATTTCACCGCTGACGTTGTCATAAAGACGGGTGACCAATGAAAACAGTGTCGACTTGCCAGCCCCGTTTAGCCCCAGAAGCACGCTGAAGGTGCCACGTGGCACGGTTAGCGAAACGTCAGCCAGCGCTTGAATGTGACCAAAATTATGGCTGACGTTCTTTACAACCAGCGCGTCTGCAGCAGGGGAAGAGGTCAAAACGGTGCTCACTCTCGTTGCATAGTAAAACAAACGGTCTTGGGTGTTTGCGGACCTTAGATAGAGCTAGGGCTATTGTTTGGGTGCCCTTTAGCCCTTAACGATGAATTTGGCGCGTTGGCTGTCGCCACGAGCGCCTGGGATTCTCAATTCAAAACGTCCTGGACGAATGGTTATGAAGGTGAGTGTTGCCTCGCCCTCGTCGTCAAATTCGAGGCTGTCAACGCCCAATGGACGGACCTCAATGTCATTGATGACGATTTCGTTGACCCAGACATTGCGGAAGAATTCAGGGCCCTCAATCGCCAGCTCCTGCGAGCCGTCAGCCTGTATTTTGATTTTATAGTGCTTCCCAGATTCAAGTTCATAAGGTTTTTCTGCCAACGGTTTTCCGGCTGAAAGTGTGATCGGCGGCAATTCAATAGCTTTCACTAACAGGCCGGACTGTGCCTGGACAGGAGCTGATAGTCCGATGGTTAGCAGTCCAACAAACGCTGCGCTGATCATTGATTTAACGGACATCTGTATTTCCTTGTGCTGAGAGAATGTAAGCAGTGTTCGCGTCTAGGGCGTCGCGTCTTTTGTTGTACACAGTGAAGCTATTTGCGCGACACTCTATTCCATAACTCTATCCCATGATTGGCGATCAACTTATCTGCTCAAAGTCGAAGCCAACTTTTCACAGGTTGCTCTAGTTTGGAGCGGAAACAACGCCCCATGGATAACGCCCAACGGTGATTGACTTGATGACTTTGAGTTTCTCAACATCAATAACAGAAACATCGTTTGAGGTGCCGTTGGTGGTAAACAATAGTTTGTCGTCGGGCGTAAAATCCACATTCCAAATGCGCTGACCAACAAGGAGATATCTTTTGACCTCATAAGTTTTGGCATCAATAACTGCGACGCGATTGGCAGGACCAAGGCCGATAAAGGCTAGTTTGCCATCTTTTGTGATGCGCACCCCCATGGGTTGAATGGCTTCTGGTGTGATGCCTTGAATTTCAAATGTGATTTTCTTTTTGATGGCCTTGGTTTCTGCGTCAATCACCGTCACTGTACCGCCAATTTCGGCGCTGACCCAAACTTCTTTGCCATCAGGGGAGAATTGTGCAACGCGTGGGCGATTGTCCACGAGCACATTTTCAATTGAATCATATGTTGCAGTATCGATGAAGTGGGCCATGTTGGTTGTCTCAGATGTGTTGACCAACACTTTGCCGTCTGGACTGATGCCCATGCCTTCCGGCTCCACCCCAACGGGCACGTCTGTGATCAATTTGCCTGTTTGAATATCAACTACGGTCACAAGGTTGTCGTCTTCATTCGACACATAAAGCGGGTTGCCGGATGTGTGCAGGATTGGCAACTCTGGATCAGGGCCGGACGGCAGGTGTTTGACCAATTTATAGGTGTTGGCATCATAAACTTCGATCCGGTTGTCATCACTTGTGCAGACAATCACCCATTTACCATCCTTCGACATGATGATGCCGCGAGGGCGCTGGCCAACCTTTATGGTTTTGATGACTTCAAGTTTTTCGCTGTCAATCACCGAAACGGTGTTGTCTTTTTCATTCGATATAAAAACGCGATAAGCCATCGCTGGCGATGACAGGGCAGTGATAGCCCCAAGGGCAACAGCTATGAGAGTAGTGCGGTTCGGCGTCATGTATTTTTCCTCATAAACAAACGTGTCGAAACTAACCTGGGGCCTTGGCGCGTAGAGTTGGTCGTCAATAGTTAAGGTTTATACGCCTTGCACTTGGATTCGGGTCTATCAAAACCGAGTGTATCGAGTTCAGAAAACTGATGTAGGAATTCTGGTTGCGGGGATACCGTGACATGCAAGTTTGGTGTCACCAAAATTACCGGCTGGCGTAACTGGCCATTCCAGTCGCGAAATGTCAGTTTTTGACCTTTAAAGGCGGCCAATTCAAAGTCTTTAGATCGAATGTAGTTGATCAGTTTTTCCGGATCATCGCTGCGTGTGCGGCTAGCGGCCTCTCCTACCGTGCGTACAGCCATCCAGACGTCATAATCCAGTTCCCGCATGTTACGATTATTCATGCGTTTGAAGCGGTTTTGAAATTGTGTGCCGCCCCAAAGCTCAACCGCTGGATGCCAGCTTGCAGGTGACAGACCCGCTGAGCCGACAACAGGGCGCGCATCCCATGTGCGAAATGGGAAATAATCAGCAAACAATTGGCCTTCATCAGCCACCACGACAACGTCGTGACGTGGCGCTTCCTGGGTGAATTTCGGAATTTGTTTTTGAATTTGTTCATAACCGCCGTCAGAGCGTCTGCTACCAGGATTGTATTCAAACTGTCGCTCTTCAACGATTTTCTGCCTGAAGCGCTTGGCCGTACGTTGAAGGGCTTTAGCCCAAAGCGTGTCGCGTTTGGTGGTCCCGGTTACCAAAAACCATCTGCTCCACCGTTTCCAGGTCAGATATTGGCCAAGTGCATCGGCTAACATAGCGCGCGAGGGAGCTGTGTGGATGAGATTTGCGCGGCAGTCGGTGTTGCGCAAATCATCGTCAGGCGCGCCAGCGTTCAAGATGATCGCATTTTTGCCCTTAAGAGCATCAGCCAACTTGATCAACACATCGGCATTCAAGTCGGCGACGATCATGCCCACGCCAGCATTTACACTGGCGAGCGTATCAGCAATCAACGCGTCTGGCTTGTCGCTTTCCAATACCTCAAGCGTGAACTTCTGCTTGAGAAAGCGTCCGGTGGTGTTGTTGTCGGCAATAGCGAGTTTGGCGCCACCCAGTCCGTCATCGGCGGGGCGTTGGCTTAAAAGCGATAGCGGTGGCGGCAGGTCCCGCTTTTGGCGCAGCATTAAAATGGTTATATTTTGAATGTCTTTTGCGGGTTTTTTCGCGCTCTCAGTCTTGGTCTCGGCTGCAGAGGTTCCCTCAGGTGCCGTTTGTGCATTGGCGTCGGCGGCAACAAGTGCGGACCCTGACAGTGTACAAATCATGAGTGAAAGCGCGCATACAGCGATTAATCCGCCGTCGCTTTTTCCAACTCTGATCACGCAGTCACCTCCTAAGTCACTGTTAAGTAAGTATTATTTATCGTTTCTGACGTACTCATATGGCCCAATTAGGCCAGAGTTTTGTGGTGTTACTATGTTTCATTGTTAGATCGCAAACGGCGACCTCCTGTCAAGAATGGGAAGTTGTCCTCGCGAAGACGTGAGTGAGCGTGATGGGCAGGTCTTGCCGCTTGGGGACCAATCCAAGGCATAACGTTGTGCGTTATGTTAAGAAGCTGAGCGTGACCATGTGGATGTGAGTTGCGCTGTTGTTTAAGACAGGAGAAGTGAATGATAGCGCGCTTGGTTCCGGCCCTTTGTGCCTTGTTGATGGGAGCGACCATGACTCACGCCGCGCCGAAGACTGCTGTATTTCCAGTTGAGTTAAGTGTGCCTGCACTTCATCCTGATGATTTGATGTTTGGCACGACGATTAAGCTGGAAGAGCTGGAGCGTTTGAAGGTTGTCACCAAAGAGCTGCGCACACTTTTGGCGGCATCGGGTGAATTTGCGGTTGCAGATTTATCGTCTATTGAAAAAGACATCGAAGAAAAAGCTCCCCTTCATGAGTGCAATGGTTGCGAAAACGATCTTGCTAAAAAGGTCGGTGTTGAACTTGCCGTATTGCCATTATTGCAGAAATCCTCGGATACTTTGTTAAACCTCACGATCGCTGTGCAAGATGTAGCATCGGGCCGCCTTACACAAAGGGAGTCGGTGGTAATCCAAGGAAACACGGAAGAATCCTGGGTGCGTGCGGTGCGCTGGTTGGTCAAACACAGACTTGTCGCAAAAAAAGAAAACAAAGAACAATAGGCAGAATGAAATGAAGCGGCGTACACTTCTAACAGGCTCGGCATTTTTGGCGGCGGGCGCACTGCTGCCAGGCTGTGGGGGGAGCAACACATCAAAAGGACTACGTCTGGCGACTGTGAAATATGGCTCGCTGAATTGGCTGGTCCAGACCATTTTGCGCAACAAACTTGATGAAAAAGCAGGCTTAAAGCTTGATATCGTTTCTGTTGCGAACAATCAGGGCGGCCCGGTTGCGCTGCTTTCCGATGAGGCCGATGTGGTCGTCAGTGATTGGACTTGGGCCATGCGCCAGCGTTCCATGGGGGAACACTTGTTGTTTTCTCCCTACTCACAAACGCTTGGTGCCGTGATGGTCCGCAAAGATGGGCCCATCACAAGCCTTAAAGACTTTAAGGGCAGGCGCCTGGGTGTTGCAGGGTCTTCGATCGATAAGAGCTGGCTGCTGCTCCGCGCCTATGCCCGAAAAGTAGTCGGCACCGATATGGCCGAATTGGCAGAGCCCGTGTTTGGGTCGCCGCCTTTGCTGTCAGAAGAGTTTCGTAACGGTCGCCTGGATGGCGTGCTCAATTTTTGGACCTATACGGCGCGCTTGATCGGTGAGGGGCACACCCGCCTTTTGGGTATGGACGAGGTATTGGCGGGCCTCGGTGTTTCACCAGTGCCGTCTCTTGTAGGTTTTGTCTGGAAAGAAGAAACGGCCGCAAAAAAAGGTGCTGAAATAGATACCTTCTTCAAGGTCGTGCGCCAAGCCAACCAGGTGCTTTCTACCTCAGAGGGTGCGTGGGACGATATCCGTTCGTTAGTTCGGCCAAAAACCGACGCTGAGTTTGCGGCCATCAAGGCGTCCTATCGCAGTGGTATGCCAGCCCCCTGGTCAACTGATCAGACGGCCTCTGCCAAACAGTTATTTGACTTGTTGGTCGCGCTTGGCGAAAAAAAGTTGGTCGGACATGGCACCAAGTTTGATCCCAAGTTGTTCCATGTTGTCAGCTAGCAGAAGTCTTGGGTATCAATCATAAAATGGGCATGGCACAGGATAGGCATGTTGGAAATGTTAGCCAGTAAGCGCGCCATTTGGTCGTTGGGCTCGCTTCTTGTTCTGTTGGTTTTCTGGCAGGTGGTTGCAGAGCTTTTACAGCATCGCCATCTGCCAACGCCGATCACCGTATTTGAAAGCTTCTTACGTGAAGTACGTTCAGGCGGCCTTGTTTACCATGTCTGGGTTACCCTGCTCAGGGTTGTCATCAGTTTCATCGTTGCAATGTTCATTGGTGCCGCGATTGGTCTTGCCATGGGCCGCATGCCTTTGGTCGATCGATTTTTTGACAGCTGGTTGATCTTCTTTCTCAATCTGCCAGCGTTGGTGATTATCGTGCTGTGCTATGTCTGGTTTGGGTTGAACGATGTCGCCGCGATCATTGCTGTGGCGATCAACAAAATCCCAAACGTTGCCGTTACCGTGCGTGAGGGGGCTCGCTCGTTGTCGCGTGATCTGACGGAGATGGCTCAGATCTATAACTTTGGCTGGGCCAAGACATTGCGCCACGTGATCTTGCCGCAGATGGCACCGTTTTTTGCAGCAGCAGCACGGACCGGCTTATCTTTGATTTGGAAGATTGTGTTGGTGGTTGAATTATTCGGCCTCTCCGCGGGCGTCGGCGTACGTATCAACGAAGCCTATCACTTGTTTGATGTACCAATGATCCTGGCGTATGCCATCGCCTTTATTGTAGTGGTGCAATTGATAGAGATGTTCGTGTTGCAGCCAATAGAAGCACGGGTGAACCGATGGCGCAGGTAAGCACAGCTCTCGAAATCGAGGTGCATGCAAAGACGTTTCCTGCTGTGGCCAAGCGGTCGGCCAATCGGGTGCTTGAAAACATCAGTCTTGTGATTGAGCCGGAGTCATTTGTGGTCCTCACTGGGCCATCGGGCTGCGGGAAATCCACGTTGCTTAACATCGTTGCAGGGCTGGACGAGGATTTTGATGGCGAGGTGCGCTTTCAAAGCCCGGATGCAAAGTGCGGCTATGTTTTTCAATCACCTCGGCTGTTGCCGTGGCGGACGATTGAAGAGAATATTACCCTACCCCTGCCTGACGACGATCCCAGCCGCGCCAATGTTCCAGCCATGCTGCAACGTGTCGGTTTGACGGAGGCGGCGAATGCCTACCCAGAGCGGGTTTCACTTGGCATGCAGCGGCGCGCCTCACTTGCACGCGGCTTTATTCTCGAACCGGATATCCTGCTGATGGACGAGCCGTTCGTATCGTTGGATGACCCAACAGCGCAGGACCTGCGCAAATTGCTGATTGATCTTTACACGCGTCGGCCCACAACGATCTTATTTGTGACCCATGATCGCTCCGAAGCGGTGATGCTCGCCACCCGTATCTTGCGGTTGGACGGCGTGTCTGCGAGTATTGTGCAAGATGAAATTGTGCGGCTAAGACCTGAAGACCGGTCCGATCCAGGCAAAGTGCGGGCTGAACGCGCACGTATTTTTGCTGATGAACAAGCGTGAGCTCTCCTGAATGTATCCAAAACAACCCGCTGTTCGCTTTCTGGCAAGTGTCAGAAGTGTGCCTGAAGCGCAGTGCGCGGCGACGCAGGGTGCTGATATTATTGATTGCAAAGAACCTCTTGGCGGTGCGCTAGGCGCGCTTGATACCGCGACCATCTCCGCCATTCGTTCCATCGTTCCAGGCCCAATTCCAGTAAGTGCGACAGTGGGTGATGATGCTCAGGGATCACCTGACCTCGTAGAACGGGTCGCAAACGCTGCAGCGGGGGGGGCTGATTTTGTGAAGATCGGATTTGAGTGCCAGGCCCCTTGGCAAACAGCACTTGATGCGCTGGCGGCACATGAGGATTTCAGCAACGGTCAGCTTGTTTGTGTGCTGCTTGCCGATCGCGGCATTGATTTAGCTTTGGTCAGGGCGTGCGCCAAGGCGGGATTTTCCGGTGTTTTGCTCGATACCGCCAACAAATCCTCAGGCGCGCTACCAGACGTAATAAGTTCGAGGCTTTTAACCGAGTTTGTGAAAACCGCGCATGAAGAAGGTTTGTTCGCTGGCTTTGCTGGCGCACTGCGCGCGCATCACGTGGCAGACCTTGCCGCACTTAAACCCGATATTTTGGGGTTTCGTGGTGCATTGTGCCATAATAACGGGCGCCAGAATGCACTTGATCCAAATGCAGTCGCCGCACTGCGCGCAACGATTGATGCAACGCAAACAACGACGCAAAACCCTAAAACATCTCTTGAGGCTACCCCGTTATGACAACTGGTCGTATCAATCCGGCACAAACATCAACAACGCAATATGCAAACCAGCATCAACAGCGACCAGACTGTATCTTTGTGCGTGACTATGTCATTGATTGTAATATTGGTGTATACGCAGAAGAAAAAGGTGTAACACAAAAGGTAAGACTATCGATTGATGCAGCGTTGCGCTCAAATATTCGAGCGACGCGTGATGAGATGGAAGAGGTGCCGTCCTACACCGATATCCTTGATGCCATCGAGGCCATTACATCCAAAGGGCACATCAATTTGGTGGAGACGTTTGCAGAACAGATCGCTGAAAGCTGCTTGAAAGACCCGCGCATTGTTTCTGTTTTTGTGTGCATTGAAAAATTGGAACGTGGGCCGGTTCGCGGCGTAGAGATTACGAGACCAAAACCTGAGCATGGATAAAGACCACCCAAAAGAGCCAAACACAGTGAAGGACGACATTGCAGTCGTTAAGCTGGGTGGAAGCTTGATTAAAAGTGGTGATATCGCCTCTGTACTCAAGTTGGTGGTCAAGGCCCGCGTGCCTGTGGTGATTGTGGCGGGTGGCGGTGGATTTGCCGATGAAGTCCGTCGTTTGCAGCCCGGTCTTCACCTGTCTGACAAGGCGGCCCATCGGATGGCGATCTTAGCCATGCACCAAAATGCACTTGCCTTGGCCGATCTGCAGCCCGAACTCAAGCCTGTTGAAACAATTTCTGAAATGCGTTTGGCGCTCAGGGCAGGGCGCGTCCCCATTTGGATGCCGCTCAAGATGTGTGACCGTGATCGCGCGATTGCAGAAGATTGGTCGATGACATCTGACGGCCTGGCCGCGCGCCTTGCAGAACGGCTTGGCGATTGTGATCTGTTGGTGTTTAAATCGCGCTCTGTTCCGGCCAAAGCCGATGTTCATGCCCTCGTTGCGGCAGGGGTGGTTGACTCATCGTTTGCTGAGATTGTCACGCGCGCAGAACTATGCTGGCGGATTTTTGGTCCTGGCGAAGAACAGGCGTTCGCATCGCGGGTTTTGGTGCTTCGGCAACACACAACTTATGTTGGCAAGGCTTATGACCACTCAGTCGTGTATCGCAAAACAACACGATTGCGTCGTGCCATGGCGCGCCGTTAGAGCGTGCATGCGTGGTAACAGAGACTGGTGTTTCTCTTTGCATAATAATAGAGCGGAGGCGTGGCTTTAATGGCGGACAAGCTGCTGTTTCTGACCGGCCATCTTGCCGAACGGCGTCTCACAGAGATTGTCGATGGCCTGGCGCCCAAAAAGGCGTTATGGCACGTGCATAATCTCGGCATCAAGGTCGCTGCATTGATGACCGAGGCCATTGTGGAAAATCGATTGCCCGGACAGTTGGAAGCAGACCGGGTGATTGTGCCGGGTCGCTCACGGATGAACCTTGATCGTCTTTCGGGTCACTATGGCGTTGCCTTTGAGCGCGGCCCAGATGAGTTGATCGACTTGCCTCAGTATTTTGGCAAGGGTGGCAAGCCGCCAGACTTCTCCAAGCACGACTTACGGATCTTTGCAGAAATTGTCGAAGCGCCCGGTGTTTCAATTGACACAATGTTGACACGGGCTGAGGTCTATCGCAGCCAAGGCGGCGATGTCATCGATATTGGCTGTCAGCCTGATGTCGCCTTCCCTCACCTTGAAGAAATGGTGGTGGCGCTCAAAAAGGCAGGACACAAGGTCAGTGTCGATTCCGGAAACCCTGATGAATTGCGCCGGGGCGCTCAAGCAGGTGCTGATTTTGTATTGAGTTTAGATGAAACCAACCTTGATCTCATCTCAGGCACTGACTGTGTACCTGTGCTAGTGCCCAAACCCCATGGCGAGCTGCAATCTCTGGTCCGCGCACTTGATAAAGCCGAAACCCTGGGTCTCAAAGGCGCGATGGCCGATCCGATCCTCGATCCGATCCATTTTGGTTTTACCAAATCTCTTGAGCGCTATGCAGAATTGCGCCGATTGCGCCCGAAGGCTGAGATGTTGATGGGCACTGGAAACCTCACAGAGCTTACTGATGCTGATAGCCAGGGCGTCACGGCGGTGGTGCTTGGAATATGTTCGGAGCTGGACATCCGCAATGTGCTGGTGGTGCAGGTTTCACCGCATACTAGACGCACGGTGGCCGAGCATGATGCAGCACGGCGTTTGATGTATCGGGCTAAAACAGATCAAAGCCTGCCCAAAGGATATGGTGGCGGACTGCTTTCGCTGCATGACTTAAAACCTTTTGCCCACAGTGTGGCTGATATCAACGAGCTGGCCAGGGAAATTAAGGACAAGAATTTTCGGATCGCAGTGTCAGAAGACGGTGTCCATATCTACAACCGCGATGGCCATCATCTGGCCCGCGATCCCTTCGAGCTCTACCCAAAATTGGGCGTCGACGAAGAGGGCAGTCATGCCTTTTATTTGGGCTATGAATTGGCAAAAGCGGAAATTTCTGCAACGCTTGGCAAACGATATGCGCAAGATAACCCACTTGATTGGGCCGTTGCGGCTGATAAAAAATCTGAAGACCTCACCCGACATGCTCCAACAGGCGCGACCTTGAAGGCGAAAAAAGCCGTCAGGAAGAAATCACCTGGAGATAGCGTTACAACGGTCAAATCAGGTCAATCAAAAACAACATCTGGCAAACAACGAACAGAAAAAACCAAGCCAAAACGTAATCGTTAGACGCCCCTCAAGGTTTTGGCGAAGAAAGATCCTCAAACCATGCCCAAAATTGTTGAAACTATTGTTACCACGTCTGACAGTGACGGCAGCGTGCACATTGCACCGTTGGGGCTGATGGCAGAGGATGAGCATTGGTTGATCGGCCCGTTTAAGCCGTCGCGTACACTGGATAATCTGCGCGCTGTCCCGTTTGCTGTTGCCAGCCACACTCAGGATGTACGCGTCTTTGCTGGTTGTTTGACAGGGCGTAAGGATTGGCCCCTCAAGCCCGCAAGCAAAGTCCCGGGCAGCTATCTCATTGCTGCGCAAAGCCACTGGGAACTCAAGGTGGTTGATGTTGCAGAAGATGATGTGCGGCCTAAATTTCGCTGCAAGTTGGTTCATCAAGAAGCGCATGCGCCGTTTTCCGGCTTGAACCGGGCCCAGGCGGCAGTCATTGAATGCGCGGTTTTGGTTTCGCGTCTCAAAATGCTGCCAGCAGAAAAGGTTGAAGCCGAACTCAAGTATCTTGATATCGCGATTTCAAAAACGGCCGGCTCTGAAGAGCTTGAGGCCTGGGGCTGGTTGATGGAACGCGTTGACGCTTGGCGGGCAGATCAAAAAGACTAAACCTACCCGCCCCTGATCTGTTGTGACCTGATGATGTTAGGCTGTTGTTTTCTGAGGACAAACCTCGCCCACCAAGTGTGCAATCGCGACAGCAGGTGCCGAGCGGGTTGCTGAACGCAGTGCTTTCTTATCGGCGTGCGCTAGGGTGCCAAAATCTTTGGCGGGGCGGCCGACCCTATGGGCCAGTACACGCGCTGTATCTGAGCCAATGCCCGCCGCGATAATCGGCGCCGATAGTGGCAGATCTAACCCTGAGATGACGCGCATTAAATCATCTTGAATCGAGCGCACTTGGGCTTCGCGCACGAATGCTGCGGTATGGCGCCAGTCATCACTCGTGCCGTCTTGCCTATCGCGGCCCAACATACGGGCAAAGCGCGCCACGCTGTCCTTGATGCTTTGCGAGCGTCCATCTGCAGTGCTGTGCAGATCCAAACCCTTGGGTAACTCACCGAGAATCCGGCGGACATCGCCCATTGTAGCGAGCACTTCGCGGGCCAGTGTTTGCCGTTGTCCCTGAAACGGCGCTGTTGTGGTGACACCCATAACGGGCGTACGGGTCATGCCGGTGTAGACGAGTTCCCCACTGGTCAACCGTTCCGCGTCGGTGATGCCCGTCGGTGTTGGCGCGCCATTTTGAAACGGCACAATATCAGTCGTCGTCGATCCAAAATCGATGAGGATGCCGTCGGAGACCTGCTCGGCTGCAAAACGTGCCGAGGCCAAAAAATTGGTTGAACCGGTGGCGTCGGGATTGGCCTTAGCAGCCTCCGCGGTGTCAAACCCGGCGCTCCCCAACCAGAACCGTAGGTCTGCGCCAAGTTTCTCTGTTAGCAAATCAACCAGAGTTGAGACACCGGTTGCGCGGGCAGGGAATAAATCTGACAGCTCACCGGTCATCGTCACGCCGATGACGTCAGCCTCTTCCATGAGTGGCCGGGCACTCTCGAGCGCGTCTTGCAAGTGGTCAAGACCCTTCCAAAGCGGACAAACAAATTTCTCCACCGCATTGACGCGCCCGTTGTTGACAACAGCAATTTTTAGATGTGCCCCACCTACATCAAGGCCAATCGACAACGTCATGTCTTGATCCCACATTCCACCCACTTGAACATTAGATTAGGCTACAATCGAATGGCCGTCATCTAGAGCTGAGTAATGAGATTAATTCCTGTCATCGATTTGCAGCATGGAGAAGTTGTTTATGCGGTTGGCGGGCAACGTGACCGCTATCGCCAGTTGCAAACGCCGCTGAGTGCATCGGCAACATTTAAGAGTGTTGTGGATGGTCTATTACAACACTTTCCGTCTCCATACATTTATGTTGCAGACCTTGATGCCATTGAAGGTGTTGGCAATCACACAGGAGATGTGACGGCGTATATCCAGGCCAAACCGGAGTTAAATGTTTGGTTGGATTCAGGGCTGCAAGAACTCTCAGTATCCACCTTCAAAAGTGCTCCAGCCAATCTGCATGTTGTTGTTGGTACTGAAAATTTTTTGGCAACGTCTGACCTTCACTCCTTCTTGCCGACATTTGCTAACCAATTGGTGTTGTCACTTGATTTTCGGGGACAACAATTTTTAGGACCGGCGCACATTCTCGAGCAAAGCAATCTTTGGCCGCCGCGGGTGATTGTTATGACGCTTGATGCGGTCGGCAAAGGACAGGGGCCTGACTTTAAGAGGGTCGCGGAAATCGTTGAGCATGCTGGCGATAGAGAGGTTTTTGCAGCGGGAGGTGTGCGTTCAGTTGCAGACCTTGAGAAGCTCGCTCAAATTGGAGCCGCCGGTGCACTTGTCGCGTCTGCGTTGCATCGCGGCCAAATAAAAACCGGCGATCTCGTTAAGATCGCCGGTTTTTGATTTTGTCTTCAATTCTAAAATCTGACAGTGCAGTTTTCTGACCTGGCAGATTTAGATGCTAGCCGTTCCAACGGCCAGAAAGCAGTCTACCCAATCGCTGAAGCAGACCCCCCTTCATGGGAGGGGCAGGATTATTGTTTTCGTCGCCCTGCCCAGGATGGTTTCCGCTTCAAGACTTGGCCGCGCCAAATGGGTGAGCTGCAGAATCACGCTGAGCGGTGGCTTCTGCGGCTGTTGGCTTGCCAGCAATTGCGCGTGCAATCGCTTCTTTGGTTGCGGTGTAGTTATATTCTTGGATCTTTGCGTCGTCAGCAGCTTCCCAGTGAATAAAGACGCCAACGCAAACATAAATGTCGTCAGCTTCATCAGCAGGGATAATGCCTTCAGCAACAGAGTCCTGAACTGCTTTAGCAACACCATATTGAGCCGGGCCAAACATTTGAACAGCTTGGCGTGCGTCTTTCATGGTCACTTTATTGAACATGCAGGTGTTTGGCTTACATGGCAGGTTTGGTGCGATGACAGCCAGCAAAGACGTAAAGCCGTCTTTGTTATTGGTCAGTGAGTTGCAGAATGCTTGTTCAGCAGCACTGCCGCGTGGTCCAATGATCAGATCGATATGAGCGACTTCATTGCCGTCACCAACAAGTGACTCACCAACAAGAACGCGATTAATTTTGGCCATTATGGAGTATCCTCCCGAGTTATATCTAACGAAAACCACCAACACCCCGAAATAGCCCGGCTAGTTAAGTCCGGGTTGAGAGAGCTGGCAGAGGGCGTCCCAAACTATCTTTGTTGTCAGCATTCAGCGAATTTGGGTCCGCCGAAGGGATTGTCCAGATAGATGCGCCGCACGGCGCTGGTCCTAAATAGCCCCCCTGATGGGGCGAGGGCAAGGGCCTTTCAGACTTTCGTGTGCGGCAAAGCGGCAGAGATGGCTTGTAAAGAGTGTGGCAACGACAAAGTCGGCGCTGGTGCCGGGATTAAGGCCGTCTTTTTTGAGCTCCAAATCAAAATCAAGCAGTTTTTGGTGGGCCTTAACGCCGCCTTTCAGCGGTGCCCAGGTTGATTTGAGTGCGCGGGCGCGATCTTGGATACTTCGGGCCACTTGGGAGCCAAATTTGCGGACAATGTGGCTGTCTGGGAAGTCTTGGAGCATTTGCATGTAGAGTGTTGTGACGACGCGGTTATCCCATTTTAGGGGGTGTCCTGGTGCGCCCTGCGGCCTGTCAGATAACAGGAGTTGATCTCCGTGCGCTTGGGCTCCCATCAAGGTTGGCAAATGATGGCTAAAGATATCTTCAAAATTCGAGACATATGCGTTTGCGATGCGGTCAACGTCAGCGGACAGCTGCATGGCGTCATGGATGCCTATTTGACCGTCGCTGGTGTGGACATCGCCTTTCTCCGCTCGGCCCAGTCCACCAGGATTGGCAAGGCGAATGGCGGCAAAGACCCCATCAGCATCGTGTTGATCTAGGTTGATCAGAACTTGGGTAAGACTGGCTTGAAGATCTGTTGAGGTGTCAAGCGATTCAATAGCAGCGGCCAGCGGCACCGACAGTAAAATAATTCCGAGATTTGTGTTGCAACCTGCCGCCTTCATGCTAGCGGCAACGGCCTGTTTGATACGCGCGCCGACTGCTAAATCAGAATTGGCAATGATGGGTGCCGCTGCCTTGGCACTTTTTTCAAAGTGGCTGATATCCATATCGTGGCCCGCCGCAAAGACATGGACATTACCGGGTTTTAAGGCTTTCAACTCAGCCGCGCAGGCGCTGAGAAATGCGCTCTCAATCTCATCTCGGCGTATTGAGCGCGGCACGGCGGTCATATCATGCCATCTCTTTCAAGTTTGCCATGAAGGCGTCTGCGAGAGCGGCGGCAATGTCGACGTCGCTGACGCTAAAAAGCCCTTTCCAGGCTGGATTTGAATTGATTTCAAGCACCAGGAGCTGGCCTGATTTTGGATCTTGAATGAGATCAACGCCAGCGTAGTTGGCGCCAACAGCGCGGCATGCGGCAAGGGCCAATTGCGCCATTTCATCCGTCAGTGAAAGGGGTGCGGGTTTACCGCCCTGATGGACGTTGGTCACCCAATGTGCGCCTTGACGAGACATGGCGGCAAGGACACGCCCATTGCAGACAAAAACGCGGATATCAGCAAACGTGTCGGCTTGATCGTCGCGCAAATAGTGCTGCAGATAGTACACATCGCCAACCGCGTCTGGTGGAGGCAGATCAGCGGCAGTGTCGGCGCGCATAACACCATTGCCTTGGCTGCCAAACAGCGGTTTGACGACCAATCGCCGGTTGATGCGTTCTGCTTCTAGGTGCGCGCGGGCGTGACCTTCAATTACGCGTGTCGTCGGCACGGGCAGGCCTGCCTTTTGAAACAGAAACGTTGCGGTTGATTTGTCGACGCAACGCTCAATGGTGCGGGCACCATTCCAAACCATAACGCCGCTCTTTCTCAGAGCATGCAAGATGCCAAGCCGAAACGTGATTTGTTCCAAGCTGCCCGTTGAGATGGCACGCACGAATGCGCCATCAGGCAACTTCTGGTTGAATCCCGGAATATCAAGACCTGAGGCGGCTGCGGTATCAAAGGCACACGCCTTAAGAGTCGTGGTGACGACGTCCGCCCCGCGCGCCTCAAACGCCGCTACAAGTTGTCGGGCATGCCAATCACCGCCGCCGTCTTCAACAAACAGGACCAGGCGTTTTGGAGACGGGCTCAGGGGATCAAGCGAAGCTGGCATCGACAATGTCTGGGGCTAGTTTGCCAGCTTGGAAGGAGGAGCCGGTTTCTACGTTGGAGACTGTGACAGCAGCAGGGCTGAATAACATGCCGTCGATTTTGTAAAAGTCACCATCGACTGCTGCGAATATTTCGGCAAATGGTTTGCCATAGGCCTCTGAGCCAGATGACGGCAGCTCATTGGCCAACTTTTGGGCTTCGGCCTCTGAGCCCTTCACAAACAACTGTACGCGACCGCCGTAGATAATGGCATCGTTGGTGCGTCCCATAGCTTTGACAAAGTCGGGCGCAGGTGGGGCAATCGGTGCAACGCCATAGCCATCCAAAATGTTGTTGAGGTCAAAGTGCAGTTCATGCGCTTTATGAAGCCCGACTTCCAAAACACGCGCTGCAATTTGCACCGTGCCCGCCAAGCTGCTGGTTGGGGCGTACAGTACGGTTAAATCACGGGTGTTGACCTTGCAGGCTTCAGCGACCGTTTTAACTACGGATGCCGGTGGGGCCTTGTCACCTTCTATCACCAGTGAAGCCTTGTCGTGATGATCGACATAGTTGAGTTCTTTATAAAGCTCTTCAACGCGGGATAGTGCGCGCGCAGGCCCAGAACCCAGTGCAAAGAAACCGCTGTCTTCTTCTGAGATGGTCCAGCCAGCGTATTGGCTGGCAAGGCAGGCCACGACCGGGTTGGTGGAATGGACCACAACGCCAAGAGGCCAACGCTCAAGGCCGCTGTTGGAAGTGATGGCAACGGTGCCAAGGCCACCCATGCAAATTTCACCCAATTGGCGACCTGCTTCTAGGCTTCCCGTGCAGTTTGCGCCAAGATCAATCTGGCGCTCGCCGGCTTCGCCGGTGGCCACATCGCAGCGCAATTCGCGGGCATTGGCTGCAAGATTCTCAACCAATTTTGCAGCGCCTGCTGAAACAGAGGGGCTGGTGCCAAGAGTTGCCGTCATATCGATTGGTCCTTTGTGTTGGGGCTGTCATACAGCATCTTTTCAAGGCTCGCGAGGCGTGAAATGCATAATTCTTCTGCCTGTTCAGCCGTTGTTCCCTCAGCATGCACGCTGGCCAGGGGTTGGCCACGCGCGAGGTGTACGCCGTTTTGCGGGCGATCACTTATCCAATCGGGCCACGCTTTGGTCTCGATCCGAATGGAGCCCTGGTCAGCGTACAAAACGGCGCACGCTTTGGCCCTGGGCGATGCCCAATTTTCCTGCAAATAAGCGGCTGGATCACCACCCTGGCAGGCAATGATATGGGCTTGAAACAGTGAGCCTTTGGGATCATCGTGGACATCGAGTGTCGCGCCAGGTCTTGGGTTGATCTCAAGGCAGAAGACGCCATCCGCGGTGATAAGAAAATCAATCGAGGCAAGGCCTTTAAGGTCAGCCGCTTCAGTGATCGCCAAGGCGGCTTCCAGGACGGCTGTTTCTTGGTCACGAGGTAACTCAATATGACTGACCGCGCCGCCATAGCGAAACGGTGTCTGAGGAGCAGGTGAGGGCCATTGTTTAGAAAGCGCAAAAGCCCGGCCACCTTTGCCAGCAATGGCGAGGACGGAAACGGCCTGGCCCCGGCCGTCATGGCGAATGCCGTCATGTTGAAAGACGTCACGTTGAAAATAGGTTTTAGATGTTGATTTGGTGGATTGCGTGCAGCGCTTTATGTGCAAACCTCCGCTGCCGCCGATACGTTTTCTGAGCCAGCCATTTGGATCGCTCGGTGCTTCGGAATTTGTTTCGGGGTGAGCGATGGCGAGTTTGTCTAACAGATCAAAAAAGACAGCTGGGTCTTTGAGGGCTGCTATTGTGTCGGCGTCCGTGCCAAGGAGCGGAAATTGAGCAGCAAGCTTGTCGATCAGACCCGGCCGGTCTTCAAAGCCACTTCCAAGTATGAGGCCTTTGATGGGTTGATCGCACTTGGATTGCAGCACGCTGAGGGCTTTGATCAACGGCTTGGAGCGCAGGCCGACACGCATGCGCGCTGGAAGGCAAATTTTGTCACTAGGATTGCACGCCAGATCTTGATCGCCAAAACAATCAACGACCAGTGGGCGATAACCTGCCCGCTTGGCCGAGGCTGCCAACGCCCGCCCGGATAAGGCTGCAATGAGGACGGGTTCCTCTGGCACGCGCTTGCCTTAACTTACGAGACCACGGGCCGTCTTGAATGCGTCGCGAAAGTCAAAGTGCTGGGCTTCGGTCGCATCGATCATCTGCTTGAGAAGATCAGATTGTGTCTTGTATTTCACATCGCCAATGGCAAGTGGACCAACGCCCAATGCATCGCAGCCCGGAATTTGTTCGCCATTCATGAACAGCTCTATGCCTTCAACACCTGGTGGAGGGACAGCATTCACATCGGCAACGACCAGAAGCTTTTTGGCATGCTCTTTGTCTTCTTTAGAAACGACCTGCACACCGGCTGCTGCTGCCGCATAAATGATTTCGGCGTTAGCAATGATATCCGCTTTTTGTTCGGGCGTCTCACTGGCCACAGGTTCAAGATCAACGCCAAAACGTTCTTTGGACACAGCCGCTGCTTTAATCACACGATCAACCCCGCGATGGGCGACGAGCTGAACATGGGCACCTTCGAGCGCCGAGATGATTGAGGAGGCAAAACCCACAACACCGGTGGCACCGAAGATCGCAATTTTGGTGCCCTTCAAGCTGCGACCCAGTTTTTGTTTCAGAATTTTTTCAACAAGGGCAACCATCGCGGCAGCGGTGGTGAACGATCCTGCGGGGTCAGCAAACGTAGAAAGTTGGAACGGAGGCACCAGTGCCTCTTTGGCCGCCTTGATCATATCAAGCGCCAGGATGGTGTCTTTGCCGCCAAAAAAGAAACCGGTCTGCACTCCATGATCAGGTGGCCGCGAGAAGATGGCGTCCCGGACCAGCGGGCGCACCTCATCAAGCGATACGTTTGTGTACGGAATAATTGTTTTGTAGCCAGCATCAGCCGCCATGTTCACGTCAAACGGGCTCACATGTTTGTTGGGTTCCAGCATATGCAGGATTGTCCGGGCATCGCTCATTCTATTCTCAGCTTCCGTCGTGAGAGTGGTGGTGGGGGGCAGGCCCGTTAGCCAGATTAATCTGAGCGCCGTGGTTGCGCCCTGAAACGACCTGGAGATCCAGTCCCGATGCCTTAGCCTCTTCTACCAAAGTCGTATAGAGGCGTTCAGCCGCATCCGGGCTTTTAAAGAAGGCAAATCCAGTTGGTCCCCACGAGCTTTGCCCGAGGCCTTGACCACCAAGGTCTCCCATTTTTCGGACAATTTGTTCGACCCGAGGGCTTGCAAAGGCGCTGCCACCCTGCGCTGGGGCAAAATATCCGCCAACGATCGATTGCATCTCGGAGACAGCGGCTCCGAATGCAGCCAGGTCCTGATCGTGTAGCGCCGGCAACATCTGCATCATGGTGACATGGCAGAGATGCGCAGCGGTGGTCTTGGACAGCGGACTGAGTTTTGCGAAAGCCTCCAATTCACGCTTGCCGTGGATGCCCTGCGCTTGTGTGTCGAGGGCCAACACGATGCGCCACTGCTCTGGGACTTTGGCGTGGGCGATTACAGGAGGCGGGTGTTCTGCGTCGCTTTTGCCGCCGTCAATAATGAAGCCACCGTGTTCAAATGCGGCAATTCCAATGGCAGAGCGTGCACCGCGGCTGACAATTGCGCCAAGATCATCAGAAATGACTTTTTGGCCAGCAATGGTTTGCAGTCCGGCGCTAAGTGCAAGTGCCAATTGCGTGCCTGAGCCAAGACCCGCGTGGGCCGGTATGGCGCTTTTGATGGCGACATTAATTTGGCCCTCAATGTTGAGTGCTTTTTGAAAGGTGGCGAGCAGCTTTTGCGCCCGTGGTTGCTCGTACCCTGAGAGGTCTGTCTGGTCCGCGCGATTGATTACAATTTCTGTTGCTGGATCTGAGATCGCAAGGCCGATGCTGCCAAATTGGCGTCCAAGCGCGCCGTCTGGATCCAGAAACCCCAAATGAAGACGCGCAGGCGCTCTGACGCGGATCTTTTGTCGGGATGCAGTTTCCAAAGGGGGCAACGGGGGTGTCCTTGAGGGTTGAGGCTATCAATTGCGTCTAACGCGCCAATAGCAGTAGGGTCGCTGAGAATGGGCGCACTGTCACCCAAGCGTGAGGAGAGATCAACATGTCAGACACCAGAGAAATCGCCATGTCTGAGGCTGAGGTTACGTCTTGGCTTAAAGAAAATTTGCCAAACTGGCGATTGGAGGACGGCTGGGTCCGGCGAACCTACAAGACCCATGGCTGGAAAGGAACCTTGATGGTGATTGCAACGGTTGGACATCTGTCTGAGGCCGCTTGATCACCCCGATATCACGGCGTCTTACGCCTGGGTTGAAGTGCGTCTGATGACCCATTCTGCCAAAGGCATTACGGAAAAAGATCGAACGCTGGCGAAAAAGATCGAAGAGGTTGTGCATTGCAACCTGGTAAAGAGGACACCACCCTTGAAGGCACACCTGAAACGGACCAGCGTTTTGCTTATATCCAAGTATGACTAGGTCAAATTATCGGCGGTTGATGAAACGCTAAGCGTGCTCTAGAGGCCCGAGCCTTTTCTTGTGCTCACTAAGCTATTAGCTCAACGCTCTATCACATGGCTCTATCTCATGGTTGGCGATCAACTTATCTGCTCAAAGTCGAACCCAACTTTTCGCAGGTTGATCTAGTGGCTCATTTGGCGAAGTGAGGTGTGTTTGTGTGCGGAGGGAATTATGACACGATCAATGGATTCCATTATCGCGCTCGGTTCGAATATCGGCGACAAGGTGGGCAATCTCGAGCAGGCCACAGCGTTGCTCGAATCGCATCGCGAGATTGATGTTCTCGCGCGTTCCAAACTCTATCGAACGGCGGCCTGGGGTGAGGAAGACCAGGATTGGTTTGTCAATGCCTGTTTGGGCGTTGCCACCTCGCTTAGTCCGCTTGCGCTGCTTCATGTCTGCCAAGGTATTGAAAACGAGTTGGGGCGGGTTCGTGAAAAGCGCTGGGGCCCACGGGTGATTGACCTTGATGTTCTGGTCTACAAAGATGTTAGTCAAGACGATCCGGAGCTGACCCTGCCACATCCACTGATTACCGAGCGCGCATTTGTTTTGGTGCCTCTGAATGACATTGCACCTGAATTTGTGATCAAAGGTAAAACCGTAACGTCGTGGCTTGAAGAGGTTGATCAAGGGAGCGTGTTTGAACTGGATCCATTCGATCCGCCACGTGTAAAAACCATTAAATAAAATAAGCCGCAGATCTCATTAAAGATCTGCGGCTAAAATTTCTTCGCAGCAGTGTGCGTTTAGATGTGCGCTGGCTACTGCAGTGACTTGAGATAAGCAACGATGTTCTTAGCGTGCTTTTCTTTAACACCTGGGAACAGCATTCTGTTGCCTGGGATCATTGTTTTGCTGGTTGGCTTGTTCTTGCCATCAATTTTGACTTTGCCGATCCACTTGAGCAGGTTTTCTTCAGTCCACGTGATGCCAGAGTTTTTCACGGCATCAGAATACTGATAGCCTTCCGCAGTGCCTGCCTTGCGGCCGACAATGCCATTGAGTTGTGGGCCAAGAGCGTTTTTGGCATCGGGGCCAACCTGATGACAGGCCTTGCACTTGGCGAATTTCTTTTTGCCTTTTGCAGGATCACCCTCAGCAATCGCGAGTGTTGGGGCAATCAGGGCGAGACCTGCAGCGAGAAGCCATTTCTTCATTAAACCAGTTCCTCCGAAGTTTTTCATGCGAGCGACGAGTGGTACATCCCAAGGCACTCTAGTCCAACATTATGGCGATTTCGCCCTGAATGTGCTGTGAACACATTGCCGCACTGCCAGAAAAAGTGATTTTTCAGCGAAGGGAGATGGTGAACACAAAAAAAACCATGAATTCTTAAGCGCTAGATCAAAGTGTTAGAGCATCTTAATCTGCGTTTGAGTAAACGCTAGGCGTGCTCTAGGCCGGGTTGGTACCCGCTTTTTTGGCACCCCCTAGGCGCCGATAGACAAATTCCGTCGACGGTGCATGGCTCTCTTTTTCGGCCACATTAGCCCATTCTTCGTGGAGCGAGGACAGCGAACAGGCCGGATCGGTATTGGCAGCATCACCTGCTAATGCAAAGGCCTGGCAGCGGCAGCCACCATAATCAATCTCTTTGCGATCACACGACCGACACGGCTCTTTCATCCAGCTCGTACCGCGATATTTGTTAAACGCTTCGCCGTTAAGCCAAATCTCAGCCAGCGACTTGTCCGTGATGTTGTCGAACGTCATGCCTTTGATGGATTCAGAGGCATGGCATGGCAGCACGCGACCTTGTGGCGTGATGTTGACAATGCCACGGCCCCACCCGCCCATGCAGGGTTTTGGATATTTGGCGTAATAGTCTGGCACTACGGCGTCGATGACCAGGATGCCTTTGAGCCGCTCGCGCGCAGCTTCGACATATTTGGCTGCTTCGTTAAAGTCTTCGCGCGTTGGCATCAATGCAGTACGATTTAAAAGCGCCCAGGCGTAATATTGAACGTGTGCGACCTCAATGCGCCCGGCACCCATCTCAACGGCAAAGTCGATCATCTGCGGAACACTTTTAATGTTGTGGCGATGAATCGGCGCATTGATTGTCAAAGGCATGCCAAATTCTTTGACCCACTTTGCGACTTCAATTTTCTTTTGAAGACCGTTTTTATAACCAGAAATTTTGTTCGCATTACCCGGCTCAATGTCCTGGATTGAAATTTGCACGTGGTCGAGGCCGAGATCGCGCAGTTTCTCAACCCGGTCCCGCGTTAAGGTCACAGCTGCCGTAATCAGGTTGGTGTAGAGTCCAACTTCTGCAGCCACCTTGACGATGTCTTCAAGATCTTTGCGCGCCGCAGGTTCACCACCCGACAAATGGATTTGCAACACACCTAGATCAGCAGCCTGGCGCATCAAATCCTGCCACTGCTCGGTAGTCATCTCTGTATTTGCGCGCTCCAGGTCAACCGGGTTGGAGCAATATGGGCACTGCAGCGGGCAGCGGTGCGTGAGTTCGCACAACATGCCAATGGGTGCACGCGCGCACGCTTCGTCTTCATTGGCTAGGTTTTCAACCGGAGCATCATCCGTTTCACGAGCACCTACAGGCATTCCGTTTTCTGAAACGTGCTTTGGTGTTTGTTCATCCATCTTCAGGCTCCTAGTGCCCTTCAACAACTGGGGCACCTCAAATTCAACCGTCGTTACTTTCAACCATCGCTACTGGTCCAGGCTGTGACGTGCCACGAAAGTGGTGCTTTGTGCCCTTTATCTTCTATTGGGCGATAACCACGCCTTTGTCTGACAAGTCTTGCAACATGGTGATGATGTCGCTCAAAATTTCATCTACCGGTGCATTGTACTCTTTCGTCATCACTTTGACGATGTCATTGACGCTGCGGTCACCATCACAAAGTTTCAAAACTTCGACAGCAATATCATCCGGATCAAACAGGCGTTCAGGTGCTAGAATAATCCAGCGCTCGCGTTCAGTATCGTGGCGCAATTTTATGTGGCGTGGCATAACGAGTTTTGAACTTACGTCGACGATGACGCGTTGGCGTGGGGCTGAATCGGACACTTAAATGCCCTCCGGTTTGAACGAGCCTGGGGGGATATTCCCTGGTTCGCAGTAGGCGTGATAGAGCGCATCCAATTGCGCCCAAAGCACGTCGCATTTGAATTGCACAGCGGCAACGCAGGCATCCTGCTCTTCGCGATTGGCCGCGTTTTGGAGTACATATTTCAAGGCGAAGTTGGCATCGCGTGGGGCTTGGTTTAAGCGCCGTTTGAAGTAAGCCATGACCTTGTCATCAATAAAGTCAGGATAGTTTTCGAGCATGCCTGCGATGCGTTCTTTGTGGATTTTTGGGGCGAACAGTTCTGTCAGTGACGAGGCGACAGCGATTACGAGAGGTTGTTCGCGTACAAAATGAACATAGGCTTCAACGGCAAATTTGGTAGCAGGTAAAGCCCCTTCGCGAGACGAAACGTAGTCACGATCAAGACCAAGGCCGTCAGTCAGAATCAACCAGCGCTCAATACCGCCTGGCTCTTCAGGTGGCAGACCATCATGGTCGTGAATGCGATGCAGCCATTCACGACGCAATTCGCGATCATGTAGGCGCGACATGAGGGCTGCATCCTTGCGCGGCACGCCCGCTTGATAGCAGTAGCGGTTTAGTGCCCAGGCCTGCACCTGGCTTTTTTTCAGTTTTCCACCATGCAACCTTTGATGAAATGGATGCTTGTCATGGTAGCGCTCAGCGCCGACGGCGCGGATCGCGGCTTCAAAATCTTCCACGCTCATCATTGGCGCGTTTGCAGTCTTGGGGTTCGACATCTCATTCACAATCGTATCTCCATGCCATCGTAGCCAACATCCCAACCCGCAGCCTCAACAGCCTTTCGGGCTTCAGAATTTTCATCCAGTACTGGGTTTGAATTGTTGATGTGCACATAAACCCGACGTGCAACATTAAGATCTGCAAAGGCAGCC
>CBDFNK010000023.1:0-712423 GCA_965250205.1 Hyphomicrobiaceae bacterium
AAGGGAATTTGCATGACACCCAACGCACCGTTGGGCTCATCGTCTGTCAAAGGGCGGAAGAAAATGTAGGACTCATTCTTCCACAGTACCTCACGAGCACGGTCTAGGTCGGCTTGAAGCCAAGACTTCAACGCCTGGAAGGTCAATTCTCCTTTCTGAAAGACGCCTTGATCAATCAAGTGTCGACCAACCGAGGTATAGGAATGGCCGTTTTTACCATCATAGGTGACGCGCTCGGTGGTGCCGTCTTCAAACTCAAGGATACCGGAACCTTCAACATGCAGGAAGAAGGCCTCAACCGGGCACTTCAACCATGCAAATGCTAAGTCTTGATCGGCCAGCGCACCTTGTTCAATCTCGGACCGAGTTGGACAAGGTGCCGGACCATCAGGCGTTTTAAGTGCATGCGTGAGTTGATCGCCAAATTGGCCACGATCAGCTTCAGAAACCAGATTGATCAACTGCTTGGGTCGCCGCAATAACTGCACCGGATAGCCATCGCGTTTCGTTTGTGAAGCTTTTAGTATCGGCTCATAGTATCCTGTCATCAGTCCGGGACACGAGACATAGACAACCCCATGCGGCACAAAATAAAGCTCAAAAAAAAGACGTGCTGCTTTATCCGTTGCCACGTCACATTGCTCAGCGAGGGAATGCTCTGCCACTGCAAGCAGATCTGACGAAGGTACTTTGCCGAGATGACCAGTTCCGTCAGATGCAATAGCGAGCAGCCGACGGCTCGAGGCCTGAAACGCCTGAAACGCCTTCAGGTGCGCGTCGTCATACCAGCCTTCGAGGTCAGCAAAGCTAACGGGTTCAAAGCTGACATCTGGTTGGGACATAGCAAGTATTCAGTTAAGGCATGATCGTGGTCATGAGATAGAGCGTTGAGCAAATAGCTTCAGTGTGTACAAGAAAAGGCGCGACGCTCTAGTTTGGTGCCTGTGTCGCAATCAATTTCCAGTTTGGATTAGCACGCGCACGGGCCGTGGAAACATCACGGCTAAAGGTCCAAATATCGGTGATATCTTCCACCACATTAGGATCGCCGGCTTTCACGTCACCAGACTTGTCCCGTATTGCTGTGATCATTTCACTCCCGAAACGCACAACGACATTGGCCGCGCCATCGCTAACTTCCGCTTCCAACACATTAGACTTTGTAATGCCGACAAATGTCTGGTCGAGAATCAGACCATCTTTTTCACGTGCGTTAACCGCATCTTCGAACGACCGGTAGACATCGTCGCTCAAAAATTCGCGCAACGCCTTGAGATTGCCTTCCGCATAGGCAGTGACGATCATCTCATAAGCCTGTTTGGCACCCTCAATGAAGTGATTGGGATCAAAATTTGAATCCGCACTGCGAATGCTTTCCAAGCCTTCGATCAAACCAACGTCATTTTTGGCAAACTCTTTGATGCTCTCGCGAATTTGTTCCTCCGTTTGTTCCGGAGGTTCAGGATGCAGTTCATCGTTATCAATACGTGCGGTCGGCAAAGTGACAACATTATCCGAATGCCCTTTGTCGTCATCGCCGAATTCACGCTCGCGTGTGTGGCGCTCGATGCGCGAATCATCGTCATCGGTGCGCTGCCCAAGCACACTGCGCAACTTTAACGCCACCACAACTGCCGCAATCAGTGCGATCAGCGTGAATACATCGATTGTACCATCGTTCATAAGAGGCGACTTTCCAAGCAATGCCTAAGCGGCGGGCCTATCGAGGGGGGCGTGTACCAGTGTCATAAAGTCTGGTCCAGGCCCCATCAATGTGGCAGGCTGATAGGCAATGGTCCCGAAAAAAGGTTGAGATTGGTTATAACGACTATATTAGGCCACTAGGCTGTTGATTCAACCACCAAGCCTCTTCACCGCACAGAATGTCGCCCGTCTTCGGGTTAATTCGGAAGATTAAGATGCGAATAGCCCTGCTGTTGGTTTTTATTGCCGTTCCGCTGCTGGGAAATCGCGCTGTTAATCAAAGCTGGAGATAGCTTCGGTTTTTGGCCAACCCTCTCAATTGTTATTCTGACCGCCATTTTGGGCACGGTGATGCTCAGATGGCAGGGTTTGTCGGTGATGATGCGAGCGCAAGAGACATTACGCAAAGGTCATATGCCGGTTGAATCCGTGGCGGATGGCGTTTTCCTTTTGCTCGCAGGTGCCTTTTTGTTAACCCCGGGTCTGCTTACCGATGGAATTGGCTTTGCATTTTTGGTCCCGGGCGTTCGTCGATGGCTCGGATCGAAAATTCTCCGCGCCTTGTCGCAACGTATGGGCCTTGGTGGCCTTGACGAATCTCAAGAGAAAAAACCTGGTAGGTCAAGCAACCGGCGGTCTGGTCGGGACAGGTCTGGCCGGGACAGGTCTGGCAACATCATTATTGATGCTGACTACAAAGACCTTGATGCGCCCTAAACCCTCTCCCGGCTGACGCTCTAGCCACAACCCAGAGCAATCCGTCCCATTGCTGAGCCTTGCCTGCCATGATAGCCAGCGGTCTACTACACACTTTTGATATCAACCGACAACGAGCATAGCGCCATGGAAGACAACGAACATTCAACAAATGGCGGCAGCGCTGATGTGGGCAAGGATGTGTCTGATGTTCAGGCACAAATTGTTGGTCAGTACATCAAGGACCTGTCGTTTGAAAATCCCGGCATCGGCAAGCCAATCAATGACAAGGAAGAACAACCCAACCTCGAAGTTCAGATCAATGTGAACGCCAAACATCTGAGTGATAGTCACTATGAAAGCGCCATTGAATTTAAAGCGCTGGCAGCCAATTCCTCGGGCACGATTTATGATCTGGAACTAATTTATGCCGGACTGTTTAAAGTAAAAAATATTCCTGAAGAGTCGTTGGAAGTCTTTTTGCTGATTCATTGCCCAACATTAGTCTTTCCATTTCTGCGCCGCCTGGTTGCCGATATCACGCGGGAAGGTGGTTTTCCGCCATTGTTTTTGGATCCGGTCGATTTTGGCGCTCTTTATGCCCACAACAAAAAGCACGCTGGTGCACCTGATCCCAAGATGACAAACTAAAGCGTCACGCCTTTTGTTGTACACAGCCAAGCTATTTGCGCGACGCTCTATCCCATGATTGGCGATCAACTGATCTGCTCAAAGTCGCGTTCCAACTTTTCGCAGGTTGGTCTAGAGCAACCTGCGTTTAGTTAAACGTGTGGCATGTCTAATCTTGCGTCTTATCTTCATCAAGATAACGCTGCCAGAGCGGATCTTTGCCAAGGGTTTTGACAAACGCCAGATGGGCGCGGATCTCATTCTCGGTAAGCCTTGGTTTTAAAGGTTTAGGGCGTTGCAATGCCGCTTTTTTGTTACCTGATTTATGAGCGCGATTTGAACCCCCACCATCAACCGCCAAGGAAAGTGCTGCTTGGCGTTCACCGAGCAACTCAACGTAGACGTCTGCCAACAGCAGTGAATCCATCAAGGCGCCGTGCTTAATGCGCTTGGAATTGTCGATGCCGTACCGTTTACACAAAGCATCGAGATTGTTCGGACCCGACGGATGCTTGCGCCTAGCCAACTGTAACGTGTCGACGACACGACCCATTTCGAGCGCTGGTATTGCCAGGCGATTCAACTCGGCGTTCAAAAAACCGATATCAAATGGCGCATTGTGGATGACAAGCACGTCATCCTTGATGAAGTTCAGAAAATTTTTGGCAACCGCATCAAAGGTTGGTTTATCCATCAAAAATGAGGTTGAAAGGCCATGCACCGTTTCTGCTTCAGCAGGTACGTCTCGTTTTGGATTGATATAACAGTGGTACTCTTCACCGGTTGGGATGCGATTGTAGATCTCGATGCAGCCTATTTCGATAACTCGGTCAGCACCCCGCGCATCAAGACCAGTAGTTTCAGTATCGAGAACGATTTCGCGCAACGAATCTGTCCTTCTGAAGTATTCAACCGACCGGGCGGAAATTGCTTTGGCGTCTAGAGCAAGCCTCACGTTTCATTAAACGCAGATAATTTGATTTAACGCCAAAACCGCTCAAAAGCCTCGCCCTTACGATCGGTCACTTGAGCCAAAATATCTACGATTTGCGCGGCAGATTCGTGCGGCTTTACGTCCGTATCCACAATGAAATCTGCACGCGCACGCTTTTGCTGGTCAGGCAGTTGCCGAGCCAGCAGCTGATCCAGTTTTTCTGCGGTCATGCCCTGACGCTCTAAAACGCGAGCTTTTTGCGCCTCAGGCGAGGCTGAAACAACAATCACAACGTCAACACGCGCCTCTCCACCGGTTTCAAACAGCAAAGGAATTTCTAACACGGCAAGACGTGCACCTTTGGCCCGCTGTTGATCGAGAAATTCAGACTGAGCCGCCCGAACCAAAGGATGGACGATTGCTTCCAGTGTTTGAAATCCGGAAAGGTCTTTTGCCAACACTGCGCTCAATTTCTGGCGATCAATCTTGCCATCAACCGAGGTCCCGGGAAACGCCGCATCGATTTCAGTCACCGCCGCACCTTCATAAAGATCGTGCACCACTTGGTCAGCATCCAAAACGGCAATACCGTGCTGACGCAAGGCTTCGGCCGTTGTGGTTTTTCCCATACCAATGGAGCCTGTCAGTCCAATGATCAGCACTGGCCCCTCCTGACATCGTCGGCAACCCGTTGATAAAGGTCATCCGTCACGGTTGGGCGGACCCCAAACCATTTTTCAAAACTGGGCACAGCCTGATGCAACAACATACCCAGCCCATCAACCGTGATCAGGCCGCGATCTTTTGCAGCATTCAGAAATGCTGTTTCCAATGGTGTGTAGACAATGTCGGCCACCACGCATGCATCATCCACGCGTGACAAATCTACGTCGGGTTGACCGTTACTGTTCATCCCCAAACTGGTGGTATTGATAATCAGGCTCGCGCTCGTTATCGCATCATTGCGTTGGGCCCACGCCACAACGTTGATATTTTCACCAAAATGCGCGCGCACCTGTTCGGCCCGTGCCTTGGTCCGGTTGAGCACCAGCACCTCTGAGCACGCTGCCTCCATCAACCCATAAATGATTGCCCGTGCAGCACCACCAGCGCCAAGCACAACGGCAGGTTTGTCGACCTTTTTCCAGCTCGGTGCCATTTGATTGAGATAGGCCATGAAACCATAGGTATCGGTGTTGGTCGCATGCAGCCGGTCATCTTCAATCCAAAGTGTATTGGCGGCACCAACAGCTTTCGCCGCATCGTGCTTTACGTCAGCGGCTAGGTATGCGGCTTCTTTGTGCGGCACCGTGACATTGCAGCCCACAAAACCATGCGCACCAAGATTTCCTAGAAAGTCAGCAACGTCGTCAGGTTTCACCGCTTCACGCGTATACGATCCATCAATACCATACTGTTTCAGCCAAGCGCCATGTATCATCGGTGATCTGGAATGCTCAATCGGCCAGCCAATTACACAGGCGCGCTTTGTGACACTGGAACGCGTCATATCAGTAGCACTTTTTGTTGACGAAGCTCATTAATGAGCGCCAGCAGCGGCAGTCCGAGCACGGTAAAATAATCACCTTCAATTTTGTCGAACAATTGAATACCGTGACCCTCAAGCTGATATCCACCGAGCGATTCCAAGGCCTCGGATCCAAGGCGTGCCAAGTAATCATCAACAAAAGCCTCGCTGAAGTTTCGCATCGTTAAATCAGCGTGCAAAACAGTAGACCAAATAAGTTGACCTTCATCCACGAGGGCTACAGCAGAGTAAAGACGGTGTGTTTTTTTACGAAAGCTCAAAAGCGTCGCGCGCGCAGCGGCAAGGTCTTTTGATTTTTCAAAGATTTTTCCATCAAAATAAAGCGTCTGATCACATCCTATGACCAAGGTGTCGGGATGGTCCTCTGACATCAATTCTGCTTTGGCCGTTGCCAGTGCCAACGCAATTGCATCCGGGCCAGCACCACCTGGTTGTGATGCTAAGTCTTTGCGAATTTCATATTCATCAAGGTCAGCTGGTGCAACGGTGAAAGAGATGCCAGCAGCTTGCAACAACTGACGCCGAATACGACTTCCCGACGCCAAAACTATTCCCTTGGCCGTTTCTGATTCAGAGCCAACTCTCACTTTGAGATCCCTATTTAAACTTTTCTGCATCACGATCATGCATTAATTGCAGGATTGTAGCGGCAGTTTCTTCTACAGAACGACGGGTAACATCGATCACCGGCCAGCCATTTCGCGCGCAGATCCGACGTGAATAGGAAATTTCCTCAGAAATTTGGGCGCGATCAATATAATCATCCAGATCTTTGTCCGACAGCAGTTTTGATCGGTTCATACGTACTTCCGCAATCCGGTCAGGACTCGCGATCAGACACACAACGAAAGCATTGTGTGGTTCCTTGAGTGCTTTTGGAAACGGTAGTGACGGCACCAAAGGCACATTGGCCGTCTTGTAGCCACGTTGCGCCAGATAGATACCAGTTGGCGTTTTAGTGGTGCGCGATATGCCGAGCAGCACGATGTCAGCGTCATTGACATTATCTGGCAGACGGCATCATCATGCTCCATTGTAAAATTCAGGGCATCGATCCGACGGAAATAACTGGCGTCAAGCGCGTGTTGACCTGAGATTGTTGGCTTGTGGGCCGCACCCAAATACTGATCAAACGTTTTAATAATGCCATCGAGCACAGGGATAGCCGGTACCTTGAGCTGATTGCAACGCTTTTCCAATTCAGCAACGAGCTTCATATTGACAACCGTGTGCAGCACGATACCAGGTTGCAGCTCAATCTTTTCCAGAGCGCGATTCATTTGCCGCGTCGAGCGCACCAACATGTGCGTATGCTCTTGCGCGGTGATACCTTCATACTGCGCCATCACCGCTTTTGAAATTGAGATCAACGTTTCTCCTGTTGCATCTGAAACGAGATGCAAATGAATGGAGCGCGATTGGCTGTTGGACATTGGTGGATAAAATCCGGGTTATTCACGTTGCTGATCTCACCTGAAAGGACTGATGAGGACAATACCAGGGTTATACCAGAACATAGCAACAATGAGCGCAGATCACAGCTCACGCACGGAACAAACAGGATGGTACATGAGCGCCAAATCTATCTATCGCTTACACAGGGTTTTCGACACGCACTTCACATCAGTTGGTGATGCAAAGAGCGCTATAACACATTGACAGTGGCTTGAAATATTCTCCCTAGTGGGCACAGGCCATGGCAAACGCTAGATCTAGCGACCTAGTGTTTACACAGCCCAACCAAACTTGGATAACCCCTGCACAACTGAGATATTCCCACACTCCCCAGCCCTAATAACAATAATAGTAATCTTCATAGACTCTTTTAAGAGTTTAAAGGCGCAAACGGGAATGGTGGAAAACCTCACTAAGTGCCTAGGATTTTGCAATGTCCCGTTTCCTTTCTCCGCTCCTCGGAACTCCAGTTGAGCCACCGCCTATTTGGCTGATGCGACAGGCAGGACGCTATCTGCCGGAGTATCGCCAGGTGCGCAAAACGGCTGGTGAATTTCTTAACCTTTGTTACACGCCTGAATTAGCAGCCGAGGTGACCCTGCAGCCGATCCGTCGCTATGGCTTCGATGCAGCAATCTTGTTTTCAGATATCCTGGTGGTTCCTGATGCGCTCGGCCAGGGCGTACGTTTTGTGGAAGGTGAGGGGCCGCGGCTCGAGCCAATTACAGAAGCAGCTGGCTTAAAATCGCTGGATCTATCGGCAACGGCTGAAAAATTCGGTCGTGTTTCAGAAACGGTTGCCCGTCTCAAACAGGATTTGCCAAAAGAGACGGCATTAATTGGCTTTTGCGGCGCGCCGTGGACGGTTGCAACCTACATGGTCGGTGGGCGCGGTTCGCCTGATCAGGCCGCAGCCCGCCTGTTTGCTTATCGTGATCCTGAAGGTTTTCAGCGCCTGATAGACCTACTGGTTACTGCTTCGATTGACTATCTTAGCCAGCAGGTGAAGGCCGGTGCCGATGCGTTGCAGATTTTTGATAGCTGGGCAGGCAGTCTTCCAGACTCTGAATTTGATCGCTGGGTGGTTGCGCCGACAGTGAAAATTCGCCAGGCATTGGCCAAAGCACATCCAGATGTACCGGTGATTGGGTTTCCGCGTGGTGCTGGTATGAGCAGTTTGAAATTTGTGCAACAGACGCACGTCGATGGCGTCAGTTGCGACACCGCCATGCCGTTGTCGTTTATGGCAAACGAGCTCAGTGGTGCTGGCGTGGCGGTTCAGGGTAATTTAGATCCGTTGTTGCTGGTCAGCGGCGGTGAGGCGCTGGACCGCGCAGTCGACGCTATTTTAGAGGCCATGCACGGCAAGAGGTTTATTTTCAACCTGGGTCATGGAATCGTGCCACAAACGCCGCCAGAACATGTCGCACGGCTGGTTGATCGGGTGCGTCAAAACGGAGTTTAAATTGCATGGACTGGCTTCTGCCTTGGGTCAAGGCCGTTCACATGATGGCTGTGATTTCTTGGCTGGCGGGATTGTTTTATCTCCCCCGACTGTTGGCCTATCATGCCAATGCGACAGTTGGGTCCGAGTCCTCTGAAACCTTTAAGACCATGGAACACCGGCTGATTGGGATCATCATGACGCCGGCTATGTTGGTGACATGGATTACTGGTGGGCTGCTGGCCTGGGGTTATACCTTCTACCTGGATGGCTGGTTTCTCGCTAAACTTGCACTTGTCCTCGTGATCAGTGCTTTTCATGGCAAGTGCGTGTCTTGGCACAAGGCGTTTGAACGGGATGCAAACGCCAATAGCAATGCGTTTTACCGCACGGTTAACGAGGTACCGACGCTATTGATGGTGGTGATCGTCATCCTGGCTGTGGTTAAACCGTTCTAAGAAACTGAATTGCGAATTAGGCACCTGCGGCAGCACGGCGCAGGTTGGTGTGCTGATTTTGAATTTTGCTATCAATCTGTTATATGGGGTCCATTCCTGAGGCTTGGCCCGACTTGGCCGCCACCCCATCACAACCAGAACCAGACTTTCTGATCCGCAGTGATGGGTATGCAGGAATTCCCACCTTTTGAATTACCCGGCCTGGCTCCTTTTTTATCAACCCGTCTGATATCGCCACGCCGCTCGCGGAGATAAATATGGAAGACATGAAGCTTGAGGATTTGAAACTCAAGACACCGCCAGAGCTGTTGAGCTTTGCGGAAGAGGTTGGTGTTGAGAACGCCAGCACATTGCGCAAACAGGAATTAATGTTTGCCACACTGAAGCAACTGGCATCGCAAGATATTGATATTACCGCCGATGGCGTTGTTGAGGTATTGCAGGACGGCTTTGGCTTCTTGCGCTCACCCGACGCCAACTACCTGCCAGGCCCGGATGATATTTACATTTCCCCCTCGCAGATCCGTCGTTTTGCTTTGCGCACCGGTGATACGGTTGAAGGCGAAATTCGCAGTCCTAAAGATGGCGAGCGCTACTTTGCTCTTCTCAAAGTCAATAAGATCAATTTTGAAGAGCCTGAGGCAGCCAAGCACAAAATTCACTTCGACAATCTGACGCCACTCTATCCAACAGAGTGGGTCAAAATGGAAATCGAAGACCCAACGATTAAAGATTTTTCAGCGCGTGTGATTGATATCGTGGCCCCTCTTGGAAAAGGCCAACGTGGTCTGATTGTGGCACCACCACGTACGGGTAAAACTGTACTGTTGCAGAACATTGCCCATTCGATCACGGCCAACCATCCCGAGTGCTATCTGATTGTGTTGCTGATTGATGAGCGACCTGAAGAAGTCACCGATATGCAGCGGTCTGTGAAAGGTGAAGTGATTTCATCGACCTTTGATGAACCGCCCTCACGCCACGTGCAGGTATCAGAAATGGTCATCGAAAAGGCCAAGCGCCTAGTCGAACACAAACGCGATGTAGTGATTCTGTTGGACTCCATTACCCGTCTTGGACGGGCGTACAACACCGTCGTGCCGTCGTCCGGTAAGGTTTTGACAGGCGGTGTCGATTCCAATGCCTTGCAGCGGCCAAAGCGTTTCTTTGGTGCGGCTCGTAATATCGAAGAAGGTGGCTCGTTGACGATTATCGCGACAGCGCTTGTTGATACCGGTTCGCGCATGGACGAAGTGATCTTTGAAGAATTCAAAGGTACCGGTAACTCAGAACTTATCTTGGATCGCAAAGCCTCTGATAAGCGCGTCTTTCCAGCCATTGATGTGGCCCGCTCTGGCACACGGAAAGAAGACCTTTTGGTACCGAAAGACCAACTTAAGAAGGTCTATGTACTGCGCCGTATCCTCAATCCAATGGGGACCATGGACGCCATTGAGTTCCTTATCGACAAACTTAAATCAACTAAGACCAATGGTGAGTTCTTCGATTCGATGAATACGTAAGTGTTGTTATTGCGACTATAAAAAAGGGTGCCGGCTAACATGCACGGCGCCCTTTTTATTTATTTAGCCAAAGGGTTCTATTCAGCGGCATGTGGCGTTCCAGAAGTGAGCGTCCTGCGCGTCGTGTTCTTTACGCGCTATCGTTGCCGCAGTTGTCTTTGCCTTATAGCGCTCAGGCTCGCCTTGACCTGGTTTATAGACAAACGGGAAGATGAGCTGTTCAAGATAGGTTTTTGGGAAGTTCGGCACCTCATCAATACCCATGTCAGAGGCTGTAATCGGCCGGGGGGCTTGTGGGTGGAATGTACCAAAAATGCGATCCCATAGCGTCAGGAACAGTCCGAAGTTGCAATCCCCTTCCTTGCCCCAGTTAACGTGGTGCAAGTGATGGATTTGACCAATCGACATTACGTTACGGAATGGGCCAAGGGCTGCAGCAACGTTGGAGTGCTGTACAATCAATTGAATTGAGACGGCAAAGCCAAGCAGCACAGCTACCTGTACTGGCATGCCCAGCAGCACCAATGGCAACGTTGCCACCACCATATCAAGGATTTGATGCAGCGGGTGGCGCACCAGGCCGTTAAACCCATAGAGGCGATCTACGCCATGGTGGACAGCATGTAAGCGCCATAACAGCGGATACTTATGGCTCATCCAGTGGACGAACATGAAGGCAAAGTCCGCGATGACAATGGCTATTAACAGTTGGCCAATGAGCGGCCAGTCTGTCGGCCAAATACCATTGACAGGGAACAACCAAACAATCAGCGGGATTATAAGAATACCGTTGATGTTGGAGGCTTCATAAACAATTGCGTGAGCCAGATTTGCCGGGTCATCATGATGAGGATCATTCCACTCATCGAACCACGGCGCGATGTGTTCAGCCACATGAGCAGCGGCAAATGCAAAAATAAGTAGCAAGGCCAACCAACCATAGTGGTAGCCCTGAGATACGATCCAAAATGCTACACCGTTAAGCCCCAACAGCATGAAGGGGGCGTAACCGTAACGCACGATGCCATTTAAAACCGACATTTGATACTCCATACGTCAAACAAGGTTGATCAATCGCGGCGATTGCACTTCGGTGATAGAATGTAAACACGAAGTGCCCTGACCAAAGGGCTGCGAGGTCATCTTAAAACCTATTGCAGCATCTAACGTTAGATGCTTTTGCAAATGGTTTCTGTTCCGTGAGGAACACCTGAAACATTACAGCGCAATGTTACGCTATGCCGAGCGTGTTTGCTTTAAAAGCTGAGCGAAGTCGTCTGCTCGTTGTGTCGGTGGTGAGCATTGTGGGCCAACGCAGCAGTAGCCTGTCGTCTCATTGCCAACAGCTGGTTTGTCAGCAATACCTGCGGCTAGGTCGTGTAGATTTTGACTTTGATCAACAACATACTCAAACGCGCCTGGCAATGAAACAGTGTTCAATTGTTCCGTGAGCGGTTGGTTCGTGGGGTCATTCTGCGCTGAAATCACGATCAACTGTGGCGCGATCAGATCAAGGCTGGCCGCCACAAAACCGCTATGTGCAACGAGGTTGGCGGCAATATCTGCCGAAAAAGCAGACCTTAGGTCTTCAGCTCGGCTTTGATACGCCGTGTTGCCCGTCACCACGAACAATTGAGCCAAGTTTGACAGCATGACGCCATTGGCATTGGGAGTTGCGTCATCTGCAGCCGACCGCATGCGGAGAATAACATCATCCGTGTCGTCGGCAGTCATGGCGTAGCCGCCTGTGTCTGCCATCCAATATTTACCATTGAGGCGTTTGGTCCAGGCTTCGGCTTGCACGAGGTAGTCATTATTGAGTGTCACTTCATGCAATCTCAATGCAGCCCAAATCATATTCGCGTAATCGCTGGCAGTGGCGGGAGCCGTTGTTTTGCCCACACGATAGGCATGCGAGAGACGGCCATCGTGAACCATTTTTGAGCACACAAAGCCAAATGCTTTTTCTGCCGCTTCAAGCCATGTTGGTAGATTGAACACACGTGCGGCGCGCGCCAAGGCCGCAATCATCAAACCGTTCCAGTCCGCTAGAACTTTATCATCCCATCCGGGGCGAACACGCGCGGTGCGCGCGGCCAACAGCTTATCGCGCAATGTGGCAAGGCGGGCTTCGACTTCCTCACTGCCAAGTCGCGAATGCTTGAGGCGGTTGAGAATGGATGTCCCTTCCCAATTTCCATCCTCTGATACGTCATACCATTCAGCAAAAAAAGTTGCGTCTTCTTCACCTAAAACGTTTCGAATTTCATCTAATGACCAGACATAAAACTTGCCTTCTTTGGCTTCAGAATCTGCGTCCAAAGAGGCTGCAAAACCACCGTCTTCTGCCACCATTTCACTAAGCAGCCAGGAGACGGTTTCATGGACACGCTGTTTGAGCAGAGGCGACTGATTTTCACGCCAGACGTCAGTCATCAAATCGAGGAGTAAGGCATTGTCATACAACATTTTTTCGAAATGCGGCACCAGCCATTTTTCATCCACGGCATAGCGTGCAAACCCACCCGCGAGATGATCATAAATACCGCCTTGGCAGATCCAGTGCAGGGTCGTTTCAACGGCCTTTTGTGCCTCTGGTTGCCGGTAGCGTTTTGCGCCACGCCACAGCAGCCAGAAAAAACTCCATTGCGGGAATTTTGGTGCGCCATTGATGCCACCGTAATCAGGATCAACCGCGCGCACCATGCGTGCTGTCAAATCCTCGATCATTTCATCAGAAATGTCAGGACCCACGTCTGGGCGAGTTTGCTTCAACGCATCGATGATCGCTTTGGCGTTGTGGGCGACCTTGTCTTTTTGACTGCCATATATCTCCGCGACCTGGCGCAACACATCTTGAAATGCAGGCTGACCATGCATCGGTGTTTTTGGAAAATAAGTACCGCCCCAAAATGGTTGCCCGTCGCTGTCTAAAAACATCGTTAAAGGCCAGCCGCCACGCTGCCCCAACTGATGCAAAGCGCCCATATAAATGGCGTCGATGTCGGGGCGTTCTTCGCGGTCGACTTTGATGTTGACGAACAAATCGTTCATGATATCGGCGGTCGCTTGATCTTCAAAACTTTCGTGCGCCATGACATGGCACCAGTGGCATGCCGCGTAGCCGACAGACAATAAAATGGGCTTGCCGGTTGCTTTCGCGTCATCCAGCGCCGTCTTATTCCAGGCCCGCCAATGGACTGGATTATCCTTGTGTTGCAATAGGTAAGGGCTTGTCTCAAGGTGGAGGCGATTTTCGCTCATGTGGGCGTTCCATGTGCAAGATTGGTGGATTACTGCCGTGCTAGAGCATCCTGCGTTTGGTAAACGCAGATAAGATGCTCTAACACTTTGGAATAGATCAAATTATCTGCACTAAATCGATTTCGAATTAGTGCAGTTTGATCTAGCACAGCTTTAAGACCCCGTCCCACCACACAGGTTTGATGACCAACTTGAACACGCAAACGATATGCGCATTATCAACCGCTGCGGGTCGGGCAGGGGTTGGCGTGGTGCGCGTCACGGGCTCTCAGTCCGGCGCATTTATTGAGGCGCTCGCAGGTCAACTGCCAAGCCCCAGACGTGCCGTGCTGCGCACACTGCGTGATCCCAAATCCGGTGAAGACATAGACCGCGGCATTGTGCTGTGGCTGCCCGGGCCTGCAAGTTTCACTGGCGAAGATTGCGCCGAGTTTCACGTCCATGGTGGGCCCGCCGTTATCTCGAGCCTGCTGGTGGCTCTCGTCGGACTGGCAGAATGTCGGCTGGCAGAGCCAGGTGAATTTTCCCGGCGCGCGTTTGCCAATGGCAAGTTGGATCTGGCGGAAGCTGAGGGCATTGCAGATCTTATCGATGCAGAAACGGAGGCGCAACGCCAGCAAGCCTTGCGCCAAGCAGGCGGTGCATTATCAGCTCTCTATGAGGCGTGGCGCACACGTCTGATTGAGGCCGCGGCGCTAACAGAAGCCGCCATTGATTTTTCAGATGAAAGTGATGTGGCGTTTGATGCGTTGGCTAAGGCGCGCATGACAATTGACCAAGTTTTACCTGAAATACAAGCACATCTTAACGACGGGCACCGAGGAGAAATCCTCCGCGATGGTTTTCGTGTTGTATTGGCAGGGGCGCCAAATGTCGGCAAATCCAGTCTTCTAAATGCGCTTGCCCGACGCGATGTTGCGATTGTTTCAGCTGAAGCTGGCACCACCCGCGATGTCGTTGAAGTGCGCTTGGATTTGAAAGGCTATCCTGTACGCATCTCAGATACGGCTGGGTTGCGCACCGACGCTGGCACGATCGAACGCGAAGGCATCCGCCGGGCCAAAGATGCGGCCAGCGATGCACATCTGGTGTTGTGGCTAACCGATGATTGGGCCAAACCCGATGCGACACCGACAGAGTTGCCCGCCGTGGATGGCACGGTCATCAAAGTGTTGACCAAGGCCGATCTGAATTCCTCTGAAACCACTGCATCGCCAGCGCCAGAGTTTGCTGTTTCCACCCAATCTGGTGTCGGGTTAGACGCCTTGATTGCGTTGATCGCAGACCAAGCCGATCTTCGCCTCAAGTCCACAGCGGATGCTCCAGCCCTGACCCAGGTGCGCCATCGCCAGGCCGTGGCCGGCTGTGCCGATCACCTTCAGGCCTTTCTGGCCGGCAGCGCTGAGGAGGCTGAATTGCGCGCTGAGGACCTGAGAGCCGCTATCGCAGCCCTTGGCCGGATCACCGGACGGGTTGACGTTGAAGACATTCTCGATCAGGTCTTTGGGAGATTTTGCATTGGCAAATGACCAAACTTGGTCGCCTCAATTGTTTCACGTGAAACAATTTGCTCGAAGACTTAAGGCCTGGCCCTTGCCCTGCATCCAGACCAGCCTCATTTGAGAACCCATGACGAACTTGAGTTTTGACGTCATCGTTGTTGGCGGCGGTCACGCCGGGACCGAAGCAGCCAGCGCTGCAGCGCGGATGGGTGCGCGCACGGCGTTGGTGACCCACCGTTTTGCGACCATTGGCGAGATGTCGTGCAATCCAGCAATTGGTGGTCTCGGCAAGGGTCATCTGGTGCGTGAAGTCGATGCCATGGATGGCCTGATGGGCCGGGTCGCAGACCAGGCGGGCATCCAATTTCGTCTTCTCAATCGTTCAAAAGGGCCAGCCGTTCACGGCCCTAGGACTCAGGCCGACCGCAAGCTTTATCGCCAGGCAATGCAGGCAGAGATCAGCGGTCATGCCAACCTGACGGTTGTTGAAGCTGCTGTTGAAGACCTATTGGTCAGGGATGGCGCGGTCGTCGGTATCATTTCAAGCGATGGTACGGAAATCCGGGCAGGGGCTATTGTCCTGACTACAGGCACCTTTTTGAATGGCCTCATACATATTGGCGAAGACCGTATTCCAGCTGGCCGAGTCGGTGATCAACCGGCCCTTAAATTGTCGGAACGGCTCTACGCCTTGGGACTGAGGCTCGGTCGTCTCAAGACCGGGACACCCCCACGGCTGGCAAAATCGAGCATTGATTGGGCCGGGCTTGACCAGCAGGACGCGGACAAAGAGCCGGTCCCGTTTTCGTTCCTGACTGAGCGGATTACGACACCGCAAATTTCTTGCGCTATCACCACGACGACGCCTGAGACGCACGCGATTATCGAATCCAACCTGGCGCGTTCGCCGATATACTCCGGTCAGATCGAAAGTGTTGGTCCGCGCTATTGTCCGTCCATTGAAGACAAAGTTGTGCGCTTTAAAGACCGTAGCGGACACCAGATCTTTCTCGAGCCCGAGGGTCTTGATGATGATACTGTCTATCCCAATGGTATCTCAACCTCGCTTCCTCAGGACGTGCAGGAGGCAATGCTCAAGACCATCCCAGGACTTGAAAAAGCAGACATCCTGCGTCCCGGCTATGCCATTGAATATGACTACGTCGACCCGCGCGAATTGAAACCAACCCTTGAAACAAAGGCCTTACCGGGGCTGTTTCTCGCTGGTCAGATCAATGGAACGACAGGTTATGAGGAGGCTGGGGCACAAGGACTGGCGGCAGGACTTAATGCTGCGCACTGTGCGTCTGGCGCAGGTGTTGAGAACGGATTCATTGCATCCAGGGCGGATGCTTATTTGGGTGTGATGATTGATGATCTCACATCGCGTGGGGTCAGCGAGCCCTATCGCATGTTTACCTCGCGCGCTGAGTTTCGCTTGGCGTTGCGCGCCGATAATGCCGATCAGCGATTGACGCCCATCGGCATTGCGCTCGGGTGCGTGGGCGCAAAACGCCAGGCCGCGTTCGAGGTAAAAGCACAGGCCTTGGAGGCCGCACGCAAAGTGCTTTCGCAGAAATCACTGACACCAAATGAAGCCAAGCGTCACGGTCTTCATGTCAACCAAGATGGTCGCCGCCGCAGTGGCTTGGATCTGTTGTCCTTGCCTGATGTGTCTATGGAGCGTTTGGCTGATATCTGGCCCGAGCTGGCCACGATCCCAGACAAGCTTGCGTCTCAGATCGAGGTCGATGCTCACTATGCAGCCTATGTGGTGCGCCAGCAGGAAGATGTGGCAGCGTTGAAGCGCGACGAAGCGCTCGCCATCCCAGCAGACTTTAAATATGCTGGTATCCCTGGCCTCTCCAATGAAGCGCGCCAAAAGCTTGAGCAGCATCAGCCTGTGACGCTGGCTCAGGCTGGCCGCATTGATGGCCTGACGCCTGCCGCCTTGTTGCTGGTCTTGGTACATCTCAAAAAATCACCGAAGCGAACATCGGCGTGACCGCGACGAGCCCCCCTATCGTTGATATTTCGGGACCTGAAGCGTTTCAGGCGGCCTTCAATGTTTCACGTGAAACAATGGAGCGGCTCGAGATCTATGCCAATCTGCTTCGAGATTGGCAGAAAACCATCAACCTGGTTGCACCAAGTACTCTGGATCACTTGTGGCAGCGCCACTTTGCCGATTCAGCCCAGGTGTTGGTTCACACGCCCGAAACGGCAGTAACTTGGCTGGACCTTGGCTCCGGCGGTGGCTTTCCAGGTCTCGTCCTGGCGATTTTGGTGACCGACATGGGTCGCGCGACTCAGCCAAAAGCCTTCCGGCTCATCGAAAGTGATGCCCGAAAAGCCGCGTTCCTGCGCGAAGTGGCACGACAGACCAAGCTGCCTGTGGACATCCTGTGCGGAAGAATCGAAAAAATTGCGATTCAGGATAGATTTGATTCGGACGTGATTACCGCCAGGGCGCTTGCCCCTTTGGATCGTCTTTTACCACTAATCAGTCCATTTTTCTCAGTAAAATCAAAGGCTTTTCTATTAAAGGGCCGAAATGCAGCCGCTGAAATCAAGGCTGCGGAGAAAAATTGGCGGTTTGTCTGTGATCTGGTTCCCAGTCTCACAGATCGAGATGCGCGTTTAATTGTGATATCGGATCTGCAAGCCAAGTCGGAGGGTTAGCCTGTGACAGGCACTCTAATAGGGGCCCACAAGCTCCGGGTGATTGGAATTACCAACCAAAAAGGCGGCGTCGGAAAAACGACGACGGCTATTAATCTTGGGACCGCGCTGGCCGCCATTGGCGAACGTGTCCTGGTTATTGACCTTGATCCTCAGGGCAATGCCTCGACAGGTCTTGGCGTTAAGGCAGATGCCCGGCGGTACACCTCATGCAGTGTGTTGACCGGCGAAGCTGACATTCGAACGGCAGCGGTGCTGACGGCCGTACCTGGTCTTTCCGTGGTCCCGGCTAATTCTGATTTGGTGGGACTAGAAGCCGAGCTGATGGGTGACGCCAATCGGCCCTACAAGTTGCGTGATGCGCTGGCCAAAGTGGTAGGTGAGGCTGATGCAGGCCAATCCGGCTATGATTATGTGCTGATCGATTGTCCGCCATCCCTAAACTTGCTGACGGTGAATGCGCTTGTTGCCGCCAATGCTGTTTTGGTGCCTGTACAATGCGAATTCTTTGCCCTTGAGGGCATTTCGCAGCTGAAAGAGTCGATCGATCAAATTCGCTCAACACTCAACCCAAACCTTGAGATCCAAGGCGTCGTGCTGACGATGCACGACGCGCGCACGACCTTGTCACGAGAGGTAGCTGATAATGTGCGCAGTTTCTTTGGGCCTAAGGTTTATGAATCAGTCATCCCCCGTAACACGCGTGTGGCAGAAGCCCCATCGCACGGAAAGCCTATTCTGCTCTACGACTATGACTGTGCAGGTAGCCAGGCCTATATCCGATTGGCGACAGAAATCATTGAACGCGAAAAGCAAAATAGGGCGGCCTAAGTGCTAACAAAGCACGTCTTATAGGCAAAACTAGTCCACCCTAGTCCACCCTAGTCCACCGTAGCTTGGTGAGAGGAAGAAAAATAAGATGAATGCACCTTTGCAAAAGGGACGTCTAGGCCGCGGTTTGGCATCGCTCATTGGCGATGCACCTCACAATGCCGGTGATGGGGTTGCGATTGCCGGTCAACGTGAAGCGCCAATTGATCTTTTGCGTGGAAGTTCTTTCAATCCCCGGCGTACATTTGAAGAAAGTGAACTGTCGGAACTTGCAGATTCGATTAGAGCCAAGGGCTTGGTTCAGCCAATTATCGTGCGTCCAGATTCCAAGCGTGCGGATGGATTTGAGATTGTTGCCGGTGAGCGACGCTGGCGTGCGTCCCAAAAGGCGGGGCTGCATACTGTTCCGATTGTAGTGCGGGAGCTTGATGACAAAGAAGCGCTCGAACTGGCGATTATCGAGAATGTCCAACGCAGTGACTTGAACGCGATTGAGGAAGCAAACGGCTATCGCGAACTGATTGAGCGTTTCCGCTATAGTCAAGAGCAACTGTCTGATATCATTGGTAAAAGCAGAAGTCATGTCGCTAATACGTTGCGTCTTTTGAAATTACCGGCGCCAGTTCAGGCGTTCTTGAAGAAAGGCAAATTGTCAGCTGGGCACGCACGCACGCTGGTCGGTCGAAAAGATGCCGAAGCGCTTGCCAAGCAGATCATTGACCAGGAACTTAATGTCCGTGCAGCTGAAGCGCTGGTTGCAAAAGTGGATGGTAAAAGCTCATCTGGCACGAGCAAGGTTCGGGTCAAAGATGCTGACACGGTTGCTTTTGAGAAAGAGCTGTCAGACGCGTTGGGTCTCAAAATTGAAATTAAACGTGGCTCGGGCGAAAGTGGCAATCTGATCATCAAGTATGGCAACTATGATCAGCTTGATTACATTCGCATGCGGCTGACCGGCGTGCCGGAAGGTGAATAAAAGTCTCTATTGCAGGTCGAATTAACGATCGTAATGCTGGGTGCGCACAGCTTTGCTGGACTTTTTGTCTTCGCTGATCAATCTTGAGCGCCAATTTGTTGCTTCCTGATTGAGGACACCATGACAAGCGATACGCTGCAACGGCTGGCTACCACAGTGCGGGCCAGGCGAACTGAGGCAGCGGGCAAATCCTACACCCGGCAATTATTGGATTCAGGGCCTCAGCAATGCGCGCGTAAATTTGGCGAAGAGGCGATTGAAACCGTGATCGCGGGCCTTGCCCAGGACGATGCTGCTTTGACTAACGAGGCGGCAGACTTGCTGTTCCATTTGATCGTTCTTTTAGAATCTCGAAATATCGATTTCGATAGTGTACTGAAGGTGTTAGAGTCCCGACAGGGTGTCTCTGGCCTAGCTGAAAAAGCGGCCCGTGGCAGCTAAAGCTGGTGCCTTGGATTGATCGCGCGTAATGAGCCCAAAAACTCCACCACATGTCCGCTTGGTAACCGCTTATGAAGCGGCCCAAAATGGGTTGCCTGATTCAGACAAAGATCTTCGTTTTAAGCCCTATCGCACTTTTGGAAGACAAGAATGGGCTGATTTGCGTGCTGGTACGCCGATGACGTTGGCACCAAGCGAACTTGATGAACTTTCGGGTATTGTTGATCCATTGTCAGTCGAAGAAGTGGAACAAATTTATCTGCCGCTATCTCGATTGCTGAATTTGCATGTGGCAGCTGCTCAAAAACTCGATGCTGTTACATCAAAATTTCTTGGCAAACGTATTTTAAAAGTGCCGTTTGTGGTTGGTGTATCGGGCTCAGTTGCCGTTGGAAAAAGTACCACTGCACGTGTGTTGCAAGCCCTGTTGGGGCGCTGGCCAAATCACCCGCGCGTGGATCTCATTACAACGGATGGTTTTTTACATCCCAACAATGAGTTGAAGAAGCGCGGTTTGATGGATCGAAAGGGCTTTCCAGAAAGCTTTGATCGCACAAGACTTTTAAACTTCCTGATTGACCTCAAGTCCGGTCTTGAAAAGGTGGAAGTGCCGGTTTATTCGCACTTTCATTATGATATTATTGAAGACCAGACAATTACGGTGGAACAACCAGATATCGTGATTTTAGAGGGCCTTAATGTGCTCCAGTCACTGCCGCAAAAGGCGCTTGCGATGCACAGTCCGCAGGTCTCGGATTTTCTTGATTTTTCAATTTATATCGATGCTCACGAGGACCACATACGTGACTGGTATTTGGAGCGCTTTTTGACCCTTCGGACGACCGGATTTCGTGATCCAGCTGCCTACTTCCATCGCTACGCGAAATTCTCCAAGGAGGAAGCGCGTAGTAAGGCCTTGGAAATTTGGGACGCTATTAATCTCGTAAATTTACGCAATAATATTTTACCAACGCGCGAACGAGCGCGGCTCATATTGCAAAAGAAAGAAGACCACCAGATTCATTCGGTGGCACTGCGCAAGCTCTAGATCAACCTGCGAAACGTTGGAATCGCGACTTTGAGCTGATAAGTTGATTGCCAGTTATGGAATAGGGTCATGAGATAGAGCGTCGCGCAAATAGCTTCAGTGCGTACAAGAAAAGGCACAGACGCTCTAGTTTGAATGCCATGCAGGTGACACTATTTTAAAAAAAAGAGCCGCTCAAAACGGCGGCTCTTGAAAGAGGTGTTGGGGATCGGCTGCGTTCGTTAATGCGTAGCCACAAGGTTTTTTTGTTGGTTGTAGAATGAAATTGCCATCTCGTTGAGCTGAGACTGTTGCTCTATGGCGAACGCAACCGGTGGCAGGGCCAATAAATTTCGACAGGCGGCCATCTGCACGTCCATTGTCGTTGCGAGGCTCTGTAAGCCGATCGCTGCCCAACTGTTAAACCAACTGGCAGGCTCTCCAAGAGACGCTTCAGATCCGGTTTGCATTGGTTTTTGCGATCTCGGCTGGCGCGAGGGCCGAAGCTCAGGCTTGCTTGTCGCAGGAGCAGCCAATTTCTGGGCACGCTGAGTTGATTTCGCAGACTTTTTGGGTTGGTGATCAAACTCGACCTTTGGCTCGGGTTTTGAAATTCCGGTCGAATTTTGGAACTTCCGGTATTTGTCGCGCAGACGGCGGATTGTTGACGGGTCTGAAATTCCAAGTGATTTGATTGCTGTTGTTGGTTTGAGTTCGGGATCCTTGGCGATAAGGGCAGCAATGGCAACAAGCTGTCCGTGATCGTCCAGTCCGCTCCCTTTGGGGCGTCCTCGAGGGCTGGTTTTGGCGGGCATGGTGGCAACCTCAATGCAAAAAAAGCGATTCGTTTTATGCAGTGTGGAAAAGGTCGAGATTAATTACCAGGAGAATTAATCGGAATTTGCCAATTTAATTACGGAGCCTTTATTTATGTGGCCCTATTACACTCCTACTCCCCATCAATTCGGAATTAAAGGGAATATCTAATTCCGATATAAACTGAATTAGATATTGAATAGGCATTTCCGTAAATCGGGCATTTATCAGGCTAAAATACCAGTTTTCTGGGCAATTTCGGCTAGTGATGCTTCTGGACGGGCACCAATATGGGAAATGATTTCAGCAGCTGCAAGGCTTCCTAAAGCCCCACTTTTCTCCGGATCAAATCCCTTAGCAATGCCATATAGAACCCCAGAGGCATAAAGGTCACCGGCACCCGTGGTATCGACGACCTCTGAAACCGGGGAGACGGCAATGGCAGTGGCGGTTTGATTTGAATAAATCACTGAGCCTTTAGCGCCTCGGGTAATGGCAGCGATGTCGACTTCCTGGCCAGCCTGGGTTGCGGCCTCATCAAATGATGACGTTTGGTAGAGCGCGGTTATCTCGGCTTCATTGGCAAACAGAATATCGATCCCGTCTTTGATCAGGGTGCGAAATTCATCCCGGTGGCGGTCGACACAGAACGAGTCTGATAATGTCAGAGCAACGCGACGTCCTTTGGCTTTTGCAATTGAAACGGCCTGACGGAATGCGGCCTTGGCTTCTGCTTGGTCGAACAGATACCCTTCCAGATAAGTGATCTCTGCTTTTTCAATAAGAGCGGGGTCTATTTCGCCATCGTCAAGATCGGTGCTGATGCCGAGGAAGGTATTCATCGTGCGTTCGCCATCTGGTGTCACAGCAATGAGAGAGCGAGACGTGGGCTGAGCACCAGAAACTGGCCTGCTGTCAAAATGGACATTTGCAGCTCTTACGTCGTGACCAAAAATTTTGCCAAATTCATCGTCAGCAACTTTGCCGATGAAGGCAGTTTTTCCGCCGAATGAGGACAATCCCACCATTGAGTTTGCAGCTGACCCGCCCGAGATTTCAATAGCCTGGCCAATATCGCTGTAAAGCGTCGAGATACGGTCGGCGTCAACGAGATGCATGTGGGATTTCTCGATACCATTGCGAGACAGGAACGCATCTTCACAGCGTGCGATAATGTCAACGATGGCGTTTCCGATTGCGACGACGTCGTAGTCAGCAGATGGCATGGTGTTGTTTTCCTCTCAATTAAAGCCCGACGCACTATAGGGAACCATCGGGGGTCGACAAGGCGGGCGTGCCATTCAACCACAGGCGCTTATTCTCAAGAATGTCTAGTGAATCCAATTTCGCGCGGCACGCTTTCAAGCACGTTCATCTTTGGTTGACTCAGTGGGCGTGCTCTATCGTTTCGTTTTGGTCTTTGGTTTTGGATCATGTGTCCTGGCGCAAAACCACCCAACACAAGCTTGCGCAGTGTTGGAGACATAAATGCCAACATTGCCTAAAGGCATATTGGACACAAGCTTGCGCAGTGTTGGAAACATAAATGCCAACATTGCCTAAAGGCATGTTGGGCCAACACAAGCTTGCGCAGTGTTGGAGACATAAATGCCAACATTGCCTAAAGGCATGTTGGACACAAGCTTGCGTAGTGTTGGAGACATAAATGCCAACATTGCCTAAAGGCATGTTGGACACAAGCTTGCGTAGTGTTGGAGACATAAATGCCAACATTGCCTAAAGGCATGTTGGACACAAGCTTGCGTAGTGTTGGAGACATAAATGCCAACATTGCCTAAAGGCATGTTGGACACAAGCTTGCGCAGTGTTGGAGACATAAATGCCAACATTGCCTAAAGGCATGTTGGACACAAGCTTGCGCAGTGTTGGAAACATAAATGCCAACACTTCCTAAAGTCGTGTTGGCCAGACCGGCCACCACTTTTGCCACCACTTTTGGCTCGAACATGATCTAGGCGGGAGATCGCTCTGCACGTTTGCTGAGCTGTGCCAATTGAGCGATGCGAATGAGTAGGCGCTCGACCAATATCGCCTCTAGAGCACCGCTCCTGCGGGTTGCCTTGGTGGCGTCAAAGATAAGGCCGAGTGCCGTCAGCAAGTGATCGTGACGCCAGGCATGGAGTTGTGAAATGAATGCTGTTTTTTGCTTAAAATGAATGGGTGGCCTCAGCTGTTTCAGACTATCGGCTTCGCTGCGTCCATTTTCTAGGTGTGCACGCGTTGATTCCAAGCGGTGGAAATGGCGTGAAGCCGCGGCCAGTATGCCATGCACGGATTCCCCAGATGACAGAGCGCGTGCACATTGATGAACCGCGGTTTTTGCTTGTCCGAGTGCGGCTGCATTGACGATGGTATCGAGCGCTAATTCAGAGGTGTCACCAACGATGGCGTCAACATCCTCAATTGTTATTTGTCGCTTACCTTTAGTGAAAAGCGTAAGTTTATCCAATTCACCAACGGAAAGTGCGCGGTCAGCGCCAAGACGTGTGATCAAAAATTCACGTGCATCCATGGAAATTGTTTGTTGGCTCTCGCTAAGTGCACGATTGATTACGCCTTCAAGATCACGTGCTGTATCCGCATAGCATGCAATAGCCACTGCCGTTTTGGACTTCTCAAACAGGGCCCGAAGCTTATCGCTTGGCTTAAGGTTGCCAGCCTCAATAATGAGACGGTTCTCAGGAATTGGATTGTCCAGAAGCGGTTTTATGTTGGGCGCTGTGAGACGTCGCGAATGGGTAACGCGCAGGATTTTGCCGCCACCGAACATGGGGAGGGTTTGCAGCTCAATCGCAATGCGCTCAGGCTCAGCATCAATGTCTCTTTCATCGAGGCGCAATATTTCGCTTTCAGGTTTGGATGTTTTGGCGAGCTGGGTGGCAAGGTGTGCACCACGTTCGCGGACCAGGCCAGGATCGGTGCCAAAAATGAGATAGCCCGAGACGTTGCTGTTTGGTTTTACAAGAAAAGCGTTGGCTTGATGGGCTTTGACAGCAACCATGAAGATTATGCCCCCAATGCTTTTTGAAGTGATGGGTTCGTGAGCTGTGCGAAATTTCGATGCTTGTTTGGGACGTGCGCGGTGCAGGCTGCTCTCTAGGCCGTGCCAGCGAGATAGGCTGCAATGCGAGACTTCAGATCGTCGCCGATGGCGATGGCGGCACGGTCTTCTGCATTGCGGCGCGCCCTAACGTTAGAATAGATCGATGTGAAACGATTGAAACCAACTTTGGAATAGCTGGTGCCTTCCAGTTTAACAGAGTTGTCTGAGAGCTGCGTTAGTTTGAAGTTTGCGGTCAGGTTATAGACTTGGCTGGCCGCGTCACCGTCCTGGCGGACAAGCGTTGAGGTGACCGATTGTTGCACGGCGATGTCAAGACGATAGTTGGGTGGCACAGCGTGGCCGCCGCCGGTCGTTTGGAAAATCAATTCGTTACGTACTCTTTGTCCAACACGACCTGGAATTTTGCCAATCTCTACTTGTGCCAGTTTCTCAGCGGCATTGGCGCCACCAACCCCAGCAGAACCATGCAGCGGGCGAAAGCCGCCATTGCCACAGGCCGTCAACAACGGTGCTGCAAGGGCGATGATCGCACAGGCTTTCAGGGCCCGACGCCAAGTAGGCGCGGCTTGAATAGGATCAACGGACTTATGGCACCTAGCCAACAACATTGACGATCCTCTGCGGTACGACGATGACTTTTTTCGGTTGTCGACCGTCAAGCGACCGAACGACCGATGGCAAGGCCAGGGCCGCACGCTCAATATCATCTTTTCCAGCGTCACGGGCAATGGTTAGCTCGTCGCGGCGCTTGCCATTCACCTGTACGGCAATGGTGATCTGATCGTCAACGAGCAAGGCGGGATCGACCTCCGGCCACGGTTGATTGGCGATCAAAGTGTTGTATCCAAGCCGCGCCCAGCATTCTTCAGCTAGATGCGGCATCATTGGGGCGATAGACTGCACCAAGAACTCGGCCGCCTCCCGTAAAACCCAGTCTAAACCTTCACTAGACTTGGTTTGAGCAGAAGAAATACTGTTGGTGAACTCATAAATCTGAGCCACAGCTACGTTAAATCTTAAACCCTCAATGCTGTTAGCGACACTATCAAGTGTCTTATGAGCGGTTTTTCTCAAATTTGCCGCCTCGTCACCAAATGTGTTGGGCTGTGTGGCACTTTGTGCGGCGGCTTTGTCAGCAACCTCATTGATCAGACGCCAGACCTTTTGCACAAACCGACCCGCTGCGGTGATGCCGGAATCGGTCCAGATCACGTCGCGTTCAGGTGGGCTGTCAGAGAGCATAAACCAGCGCGCGCAATCAGCCCCCCAATGCTCCATAATGTCATCAGGATCAACCAGGTTCTTTTTAGACTTTGACATCTTTTCGATGGAGCCAATGGTGACGGGAGCGTTGGACCTGAGCTCGGTGGCTGTGCGCGCATTGCCTTCGCCTTCGATTTTTATATCGGAGGGCAGCAACCATTTACCGTCGGCGGACTTGTAGGTTTCGTGGTTCACCATGCCCTGGGTAAACAGCGCCTTGAACGGTTCGCGCAGTTTGGTGGTGAGCTGTCCGGCATCTGAGACGGCGCGGAAGAAAAACCGCGAATAGAGCAGATGCAAAATCGCATGCTCAATGCCGCCAATGTACTGATCAACCGGTAGCCAATAGTCAGCCGCACTTTGATCAATCGGCGTTTTAGCATCGGGTGCAGTGAAGCGGGCATAATACCAGGAGCTATCGACAAACGTGTCCATGGTGTCGGTTTCGCGCCTGGCGGGCTTGCCACATGTTGGGCAGTCCACATTCTTCCAAGTCGAGTGACGATCGAGCGGGTTGCCGGGTTTGTCGAAGGTGACATCGTCTGGGAGTTTTACCGGCAGGTCCTTTTCAGGCACCGGGATGTGGCCGCAGTTTTGGCAGTGAATAAACGGGATCGGGCAGCCCCAATAGCGCTGTCGTGAAACGCCCCAATCTCTGAGCCGGTAATTGGTTTGGCGTTGGCCAACAGGTTTGCCAGCAAGCATTGTGGAATTCAGTTTATCTGCAACGTTTTCAAACGCGTCTTTTGGTGTCAGGCCATCCAAAAAACGCGAATTGATCATGGTGCCGTCGCCATCAACGGCGGTGTCCGTAATGGCAAATGTTTTGGCGTCTTCACCTTGAGGCAGAACCACGGGCACAACCGGCAAGTCGTATTTGCGGGCAAAATCCAAATCACGTTGATCGCCCGACGGGCAGGCGAAAATTGCACCGGTGCCGTAATCCATCAGCACAAAGTTGGCGACCCAGACCGGCAACGTCCAGTCTTTGTCGAGCGGGTGAACTGCACGAATGCCAGTGTCAAAGCCTTGTTTTTCTGCCGTGTCTAGCTCAGCAGCCGTGGTGCCAGCCTTGCGGCAGGCGTCACAGAAAGCGGCCAATTCCGGATTGGTTTTGGCAGCGGCTTGCGCCAGTGGATGATCGGCCGCGATGGCCAGGAATGAGGCGCCAAACAACGTGTCAGGTCGCGTCGTGTATACTTCCAACTCGGCTTGTCGCGATGGTGCTGTGTCACCCTCGAGTGCCCAGCGGACCGACATACCTTCAGAGCGACCAATCCAGTTGGTCTGCATCAGGCGGACTTTTTCCGGCCAGTTCTCAAGCGTTTTCAGATCATCAATCAACGCGTCTGAGTAGTCGGTGATCTTGAAAAACCATTGTGTCAGTTCGCGTTGCTCAACTTTAGCGCCAGAGCGCCAACCCCTGCCATCAATCACCTGCTCATTGGCAAGCACGGTGTGATCCACCGGATCCCAATTGACGCGTGAAGATTTGCGATAGGCCAGACCCTTGGCATAAAGATCGAGGAACAATTTTTGTTGGTGCTGATAGTAGGCGACATCACAGGTTGCGAATTCGCGTGACCAATCGAGTGACAAGCCCATCGATTTGAGCTGACCTTTCATGGTGTCAATGTTGGCATAAGTCCATTTGGCCGGGTGGGAGTTGTTTTCCATTGCCGCGTTTTCCGCTGGCATACCAAACGCGTCCCAGCCCATCGGGTGCAACACGTTAAACCCCTTGGCGTGCTTGTAGCGCGCAAACACATCGCCCATGGAATAGTTGCGTACGTGGCCCATATGGATGCGTCCCGATGGATACGGGAACATCTCCAACACGTAGCATTTTGGCTTTGAATGATCGGTGTTGCTGGCACGATTGAGATCAGCGTCAGCCCACACCTTCTGCCAATGCGCTTCGCGGTCCGGGGCGTTGTAACGTTCGCTTGCCATGGGGGCCTTTTGTTATTTTGCTCTGAGTTTTCCAGCTATTGCGGCGCGGCAGTTAATGGGGCTGATAGCGCGAACGGTCAAGCGGTGGGGTGCTTTGCATTGGCTCAGCTATTACGGTGTCAATTTGCAATTGAGGATCCATAATCTTGCCTGATGTGGCGTCGACGGTTCCATGGCGCAGCAGATATGTCTATATTTTCCTATTTTGTAGACATATTGGCTGGGATATGTCTATGGCGTGGACATATTTCTGAGAACATGTTCATAAATATATGTTTTATAGACATATGCATGATAATAGGTTCATTGCGTAAATGCATTTTAGCCCACATGTTCTTAAAAGAATTTTTTGTGGACATAACTAAAACCAACAGTCCCTAAAACATGCCAGTGGATACAACCAAGCCTTACAACAATCTGCCTAATTTACCGCCATCGGTCGACATCGAGACGAAACCGATCTTGAAGGGTTGCATTTTAGCGCGGGCAGCTCTGGCCGAATTGCGCGCTGCAGGACAGCTCATTCCAGACCAATCTGTTCTGATAAGTACGATCCCTCTTCTGGAAGCTAAAGATAGTTCTGAGATTGAGAATATCGTTACCACCAACGACGCCTTATTCAAGGAGGCTAGCGAAACGGATCATGAGGGCGATCCAGCAGCAAAAGAAGCCCTGCGCTATAGGACAGCTCTCTACGATGGATACGAATCTCTAGAATTACGACCTTTGACAACGCGCACAGCCCTGGAAGTTTGCAGGACCATAAAGGGTTTTGAAATGGATGTGCGCACAACGCCTGGAACAGCGCTTAAAAATACATTCACAGGCGAAATTATCTATACCCCACCAGACGGACAGCAGTTGCTGCGAGACAAACTTGCCAACTGGGAAACTTTTCTCAATGAAAATAATGATATCGATCCGCTCATACGCATGGCGGTGCTGCATTATCAATTTGAAGCGATACATCCTTTTACAGATGGCAACGGCAGAACAGGCCGCATACTCAATATCCTGATATTGATACAGGCGGGACTGCTGGATGCCCCGACACTCTATCTCAGTCGGCATATCTTGCGGACGAAAGCTGATTATTATCGCTTGCTCTCAGATGTAACCGGCAAGGGAAATTGGGAAGCGTGGATTTTGTATATCTTAGAGGCTGTTAAAACGACGGCTATGTGGACCAATGAACGTATTCGAGTCATTCGCGAGTTGATGGATCACACCTCTGAGACAGTTACAGTACAAGCTCCAAAACTCTATTCTCGCGAACTGATAGAGATTATCTTTGCGCAACCATATGTTCGAATAGCTCATTTAATCGAGCATGGAATTGCGAAGCGTGTTGCGGCTTCGAAATACCTGAAACAGCTTGTTGAACTCGGGATACTCGAAGAAGAAAAAGTTGGCCGCGACAAAATTTTTATCCATCGAAAATACATGGATCTTCTGGGCTCGGATGGGCACACATTTGAACGCTATCCTACTGATCCGGATTTAGAGAAGACTGCAAAACCAAAAAAGAAAGCGCGCAAGCCACGGCAGAGGCAATCGTGACTACGTTTATCTCTCTGACAGATGTTAAACACCGCATTTCTACGGCAGCCAAAGCCGCGGGCCGGCTAAGCGATGCCACAACTCTCATTGCGGTCTCGAAGACGGTTGATGCCGAACATATCGAGCCAGTGCTGAGGGCCGGGCATCATGACTTTGGTGAAAACCGGGTCCAGGAGGCGCACTCAAAATGGCCGGATCTCAAAGCCAAATATCCAGGCACTAAGTTGCACCTGATTGGGCCGCTGCAATCCAACAAAACCAGAGAGGCGGTGGCGCTGTTTGATGCCATCCATTCCATTGATCGGCCTAAGATCGCCCGCACGGTTGCAGAGGAAATGGCGCGCCAGAAGCGAACGTTAGAGTTGTTTGCTCAAGTCAACACAGGCGAAGAACCGCAAAAGGCTGGCGTGATGCCGACGGACGTTAAAGCCTTCGTCGATCAATGCCGCACTGAGTTTGGGCTCACCATCAAAGGTTTGATGTGCATCCCACCAGCGGAGGAAGAGCCTGCCATCCATTTCGCGTTTCTCGCCAAGCTGGCAGGCGATTGCGGTGTCGAAGGTCTCTCCATGGGCATGAGCGGTGATTTTGAAACCGCCATCCGCTTTGGCGCCAGCCACGTCCGTGTCGGCTCGGCGATTTTTGGGGGTAGAATATCGAATTGATTATCTAAACAATTGATTCATATGCAACAATTATGCGTGATGAGAGGGTAGTTTTACTTGACATTTAGTCAAGCGAATCACATATGTGAGACTTAGCACCCCGGTAGTGCCTTGTGCGCTATCGCCAGCCGTGGGTTTTCGGACCCACGGCATTTCATTTTTTCGGCGGAATAGCTTATTTGGGTTTATGCCGAAGATTCGTGTCGCCGCATATATAGATGGTTTCAACATTTATCATGCAATTGATGATGCCAATCGTGCTGCGCGTGGAGGACTGAATCATCTTAAATGGGTGAATCTTTGGTCGCTCATGGCTTGTTTTACGGATCCCGTATTACACGACATAGTGTCTGTGAAATTTTTTACTGCATATCCTACTTGGAAACCAGACCAGAAAATTCGACATAGGGAATACGTAAAAGCTCTCAGATTCCATGGTGTGGAAGATGTCATCGGCCGTTTTAAGAGGAAAGAAGTCTATTGTAAAAGCTGCAAAAATAGCTTTTGGGCCCATGAAGAGAAAGAGTCTGATGTAAATCTAGCGATGCATCTTATTAGTGATGCCTATCAGAATATCTTCGATCATGCGTTTTTAGTGACAAACGATTCGGATTTACTTGGCCCTGTTCGTCTTTTTCGGTCTGAGTTCTCAGAGAAAAAAATTAAGATCGTGGCGCCACCATTTCGTAGACACAGCAAAGAGCTTTGGGCAGCAGCCACAAATAAGGCCAAGATAAAACAACTCCATCTTGAAAAATGCCTAATGCCTGAACATGCTCAAGACAAAGACGGAAATGAAATTTTCCGAAGACCTACACAATACGATCCAAACTAATACCTTATTGGCTCGGCCATTTTTGGGGTGCGGGGTTGAGGGGCAATAGTGAATCTATTTTCCCTCCCCACCGTTCAGTTTTGACCTTATCCAAAGCCTTTTTAGACGGTGTCGGTTGTGGCCCGCCCCAAGCTGGTAGGGTGGGCTAACCAAGCGATTCGTGTGGTGAGCACGTGCACTAGTTCGTTAGCGCGTGTTTTTATCCCAAAACCGGTTCCCGCTTTTGAGAAACACGCGGCGTGTTCGCGTGAACCTTTTTGTGCATGCTTAAAGCCATGCCGCTCGGCGTTTTAAAGCCGAGCCCTACAGGAGGCACATCTGATGAACGTAGCTGCTCGCAATATTGAAGCTGACAACGCCGCAGCAGAAGCGGCCCGCGAAGCGCGCGACGAAGCCTTGTCGCGTAAGAAGTCCAATCAAAAATCGAAATCGAAATCGAAGTCTAAAAAGTCGGCCAAGCCAGCCTCTAATGCGGCAGTAGAATGGCATCGCTTTTTGGTCGACGTCTGGATCACCGATCTCAATGCGACCGAGTTTGGTATTTTCCGCCGGCAACGCAACCGCGCCAAGTCGCGCCAGTTTACCCAGGACATGGACATCTTTGCCGAAGTACAGGACGAGGGTGAACGGACGGGCCTTTTAGGCTACCGCAAAGACGTCTGGGATAATTCCGAAGGCATGGATAAACGCCTGGTTTTCAAGCTTTTCAGCGACAAGCTCGGCTGGAAGGCGACTATGGATCTGATGCTTGGTCGCTCGCTGCAACAAACTTTAGGTGCGCGCGGTTTGCCGGTGATGACGTTCTCCATCAACACCGATGACGATCAGTACATCATTTATCTGGAACGCTCGGCCAACAAATGGCCATTCCTGCCGGAGAATTATTCGTTCTTCCTGGTCGATGACAAAGGTAATCCGGAATTTTATCGCTTGCGGCGCCGTTTCATTGATCTTGGTGGCGACTATATTCTCTACAATCACATAGGAGAAAAAGTCGGTGCGATAGATGGCAAGATGCTGTCGATCGGTGGCAAATGGCGCGGCAAGGTGATGAAGGGTCATCACGCCACCAAGCGTCTACTGACGGTGCTCAAGTTGTTCACCGGCATTATCTTCTTCGACAATGAAGCCAAGTGGCACATGAAGAAGCTTTATAAGGCGGCCAAGCGTGGCACGCTGGAACCGAAGCTTGAGCGCCAGGAAAACGATCTCTATCTCAACCCACGTCGGGTGCGGTAGCATTTCGCCAAAAATTCACGCCGATTCTAGGGCTGCCCATTTGAGTGGCAGCCGATGGCCGAATTCTGCCTAAAATCTCATCATTTGCAAGATCCTCAGATTGACAGCTTGCGGCTAACATACTGAATTTAAGTTGTTAAATGGCCTGTTAACCTTCTGGCACAGTTCTTGACTGCTCTCAGCCTAACGACAGGCAGGCGGGCTCGGGCTAGATCAAACCGCCCAAAATTGATTTCGATTTTGGGCGGATAATTTGATCTAACTTCAAAGGGTTAGAGCAACTTTTCTGCGTTCAACTGAACGCAGGTTGCTCTAGGGCCGTGTGCCTAAAACAATTGCACTTTATAACTGGGGGTGTCGGTCATGGAAGACCTGTCTCAAGGCTCGGATGTCTTTTTTCTCCTTATGGGCGCGATTCTTGTATTCGCGATGCATGGGGGTTTTGCATTTCTGGAGGTCGGCACCGTCCGGCACAAGAATCAGGTCAATGCGCTTGTCAAAATCCTGGTTGATTTTGCGATCTCTACGGTGACCTATTTCTTCATCGGTTACATGTTGGCGTACGGCGTTCACTTCCTGTTGAGCGCCGGCGACATATCGGGTGCAGCCGAAGGCTTCGGGCCGAAGGGTGTCAGCCTCGTTAAATTTTTCTTCCTGTGCACATTTGCTGCCGCGATCCCGGCAATCGTGTCGGGTGGCATTGCAGAACGGGCGAAATTTCTTCCGCAATGTTTGGCAACCGCCATGCTTGTTGGTCTGGCTTATCCGCTGATTGAAGGTGCGGTTTGGAATTCTAATTTCGGCCTTCAGTCGGGATTGTTTGAATCCGTGCTTGGCGCACAATTTCATGATTTTGCAGGATCGATCGTTGTCCACGCTTTTGGCGGCTGGGCCGCCCTTGCAGCTGTGATGCTGCTTGGAGCGCGCATTGGTCGGTATGACAAAGGCCGTTCCATCGGTATTCCACCGTCATCTATTCCGTGGCTGGCCATGGGCTCGTGGATGCTGTGCATTGGCTGGTTTGGCTTTAACGTAATGAGTGCGCAGTCTGTTGCTGGTGTTTCCGGCTTGGTTGCCATGAATTCACTGCTGGCCCATGGGCTGGCGGTATTATCGTTGCCATTATTGTCGGTCGCGGTGACCCAGGCTTTGTACACAACGGTGCTCTGGCTGGTCTTGTTGCCGTATGCGCTGGGTCTGATGTGATGCACCCAATAGGCTCACTGATCACCGGTGGTGTTGCGGGTGGCCTGTTCGTTTACATGTTCCAACTAACAACCAACAAATGGCAGATCGACGATGTGCTGGGTGTCTGGCCGCTGCATGGCCTGTGTGGCCTTTGGGGTGGAATTGCTTGCGGTATCTTTGGCCTTGAAGCCCTTGGGGGGCTTGGTGGCGTGTCTTTTGCTGCGCAGTTCGTCGGTAGTGTGATGGGCGCAGGATACGGCTTTGTTGCTGGCTATGCCATCTATGGGATCTTGAAATCAATGATTGGTATTCGACTGACAGCTGAGGAAGAGCGCATGGGCGCGGATCTTGCGATCCACAAAATTGGTGCGAACCCTGAATCTGAGTTGCGCTCAGGCAATGTCTAATTAAACGCTGAATAACAGATGAAATCTTGAAAACGGGCTGGGGCCAATGTGGCACGGGCTCGTTTTCTTTTTTACTGCGCCCAGCGGCGCAGCTTGCCTGCCCGGCTTGCCTGGGCCAAGGTAGGTGGCGCTGGGTGGGCAAGGCTTGCAAAAAAGGGCGATCTCTATGTCAGTAATAAACCGGGCTGTGATGGTCGCCATGGCGCTTATATTCGGCGCACCGTTCACATTTTTCAGTACGGTCCAAGCCGCAGACGATGACAGGGTTTGGCAGTATCGTGAAGCGCAAGGGTTAGCAGGTGTTGGCGGGAAAAGTGCGGGCCTGATCTTTGCTGTGCCGGAAACGGACGATGTCCAAGTGCAAGCGGATTGCGACTCGGGCTTTGTGCGCGGCGGTAAAACCATATCGTTGGTGTTAGCGGCTGATATTGGCACCATGAAGGATGGCGAGGCCGTCAAGGTTCGCTTTACAGGCGGTCGCTTCAAACACTCCGTCAAAGGCATCGTTCACGGCACCACACTTGAAGAGGGTGTAACCGGTGCTCATGTGCAGCTATCGCACAAAAATAAGTTGTGGCAGGCAATGCAGGAACGCGACGCGCTTGATTACCAAGTGCCGGGTTATCAGGTTGCCAATTTGAAATTGCGTGGTGGAGCGAGCACCATTCAACGCTTCGTCAATACGTGCGAGCGTTATGCCGGAAGCAGTGCGGCTGCCACAAAAACATCCAAAGCAACCTTCATAGCAAAAAACACAAATGTTGTTAAGGTCGCTGGCAATTCACGCCGAGGTAAGGATGGCATCAACGAAAAAGAAGCTTTTGAAAGTACCAAGGAACTTGGCACGATTGAAGGCTGGGAAGCTTTTTTAAACGCGTTTCCAACCGGCTTTCGCGCAGACTTAGCGCGCGCCTATGTCAAGCACTTGGCAGGCAGTGGTCGGGCAACTGCACCGCCACGGCAGCAAAACAACGCAACATCCTCCTCCTCTTCGACGTCACCGTCTTCTGGTGGCAAAAAAATGCCTATCCTGGATACGTTTGAGGCGCGTGCTGGAACCGCGCCCTGGCGGACAACGCGCTACGAAATGGATGAAGGCAACGCCAGCGCCAAGGCTGCGGCCGTCAAAGGCAATGGTGTAGAATTGCTGTTTCATTGCGACGGCAAGCGTTTGGCCGGCATTCTTCGTGAAAGTGGCCGCAATCTTTACCCCAATTTTGATCGGCGCATGAAGCAGGGGCTTGCTGCAAAACGAAGTGGCCGTTCAGACGGCGATCCTGTGCCAATTCCATTCGAGTTTTCGAACGGGCGAACCTATTCAGTTGGTGCGCATGTGATGGAATTGAATGGCGAGGTTAGTCTTGGCCGTCGCGGTGATGGCGGTGGCTTTAAAGCGAATGGCAGCATGTTGTCTGACCTCATGAGCGAACAATTTCTCACGATTTCGGCACCACCGTTTGTTGCAAACTTACAATTGAAGAAAAGCCGACCGGCTTTATGTTCGGTTATTCGTAGCTGTGGTGCAAAGGCTGATAGCTGTGGTGCAAAAAGCAAGTCCTACACCAAGAAAAAAACATACAAAAAGAAGAAAAAGAAGAAGAAGAAAAAACGCAGTTGCCGTCGGAGTGGCACATCGTGTTCCTCACATAGACAGTGTTGCGGCGGCAAGTGCTGCCTTAATGACTTCGAAGAGTGTGAGGGCATCGGCGGAAAGTGTGACGGTTGACCTGGATTAATCGAGACAGGCTTTAGGCCGCGGGCACGACACTCAGCTTTGGTGTACGCGTACCGTCAAGTAGCTCAGCCAAGGTGTAGCCGTCGAGGCAATTGAGAAAAGCATCTGTTGCAGCCTGCATGGCAGGCTTCAGCGCGCATCGCGGCAGATAAACACAACTGCATGGCTCGTCAGACAAGCAATCGACGACAGCCAAGTTGTTTTCGATTGTCCGCACCACTGAGCCAATGCGGATGCAATTCGTCGGTTGACCAAGCACAACCCCACCATTGGGCCCTCGCCGGGTTGTAACAAGTTCAGCAGCACTCAGTTTTGCTACGATTTTCATGACGTTGGATTTGGATAGCTGGAGTGTGCTGGCAATTTGATCAACAGAGATCGGGTCCTTCAACTTGCCGAGCAACAGCAAGATCCGGAGCGCAAAGTCGCTGGCTCGGTTTATGCGCATGGAAATTGCCTTTCCAAAATGTCTCAGGATGTAAAATTGGAGTTGAATTTAGCATATTGGTGATGGTATGAAAAGATACATATTGGATGAATGATAAGAAAATCGACGCAAGGAATGCGCCCTTATGGACCGCACAGAGGACCGCCGAAAGGTGGGAACGACACCTGAAATTGGTGCCCTGAAAAGGGCCAAACTAAATGAAGTCGAGATCGCAATCACCCGCGATGAAATTTCCGCATTGGTCGACAAATTCTATGAGCGTGTTTGGGCCCATCCGCGCCTTGGACCAATTTTTTCGTCGCGCTTAGAGAATGATAGAACAGCCCATCTCGAACGCATGAAACAATTTTGGGCCTCAGTATTATTACGCACGGGCGAGTACCACGGCCGACCAGTTCCAAAACACAAAGCTATCACAGAGGCAAAAGGCGTCGACTTTGCCCATTGGCTGGAATTGTTTCGCGCCACTGCCTTTGAACTTCTTGAACCGGAAACGGCCAAACATGTAACCGCCAAAGCCGAGCAAATTGCCACGAGCTTGTGGCTGGCTATGTTTGGGGGCGTTGGCGAGCGTCCACCAACTTGGCTGAATGGCCCGGACTATCTTATTAAGCACACCCAAGGCGAAGTGAGGGAAATGATACCATGACTCAAGTAGGTATTGGCCATAACAGTGAACTGTCACAAATCTCAATTGAAACGCGGTTGTTTAACAGTCTGTCGCAATACGCTGAGGCTGGCGGTTGGCGCCAGTCACTTAAACTGCCACCCGGCAGTCGCATTGGAGATATCGTGCGTTTACTTGGATTGCCGCATCCGGAGATTTTTTTGGTAATGCGCAATGGTCGTGATGTGACGCCGGGTTTGGTCGGCGATCAAGTCAGTCTTGACGTAGAAGTGAACGATGGTGATGTCATCGCGTTTTCAGGACCGGTTCCCTATAGTTATGGTTTCGGGGCGCCAGTCGTTTAAGGCGTAAAAAAATAAATTGGGAGATGAATGAAATGTGGAAGTTTGCCATTTTGAGTGCTGGATTTACCCTTGCACTTGCAGCAGGTCTTAACGCCACTGAGCAGCAACGTGTTCAACTGCTAGAGGACTATAAGTCCACGTTTGCAAACTATCTGAGTTTGGAACGCACCCAAAATCCAGATCAGATCATTCGCTTGTTTGCCAATGATATCGCCGCCAAGGGCCCAGGTGCAGAACAGCAATGCATGTAGACGGCGGGATGACGGTCGAGACTTTTTCCATACACTCAATGATCAATGGCGCAGTGGGCTCGCCATTTGTAAAATTGCGCGCGGCTCTGGAGAATGTGCCCGCTGGCATAACGCCAACGATTGACCTCAGCCTTGGCGAGCCGCGCGAACAAATGCCCAGTTTTGTGTCTGAAGCCTTGCTTGAAGCAATGCCGAGCCTTGCAAAATACCCGACGATGCGTGGTGCAGATGCTCTACGAGACGCGATTGCCGGTTGGGCAAATCAGCGTTACGGCGCTGACGTCACGCTGGATCCGGGGCGTGAGATATTGCCATGCAATGGCTCACGTGAAGGTTTGTTTTACGCCTGTTTTGCAGCCGTTGCGCGTAAGCCTATGTCAGCCCGCCCGGCTGTGTTGATGTGCAATCCATTTTATCAGGTCTATTTGGGCGCTGCCTTGGCTGCGGGTGCAGAACCCATTTTTCTCAATGCTAACCTGGCAACCGGCCATCTGCCAGATTTGGATGAGATTGAACACAATCCGCAACTCTTAGAGCGCGCGGTCGCGTTTTACCTTTGCTCTCCGGCAAATCCACAAGGCACTATTGCAAGCGCGGCATATCTAGAACGTGCGATCGGGTTGGCACGGCGTTATGATTTCATGCTGTTTGTTGATGAGTGCTACGCCGAGATCTATGCCGATCAGCCGCCACCAGGAACGTTGGCAGTGGCTCAACAGGCAACGGGCAGCTTAGACCACGTTGTGGCGTTTCATTCTTTGTCGAAGCGGTCAAATTTGCCGGGGCTCAGATCCGGTTTCTCAGCAGGCGATGGGTCATTCCATGATCAACTTTTTCAAATCAGAAATTTAGCAGGCCCTCAAATGCCAGGGCCGATACAACACGCCTCGGCCCGTGTCTGGGCTGATGATGCCCATGTGATAGCTAACCGATTGGCATATAGGCAAAAATTTGATTTGTGCGATGAGCTGCTCAGCGGAAAGTTTGGCTATCAACGGCCCGAGGGTGGGTTTTTTCTTTGGCTCGATATGCGTCAATTTGGGTGCTCTGGAGAGGCAACGGTAACCATATGGAAACGCTTCGGCGTCAAGGTCGTCCCTGGTGCCGATTTAGCTCAAAACGGATTGGATGGTAGCAACCCAGGGGCGGGATATGTCCGGGTTGCGTTGGTCCGGGATAGAGCAACGCTCAAAGCGGCACTGGAACGTATTGTATCAGTTTCTGCGTAAGAGTTTCGTTCGCCGCCCATGGCTTTTGACACCACCGACTATAACAATCAGCGCTTTTTCCCGGCCTCAGTTGAAGACAAACTGGTGGGCTTAATTGGTCGTGGCGCGGGTGCGGCTATTCTCGTGCTCGTTGCATTTGTGTGGCTGAGCCTGGCCACCTGGACCACGCGTGACCCTAGCCTGACGCTGGCCACCAGCGGACCCGTCCACAACATGGGCGGAGCTCCAGGCGCAATCATCGCCGATTTGTTGTTGCAAATGCTTGGCTTTGCTTCGGTCGCTGCTTTGTTGGCACCAATGTTCTGGGGTGTGGAACTTGTCTTAGCTCGTCACGTAACGCGTTTTCGTTCCAAGATTGCATTTTTCCCGTTGTCTGTTCTTGTCATTGCGGGTGCTTTGTCCGCTTTGCAAGCATCTGCGGGTTGGCCTATTGAACATGGTTATGGTGGTATTCTCGGTGATTTTGTATTCGGGCTCGTAGCTGGCTTTTTCTCTGTCATCAATCCAGCACGTGCCGGTGTAGCGACAGGTTTGTTGCTAGCGGCCATCGGCATATCAACACTGATGCATTCAATCGGACAAGAGATCAAAGACCTCTACCGCATTCTGTTTCAGCCAATTCGGCACGTGAAATGGCGAGAGAAAGCAGGTTCGTGGCAGCATTCGCTTCTCAGTGAAGCAAAACGTTTGAAAGATGGCGTTCGCGATACGCTTGAGACCGACTGGCCTGACCTTGATGACAGCACGACAGATGACGTGGCCGTCAAGGGCGATGATGGAGATCAGCTAACGGTTGCTAAAACGTCATTGCCCAAGGAAGACAGTTTAAATGCCTCTGCAAAATCGACCAGGGGACAGTCTGTGTCAGCATCGGAACCGAGGATCATTTTCGCCGGAGCAACCGAGACTCGCGTAGCACTGGCACCCCATCCAATTGTTCCTCAAGGGCCAGGTCCGCAACGCATGACGGCTCATCCAGTAAACCAAAACCAGCACCGCCCCCTAACACCTCATCCTGTTCCCCATCCGGGTCAGGTAATGCGCAATGCGTGGCTCAGACCCATTTCGCCCAATCCGATGCTTCAGCGCATGTCGCCGATGGTATCGCCGCCACAACGACACATGGGGCCACCACCGCCACCGTCTGCTCGGCCGCGCCAAGGCGAGCTGCAACCCGCTCTAGCGCCGACAACACCGCATCCAGTGTCTAGTCCTTTTGACGGCCAGCATATGGCGCAAAAACTTGCACCTGCAATGGCAGTTGCGCCGGCACCAAAGCCAGCTTCTGCAGCGAGGTCTCAAACAATGCCGTCAGTGGCCGAACCAAGCCGCAATAAGACTGTTGTGGACGAGCCAATAGTAGAGACAGCTATTGCTGAGAAGTTCCCAGCTCAGATCACAACTGGTTTGGGATTAGGTTCCAACGACGCGCACGACGATGTTGACGAAACCAGCCGTGCCATCGCGCGACGCTTTGCACCTGCCTCGGCAAACCTTGTCTCAGAGCCCGCGTCGCTTGGGGTCCAGGCCTCAGAGACAGACTCGCAATTTGCGCCCGTAGAAGAGGTTTTACGTCAAACAACGATGCCAACAACTGGAAACGCGTTGCCGCCATTGATGAAAACCAAGGCGACCGGGCGTTCAAAGACGCGTCATGTATTACCATCGACAAAATTGTTGGCTCGTGCCCAACCGCAACAAACTACTCTAGATCAAAGCCCCGAGGTTTTGCGCAAGAGAGCAGAAGACCTACAAATTGTTTTGGCTGATTTTGGCGTCAAAGGTGCCGTCAAAAATATCCGTCCTGGTCCGGTTGTGACGTTGTATGAATTTGAGCCCGCGCGTGGCATCAAATCTTCACGTGTCATTGGACTTGCTGATGATATCGCACGCTCAATGAGTGCCATTTCAGCGCGTGTTGCAGTGGTTCCTGGTCGCAATGTCATTGGCATAGAGCTGCCGAATGCGGAGCGACGTCCGGTTTTGTTGCGCGAGTTGTTGGATGCTAATGCCTATCGCAGCTCAGGCGCGGCGCTGCCACTAACGCTGGGTAAATCAATAGGTGGCGAACCTGTGATTGCTGATCTAGCACGTATGCCGCATCTGTTGGTCGCGGGCACAACGGGTTCCGGCAAGTCGGTTGGCATTAACACCATGGTTTTGTCGATTCTCTTCAAGCATGCGCCAGACACCTGCCGCTTGTTGATGATCGATCCTAAAATGCTGGAACTGTCGGTTTACAACGATATTCCTCATCTCTTGTCACCTGTGATTACCGATCCGCAAAAAGCTGTCGTGGCGCTGAATTGGGCCGTGCGCGAGATGGAAGAGCGTTACAAAAAGATGAGCAAACTGTCGGTGCGCAACATCGGCGTTTATAACAATCGGGTTCGTAATGCGAAGAAGCGCGGTGAGAGTTTATCGCGCACAGTGCACACTGGATTTGATAGCACCGGCCAGGCGACGTATGAAAAACAAAACCTAGAGTTTAAAGAACTGCCGCACATCGTTGTCGTTGTCGATGAATTTGCAGATCTCATGTTGGTTGCAGGCAAAGAAATTGAAGCGGCCATTCAACGTCTCGCACAAATGGCACGTGCCGCTGGTATTCATCTAATTATGGCCACTCAACGCCCGTCGGTTGATGTGATCACCGGCACCATCAAAGCGAATTTCCCGACCCGGATTAGTTTCAAGGTGACGTCCAAAGTGGATAGCCGAACAATCCTCAACGAGCAGGGCGCTGAGCAACTCCTTGGCCAGGGCGATATGCTCTATGCCTCAGGCACAGGCCAAACACTGCGTGTGCATGGCCCATTTGTTTCAGATGAAGAAGTGGAAGCCATTGCTGGACATCTTAAAGGGCAGGGCACGCCGTCCTATGTTGCCGAAGTGACAGAGGCGCCTGAAACACCGGAAGACATGACGACCGACAAAGCAGCTGCAGGCCAAGGCATTTATGATCAGGCCCTCGCCATTGTGTTGCGCGACCGCAAGGCCTCGACCAGTTATATCCAGCGCAGATTGTCAATCGGATACAATCGCGCTGCTGATCTGATTGAGCGCATGGAACAGGAGGGCGTGATCAGCCCTGCTGGTAGTGGCGGCAAACGGGAAATTCTGTTGTCTGCTAGCGAAGCGGAATCGGCAGAAAACGCTGCCTGACGGCGTGCGAATCGCCACAGCCTACGCATAACCCGTCTCCAATGACCTGATTGACGTTCTAATGTCGGGAAAACGCTGGCATGGTGCTGGCTGGCGGCGCTGAGTCGCCTAGATCTGGACGTAATAATAGGGAAAGACGGCAGCTCGACACCGACGTGGTGTTTGCTGGCTGCTGGCTTTAAAGGACTTGACCGGAATGACGTGGCGAATGACTTTGAAATGTGCGCTTGCAGTTGCGATGAGTGGCTTGGTCGGCGTTGTCTCGCCAATCCATGCCAAAGATCAGAAAGCCGACGGTGCGGCAGGTTCTAGTTGGAGCGCACAGGTGGCACGGCGTGGCACGTCAGGCTTAGTGCTTAATGAGCATCAGACTACGCTGGTCAAAAAGGTGACGGGATACTTCAATAATCTCGGTGATCTCAAAGGCAAGTTTATCCAATATGCTCAAGGCAAGCGCCCCATGCGCGGCAAATTTATGATGCAGCGGCCGGGCAAATTCCGCTTTGATTACAATAAGCCAAGCCGTCAGGTGATTATTTCAGACGGCAATTTTTTGGCCATTCAAGACTATGATCTCAACAACGAAGACCGCGTTGAGCTTGATCAAACCCCATTTAGACTATTGCTGCGCAAGAATGTTGATTTGCTGCGCGATGCGCTAATCACAGGCGTGGAAGAAACAGACGAAAAGATTGTGCTTGGCCTAAGAGACAAAAACACCGCCACCCCAGGCCATATTAAGCTGACGTTTTTACGCAAGCCTGTATTGGAGCTGGATGAGTGGTTGACCAAGGATGCCCAAGGTCAAGACACGCGCGTTGTGGTTGGCAATTTGGTCAGGGATGAAAAAATCCATCCCAAAATGTTCAAGATCAAGCCAGTTGGTTTGATGAACGACAAGATGCAATAGGAACGGTCTATTCGGCTGGGCGTAAGGTCTTAGGCCGTAGATTTATTTGGGGCGCTGATAACCGATCCAGGGCTAGCTGGTCTTGCTTAAAGGGGCTTGGCCCATTTGGTAGGACAAGCACAGTCCGTTTTCTGCCTTTTTGGGCGTAGAAATCTCAGTGACGACTCAAATCTGTGGCGAAAATACCCCAATGCAAATGCTGAGCTGTGGAAATACTGGTACAACTGATCACGTTTTCGTGATCACCGTGGATGTTATCTTTAAAGGTGCGCCACTTCGTCTTATCTTAAGGGCCATGCAGGGCGCGTCGACACCTAAAAATCGGTAGTCCCCCCCGTCTAGCCGATAGACGCAACCTGAGGCATCGGATCCCTCCCGGTGTTGCGCAATACATAGCGCCGATAGAGCCCAACCCTGTCCCCCCAGGGTTGGGTTTTTTCACATCTAAAGCGGGACTGAATTAGTTGACCGGGGATGCAGGTAGAGTGGTGCAGCAGGGCTCGACGGGAGGTCGCGCGACGACGAGCGCTCCGAGGGTGCTGCTGGTGCATGGCGGTCGGCCCCACTAAGCCCTTGATCTTTAGTCGGAGAGATAGCGGCTCGCATTTCCGCTGCTAGGCCACTCAACCGTTCAGCAATTCTGGAAATGAAGTGGTCAGCAAGACTTGGGTCTTCCGTCATCAAGCCTTCGATCATCGGGCGATGAAACTTAAGGGCTTTGATTGATTCATCAGCAACAACCGTCAGGTGATGGACGGTGTCGATCAGCATGGCCATTTCGCCCACTAAAGTGCCCGGTGCAATTGCTTGGTATGGATTTGTTCTTGATAAGGCATTGAATTGGGTGGCGTGTCCGGAGATCACCAGGATCGCCGCCTCGCCGTGGTCACCATCCTGAATCAACGCTTCACCCGGTTGATAGACGACGCGTTCAGCACGGCGCACAATTTCTGATATTTGCTGTTCTGCGAGGCCATGAAACAAAGGCACCTGCAAAGCAGAACCTACAATCGGCTTGATGGTCATCGTAACAGTATTCCAACATGAGAAAACGCGTGCAGGAAGGTCAAACGCAACGCAGAATTCGTGGTTACAGGATGAGGCACCAAGGCGTGCCTACAGCGTGTTGCCCAAAAGTGAGGTCTGGTTGTGTCAACATCAGCTCGCGCAGTGTTGGAAGTTTTGGGCCAAACAACACGTTTAAACGTCGTCGGAAGCTGGGGTGATTCGGGTTCCGAGGTCTAGAGCCTCGAGCTTTTTCTTGTACACAGTGAAGCTATTTGCTGAACGCTCTATCTCATGATTGGCAATCAACTTATTTGCTCAAAGTCAAACCCAACGTTTCGCAGGTTGATCTAGGTGCCACTCAGTAGATGTGGATGGGACGAGGAAAACCCCAATCGCGCCTTTGAGCGCGAGATCAAACGACCTTCAGTTGGTTCCGATTGAGCGGTGGCAATTTGATCTAAGGCACCAATTTGTAGCCACCAGATTCCGTGACCAGGATTTCTGCGTTCGAGGGGTCTTTCTCGATTTTTTGACGCAGGCGATAGATGTGGGTCTCCAAGGTGTGCGTCGTAACGCCAGCGTTGTAGCCCCACACTTCATGCAACAGCACATCGCGTGAGACGACGGAATCTCCAGAGCGATACAAGAACTTCAGGATTGAGGTTTCTTTTTCCGTTAGACGAATTTTGATTTTCTTGTCGTCTGTCAGAATTTTGGATGCTGGCTTGAACATATAGGGACCGATTTTAAAAATCGCATCTTCACTTTGTTCGTGTTGTCTGAGCTGGGCGCGGATACGCGCAAGCAAGACGGCAAATTTGAAGGGTTTGGTCACATAATCATTGGCACCAGCGTCAAGGCCCAGGATCTGATCGGCGTCGGAATCATTTCCAGTCAACATAATGATTGGATTTTTAAAGCCTGTTTTTCTAAGCAGACGAACCGCTTCCCGACCATCCATATCTGGCAGACCAACGTCAAACACTACCAAATCCGGTTGGCTCTCCTTGGCTTTGTTAACGCCCGTTGATGCCGTATTGGCTTCCGTAACCTCAAATTCTTGTTGCAGGGCTAACTGATCTTTGAGAGAGCCGCGCAAATCCTCATCGTCATCGACAAGAAGGATCTTTCGTGCAGTGCTCATGCGGGTTCGCTCCGATGGTAGTTGTTTTTATTAGACTGCTCTAGGGCAGTGCCCTTAACTCTTAGCAAATCTTGTCCTGACAAGAAAATGGTAAGAAAGCGAGTGCGATAGATGCACAACCGGCGTCTGCCCCGTCAACTATTCGTGAGGACATTGTCTCAGCGGGCAAGCCAGGGTTTTTTGGATCTTGGATTTACGCGCATTCCGTGTGTGCTTGGTCGCTCTGGCAAACGGGCCCTGAAGCGGGAAGGAGATGGTGCCACTCCATTGGGCCATTTTCGTATCCTCTCATTTTATTTCCGAGGTGATCGTCTGTCTCCGCCTCTGACTGTGCTGCCCGTCAAGGCGCTCAGCCGGAAGGATGGCTGGTGTGATGCACCTGGTGATCGTAATTACAACCGCCTAGTGTGCCATCCCTATCCGTCAAGTGCCGAGCATCTATGGCGGGATGATCACCTTTACGATGTTGTCGGTGTGCTGGATTACAATTTCGAGCCCAGGCACCAAGGATGTGGCAGCGCTATTTTTCTGCACATTGCGAATCCGGAACGCAAACCGACGCAGGGCTGCATTGCTGTCAGCCAACACGACATGAAGCGGTTGCTCACCTGGCTTGGACCGAAGACAAAATTCTGCGTTTAAATATTTTTGTAAACATACGATTTTAGTGCGGTGACGTTTTCAGCGCGAAAAAAAGACCCAGATGACAAGTCATCTGGGTCTTAAGGCGAACGCGGGCCAATAGGGAGAAGAAATACGCTCGCCGACACGATATATTTGGGTCAGGGACCCAAAAGGCCCTGCGGACAACAGATTTAGATTGCCCGCAGGGTTTGCGCGTTAGATGCGTTGACTACCGGTGCCAAATTCGGGGTAGGCCTCTAGGCCGATTTCCGATTTGTCGAGGCCAGCGATCTCATCTTCAAGTGAGGGTCTGAGTCCCACTGTTACTTTGAGTACGGTCCACACTACAAGGCTGGTGAGGATCACAAACAGACCGATAGATCCCACACCAATGGCTTGACCAAGGAATGTTGCACCATCGTTGGTGAGTGGCACGGCCATCGTGCCCCAGATGCCAGCCATCAAGTGAACCGGGATCGCACCGACCACATCATCAATGCGGAGTTTGTCGAGCAGCGGGACGGCGAACACGACAATCACACCACCCACAGCACCAATGATGAGCGACCAAACTGGGTCTGGTGTTAGAGGTTCAGCAGTAATCGAAACGAGCCCTGCCAAAGCACCATTGAGGACCATGGTGATATCGACCTTGCCGTATACGGTTTGGTTGCTCATCAGGGCTGCCATCGCACCAGCGGCGGCTGCCAAGTTCGTATTCACGAAGATGCGCGACACAGCCGAGGCATCGGAAATCGTGCCCATAGCCAATTGCGAGCCACCATTAAAGCCAAACCAGCCGAGCCATAAAATGAATGTGCCAAGCGTTGCCAGCGGAATGTTAGAGCCAGGCATCGGCGTAATGGATCCGCCGGCACCGTATTTGCCATGACGCGCGCCAAGTATGATGGCACCGACGAGTGCAGCCCAACCGCCCACAGAGTGAACCAGGGTGGAGCCAGCGAAGTCTTGGAACTCAGCTCCCGCTACCGATTTGATCCAGCTTGTGTCAGCACCGGATGCCAACCAACCGGCACCCCATTTCCAAGCGCCCTGGATGGGGTAGATAAACCCAGTGAGAACAATAACAAAGATCAGGAACGGCCAAAGCTTGATGCGTTCTGCAAGCGTGCCTGAAACAATCGACGCCGTCGTCGCGCAAAACATCATTTGGAAGAACCAGTCCGAGCCCGCCGAATAAGTGCCTGGATCATTGGCTGGATCTGGAATTACCTTTGCTGTGAATGAACCCAAAAAGCCACCGTTCACACCGTCATACATTAGGTTGTAACCTACCAACCAAAACATGATGCCTGCGATGGAAAACAAAGCAATGTTCTTGGTGCATTGCATGGCGACGTTCTTAGAACGCACAAGCCCAGCTTCGAGCATGGCGAAGCCAGCCGCCATCCACATCACCAAAAAGCCACTGATTAAAAACAGTAGTGTGTTGAACACATACTGAGAGGACATCGAGGCTTCTGTTATCGTAGCAGCAGTGGTGTCTTGCGCGTGAGATGGCAGTGCCGCCAAAATTAAGATTAGAAAAGTAGAGACGCAAGCAAGACCCAGTCTCTCAAATAGACGTCGTTTCATTTGATTGCTCCTGTCGTGCATTTTTTAGATTTTGAGTGTCGGTGTGGTTGAGCGCGTGCAGCCTAAAGCGCCGCATCGTCGGCTTCGCCGGTGCGGATACGGAGCGTGTGCTCAATAGACATGACGAAGATTTTGCCGTCGCCGATCTGGCCGGTCTTGGCAGCTTTGGCGATGGTCGCAACGGCGGCATCCAGCTTGGCGCTGGGTACAGCAACTTCAAGCTTGATCTTGGGAACAAAGGTCACGGCGTATTCAGCGCCACGATAAATTTCTGTATGTCCCTTTTGGCGACCGAAGCCTTTGACCTCGCTGACGGTCATGCCTTCGAGCCCTTGTTTGGTCAGTGCCTGTCGCACGTCGTCCAGCTTAAAGGGCTTGATTACTGCGGTTATGAGTTTCATGGCAGCTCTGTCCTTGATTGCTATTGCCTCGTCTTCTGATTCAGATCCGCGGGGATTTCCCGCCGTCTCATCAGTCCCGTATGTTAACCAATCAAAGCCCATGCCAAGTGCCTCGCAAGTGCGGTAACACTCTGAAAATACAAAAGAAAAAGGCTATATCCTGAGCCAGGACATAGCCTTAGAGCACTCTAAAATGCCTAAATATTACACACTAATATTCTTTTGCCTATTATATAGGCATTCTATGGGGTTATTATACTTGGCGTACCCATTGCCAGAATCGGGAGGTCTAGCTAATGAATGAGCTAGCGCCTCGCCCGTCGCAAAAGGACTTCCCTCCACACGGGCTCGTGAGCCTATGGAATATGCTGAACGTCAATGCTTCTGCCTTTATTCAAGCTGTTCAAACAATGGACAAAGTGCGTTTCATTGTTGAGGGCTTTGATGAGGAGACAAAGCAAACAAGATTCAAGGACGCACCTCTAGACTCTCAAAAGCCTTACATAAATCTGATTGAGAGGTTTGGGGACCGGGCCAAATCGCTAGGCGCTTCGACCGCCGCTGTCGCGGCAAACGAATTGTTGCGCGAATTGAGCCGAGGAGAAATTTTGTTCGGGAACCTGTCTTTCAAATCTGACGACCTGGGGACCTGTTTTCGGCGCGAACAAGGAAGAAAAAATTGCACTAAATGAGCTGGTGTCTCACTTCAGACATCTAAAGAACGCTTACAGAGACCCTAGTTTTCACACACTCCGTTCGAAGTTCACGGAACCCGAAGCAAAGCTTATTTACGACAACGCTAAGGCTTTGATGGTTTCAATTTCGAAGTTGCTTTCCCCGCCGCAGCCTTAAATGCATTTTCAGCATCCTTTGTGTCTACGTCAGCGTTCTTTGCAGCTTCTTTAAACCGCTTCCACTGCTCTTTAGGATCTAGTTCTGGTTCTTTGCGTTTGGGCATAAGCATGCTCCATAATGACGGAGCCCCATCATAAAGACGGGGCTCCGGACGTTTGACAGTATCTAGGCTAATCTGAGCTTGTCATCGCTCGGCGATTAGCCTGCCTAGTAGTCTAGGTCTTAAAGCCCGATGACCGGGATACCCTTTAAATATAGGTGAATCTCACACTTTTAGCAAGTGCATGAGGCCAAGACCGTGAATAACTCCTTGTTGTACCGCCTTAAAATCTTCATCATTTAAAGTGGGGGTATGGTATTTCCTACGGCCCACCTTAAAACTCTGTAGGCGCTCAGTAGATATGTTTAACAACATGTCGCACTTTGCCCAGCAAGGATCTTTCTCATCCTCTGACGGATGGTAGTTTTTTGACAGTCGAACCACAAATGGGAGATCGTGCTTGGGCGCAGTTGTGCTTATGGGCACAATTGCAGCAACCTTGCTTCTGTGTGGTAAGCGAGGTGACACAATAATGACCGGACGTTTCTTAGTCATTTCGGGAGGCTTAAACTTTGAAAAGTCGCAGATGAAAATCTGCCTTGCCCTTGGATTAAATGTTAACGCCATTCAGCATCAATAAGTTGATTCCGCAACCCTGTAAACTTACGCCTCTACTTCCCTATCAGGCGTTCGATAGGTTAGCCGCTTACCCACAACACCTTTGATCGCTTCCACACTTCTCTTCTCATCGTCGATACCGCGAGCCACGCGGTTAGAATATCTAAAATCAAACTCAGCCAAATATCTGTGCAGGTGGCGCTCTTTGCAATGCTGATAGGTGCCCTTCATTCCGCGTTTGAAGATTGAGTAGTAGCCTTCAACGGTATTGGAGTGGGCAATGTCACCAAGCTGATAGCGGACGTATTCACCGGCTGAGTGATCAACACGGTTATGACTGGCCCATTCACCGTCTTTATTCATGTTTTTGTACCAACTCGCCGCGTCGGTCATGATGTGACTTTCGCGGTCAATGTTGGATTTGATGATCGGCATGATCTCAGCGATTGTTTGGCCGTCGACTTTAAAGCTGCGAGCCTCACCACCGCGCTCAACAAGAGTGAGTACGATGTTGCGGAAGGCCGAACCGTGTTTGCTGGTCAGGCGTTTTGGCGCTTCTTCCAACTTGCCCTGCATGGTTTCATCGATTTCAACGACTTTGCCTTCACCACCCATGGGACTGAGTAGCGAGCCGACACGCATAGCTTCGCGAATACGGTGGCTCATAAACCAAGCGGTCTTGAGGGTGACGCCCAAGGTTCGGTGAAGCTGATTGGATGAAATGCCTTTTTTTGAACCGCAAATCAGATAGAAGGCTTGCAGCCAAAGGTGCATTTTCACCTTGCTGTCTTCAAATATGGTGCCGACCTTCACGATAAAAGGCTTACGGCAGGCGTAGCACTTGTACGCGCCCTTGCGGGTGGACTTGCCCTTCATCTTAGAGACGCGCTCTTTCTCCCCGCATTTTGGGCAGGTAGGACCGTCTGGCCACACGTGGCTTTCGACCCACGCATAGGCTGCGTCTTCGTCTTGAAGGTGCTTTTGGCTCAGTAGCGATGACACGACCGGAATCTCCTATTGATTCCAATATAGTAGATCACGCTGGGTACGTCAAGTATAATAACCCCCATTCTATTTAAGAACGAATGCAGTTTCCCGTTTGCGCACCAAACCTTCTTGCGCCACCGAGGCGACCAGCTTGCCATTGCGTGAAAATACATGTCCGCGACAAAATCCACGGGCACCAGCCGCGCTTGGACTTTCCTGGGCATAGAGCAGCCAGTCGTCGGCGCGAAATTGGCGGTGAAACCACAACGCATGATCAAGGCTTGCAAGTTGAATGTCTTGATCAAACATCAGTTTTCCGTGCGCAATGAGCGATGTGTCGAGCAGTGTAAAATCTGATGCATAGGCGAGTACGGCTTGATGCATGTTGGGATCATCGGGCAGTGTTCCGTTGGCCCTGATCCAGGTATTCTGTTGGGGTGCGTGTTTCTCACGGTTCATATAGCGGCTGACATCAACCGGACGCATGTCAACGGGATGTTTCTTTTTCCAGTATTTGCGCATGCTTTCAGGCAGTTTGTCGATAAACTTTTCCATCAATTCTGAAACGCTGGGCAGGTCTTCCGGCGGCGGTACGTCTGGCATTTGCGCTTGGTGTTCATAGCCTTCTTCTTGCCCGTGAAAAGACGCGCTCATGGAGAAAATTGTACGCCCGTGTTGTAAAGCCTTGACGTGACGGTTGGAGAAACTGCCGCCATCGCGGGTACGTTCAACCTCATAAGTGATTGGTTTGGCCGGATCGCCACCAATGAGAAAGTAAGCGTGTAGGGAGTGTGCACTGCGTTTGTGTTTTAAGGTGCGCGTTGCCGCAACCAACGCTTGGCCCAGAACTTGGCCACCATAGACCCGCTGCCAACCAATATCTGGGCTGACGCCACGAAATTGATTTTTATCCAATTGCTCGAGATCTAATAGTTTGAGAAGCCCATCGACTGGCTGGCGTGGCGTTGTTTTGCTCGCAGTCATGTATCATCCTGGGCTAAGTCTAAATTCTAGACACACCGTACCGTAGCAGGCCCCCGGCGCAAAGGCTGGTCTGGGCAGAAAGAGGAATGAATTGGCTTCCGATCCGCATCATGATGCTTTCGACATTGTCATAGCAGGCGCCAGTTTTGCGGGCCTTGCGCTGGCAAAGGCGCTGTCTGTCGCAAGTCAGGGCAGTTTCAAGATCGCAATTCTTGATCGAACGCAAGTAGCCCCTGCCGGCAATACGACCCGACCTGATGCGCGCGCCTTCGCGCTGTCGGCGTCGTCACGTTATCTGCTTGAGCGGATTGGCGTGTGGTCCGCCCTTTCAGGGGATGCGCAACCCGTCGAAAAAATTGAAATCACAGATTCACCGTTGGATGCCGGTGTCCGGCCCGCGCTGTTGGCTTGGGATAATGTTTTATCGTCCGGTGATCCTGCTTCTTACATCGTGCCATCCGGGAAAGTGCTGGACGCGCTTTCGGTGTCTGTGAGGTGTGATACATCAATCACCGAGCAGCGCCCCGCAGTCATTGCATCGACGGCACGCACAGATCGTGATCACGCAGTGACGCTCGAAGACGGGCGTAATTTATCGGCGAAGTTGCTTGTTGCCGCAGACGGGCAGAAGTCATCGCTGCGTCAGATGCAGGGCATTGATGTCGTGCGTTGGGCATACGATCAGCGCGGCATTGTCACGACCATTGCGCATAGCAAGCCACATCATGCTACTGCGGTTCAGCATTTTTTACCGGCGGGTCCGTTTGCCCTATTACCGCTAACAGGTCAGCGCAGTTGCATTACCTGGAGTGAGACCACAAGCGAAGCCGAACGCATTCTAGCGGGCGATGATGCCCAGTTCTTAGATGAACTGGATCAACGCCTTGCCGGGCGCCTTGGCGCTTTTGAAGTCGTCGGCCCACGTCAATCGTGGCCGCTTTCTATGCATTTGACGCGTAACTATATCGCTGATCGGTTTGCGTTAATCGGCGATGCTGCCCACGGTGTGCATCCTCTTGCAGGCCAGGGCCTCAACCTTGGACTACGTGACGTGGCAGCACTGGTTGATGTGGTCGTCGAGGGGGCAGGTTTGGGCCTCGATTTTGGCCGTCTGGATGTGTTGCAGCGTTACGAGCGCTGGCGGCGGTCTGATACAGCGCTTTCGGCTGCCAGCTTTGATGGAATCAATCGACTATTTTCAAACGATGTCACAGTGTTGCGGTCTTTGCGGGAGGTGGGTCTTGGCACCGTCGACCGACTGCAGGGATTGAAAGACTTTTTTATCGGTGAAGCGGCAGGACAAGCAGGCGAGGTGCCGATGATGATGCAAAAAAAAGTCGCTTAGCTTTCGCTGTTGTCAACTTTCGCGCCTGTCGCGTCATCGGGATCGATATCTTCCGGTTTCACTTCTGACACCTCTGGCGGCACAATCGTTACCGTACCGTTTTTCAATGAGACCTCGGGAACGCAGGCATTGGAGAACGGAATTAATTCCACGTTTGATCCTTCGTCGGTCCGGTTAATTTCTAAAATATCGCTGGCGCCGTAATTCTGAACGGCGTTGACGATGCCAAGTGTCGTGCCCGTTTGATCAATGGCCCGCAGGCCGATAAGATCGGCATGATAAAACGTATCCACATCGGGCTCTGGCAAACGGTCACGGGGCACATAAAGCTCTGTCCCCTTAAGAGCCTCAACGGCAGTGCGATCATCAAAGCCCTTTATGTGAGCGGTCAAACCCTTGTGCGTTTCGCGAACAATTTTTAAGGTGAATTGGCGCCTGCCATCTGCCGAAGTGAGCGCACCGTAGGCTGCGATGTCAGCGGGACTTTCAGTAAACGACTTCACCATGACGTCGCCCTTGATGCCATGGGCCCCGAGGATTACGCCCATCAGAACGGCCTCAGATTTTTTAGGATCGCTCATGCAGGTCTGTACTCACATTGAAATTGTTCAGTGAAGCCTGTGTAGCGCTAATGGGGCAGAGCGCCAAGATAAGTCAGGCGCACGTCAACCGGCGTGCCTTCAACTTCAACTGTTGATGTAGAGGTCGGCGCTGCGCGTTCAAAAGAGCCCGCTATTTCGAGGGTGACGCCCTCTGAACCTGCAGCAAATCCGGTCACCAATACGCCGCCATCGGGCACTTTCAGGCGGACATGAACGGTGTTGGTCTGGCGTGCCTCGTCGTAGGCATAGCTGCCGGTAAAGACACTGCCAAGACGATCAGAGCCGAGAATTTTGCCACTCCTAAGTACGGCGAGACCGCTTGCGATGCACGGTTGCTCGCAATCAGTGCCGAAGTAGGTCAGCGTATAAACGCCTTGATCAAGCATTTTTGGTCGTCCTTTGATGCGCGCGAGTTCCGTTGCACGCTGGATGGGTGAAAGAGTTTTGAGAAGATGAAGATAGGCCGTGACAGGTCCTGGAAGCGTGACGTCACCACTGGCCCATTGGCTTATCGTGCGCGGGCTCACAGAAATCAGTTGGGCCAGTTCGATCTGTTTCAGACCGAGTTGCTTCAAACTGTCTTTGAGATTGACATTTGCCATAACTGGAAGATTACGCGAGAAGCGCATAACCTTCTATTGCTTCGAGACCTTAACCTAAACGCCTTAACCAAAACAAAAAGCGGGGCACCTAAAAAGGGTACCCCGCGTCATGACTTTAGAGCGTTTCAGATTTAAGTCGAACCACCCGCTCCCCCGCCCGACACCCATGGCGACGATGAATTGGGTGGTCGGGCGGGGGAGCGGGCTGGCAAGGCGATACCGGCTAAGCCGGAAATAATCTAGTCTGTTGTCTGAGCTTAAACTGAGCGCAGCAGATGCGTGTTGCTACTCAGATGCTGCAGCGTCTGCTTCTGCTGGAGCCGCGTCTTCAGCCGGAGCTTCCGCAGCAGCCTTTGCGGCTTCTGCTTTTTCTTTTACAGCTTCCTCAGCGGCGGCGGCGCGTTCTTGCGCTTTCTTCTTTGGCTTGGCTTTGTTTGGATTGTTGCGTGCTTCACGTTTGAGAAGACCTGCAATATCAAACAGACGTGATACGCGATCTGTTGGTTTAGCGCCGACGCTGAGCCAATGCTTGCAGCGATCGATGTCAAGCTTGAGACGATCTTCGCGATCTTTTGGCAGCATTGGATCAAATGTACCAATACGTTCAATGTAGCGGCCATCACGTGGCGATGTGATATCGGCGGCGACGACATAGTAATAAGGCCGTTTCTTTGCGCCACCACGGGCGAGGCGAAGTTTTACTGACATTGTTTGGTGTCCTTTCAGAATGTGTCGTGTTTGTTTGTGTTCATTAGTTGATTGGGTGATGACTCAAAACTGAGTGAGAGACATCAGTTCTTCTTTCCCTTTGATCCAGGGCCCTTTGATCCAGGGCCCTTTGATCCAGGGAATTTCTTTAAAGCTGGTCCGCCAAGTCCAGGAAGGCCGCCACCGAGGCCGGGCAATCCACCACCTGGGCCACCAGGCGGTAAAGCGCCCCCTAGGCCTGGCAGTCCTTTGGGCAAGCTGTCTTGAAGATTGTCAGGCAAGCTTGCGAGCGCCTTTGGATCAAGCTTTGAAAGCTCACCCTGCATGGCAGCCATTTCTTCGTCACTCGGGGCCGCTGTACCACCGCCGCCAAACATGCGGCTCATCATGCCTTTGTTGCGGCCCATCTTTTTCATCATGTCGGCCATCTGGCGATGCATTTTTAAAAGTTTGTTGATCTCTTCAACGCGGGTGCCGGAACCAGCGGCAACGCGTTTCTTTCTCTTTGCATTGAGGAGTTTTGGACTACGCCGTTCCTTCGCTGTCATTGATGAAATAATGGCTTGTTGATGGGTCAGCACCTTGTCATCAATTTTCGCGCCCGCCATCTGTGATTTTAGTTTTCCAACGCCAGGCAACATGGCGAGCATGCCGTCCATACCGCCCATTTTTTGCATCTGTTTCAGCTGATCAGAGAGGTCTTCCAAATCAAATGCGCCCTTTTGCATTTTTTGGGCAATGGATTTGGCTTTTTCGACGTCAATGGTTTCGGCGGCTTTTTCAACCAACGAGACGACGTCGCCCATGCCAAGGATGCGTCCGGCAATGCGCTCGGGGTGAAAGTCTTCAAGTGCGTCCCATTTTTCACCGACACCGACCAACTTAATTGGTTTGCCCGTGACAGCGCGCATTGAAAGTGCAGCACCGCCGCGCCCATCACCATCAACGCGGGTCAGCACAATACCGGTGATGCCAATGCGGCCATCAAATGCTGTTGCGGTGTTAACGGCATCCTGGCCAGTGAGAGCGTCGGCCACCAGCAAGACTTCATGTGGATTGGTGGCGCGTTTGACGTGTTCAACTTCCGCCATCAATTCATCATCGACGGTGACACGGCCCGCTGTATCAAGCAGCAGCACATCGAAGCCGCCAAGCTTGGCGGCTTCGCCAGCCCGTTTTGCAATTTCAAGTGGCGACTGGCCGGCAACAATAGGAAGTGTCGCAACGTCGGTTTGTTCACCTAATACGCGCAATTGTTCCTGCGCAGCGGGGCGTCGAGTATCAAGCGACGCCATTAAGACTTTTTTCTTATCGCGATTGGTCAGGCGATAAGCGATTTTCGCGGTCGACGTGGTTTTGCCGGAGCCTTGAAGGCCGACCATCAAAATAGACACTGGAGGTGCTGCTAAAAGATCAATTGGGTCGGCTTCAGAGCCAAGCATTTCGACCATTTGATCGTGGACGATCTTGACGACCTGCTGGCCTGGCGTGACCGACTTAAGGACTTCTTGGCCAACAGCTTTGTTCTTGACCTTGTCGACAAAGCTTTTGACGACATCCAATGCCACGTCAGCTTCGAGAAGCGCACGGCGCACTTCGCGCATGGCGTCGTTGACGTCGGACTCCGCGAGGGCGCCACGTTTGGTGAGTTTATCAAAGACGCCTGAAAGACGATCTGAGAGGGTTTGAAACATCTCGGGCGATTGGCCTTTTTCTTAGTTTCAATTGGCAAACGAACGACGCACCCGCGGGCGCAACGCGCTGGCGGGTGTTGACCTCCCTGCCTCCCACGCTCGAAAACGGCGTATGTGCAGGGTGGCGGCTCTGAATCTTCAGGGCCAAGTGGAATGTGGCGGCACCTTCTTGGATCGGTCGCGTCTTGTCAACTGCTAGGGCAATTGGGAAAGCTGCTTTTAAATCAATATCCTGCGGCAGAAGTGCGCAATGGTGCGGGTGTGGCAGGTCGCAGCTGGACCAGTCAGCCTTAGAATTGCGGGAATTGTTTTGGATAACCCAAAAAGGTTTGGCCGAGGCAGGTGAGTGAGCGTTAGAACGTGAGCCTGACACTGACAAGCCAGATGACGCAGCAGGAGACGGCGGGAATGCCAAAATGGTGGGTAGTGAGCGCATTGGGATGCGGGCTAGCTGTTGCCTTGATGGGCGGCTGCTCTGGAAATCCACTTGGCTCAGGCAATCCATTTAAATCCGGCCCCAACACGTTTGACGTAACCTTCATCAGTGCTGCCGAAACTTGGGATCTTGATAAGGATGCGGTGGTCACCTGTGCAGAGTGGCAACAGTATGCACTGACGGCACACACAGAGGCGGATGGTGATGGTGATGGCAACCTCACCCAACCGGAATACGCCAACATGGCGCGCAACGACCGGCTGTTTGATATTGCCAAGTTAAATTATTATGACCGTAATTCAGATGGCCGTGTGTCTCGCGAAGAGTTGACCGGCCATAAGAACCGCGCCTTTGAACTGCTCGACAAAAACCGTGACTGCAAAATTGAGCGCAATGAAAAAGTACAAGTGCGCTACAAGGCAAAACCAAAAGATACAGATGCTTCAGGTGAAGCAGCCAAGGATCCTACAGGCGGCAACAGAAGAGGTAGCTAAGTGTGTCCAGGGGGGCTGGACTATACGTCTCTGACGTATCCTTTTAAATTGCTCTGTGACCGCTAACGCTTCGGTGTAATTTTCAGCACCTTGCCGTTTGGATCATCGGTTAGCACCCAAAGAGCGCCATTCGGCCCCTGCCTGACATCACGGATGCGTTCGTCTAAACCAGTTAGCAATTTTTCTTCGCTAACCACCTTGCCGTCCTTGATGACAAGCCGTGCCAAATGCTGACCACCTAGGCCGCCAACAAACAAGTTTCCCTTCCAATTTGGGAATAAGTCGCTGCTGTAGAAGGCGAGACCTGACGTTGCAATAGACGGGTCCCAGTAATAGATAGGCTGCTCTAAACCATCTTTCTTGTGGCCTTCCCCGATGGGCAAATAGGTGTAATCGCGACCATAGGTGATGACGGGCCAGCCGTAATTCTTGCCCTTCTCCGGTCGGTTAAGTTCATCACCCCCGCGTGCGCCGTGTTCAATCGTCCACAATTCGCCAGTTTCGGGATTGATGGCAGCACCTTGCACGTTGCGATGCCCGAGCGACCAAATTTCTGGCCGCCAACCTTTGAGTTTTGGGTTGTTATCCGGCACCGAGCCATCGCGATTGATGCGGATAATTTTTCCAAGGTGGCCAGTTGTATTTTGGGCTTCTTTGCGGACGATGCCACGATCACCTGTTGTGACGAACATTGTGCCGTCGGGTGCAAACACCAAACGCGAGCCAAAATGCAGGTTGGACGCAATTGCTGGTTGCTGGCGGAAGATGACTTTGACGTCTAAAAGCGCACCGCTGCCTGAATCAGAAAGCTGCAATTTGGCGCGCGCAACCGTCGTTCCGTTTTTAAATCCTTCGCGTGCTTCGGCATAGGACAGAAACACCTCGCCACTGGTCGGATAGTCGGGTGCCAGGCGTACGTCCAGCAAACCGCCCTGACCGGAGACCAGGACTTTTGGCACACCGGATATCGGTTTCGAGATCGTTCCATGGCCTGAGACGATGCGCAGGCGGCCGACGCGTTCGGTAACCAGCATGCGGCCATCAGGCAAAAACTGAAGGCTCCAGGGATGGGCGAGGCCTGTGGCGACTTCAGTGACTGTGATCGGTGTCTTGGGGAGTGCGGGTGCCTTGGTTTGCTCTGCTTGGGCGGGCACGACTATGGCGATGAGGGCGGACAGAGCGACAAAGCTGACCCTGAGTTGATGGGCCGAGGATTGGTAGGCCCTTAGGTGCGGGGTTTGGCTCAACATTTGGAGTGTACTCCCTCAAAACTCGCCATGATGGCAGTAGATTGGATATGGGTGCTTTTGGTTCTGGCGTCCAGGCCTTGGATCATCAAGTTTGTATCCGGACAGGCAATAGCCATATAAGGCGTCATCATGACTGCAGCTTCGCTTAAATTCCGCAAAATGAACGGCCTCGGCAACGAGATCCTGGTTATTGACGCGCGCGGTACAAACGCTGTTTTTGCGCCCGACGCCCTCAGATCAATTGCCGCCCGCGCGGAGACAAGTTTTGATCAATTGATGGCACTCTATGATCCGAAGACTGCGGGAACAGATGCCTACGTACGCATTTTCAACGCTGATGGTTCAGAAGTGAGCGCCTGTGGCAATGGCACGCGCTGTGTTGGCTGGGCACTTTTTCAGGATGCCGGCAAAGCCAAATCCAGAATTGAAACGAATGCGGGCCCGCTGGCTATTTCAGTGGAGTCTATGGAACGCATTACCGTTGATATGGGAGAACCCAACTTTGAGTGGCAGGCGATCCCGTTGTCGGAAGAGTTTCGTGACACGCGGGGCATTGAACTTCAGATCGGTCCGATTGATGCGCCAGTATTGCATTCGCCCTCGGTTGTGAATGTCGGCAACCCGCATGCCGTGTTCTGGGTTGATGATGTCGAAGGATATGACCTTGGCCGATTTGGCCCGTTGCTCGAACACCACCCCGTGTTTCCAGAAGGGGCCAATATTACCTTGGCACAGGTGGTGTCCTCCAGCCACGTGATTGCGCGCACCTGGGAGCGGGGCGCTGGGCTCACCAAAGCCTGCGGTACAGCAGCATGCGCTGTTTTGGTAACAGGTGTGCGCAAGCGTCTTTTGGCACGGGAGGCCACGGTCAGTGTGCCTGGAGGTGACCTTCACATCGCATGGACAGGTGACAATCGGATCCTTATGACAGGCCCGGTGGTCCTTGAGGGCGAAGGCACCTTCCTGCCTGCAATGCTCCAGGACGGCTAGAGGATCAATCGGGGCCTAGATCAACCGTTGGCTCAACAAAGAAGAGTAAATGGCGAAGCCGGAAATCATAACGCTTGGATGTCGACTCAATGCTTATGAGTCTGAGGTCATGCGCTCTCATGCCGATTCGTCAGGCCTTGAGAACGCAGTGATCGTCAACACCTGCGCCGTTACCGGCGAAGCCGTGCGTCAAGCAAAACAGACCATTCGTAAAATTCGCCGTGAGAAGCCCGACGCTCGCGTTATTATTACCGGATGTGCTGCACAAATCGACCCAAGTCGTTTTTCTGAAATGGACGAGGTTGATCATGTCATTGGCAACAATGACAAGATGCAACGTGCAACGTTCCAGCAGCTGGCGGACACGCAGGCTGAACCCATCATGGTGACAGACATCATGACGGTTCATGAAACCGCAGCACCTCTCATCGATGGGTTTGGTGCACGTTCACGTGCGTTTGTGCAAGTGCAGAACGGTTGTGACCATCGTTGTACGTTCTGCATTATTCCTTATGGCCGCGGGCCCGCCCGTTCAGTGCCAGCTGGCCTCGTGGTTGATCAAATCACGCGGTTGGTTGAGACGGGATATAACGAAGTTGTGCTGACAGGCGTTGATCTCACCTCATATGGGGTAGATTTGCCAGGCAGAGCCACGCTTGGCCAATTGACACAACAGATTTTGCGCCATGTACCAAAGCTTGAGCGCCTCCGGTTGTCTTCCATTGATCAAGTTGAAGCGGACCAGCATTTGTATGATGCGATCGCCGATGATGATCGCCTGATGCCGCATTTTCATCTTTCGATGCAGGCTGGCGATGACATGATCTTAAAGCGCATGAAGCGACGTCATTTGAGAGATGATGCCATTGCGTTCTGCGATCGTGTGCGCAGCATAAGACCGGACGTGGTATTTGGCGCCGACCTGATTGCAGGCTTTCCAACTGAATCAGATCAGATGTTTGAAAATACCGAACGCCTTGTTGAGCAGTGTGGCTTAACCTATCTGCATGTGTTCCCATTCTCACCGCGCGAAGGCACGCCAGCAGCCAGCATGCCGCAGCTTGAACGTCATGTGATCAAGGCCCGCGCAGAGCGATTGCGGACACTTGGCAAGGCGCGTGTTGGTAGGTTCCTGGAAAGCCAGGTTGGCTCGACCCGACAGGTTCTCATGGAGCGCGAAGATGTTGGCCGCACGGAGCATTTTGCTGAGGTGGACGTGGCGGCGGGAGCTGGAGTGATTGGCCAAGGAACGATTGGTTCAGTTCAACAGGTGCACGTGACGGGGTCGCGTGAGGGTCGTTTGATTGGTGAGGTTGCGGCGTGAGCCAGAAGAAAACAAAACGGGGCGGTTTTTTCGGAAAATTGTTTGGCACGGACATAGGCGACAGCAAACCAGAAAAAACTGAAGTCGCCCAGCCAGACTCCAACACGCCAGATGAGCTTCTCGACCAAATAGAAGTGTGCGTCGCAGCGGTGGACTTAGACAGCACTGTTGAAACCGACGTGCCGAAAGAGGGCGTGGATGAGGCCGATAAAAAAGATCCGCTAAGCTCTGAGCCATCCATAGAGGCGGATCAACCCTCAGAGCCAGACTCTGAAATAGACCGAGAACCAAAACCAGGACTAAAACCCGAATCTGATCCCGAAGCCAAGAAACAATCCTGGGTGTCCCGTCTCTCCAAAGGCTTGAGTAAAACCTCATCGCGTTTGAGCCAAGGTATTTCAAGCCTGTTCACGCAGCAAAAACTTGATGCTGAGACCCTAGATGATTTCGAAGACATTTTAATTCAGGCCGACCTTGGCGTTGAGACTGCCATGCGCATTCGTGACCAAATTTCTGAAGGCCGTTATGACAAGGGCATCTCGTCGGACGATGTGAAAACTATTTTGGCTGAAGAAGTAGAACGCGTACTTGCACCGACGGCCAAAGCGCTTGAGATCGATCCGTCGCTTAGCCCGCACGTCATTCTTGTTGTCGGTGTTAACGGGTCTGGCAAAACTACCACCATCGGCAAGCTGGCGGCGCAGTATAAATCTGAAGGACACAACGTTATGATAGCGGCGGGCGATACGTTTCGCGCGGCAGCTATCGATCAACTGAAGGTTTGGGGTGAGCGTGCTGGTGTTGAAGTAGTATCGGGCGAAGTTGGCTCTGATGCTTCCGGGCTGGTGTATGACGCGTTAAGCGAAGCGCGAAGCCAGGGTGCGGATATCTTGCTGATTGATACAGCTGGCCGGTTACAGAACAAGCAGGCCTTGATGGAGGAGCTTGAGAAGGTTATCCGCGTCATTCGCAAGCTGGCACCTGAGGCACCGCACACCAGTTTGCTCGTCCTTGATGCGACCACCGGTCAAAATGCCATGGGACAGGTTGAGGCGTTTCGAAGCACAGCCGGCGTCAGTGGCTTGATCATGACAAAATTGGATGGCACGGCCAGAGGTGGGATTTTGGTGGCGATTGCCGCCAAATACGGCTTGCCAGTGCATGCTATCGGTATTGGTGAGGCTATAGACGATCTACAACCTTTTGATGCTGCTGATTTTGCGGCGGCCATCGCAGGGCGTTAGGCACGAGGTAGTATCCAGATGTTAGAATTGGATTTAAGGCGAAGACGGGCACATGAAATGTGCTGACAGGGAATGGTGGCCAAAGAACAATGAATAAACGTCGGCGGTTTTATCCATTTAATGCCGAGCAGACTGTGAACATTCTAGGCGAGTTTGGACCACTCGTATTGATGTTCATTGTCAATGCTATCTACGATATTAATGCTGGCACCTGGGCATTGATACTGTCGACCATTGCTTCAATCATCGTCATGTATGCAGTGCTCCGCAGACTGCCCGTCTTTCCACTGATTGCTTCAAGCGTCACAATTGTATTTGGTGCGCTCACTTTGATAACCAGCGATCCCATGTGGGTGCAGATAAAAGTCACCATTTTCAATGCACTTTTTGCTGGATTTTTATTCCTAGGACTGTGGCTAAATAAGAACTTTTTCAAATACATTTTTGAGAAAACATTCCACTATACCAAGCGTGGATGGGATTTGTTTACGTGGAGTTTTGCATGGTTTTTTGTGTTTACGGCCGTCGCCAATGAATTTGTGCGTCTAACTTTCAAAGGTGATCAGATATATTCACTTCTTGGCTATTCAACCGACGGTATTGGGGTTTGGATATTGTTCAAGATTGCGGTGGTTATGCCATTAAGCGGCATTTACGCGTGGCTATTGACGCGTTGGATGAGCCGTCATCATATTGAATCATAATGCGGTGGAGGAACGACCTGACAACAAGAGGTCGCTCGAAAAGGTATTGTGACAACACTCCTGAGGAATGAGACTAAGGGGCGGTGATCACTTCACTTGAATATTTCTGGTGCGCCAAGCAATCGGATACGTCGGTGGCGAACCTGCACCCTACCATGTGACAACCAACTTCTACTTTACGCATGAACATTTTTGCGAACCAAAGACTAGTGTTCTTAGGGTGAGGTGTTGAAAGGACAATTTAATGAGTGAAGCAAAAGATGCCGACGGCAACCGACCACCTGAACAGAAAAAACAGGGATTGAAGCTTCTAATTGAACTTGGCCCACTCCTTATTTTCTTTGCTGTTTGGGCTAAGTTTGGCATTTTCACTGCTACTGGGGTCTTGATGGCCGCCACTTTGATTTCGCTTATCGCGTCCAAGATAGTGCTCGGCAAGATCCCAGTGATGCTTGTCGTAACAGTTGTAATTGTGACTGTTTTTGGTGGCCTGACGCTTTGGCTTCAAGACGCAAGTTTTATCAAAATGAAACCGACAATCGTCAATTTGTTATTTTCTGGTGTGTTGGCTTTTGGCCTTTTCATCAAGCGCCCATTTCTGAAGTTATTGTTAGGAGAGGCGTTTCAATTGACGGACGTGGGTTGGTCAAAACTCACACTGCGTTGGATTGGCTTCTTCTTATTTGTCGCAGTTCTCAATGAAATCGTTTGGAGAAATTTCTCCGAAGCAACTTGGGTAAACTTCAAAGTATTTGGAATACTGCCACTGACCATGATTTTTGCAGCTGCTCAGGTGAGGCTAATTCATAGGTTTTCAAATAAAGCCTAAGTCCCTAACTCAATTGTATAAATTTTGATCAATAAGTGTTCGATTTTACAGCATTAATTCCTTGTAAAGACTATCGGAACACAAACAGACACCCCAATTATTGTTGGTTTTATTTTAGATTTTGTTGATGGAGTTGTTTTTTTAGTTGGACGTCTTGGATTCAATGTCATTATCTACTAATTGAATTGTCTCTTTATCGGTATTGTAGAAGATAGCGAGATGTTCCCGGGAGAAATTCCTGAATGAACTGAAATTCTATCCTTTAGGTAAGCGACTAAATTCGGACTGGACGCGGGACCATGAGACGAGAAAAAATAACTAAGACCATAGCGACATCCGACCTGGATAAATCGCCAATTCATCTCCTGCATCGTGCAGGCCAGTGCGCAGGCGATATCTTTCAGGCAGAGATGGCGGACGATGATCTGACACCACGACAATTTGCTGTTCTTGTCACCGTGTCTCAAAACGAGGGTCTGAGCCAAACCCGCCTTGTAGAGCAAACTGGAATTGATCGTTCTACACTTGCTGATATCGTCCGACGAATGCTGAAAAAAGGCCTGTTACAACGGCGCAGAACCCGCGAAGATGCCCGTGCCTATGCCGTCAAGTTGACGGATACCGGATGGACGACCTTGCGTAATGCCATGCCTCATACCAGCCGCGTTGATGAAACGATCTTGGCAGCGTTGCCAACACAAAATCGGGAACGTTTCTTGAAAGATCTTCGTGGTATTGTCGAAGCATTGAGCGAACTTCAACTTGTCACTCCGAATGGCGACTAGAGCAACCCGCGTTTAATCAGACACAGTTTGATCTATCCGTGAGCTGTTTGCTCTGGTTTTAAAATCTTATTTCTCATTTGATCCGTGACAATAGAACTCTGACGGTCGCACAGGTGGGTCAAGCAGGCACCGACCAGTGCCTGTGCAAGGACCCAGTTTGCGTGGCCCTGTGTTGCGGCCCTTGCGGCCCATTCAATTTATGCGTCTAGCAATTTGCGATTGACCATCGTTTCAGCGATTTGCACCGTGTTGAGCGCTGCACCTTTAAGCAGATTGTCCGAGACAATCCACATGGCAAGACCATTTTCAACCGTTGCGTCTTCGCGAATACGGCTGACATAGGTGGCAAACTCGCCTGCAGCTTCCACAGGCGTGATATAGCCGCCTTCTTCGCGCTTATCGACGACAATCATACCTGGTGCCTGACGCAGGATTTCGCGCGTATCCTCAACGCTAATCGGCCGCTCAAATTCAAGATTGACGGATTCACAGTGACTGACAAAAACCGGCACGCGAACACAGGTCGCAGACAGCTTGATTTTGGCGTCCATAATCTTTTTTGTTTCCGCCATCATCTTCCATTCTTCTTTGGTGTAGCCATCTTCCATGAACACATCGATGTGTGGAATGCAGTTGAAGGCAATCTGTTTTGGGAACATGTGCGCGTCGACTTCCTGCCCGGGTACGTAAACACCTTTGGTCTGATGCCACAGTTCGTCCATGGCCTCTTTTCCGGCACCTGAAACCGATTGATACGTTGACACGACCACGCGCTTGAGACCGGCAGCATCGTGCAGCGGCTTCAGTGCAACAACGAGCTGCGTCGTTGAGCAGTTGGGATTTGCGATAATGCGCTTCTTTTTATATCCATCGAGTGCTTCTGGGTTAACTTCAGGCACAACGAGCGGCACGTCGGCGTCATAGCGCCAGCACGATGAGTTGTCGATGACAACGGCACCTGCGGAGGCAATTTTGGGTGCCCATTTCTTGGCAACGTCTGATCCTGCAGACATCAGGCAAAAATCGACAGTTGAGAAATCAAATTGCTCGAGATCTTGGCACTTCAGTGTTTGCTCACCATAGATGACATCGCTGCCAACAGAGCGACGCGATGCCAGTGGGATCACTTCATCTGCGGGGAACTTGCGCTCTGAGAGCACATTAATCATTTCCCGACCGACGTTGCCGGTAGCTCCGACAACGGCAATTTTGTAACCCATAATGCTTCCTTTTTTGGTCTCTTCGGGCAGAGTTGGCCAGGGGGTGGCCCACAAGATCAGCCTTAGCAGCGATCCATTACGCGCCAAGCCCGATGATGACAAGGTCCTTTGTTAGAAGACCGCAGTGACCTAATGTTGCGATAATCGCCATTTGCTGGCCGTTGGACCTTGTCCACTCAGGTTTGAGGGTGCGACGGGACTGGCGAGCGTGTATGTCAGCAGGGTGAGAGGTTTTGGAACAGGTAAAGCCGGGAGGCGGAGGCGTTTGGGGTCATGCTAGGCAACTGTAGATCTGTGATGTTATTAGCAACTTGGGTTTGGGCCATGAGTGTGGCCAGCTCCGGATCATCGGCCAGCCTATGGATGAACGAGGCTGATCTTGAGACCACTTTTAACGGTAAAACAATTGCGGGGCTCTATCCAAGCGGGCGTGCTTTTGTAGAAACTTTCCGCCGCGGTGGACGTGTTCACTATCGGGATGACCTGCGGCGCGTTTCGGGTCAGTGGACAATCAGCTCGGGAAATTTCTGTACATTTTATGAGGGCGACAACACGGGTGGCTGTTACTCGGTCCGTCGTATGGGCGAAAATTGTTTTGAATTCTATTTTATTTCACGCAGCGAAGGCACACGACGGCGACCGGAAGAGCCTACCTGGACCGCACAAGCATGGCTTTCCGATTCACCCTCAACGTGTGTTGCAGGAGCAGAAGTCTGAAGGTGAAAACGCGTGTCGGGTGTCAATTAAGCCGACAGCGCTTCCATATGTTTAATGATCGCAGCACCCATTCCCTTGGTGCCAACCTGGGTCATGTCATCTTGCATGATGTCCCCGGTGCGCAATCCATCGGCCAACACGTTGGCGATTGCCTGGTCGATCATGTCGGCTTCCTGGCCCATGTTGAAGGTATAGCGCAGGGCCATGGCGAAGCTGGCAATGGTTGCGATTGGGTTGGCCTTGTCTTGTCCAGCAATATCCGGTGCTGAACCATGAACAGGTTCATAAAGTGACAGGCGGCGTCCGGTTTTTTTATCCGGCGCACCAAGTGATGCTGATGGCAGCATGCCAAGTGATCCGGTCAGCATAGCGGCAGCATCAGACAAAACATCCCCAAACAGATTATCAGTGACGATGACATCAAACTGTTTTGGATTGCGCACCAATTGCATGGCGCAGTTGTCAGCCAGGATATGTTCAAGGGCGACATCTGGCGCATAGCTTTTGTGCGTAGCGGTCACCACCTCATTCCACAACACGCCCGTTTTCATGACATTGCGTTTTTCAGCTGAGTGCACTTTGTTCTGTCGCTGCGCGGCCAGATCAAATGCGACTTTGGCGATGCGTTTAATTTCGTGAGTGGTGTAGAGCTGGGTATCAACAGCGCGTTTTTCACCATTCTCCAATGTGACGATTTCTTTTGGCTCGCCGAAATAAACGCCGCCCGTTAATTCGCGCACGATCATAATATCGAGGCCTTCAACCAATTCGCGCTTCAACGAGGACGCCTCGGCAAGGGCGGAATAACAAATCGCCGGGCGCAGGTTGGCAAACAGGCCTAGGTCTTTTCGAAGTCGTAGCAGTCCGGCTTCTGGGCGTATTTCATAAGCGACTTTGTCCCATTTGGAGCCGCCAACAGCACCAAAAATGACTGCATCAGCATTCAGGGCTTTTTTAAGTGCCTCATCTGTTAGCGGTACACCATGGGCATCAATGGCAGCCCCACCGACCAGATCATGCTCTGTTTCAAAAACAATCTGACCGGAGATTTTATTTAAGGTTGCAATAATATTAGTAACCTCGTGCATGGTTTCGACACCAATACCATCGCCGGGCAGAAGAAGAAGTTGATGTGTTGCCATGAGAGATCTCGTCTGTTTGCAATCGGTTGTGATGGCTGAGTCAGTGTTTTGGGCTCGGCGGCGTTTGATCGGCTGATATTATTTGCCGTCGTCGCGGCCCTTGGAATCGACAAGTTCCTGACGGTCAACCGCCAGTCCTTTGCCATCCAAATCGTAGATAATGGGTGCGGCCGTGGCGACTTCACGCGTCAGAATATCTTCGGCGTTTATTTTCTCAAGATGCATAATGAGTGCGCGTAGCGAGTTGCCGTGGGCCGCGACAATAACGGTGCGTCCGGCATTCACGGCTGGCCAGATATGGTCCTTATAATATGGGATGACCCGGCCAGCGGTGTCTTTGAGACTCTCGCCACCTGGTGGTGCGATGTCGTAGCTACGACGCCAGACCATGACTTGGTCGCCGCCAAATTTATCCATGGCCTCATTTTTATTAAGACCAGAAAGCTCGCCGTAGTCACGTTCGTTGAGATTGGAGTGCTGGCGAATTTCAATGTTCTCTTGGTTGATTTCAGCCAGGATAATGTCGAGTGTACGTTGGGCACGTTTCAACTTGCTGGTGAACGCGAGATCAAACTTCATATCGCGGTTTTTAAGGACCCGACCAGCCCAGCGTGCTTCAATCACGCCTTTGTCTGTTAAGCCTGGATCGCGCCAGCCGGTAAAGAGATTGCGTTCATTCCATTCGCTTTGACCATGGCGAACGAGGACAAGGCTGCTTTTGAAAGGCGTCATGTTGCTAGGGTTTCGCTTTCTAGTAAGGCAGTCAAAATCCGAGGACGTCTGCCATGGAGAACAGGCCGGGGCCTTTACCAAAGCCCCACTGGGCAGCCTTGATGGCACCACGCGCAAAGATTGCACGATCACAAGCCTTGTGGGAAATTTCGATGCGTTCGCCAGGCCCTGCAAAGATCACAGTATGATCGCCAACAACGTCTCCGCCTCTCAGTGTTGCAAATCCGATTGTGCCTTCCTGGCGTGCGCCGGTGTGGCCATCGCGGGATTTAACGGAGTTGGCATTGAGATCAACGCCGCGCCCATCGGCTGCAGCCTGACCTAGCATCAGCGCTGTACCTGACGGGGCATCGACTTTGTGGCGATGGTGCATTTCAACGACTTCGATGTCGTAGTCAGGATCAAGCACCGCTGCAATCTTCTTGGTCAACGCAGCGGCAAGATTAACTCCAAGGCTCATATTGCCAGCTTTGATGATTGTGGCATGGTTGGCGGCACGTTGGATGGCGGCCTCGTCAGTTTCGGAAAATCCTGTCGTGCCGATGACGTGGACGATCCGTCCATTGGCAGCAAGGCCTGCAAAATCAACCGTCGCAGTTGGTGTTGTGAAATCCAAAAGCGCATCCACGTTGGCTGCCAACGTCAAGGGATCGTCGGTTAGCTTAACACCAAGGGGCTCAAGCCCGGCGAGTGTGCCAAGGTCTTGGCCAAGGCCAGGAGCGCCAGCTGTTTCGGTGCCGCCCGTGACCATACAGCCTTCAGCCGCGTGGCTGGCCCGAATGAGCGCGCGGCCCATGCGACCTGCCGCTCCGACAATGCCAATCTTCAAGTCGCTCACGAAAGATGGTCCCTCAGCGTGGTGGGCTGTGTCGGGGGATGTTGGGCCATGGTTTGGCTCAGCTCAATTTGAAATCACCCTGACAGCGCGGGGTATAGCAACGCTACCCGCCACGGGGAAGTGCCACCTGGTGGCTAAAGGGGCGTTTTACCCAGAATGCGCAGCCTTGGGTACCAGCCCGTTCGTAATTAGACCGCCGTTTTAGCGCGTTTTAGCGCGTCGATGATCATTTTCTTGGCTTCGCTGGCATCGGCCCAGCGATCAATTTTCACCCACTTATTGGGCTCAAGGTCTTTGTAGTGCTCGAAGAAGTGTTGAATTTGCGACATGCTGATGTCGGGAAGATCGGTAATGTTCTTGATGTGGTTGTAACGTTGCGTCGTATGCGCTGAGGGAACCGCAATGATTTTTTCGTCGCCACCGCCATCATCTTCCATCACTAAAACACCAACAGGTCGGCAATTGATGACAGAGCCAGGAATAAGCGCGCGTGTTGAGCTGACAAGCACATCGATCGGATCGCCATCTGCAGACAAGGTGTGCGGCACAAAGCCATAATTTCCCGGATAGCGCATTGGCGTATAGAGGAAGCGGTCAACCACTAGCGTCCCAGATGCTTTATCGAGTTCGTATTTGATTGGCTCGCCACCAACCGGAACTTCGATAATCACATTGATATCTTCAGGTGGCTTAGTGCCGGGTGTAATCGCATCGATTCGCATTCGGGCTATCCTACATTAGCTATTTCTTTGTGGCGTAGGGGTCGTACTTGAAAACGCCATCTGGGTGAGAAACGTCCCTTGTTGGTGGCGCAAGGGGTCCCAAAAATCAAGCTGTGCTTTTTGATAATGTGCCTCTGCAGTTCGATTTTTGAACACTGCTAGATCTAACAGCGGGGGCTAGGGAAGAAATTCTACGGCCAGGAGAAGCCAATTTTCTTCAACTGGCGACCGCCTACAATATCATAGGCCTCGGCAAAGGGACGCCCGCCGCGATGCCAATAAAAATCAACCGCGCGATGGTTGTCTTCCAACGCCCATGTGATGAGACCTCTGAGGTTGCGCAAATCCAATCTGTGCCGACAGGACTCAAACAAGTATTCACCAAAGCCCAGGCCTTGATAGTTAGGCTCTATATAGATCTCAAAAAGCTCGCCACGGCGCGACCCGTTTACATGCGTCGAGCCATAAATCGCGTAACCAACCACGGCGTCATCGACTTCTAGAGTGGCAAGGCCAGGACGTGATCGCACGGCTTGACGCCACCATTGTGGACCGCGCCGGTCAACCATCAAATCTAGATGAGAATCTGGGATAATACCGCAATAGGTATAGTGCCAAGCATCTGAAAATACGTCAGCAAGAACCCTAGCATCTGAGGTTCTTCCTCTGCGCACACGAATATTGGTACTCGGACTTAACATCGCTTTTGGAGTATAGGCGTCAATCTGCACCAAACAAAAGCGAAGACTTTTTATTCTTCCTATTTTTAGATCATGCAATTGATTAGCATGAATTTTTTTCTTATGTATTCTGGGTCAAGATTGGCATTTTTTGGTGCTTGGTCCCCAAACGCACAAAAAAACCCGGCGCTGCTTTGGAGCTGAGCCGGGTTTTTTGTTGTCTCAGTTGTCAAGGCTTGAGGCGCGCTAAGCGCTCACAAAGCCTGCACTGCTTAAGCAGATTTTTTAACCTGCTCGAAGGTCTTGGTAGAAATTGCGTTCACAGTTTCAAAGGACTGCTGAGCAACTTTGGTCGTAAGCTCAAACAATTCTTTGGTTTGTGCACCAGCTACAGCCATCTGCTGTTGTATGAAGCTTGACTGCAGGCGTGCAATTTCAGGCAGTGTTTTTGCGCGGGCGATGGCTTCAGCAGCATCGAAAGCAGCTTCAGCATTCAGCTCAGTGTTGCGCAGAACTTTTTCACCGATTGTTTTGGCACCGTCAGTTGTAGCAGAAACAAGCTCTTCAACAGCTTTGACATTATCTTTGCTTGCAACTTGCACTTTTTCAAATGCAGTGCGTGATTTTTCAACTGCATCTTCTGCGATAGCCTGTACATTTTCAGGGATACGGGCGTCTTTTGCAGCTTCAAAGAATTCTTTGGTCTGTTGGGTAAATTGATCGTTCATCTGAGGAACTCCTTAGGAGTAGGCCTGAGCATTTCCAGGCGGGCTCTAAATTAAGCGCGCTACCGGCTCTTTGGCCCGTGCGCATTCTTAATGTAGCAGATCTTTTGTGCATTGCAACATAAAACTTGTGCGAAGCACCAATTTTTTTCAAAAAAATAGAAATAGAACCGTTAAGAGCTTGAAATCTATTTATTTTATTTCAGTAGCGCTGCACTCAAAAAAGATATCGTAGCATAGATGTAGGGATTTGGGCAGCGCTATAGCAGACTATCGAAGGCAGAGCGGTAGCCGAGCGCCGACGGGTCGAACAATACATCGTGAGGTCTAAGGGGTCGGGCAAGCGCCAAACCAGCTAAAGACCGGCACCTGGAAAGCGCTACATAGGCTTGACCATGGGCAAAGGTGCCGCGACCGAGATCAATATACACCTTATCCAGCGTCAGACCCTGCGCCTTGTGAATGGTCAGTGCCCAGGCGAGCCGGAGCGGTAATTGACGGAACGTGCCCGCGACTGATTCCACCACCTTCTCTTTGGTCTGGTCATAGGAATAGCGGCGTTGTTCCCATTCGGCAGGTTCCACTTCATGCTCTTTGCCGTCGATCTCGATGATGACAGTCTCATTCTCCAATCGAGCGACCCGCGCAACAGTGCCGTTGACCCACCGTCCATCCGGATCGTTGCGTAGCAGGATGACTTTCGCGCCCGGTTTCAACATCAGGGTCTGATCGGTGGGTTGTGCTGATGCATTGTAATCGCCAGTAACACCGGCTTCAAAGGCTTTAGCCTCCCCTGGTAGCGCTTCCAAATAGGCGAGATTGATGCGTCTTGCTGCGGCATTGGTTGGGGTCAGGATGACGAATGCCTCGCCCTCGGACAGTGTACGAATGGGCGCGACGCGCTCGTTGAGCATCTCTAATTCATCGCCAGATATATCGCCATCGCGCAAACGATTGAGGATCTGGATCAGTGTTTCGTCGGATTGACGGAAGATATGTGAAAGCTCCAGGCGTTGAGTGCCAACGCCATCCAGCAATGCACTATGGGAGAAGAAAAACGGTCCACCGTGGGTATTTTCGAGATGGGCGGCAACTTCAGCGTCCTGGATCACCGGCGGCAGCTGATGCAGATCTCCAAACATTGCAAGGCGTATGCCGCCAAACGGCTCGTGCAGCCGACCACGATTGACTCGCAACGATTGATCAATGCCCGCCATCAGGTCAGAGCGCACCATGGAGACTTCATCAATGATCAGAAGTTTCATTTTTCGCATCACGCGGCCATTGCGCGAGCGGCGGATGTCTTGAGGTTGAATGAGGCGCGGTGGTAGGGAGAAAAACGAATGGATGGTTTGCCCGCCGACATTGACGGCGGCGAGCCCGGTCGGTGCAACGACGATTTTTTCATCCGGGAGCATGTTGCAGATGGCACGCAGCAAGGTCGACTTACCTGTGCCAGCACGACCAGTTACGAACAAATGCCCGCTGTCTTCTTGTTTGAGAAACTCAAGTCCCGCTTCGTATTCTTGCGTTGCAGTGATATCGCTTGGCCATGCGCCATTGCCCGATCCTGCGGACCGGCCGGTTTCGATCGGCAATGTCTTGTCAGTCCCGGCCAAGCCCAATGCCCCTCAGATGTGCGAACATCGGTGCATAGCAGGCCGCAGACTCGAGGGGAAATCTGAGAAGCGGGTTGTAAACAGCTGGATTTGGCTGGTTGCTGCTTTTAGGCAGCCCTATCGAAACTCAATGTAGCGGCCATTGACCCAGCCACTGGTGCCACTAGAGCGGATTTTGAGCCAACCACGACGATCTCTCAATATTTCGATGCCGCAAGTGCCGGGTTCCAATTCACCAACGATGCGTGATCTTGATGACGGCCTGGAACGCACATTGAGGACATCCCAGTTTTCGACGCCGACAACGCGATAGGTGTCGCAGCAGGCGCAGGCATGGGCTGACTGCGAGAGAAGTGGTAATGCCAGCGCGACGGCAACCATCAGCACAGCAAATTTTTGAGACAGTGAACGCAGATACACAGCACTCATAACGTTAAACTCCAGTTGCGGCGTGAAATATTCTCACTTCAAATATAAGCTTGCAAGTCGGGGCAAGACCACACTCAAGAGTGTTGCGCGTTTGGAGCGCGATGGCAACGCGTTGAGGGGTTGGAGCTCGGTTGTTTTAATTATATGCGCTAAGCAACCAGCAGTAGGAACGGCTGCTTTGATGAATGACGATATGAGTAATGGAAAAAGACGCGATGCAGTGGTGTTGAAAATTACGCCGCCGTTTCAGTGCCCGCGGTCTTAGACCGTCGTTTGCGTTCGTGTGGATCAAGCCAGCGTTTGCGCAGCCGAATAGACTGTGGCGTCACCTCAACCAACTCATCATCTGCGATGTAGCTCATGGCTTGTTCCAGTGACATGTTAATGGGCGTCACAAGCTGTATGGCGTCGTCCTTGCCAGAGGCGCGCACATTGGTCAGTTTTTTGCCCTTGAGGACGTTGATTTCCAGATCATTGGAGCGCGTATGTTCGCCCACAATCATGCCGGAATAAACCCGTGTTTGCGGCGGAATGAAAAACGGACCACGGTCTTGCAAGTTGTAAATTGCATAAGCCACCGCCTCGCCGGTATCGTTTGAAATCAAAACGCCAGTGCGCCGTGTGGGGATGTCGCCCTTAAACGGTGCGTAGCTGTGAAACAAACGGTTCATAACGGCCGTGCCGCGCGTGTCTGTGAGAAGTTCACCTTGATAGCCAAGCAGACCGCGTGTCGGCACATGAAACACAAGTCTTGTGCGACCACCGCCGGATGAACCCATATCTTGCAGATCGCCGCGTCGCTCCGAGAGCTTTTTAACAACCACTCCAGAGAACTCATCATCGACATCGATAATGGCTTCTTCAATCGGCTCAAGCCGGGCACCTGTATCCGGGTCAGACTTCATGACGACGTTGGGACGCGAAACAGTGAGTTCAAAGCCTTCACGGCGCATGTTTTCAACCAGAACGGCAAGCTGTAACTCGCCACGTCCAGCAACATCGAAGGAATCTTTATCGTCGTTTTCCTGCACCTCGATCGCGATGTTACGTTCGGCTTCCTTCAGCAGGCGCTCGCGAATTACGCGCGATTGCACCTTGTCACCTTCTTGACCGGCCAATGGGCCATCGTTGATGCGAAACGTCATCCACAATGTCGGCGGGTCAATAGGTTGACCTGAAAGTGGCTCGGAAACTTGCGGATCACACAACGTGTCGGCAACAGTGGCGTCTTGCATGCCAGCAATGGCAACAATGTCCCCCGCCTCAGCACGGTCTAAGGTTGTCCGTGCGAGACCACGAAAGCCCAAGATCTTGGTGACGCGAAATGTTTCAATCACGTCGCCGTCGCGGTTAAGCGCCTGAACATTTTGGTTTGGCGCAAGCGAACCTGCATGAATGCGCCCCGTTAGGATTCGACCAAGGTAGGGGTCCGCTTCAAGCGTTGTGGCGAGCAGTGAAAACGGACCTTGATGAACGGTCGGCGGCGGCACGTGTTTGACGACCAGATCAAATAGCGGTGTTAGATCCACTTGTGGGCCGTCTGGCTCGGTTGCCATCCAACCGTCGCGGCCGGAGCCGTAAAGCACGGGGAAATCCAACTGCTCGTCGGTGGCATCAAGACCTGCAAACAAATCAAAGATGTCGTTGAGCACCTCTTGATGGCGGGCGTCAGCACGGTCAATCTTGTTGACAACAACGATTGGATGCAGTCCGCATTTCAGTGCTTTGGACACAACAAACTTTGTTTGAGGCAGGGGGCCTTCAGAGGCATCCACCAAAACAATGGCACCATCAACCATGTCCAAAATGCGTTCCACTTCGCCACCAAAGTCGGCGTGGCCTGGTGTGTCGACAATGTTGATGCGCGTGTCCTGCCATTGCACGGACGTACATTTGGCAAGGATGGTAATGCCGCGTTCACGTTCCAGATCGTTGGAATCCATAGCCCGGTCGGCAACGCGCTCGTTTTCACGAAAGGCGCCGGATTGTTTGAGTAGTTCGTCAACCAAAGTTGTTTTGCCGTGGTCAACGTGGGCAATGATGGCGATGTTGCGCAGGGTCATGAGATTTTACGTTCGGTTGCAGGCGGCTCGGGGTCGGTGGGCCGCTGGATCAGGATGTGTGCGTGTTCGATCAGGAGAGGCGTTGGCTTGCCGGTGTGCCGGGCGGGCGCAACGTAACGTGCAGGCGGGGTATCACATCTGCAATGGCATCGCCAGCCCGTGCCCGGGTTAAGCGGGCAGGGTGTGGCGGTATGCAGCGTTCATACTGTGCTGGGTTTTTGCGGCCAGCCGCTCTTAAGAGCGGCGGTTACGCATCTCAAGCGTGCGCAGACGAAGCGCGTTTAAGCGGATAAAGCCTTCCGCATCTTTTTGGTCATAGGCACCTTTGTCATCTTCAAAGGTCACCAGCTCAGGATCATAGAGCGATTTTTGGCTTGCACGGCCAATGACAATAATATTGCCTTTGTAGAGTTTCAGGCGAACCTCGCCTTCGACGTGCTCCTGACTCTTGTCGATGAGGGCTTGCAACATCTCGCGTTCCGGCGCGAACCAGAAGCCGTTGTAAATGAGTTCTGCGTAACGCGGCATGATGGAATCTTTGAGGTGTGCCGCATCGCGATCAAGCGTCAGGCTTTCTATGGCGCGATGGGCGTCCAACAAAATTGTTCCGCCCGGCGTTTCATAAACACCGCGGCTCTTCATGCCGACATATCTGTTTTCGACCAAATCAACGCGGCCGATGCCATTGTCGCGACCAAGGTCATTCAGAGTCTCGAGTAGAGTTGCCGGGCTCATGGGTGTACTGTTGATAGAAACCGCATCGCCTTTTTTAAAGCCAATGGTAATGACCGTGGCTTCGTCAGGTGCATCTTCCGGCGCAACTGTGCGCATATAAACGTACGGTGGTGGCTCTACGTTGGGGTCCTCGAGAACCTTGCCTTCAGATGAAGAATGAAGAAGGTTGGCATCAACAGAGAACGGGGCTTCGCCACGTTTGTCCTTGGGAACAGGGATCTGATGTTGTTCAGCGAATGCAATCAAATCTTCGCGGCTCTTGAAATCCCATTCACGCCACGGCGAAATGATTTTGATACTCGGTTCGAGCGCATAATAGCCAAGCTCAAAGCGGATCTGATCATTCCCTTTGCCTGTTGCACCATGGCACACCGCATCGGCGCCTGTGGCGCGTGCAATTTCGATTTGCCTTTTGGAGATCAGTGGCCGTGCGATGGACGTGCCAAGTAGATAGACGCCTTCGTAGAGTGCGTTGGCGCGGAACATTGGGAACACATAATCGCGCACGAAGTCTTCGCGCAGATCCTCAATGTAGATGTTTTCCTGTTTGATGCCCAGAAGTTCGGCTTTTTTGCGTGCCGGTTCAATTTCTTCGCCCTGGCCCAGATCTGCCGTGAAGGTAATGACTTCAGCACCATATGTTTCCTCCAACCATTTGAGGATGATTGAAGTATCAAGCCCGCCCGAATAGGCGAGGACGACTTTTTTGATGTCAGATGAGGTGTCGGCGGTCATGAGGATAATGCCCTATACTTCTGCTTGTGCTTCGTGTTGGCGGCACTATAGGCAGCCGTGCTCACGCATCAAGGGACGTGATGGCGCGTTTAAGACTTTACGGATGAAGGGGGGAGGAAGAAAAACTATGCCGCAGCGGGCGCTTCTGATGTGGGCGAATCATCTAGCCAGGGCCAGAACATCTTGGCGCAGGCATCAAATGGGTCGAAGGCCTTATCGCCTATAGTCTTTTTAGACGTGGGTTCCAGTGCATTTTGATAGGCTGTCATGTGGTCATTGGCGACTTGCTGGGCCGAGTCTAAGGCCTCTAGTGCAGCGGTGTTTGCTTCAGCCGTTGGCTTTGCAACAGCATGTGGCAGACCAAACGACATCAACGACCATGTCATCGGTAGTGCGGCAGCTTGGGTGGCCCAAAACGGCGAGCGGGTAAAAGATAGATCGGTGGTGTTGAATGCTGACGGCAAAATCTCAAGCCAGGCATTTGATACCGGTGCGTTAAACGGCATCCAGCAAGCCGGAAACCACGGCTGTGTCATCCAGTTTTGCCCGGACGGTGGACCGGCCAATGAGGGGGTCGCCTGGGACCAAAAAATCCATGGGTCGAAAACGTCAAGTTTAGCAGGATCGCGAAACCACGATTTTGAGTTGGACTTGGGTGTTTGGGTCGCCTCCAAGCAGGCATCGGTCCAAGCCTCAAACAAGGCCGTTACGGCAAAAAGTCCTGCAAAGTAGCCAGCGTTCGCATAGCCCACTGTTGCTTGAGCCGATTTCTCTGCAAAGCGCTGGCCGTGATTTGTGTCTTTATCTGCGAACATGGATATCTCGGAAACAGGGGCTTAGATTAACCGTTTCGTGGCAACGGGGACGCGCTAGCGACCATTGCTAATATTGAATAACACTTAAACTAATATAGTTTTCGTCAAGCACCTAGTGACCAATACGTCTTTGCCCCTGCGGCTTTTAGGCACTTTGTTCAGATGAGAAGCTTGGCCGCTGACGGTGACGGCCAGCAAAGCGTCCTGCGACGAGCCAATAGGTAAAGCCTGAAATCAAGCCGGTCATGAAATAAGCAACAAGTGCGTAAGGGTTGGCGATGGTGAGACCACCAGCTTCGCTCATATAGAGTGCAAACTGGCCCGCCATGGCAATGGTGATGCCAATCAATGCGTAATACAGCAGTTGGCGTACATGCTGCCATTCGCCGAGCACCGCCGCGATCAGTCCAAAAGGGGCAACGAATATCGCTGAATGGGTCGCAGTAAGCAACATCAGATACCCAGTATTAGCGAGACTGCTGGGCAGAGCGTCTGACCCGATATTCAACAGATCAAGGGGCGTCACCACGAATAGTACTTGCACCAGACCCGCGACGAGACAGGCGAGCATAAGGCCAAAAATGATGCGTGCCAGCGCGGCCAACATTTGAAACGTCCTTTTAGGCTGTCGATCCGGATGTTTAATCCAAGACCCTAGCTTAGCTCGCCAGACCTTTGGCAGACAATGGCAAATAATGGTTAGGAGAAACTGGTTTTATTCTGAAATAGGGTTTTTACGCCTTACGGCCCGCAATAAGCCAATAGACGAGGCCACCGGCAAAGCCTGCCGTGGCGAAGACCTGCCAGACAATCGGTGGGATATTGGAGATCTCATCGATCTGGCCGACGCGTGCCAACATCGGTACCGAGGCGAGCGCTATGCCGCCACCAATCATGTAATACAGCCATGACCGGATGCGCGCCACTTCTCCAATAATAATGACGGCCAATGCTGGCAGCAGGGACAAGCCAGTGAGAAGTATCGAGCCTTGCCAGAACAGGTCAAGTAACGTGCTCGCGACCTTCGCGCCGTCATCGCTGCGCCCGTGCATGGCCTGAGTGATGTGTTCCAGCCCTAGGGTGACAAGAATATATCCGGTAACCGCCACCGAGATCAGAAACGCAATCGGTAATAGGATCAAGCGTCCAAGTGTGCGCCAAAACATGGCAGTTTTTCTCCGTTGGGGTTTACGCTAGCCAGAAGCCGTGGATGCTTTGCGCTCCGACGCCTTGAGGCGCACGCTTTCAGATTTCAATTGCCCGCAGGCGGCAAAGATATCGCGCCCACGAGGCGTGCGCACCGGGCTTGCATATCCAGCACGGTTGACCACATCGGCGAAGCGCTCAATTTGTTCCCAGTCCGAACATTCATAAGGTGAATTGGGCCACGTGTTAAACGGGATCAAATTAATCTTGGCCGGAATGCCAGCCAGCAAACGCACCAGCGCTTTGGCTTCTGCAATGCTGTCATTGATGCCTTTCAACATCACATATTCAAACGTGATCCGTTTGGCATTGGAAAGTCCAGGATAAGCACGGCAGGCATCCAGCAAGTGTTCGATTGAGTATTTCTTATTGATCGGCACCAATTCATTGCGCAGTTCATTGTTCGTGGCGTGCAAAGAGATGGCCAGCATGGTGCCAGATTCAGCACCCCAGCGGGCAATTTCCGGCACAACACCTGACGTCGAAAGTGTAATGCGGCGCTTGGAAAGCGACAAACCTTCGTTGTCAGAGGCGATGTCCATAGCATCACGCACATTGTCAAAATTGTAGAGCGGTTCGCCCATGCCCATCAAAACGATGTTGGTGATCTTGCGATCTCCATCGGGCAACAGGCGGCCATCTTCTGGTGCGTCTGCCCCCGGCCAATCTCCTATGCGGTCCTTAGCGAGTAGAATTTGTGCCGTAATCTCCTGTGCCGTCAGATTGCGGACCAGGCGTTGGGTGCCGGTATGGCAGAACGTGCAGGTCAGTGTGCAGCCCACTTGAGACGAAATGCATAAGGTGCCGCGATCAGCTTCCGGGATGTAAACCGTTTCAACTTCCGGTCCCTGGGCATCAGTTGCGCTTTGAGCAAGACGCAGCAGCCATTTGCGCGTGCCGTCTTCTGACACTTGCTCGCTGACAATCTCTGGCCGGTCGAGCGAATAGGTGTCTTCGAGCTTAGCGCGCAAATCCTTTGAGACATTGCTCATATTTTCAAATGAGGTGACGCCGGAGACATAAATCCAACGCCATAGTTGGTTGGCCCGCATGCGCTGGGCTTTATCATCAACGCCAATCTCCTTAAGGCGGTCGGAAAGATCCGCACGCGTCAGCCCGGCAAGTGTGGGCTGACGTGTGCTGCCAGTGACAGGGCGCGGTGTTGTGTTTTTATCGAGAACAACCGTCATGGCTGCGGGGTTCGCTTTCGTCATGGGCGTTAAGGGTGATGCCCTCTGTTTAAAGGGTTTTCGGACCAAGCGAAACCTGTCACGAGGACCAAGTTATGGCGTGATGCGCCGCACACGCTAGGTTGAATGCAAAAAGACCTGGTTGCAAATCAGCAACCAGGTCTTTGGCCTTGGGACCGGCAATGAGCGGTGCCCCTTACCGCACCCGGGGAAAGAGGACTTGGGGAAAGGTGATTAATGGCGTTAATCCAACCACGCGTGCTGCGCGGCGGGACACTTCAGCTTTGGAAACAGCCAACAATTTAGCCATTGTGATGTCGGGTTTTGCTGAGATCAGAGCCTTGCCAGTTCCACGCAGCGCTTTGAAAGCTTGGAACCGTTGCGGCGCATGCAAGCTTTGGTGGCTGCAGAACCTGGAGCGTGTTGTGAGCAGTAGTTCAGGTAATCACCGGTGCAGAGCCTTAAACTTTAACGCGCAGCAAGCTTTGGTGGCTGAAACGGCTGAAGCGGTGGAAGCCTGGGCCTGGGCTGCCAGGGCGCCTGCAACAACGGCGGTTGTCAGGGCAGTGCGAAGGATTGTGTTCAAGGTGGTCATCGGGGCTCTCCAAGGGGTCTTTGTTGTTCGTCGATAAACACACCCTACGAGAGCGTCGCTTTTTCAGCTGTTCCGGCGGGAACAATCTGAAATAAAATTATAAGTGACTGATATTACTATGTTATTCATGGCCTCTCAGGTTCGAATAAGGGTCAGCGTCCGTCGCCCTTTGGGCAGCGGAGGCAAAAATCAGCCGATGATCGAGATTTTGGGGCTAATCGCACGGTGTGGCCAAGTCCGAAGGCCCAAATTGGGCAGGTCCTGTCCTCACCGTGCTGGAGTGCGCCGGGTACGCATGTACAAAAACCACAGCGCCCTGCTATCAAACCAGGAAAGTCTTTCAACTCTGCAAACGACGTCAAGAAACCGCATCAACCGAGTTTCTGAAATTCGCAGCGTGGTCTAACCTTTTGTTTTGGATCATGTGTCCTGGCGCAAAACCGCGTACACTTTTGGCTCGAACATGATCTAGCTGCGCCCGTAGATGTCTTCAAAGCGGACAATATCGTCTTCACCGAGGTAATCGCCGCTCTGCACCTCAATCAGAACCAGCCGCATAACGCCCGGGTTTTCCAGGCGATGATTGTTGCCGCACGGGATGTAGGTCGATTGATTGGTGGTCAGCACCATTTCTTGATCACCATTAACGATCTTTGCGGTGCCACGCACAACCACCCAATGTTCTGAACGGTGATGGTGCATTTGCAGGCTGAGGCGGCCACCCGGTTTGACTTCCACACGCTTAATTTTAAAGCGATCTCCTTCTTCAAGCACGGTATAGGTGCCCCAAGGGCGATGCACAGTACGGTGCAGTTTATGAATTTCACTGCCTGAGTTTTTCAGCGTTTCAAAAAGCGTTTTGACATCCTGCACATGATCACGGCTGGCAACAAGCAGGGCGTCCGCTGTATCCACGACAACAAGATTATCAATGCCGACAGTACCGATCATACGATCTTCTGCACTGATGTAACTGTTATTTGTATCGATGGCGGTGACATCACCAACTGTACGATTGCCATTCTCATCGGCGTCTGTCAGCTCGGCAAGCGCATTCCACGAACCAACATCATTCCAGCCAAAGTCGGCTGCAACGACAGCGCTATCTTTTACTTTTTCCATGACCGCGTAATCGATGGATATCTTGGCGGCTTGGCTAAAGTGTTCGGACTCGAGTTCCAGGTAATTGTAATTCTCACCACTGCCTTTGCGGGCAGAGCGCACGCTATCGCGGGCCGGTTCTAAAACATTAGGGCAATGTGTCTCCATGGCTGACATCATGGTATCGGCGCGAAAACAGAACATGCCTGAATTCCAAAGAAACCGTTCTTCAGCCAAGAATGTTTTTGCTGTTTTCAGATCTGGTTTTTCGACAAAACGTACAACCCGGTCACCATCAGCTTCGATGTAACCAAAGCCGGTTTCAGGATGGCTGGGTTTGATGCCAAATGTGACGATACGTTCTTTCTGCGCCAAGGCGACCGCTTTTTGCACGGCGTCTAGGAATTTCTTAACGTCAGCAATACAGTGATCGGCTGGAAATACGCACAGTACAGTGTCGGGCCCATGGGTTTCAGCAACATAACTGGCAGCAGCGGCGATGGCGGGTGCCGTGTTGCGTGCTTCAGGCTCTAACAGGAAATTGCGCTTGCTTGGCGGGAGTTTCAACTCGGCGTATTCATCCACCGTTGAGAACAGTAGCTCGCGATTGGTTACGGTTAATGTTTCCGCTGTACCGGGGATGGCAAGCGCACGTTTTAACGCATGCTGGAGAAGCGAAAGTCCATCGTTAAGCTTGAGGAATGGCTTAGGTCGTGCTTCCCGCGACATTGGCCAAAGCCTGGAGCCCGCACCACCGCATAAGATTACTGGAACCACTTTCACTGACTAATCTCCCTGAGCATTACCCCAAATCTGAGTAGTAGTCGGAAACGTAGCCGGGTCAATGACTGTCGGTTATCATTATCAATGCCATCGTCCGGTACGGTTAAAGTTATCCTCGCACACGAGTTGTCTGCCTATTGTCAGTTCTCAAAACGGAACCTTGACAAGGCAGGCGATGTTGTGGACGACACGCATAATTTAAAACTCCCCTACATTTTGGCAGCCCAAGCGCAAAAGCATGTCACGCACAATGAAGCCCTGCGCGCATTGGATGCGATCGTTCAACTCGCCGTGCTTGATCGCGATTTAACCACGCCGCCTGGATCACCCTTAGATGGAGATCGGTACATTGTTGGAGTGGGGGCAACAGGGGTATGGGTTGGCAAAGACAGCCAGATCGCAGCCTGGCAGGACGGAGCCTGGGCCTTTTACCAGCCTAACGAGGGTTGGCTCGCCTGGGTCACCGATGAAGATGTGCTGTGTGTCAGTGATGGGTCGACGTGGTTGGTTGCAAGCAGCGGCGGCGACAGCGGCAGTGGTAGCGTGAACCCAACACCGTTGGTTGGTGTAAATGCAACAGCGGACACAACAAACCGACTTTCTGTCACGTCACCTGCCAGTTTGTTCAATCACGAAGGCAATGGCCATCAGCAAAAGATCAACAAGGCTGCCGTCGGTGATACGGCGAGCCAACTTTATCAGACCAATTTCTCAGGCCGCGCCGAAATTGGCTTGACGGGTGACGATGATTTTCATTTCAAAGTGTCGCCAGATGGCGCGACGTTTCATGAAGCCATAATTGTTGATAAAGACGATGGTAGTGTTGCGTTTCCCAATACGCCTGTTGTTGCAAACATGCTGTTTAATCTGTTTGATGACGGTGGGAGGTTTGCTGGATCGCCGGAAGATCAAGGTGTGTCAATTGGGGCGTTTCAACAACCAGGTTATTTAACGCCATTTAATGGCATGACATTTTCCGCTGGTGATAAGTTTATTCACGGAAACTCAACGCACGGCGGTGGAGCAGGTGCGCTTGGTGCAGATGTTGATGCACTGATCCAAAAGATTAGATCGGGTGCGGGCGGCGGTGTTTACCGTACTTACGGACCGGAATTTTATGTAATGAATGCTGACGCGGGGTCTGGAACGTCTTCTTCTTTAAATGTCGCTGGCCAGACTCACTATGAGGCGGTACTGAACGCGGTCCCGGCATTATGGGCAAAATCATCATTTATTTATAACCTAAAATGTAACACAGGAAGATGCGCGATAAACATAGGTGGCGCTCTTGCCGTGTACCTTGATGGGGTGTTGTTGTCATCGCCGACTGAGGTGTTACCAGCGGATGGCTGGAAGCAAGTTGTTACGGTGATGGATTACGACCCATTGCAGTACGTTGGTTACTTTAACAATGTGCTTCGCTTGTGGGCACAGCCATCGTCTAGCTTGCGTCTCGCTCTTCCTATTCTGTTTCCCGGCCAGATTAAACCAACGGCTACGCCTATTGGCCTGGTTCCTGGTCTACGTGCGTGGAGATGATCATGAAAAATGATGGTGATGGTAAGTAGTAGCTTGCCTCGACGCTTTAGACTAGGCAGGAGAACGCTCTACGGCTTGATCTGGATTAAAGAGTTAGAGCACTTGTCTGCGTTAGAAGAAACGCAGGTTGCTCTATGCGAGTGTCAGGGTGGACGGGTTGACACTCAGCGGTGTGGTGCAAAATCTTTGAAAAAAAAATGGTGCCGCTTAGGTGATTTGAACACCTGACCCCATCATTACGAATGATGTGCTCTACCAACTGAGCTAAAGCGGCGTGCCAGTATTTTCTTGAGCGTCGAAATAACCGCTCGCTGGCCTGAATGCAAGGCCTAGCCCATGACCGCCCAGCTCGTGGGATTTCTCCTTTTAGTCGGCCATGCATTCGACGGCCCGCGCGCGGCGCTAGGGCACGGTGACAGGCCTTTAATCGGCCCTCATGGTGCGCCAAATATGGGCTGAGTTAACAAGTGAAGAGGGAATTAGATAATGGCAGCTCTGAGATGGGCCAGCGTAGTGATTATGATGGCGTGTGGCGCGACGTTGGCTGAGGCTGATGACGTGGCAAAAGCAACCTGGCGCCTTGAAGGATTTAAAACACCGGAATCAACGCTTGTGGGCCCAACCGGCAACCTGATTTATGTCTCGAACATCAACGGTGCACCGACCGAAAAAGATGGCAACGGGTTTATCTCGACGATCTCGCCCGATGGCAAATTGATCAAAGCTGATTGGGCTACCGGCCTTAACGGGCCAAAAGGTATGTCGGTTGTCGGCGATACGCTGTTCGTTGCCGATATTGATGAGCTTGTTGCGATTGACGTCGCCTCCGGTAGCGTTCGCAAAAAATATCCGGCCAAAGGTGCCAAGTTCCTCAATGACATTGCCGTTGATGCAAAGGGTCGGGTCTATGTGTCGGATATGGCAGGCAACGCCATTTGGCGGCTTGATGGCGAGACGTTTGGTAAGTGGCTTGAGAGCGCAGATCTTAAGTCTCCCAATGGCCTCGTCGTCAAAGGTAATCATCTCATTGTCGGTTGTTGGGGCGTGATGATCAATGGATTTGCAACGGATGTTCCAGGACACTTGCTGCAAGTCTCGCTTGTAGACAAAAAGATCAGCAATTTGGGTGATGGCTCATCGGTCGGCAATCTGGACGGACTTGAAATCTTGTCAGATACAGAATTTCTTGCCACCGATTGGATGGCTGGCAAGGTTCTGAAAATTAATGTGTCGGGCCAAGCGCAACAGGTGTTTGATCTCAACCAAGGTAGTGCAGATCTCGGATTTTCTGCGCCTTTGAAAACCATGTTTGTTCCGATGATGAAAGACAATGTCGTTCTAGGTTTCAAGTTGCCTAGTCAATAGTGCAGCGGTGGCCGCAAGGCGCGACCACCGCTCTAAAATCGTCAGACAGCACAGGCGCCGCGGCAGAATTATCCTGCGGCGGCGGCTTGCGTTTCGTGTTCTGCCAAAAATTTTTCAGATTCCAGGGCTGCCATGCAGCCCATGCCAGCGGCTGTTACGGCCTGGCGATAGATCTCATCGGTGACATCGCCTGCTGCATAAACACCGGCAATTTCTGTCGCCGTTGAATCGGGTTTGGTGACGATGTAGCCGGATGGGCTCATTTCAAGTTGACCTTTGAACAATTCCGTCGAAGGGGCATGGCCAATAGCGATAAACACGCCATCAACCGGACGCTCGGAAGTCTCACCAGTTTTGAAATTCTTAAGCGCGATTGATGTCACTGACTTTGGATCATCCGGCCCTCGGATCTCATCGACGACAGTGTCCCAGATCACTTCAATCTTAGGATTTTTTATTAAGCGATCTTGTAGAATTTTTTCGGCGCGGAAGTGATCTCGGCGATGGACCACCGTTACCCGTTTGGCGAAGTTGGTCAGGAACAAGGCTTCTTCAACAGCTGTGTTGCCACCGCCGACGACGACAACTTCCTTGTCGCGGTAGAAAAAGCCATCGCAGGTAGCGCATGCCGAAACGCCATAGCCTTTAAATGCTTCTTCTGATGGCAGGCCAAGCCAGCGTGCTTGGGCACCAGTTGATATAATTAAGGCATCGGTGGTGTAGGTTTCACCAGATTCGCCTTCAAGCAGGAACGGGCGTTGTTTCAGATCAACTTTAGAGATCTGATCCATGACGATGTTGGTACCAACATTCTCAGCCTGCTGCTGCATCTGTTCCATGAGCCAGGGGCCTTGGATTGGATCGGCAAAGCCTGGGTAATTTTCAACATCTGTGGTGATGGTGAGCTGGCCGCCGGGTTGGTTGCCCTGGATCAGGGTCGGTTCCAGCATGGCGCGGGCGGCATAAACGGCCGCTGTATAGCCTGCAGGGCCTGAACCTAAAATCAAAACTTTGCTGTGCTTTGGGGGGCTCATCTGATGCATCCTTATTGGCCGTTACACGCAAGGTAACGGGTGCTGTTCGGTCAGCGCGGGTGTTTGGACTTTTCATATAGGCTCAGCAATTCAAAAGTGCGAGCCCTTCTCAATTATCGCACCGTCTTTGTGGATAGCCGGTGGCAAGTCCAGCCCTACGGGACTATCCGGCGAGGTTGGCCAAATACTTCACTGCTGACCGAACCACGGGTGGAGCATAGAGAACGTGGCGATGATCGAGCCCGTCAAATAGTTCCAGAGTGGCGCTTTTGGAGGCTGCATTAATCTGGCGCGAGCATGTCGGGCGAACTTCGTGATCATTTGCGCCATGAAGCAGAAGCGTTGGTAGGTCGAGGGAGGCGAGCAAGGCGGAGGCGCGAAACGAGGGAATGTCGCGGTGGGCGATGCGTTCAAAATGGCGCTCAAAAACCCGCTGTGCTTGTGCGGTCAATCCAAGATGATCTCCATGCTCCTGGGTCACCTCTTGAAATCGTTCAGGCGAGGCGATCAAGACAAGTTTTTCCGTGCTAACGTGTTGTTGCATTGGTGGGCGCCCTTCGAGCGCCATCAGTGCGGCGAGGCATCCCATTGAGTGGGCGATGATGGCGCGCGGTTGCGCCAAACTGTTGAGTGCGGCTGCTACAGCATGCGCACAGCCAATCAGGCTGGTGCGCACACCTGGGCTCAAGCCATGAGCTGGACAATCAATAAGGTGAGCCCGAAAACCGGCACGGCGCACTTGCTCGGCGATAACCGTCATAAACGAAGCTTCGCTCGTCCAACCATGCACAATCAGAATGTCGCCGCGCGACGGTTTGTCGTCAGGCGCAAAGGTGTAGGCGCGAATCGGACCGACAACGCTTTCAATCCATGACCATTGGGCTTGGCGCAAATGAAAGCGCGCGCGATGGGTCAGGACCGTGTGGTTTGCAGCACGGCGCTCTGAAAGCCCGGGCGTGCAAAAGCGCAAGTAAGCCAGATCACCAGCCAAGGCTGGGGCCCAATGGCTGAGGTGTTGGTAATCAACGGTTTCAATCTGTTTGCGAAATGGTTGCATTGCAGGAGCTGAAATAAGAAGGCTGGGCAATAAATGCAATCCAATGTGTGGTGCTTAGCGTGTCTGAGCCGTGTTCGAGCGCCGCTATTCTGGCTCAGTCATGAGCGCGGCGATCCTTACAGCAATCTCAACGCCTTAAAGCTGGCATGGCCATCGCGCCCAATGATGATGTGGTCATGCACGATGATGCCAAGCGGTTGTGCGGCTGTGCTGATTTGTTTGGTCATTTCAATGTCAGCACGGGAAGGGGTCGGATCTCCGGACGGGTGGTTGTGGACCAGCAAAATCGCACTCGCGGAATGATCGAGCGCGCGTTTGAGCACTTCACGGATATAAACAGGTGTGTGATTGATGGTGCCTTCGCTTTGAACCTCGTCAATGATCAATCGATTTTTGCGATCCAGAAAAAGGATCCTGAATTGTTCCTTTTGTTCAAAGGCCTGGGCTGCAGTGAGGTAGGAAACAACCTCGTTCCATGATGAAAGAATAGGTCGGTTGGAAAGTTGGCTTTTGCCTAACCTGAGGGCTGCAGCACGAATGAGCTTGAGTTCGGAGACGACGGAATCGCCAACCCCCCTGACTTCTTTTAGTTGACCTTCTGCTGCGTTGATAACATCGGAGAAAGATCCAAATCGAGCCAGCAAGCGTTTGGCGATGTCTTTGGTATCACGACGTGGGATGGCGCGAAACAAAACCAGTTCCAGCAGTTCATAGTCTGGCATGGCGTCGGCACCGCCATTGAGAAAGCGGGCGCGAAGCCGTTGGCGATGACCGCTATGGCCTTCTTGAATGATGGGAGCCTCAAACAGACCGCGCTCGTTCTGTCTCGCTTTATCATCACCACGATATTTTGGGCCATCGCTCATGAATTGCCATCGATCCTTGCGGTTATGCTGCTTTAAGCCGGTAGGGAGGACGTTCCAGGCCTTCAGGGGAGCGTGTAAAGACGTCAATACCGTCCTTGGTGACACCGATGGTGTGCTCGAACTGTGCGGACAGTTGGCGATCACGGGTCACAGCTGTCCAACCATCCGCTAGCACTTTGACCGACGGTTTGCCCAAGTTGATCATCGGCTCGATGGTGAAAAACATGCCTTCCTCAATCAGGACACCATCTTCCGGCGTGCCATAATGGAGAATGTTAGGTCGCTCATGAAAGGCACGGCCAAGGCCATGGCCACAGAAGTCTTTTACAACTGAGCATCGCTGTGCTTCCGCGTGGGCTTGAATTGCAGCACCGATCGCACCTGTTTTGACCCCGGGTTTGACGGCGGCCATGCCAAGTTCAAGGCATTCATGTGTGATCTCGATTAGTCGTTCAGCCCGTCTAGAAACGCCTCCAACACAAAACATGCGGCTCGTATCGCCATGCCAGCCATCAACAATCAACGTCACATCAATGTTGACGATGTCGCCGTTCTTTAGTGGTTTTGGGCCAGGGATGCCGTGGCAGACAACGTGATTAATGGAGGTGCAGATGGATTTTGGAAACCCGCGGTAGTTGAGTGGAGCCGGTGTTGTCCCGTGTGCAAGTGCGAAATCGAGCACCAAATCGTCCAAAAATTCTGTCGTCACGCCGGGCACGACATGCGGTATCAGCATGTCCAAAGCCTCCGCCGCAAGCCGCCCGGCGCGGCGCATAGGCTCAAAATCTTTGGGCTCATAGAGCTTGATGCCGTCGGGTCTGATGGTCACTGTTTCTGATGTCATTGTTTATCGTCATTCCGTAAATTCACTTGAGGTCTCGCCATGGGGCTGAATTTAGTGCAAAACCAAAGAGACGCAATGAACGTCTTGGGACGAAGACGCAGGCGCACAGGGAGAAAACAATGCGATCCGGTTGTAGTTTACCAGCATCCGTGCTGTTGCTGCTTTTTTCAGGCTTAGCAGTCTGGGGCGCACGACACTGGAAGCCAAGCATAATTTGTGACAATTCGAGCCTCAGCTGGTTCTGTGGTGATTTCGCCAACGTGGCTGGCGGTTTGCCTGGGCTTGGTGGCGGCAAAAAGCATGCACGCGGGCCTGAGTCTGATGCAGGTCAGGGTTCAGGCAGCAAAGGGGCTGGCATACAAAAGGTCGCTGACGCGTTGCCATGGCCGGTTGCTGAAAAACCGCATAGCTGGAGCAACTTCCGCAAGGGGGCTTATTCCATTCCGGCCGTTGCCGCTCCGGTGGCCGTGGCCGTTGTTGCAAAAACGGTTGGAACTGCGTTCGCTTGGCCCGTTGCCAAAGCACCACGTAAATGGAACAACTTCCGTAAAGGTGCATTTTCCATGCCCGCCGTTGGTACGGTGGCTGCAGTTGCGGTTGTTTCAAAAACGGTTGCACATGGTTTCCCTTGGCCGGTTGCCAAGAAATCTCGCAAGTGGGGCAACTTCCGTAAAGGTGCTTATTCGGTTCCAGCGAGCCGGAAAGTGATGAAAGCAAAACCAAAAACAGTTGCACATGGTTTCCCTTGGCCGGTTGCCAAGAAATCTCGCAAGTGGGGCAACTTCCGTAAAGGTGCTTATTCGGTTCCAGCGAGCCGGAAAGTGATGAAAGCAAAACCAAAAACAGTTGCGCACGGTTTCCCCTGGCCCATTGCCAAGGCACCACGCAAGTGGACCAATTTCCGCAAAGTACCGAAGCGCAAAAAAATCGTTACTAAAAAAGGTCGCTCTAAAACGATTGCGCATCCGTTCCCATGGCCTATTGCCAAGGCACCGCGCAAGTGGACTAATTTCCGGGCACCACCAAAACGTATGTCGGGAGTTGCAACAGGCTTTCCGTGGCCTATTGCCAAGGCACCACGTAAGTGGACCAATTTCCGCGCGCCACCAAAACGCAAACCTGCAGCAACAGGCATTGCACATGCGTTTCCCTGGCCGATTGCGAAAGCACCGCGCAAGTGGAGCAACTTCCGTGCAGCACCTGTACGGCGCAAGGCCAGCGATTGTGGTGCTGAACTCAATCAGGTTGCGCGCGATGGTGTGATCCTGTTTAAAACTGCTAGCGCGAAGCTCAAAGACTCCAGCTACGATACATTGGATCATTTGGCTGGCGTTGCTAAGACCTGTGACCGCGTGAATATCGTGGTTGAAGGTCATACTGATGACCGTGGTTCGGCAGGATTTAACCAAAAACTGTCGGAACGACGGGCCCAATCGGTGGCGGCTTATCTCCAAGGGGCCGGTGTCAGCGCTGGTAGCCTGAGTGCGGTTGGCTACGGGGAGTCACGCCCGGCGGTGCCAAATACCACACGGGCCAATCTGGCGAAAAACCGTCGCATTGAGTTCTCAGTCTCGGGCAACTAGAGCAACCAGCGAAAAGCTGGGTTTGACTTTGAGCAGATAAGTTGATCGCCAGTCTTAGGATAGAGTCATGAGATAGAGTCATGGGCTAGAGCGTTGCGCATATAGCTTCGCTGGTACGAGAAAAGGCACAGACGCTCTAGCCAGCTCGTGACCCGAAAAACAAAACGGCCCGGTGCATCACACCGGGCCGTTTTTTAATTTCTGATTTTGCTATTTGAAGTGCTTTAGGGTGAAAAACTTGATTAGAGCAACCTGCGAAAAGCTGGGTTTGACTTTGAGCAGATAAGTTGATCGCCGATCATGGGATAGAGCGTCGCGCAAATAGCTTCAGCGTGCACGAGAAAAGGCTCGACGGTCTAGTCTTTCTTAGCTTCTTCGGCTGCGGTTTCTTCCGGCACTTCTTCAACAGTTGCTTCAGCGAGCAGCTTTTGCGCCTGGCCGACCCAATCATCTTTTTCGATGCGACCATTGAGTGTCAGCAACTCGTCGATGTTGGCGATGTCATCATCGGAGAAGTTCGCAACTTGCTCGAACTTCACGCAGTTGATTTGTTTTAAGCGCGCGGCCAGGATATCGTCGATGCCTGTGATTTTTGATATATCGTCAAGATCACCTTTTTGCCTCTTGAAGCCTTTCCAAGCGGCGTTCAAGCGACGGGCGCGGGCATCGGTGCGTTCGACGATGCGGGCTGACTTGCCGCGACGACCTCTCAGGTAATAGAGTTTCGCACGCCGGACTTTACCGCGGCGGACAACTTCAATCTCAGTGATATAGGGTGAGTAAACGGGGAACACGCGCTCGACACCTTCGCCGTAGGAAATTTTGCGTACCGTGAAGCTTTCGTTGATCCCGCCACCATCGCGGGCGATGACAACACCCTCATAGGCTTGGTTACGTGTGTTGTTGCCTTCAACAACTTTCACCAAAACGCGGACAGTATCGCCGGGGCTGAATTCAGGCACGTTGCGCTTGGCAAGCACGGCATTCATTTGCTCTTTTTCGAGCTCTTCGATGATGTTCATTTTTAATTGGTCCTTATGGCCATCACCACAGAGGAGCGGCGCGGCCTTTACCTGTGGCGGCACGGCGCAGCTCGTGTGACCCAAATTTGGGCACCCAAATAATCGGGAATTGGCGGCGGTCATAGCCGATCAACAGGGTTTTGTCGATAGCTAGAGCAACCTGCGTTTGATCTAGCGAGCCTTTTGGGGGTTGGCGGATTGCCGCTCTTGTGGGATCGAGGCCGGAGATTAATGCCGCTATTGGCGCCGTTTGAGAAGGTCGGGCCGGCGGGCTTTGGTGATCGCTTGTGCTTCAGCCGTGCGCCACTCAGCAATTTTCTGGTGATTGCCGGAGAGCAATACGTCGGGAATGTCGCGGCCCTGCCAGCTGCGCGGCCTGGTGTAGTGGGGATATTCCAGCAGGCCGTCGGAGAAACTTTCTTCAGCCAGCGATTGGGGTTGGCCCATCACACCTGGCAGCAAGCGGACGCAGGCATCAAGCACCGTCATGGCCGCGATCTCACCGCCAGAGAGCACATAGTCACCAATTGACACCTCTTGGAGGCCATGGGCCTCCAACACGCGTTGGTCGACGCCCTCAAAGCGACCGGCGAGGATCGTCAGGCCAGGCCCCTCGGCCCAGGTCTCGGCCATCGTCTGCGTGAGTGGCGTGCCTCGAGGGCTCATATAGAGGAGTGGGGTATTTGGGTTTTGTGTCTGCGCTGCCTCAATCGCAGGACCAACGACATCGGCGCGCAGCACCATGCCAGCCCCACCGCCGGCTGGTGTGTCATCAACATTGGCATGTTTGCCGATGCCAAAGTCGCGCAACGCTATCGTCTCAAGAGCCCAAGTGCCATCCTTTAACGCTTGGCCGGCAAGCGAGGTCCCAAGTGGGCCAGGGAAGCACTCTGGCAGCAGGGTGACCACAGTGGCGCGCCACTGTGGCGTCTGGCTACCAGGGCGAGTGTCACCGGAACGATTAGATGTGCGGTGCTGGCCCACGGCCTTTAAACGCCTTCTACAACCGTGATGTCGATGGTTCCTGCCCCTTGGCGATACGTTTTGGCAGTCGCGTATTCGGCAGACTTGGCATAGCCAAGCGCGTCCTCGTAGCTGGTAAATTCTATCACTACGTTGCGTTCTGTGCCGTTGCCTTCAACAACTTCGCAGCGCCCACCACGGATGATCGGTGCCCCACCAAACTTATCGAGCGCCACTTTAGACGCTGCAACGTACTCGCCCCACTTGTCTGCGTTGGTTACAACAGCATGGGCAATGACATATCCTTTTGGCATCGGTCCTCTCAAATTTTTAGATGCAAATGCGGTGCTGGCAACCGGCAGTTGGTCAAGACTGCCTTTGCCCGTTTGCGAGACTATCGCCAATGTGTTGCACGAAACTCTGTGCAGCGGAATAGGGATCGTCTGCCTGGGTTATCGGGCGACCAACGACGAGGTAGTCAGCACCTGCACAGATGGCATGATCCGGTGTCATGACGCGCTCCTGATCATCCATGGCCGAGCCGGTAAATCGAATACCAGGTGTCACTATAAGAAAGTTGGGCTCGGTGGCCGCGCGAATGCGGGCTGCCTCCTGGCCAGAGGCAATGACGCCATCAAATCCATTTTCAAACGCAAGTTTGGCGCGGTGCAGCACCAATTCTTCTGGTGTCAAGGTTGTGCCCTGTTGTTTAAGGTCATCGCCTGAGAGGCTTGTCAGCACTGTGACAGCGAGCAGCTTGAGATCATTGCTGCCGCGACCGGCCACTGCCGCATGGAGCGTCTTTTGATCGTGCCCATGAATAGTGAGAAAGTTGACGCCAAGTTCTGACGCATTGGAAACGGCGCGTTCCACGGTGTTGCCGATGTCGAGCAGCTTCATATCGAGGAACACCTGCTTGCCGTGTTCTCTGAGCGAGGCTGCTAATTCAAGTCCACCGGAAAAAATGAGTTCAAGACCAACCTTGTAGAACGTCACGCTGTCGCCGAGGCGGGCCACGAGGCGCTCGGCTTCGCTGAGCGTTGGCATATCAAGGGCCACAATCAAGCGATCCGTGGCAGTGGTTTTAGTCATCGCAGGTTTGTCCACTAAAGTAATTTAAGACAGCGCAACTAAAGCACGAACGGACGGCCAAGCGCTAGCGGTGCGGATCTTCTAAGGCCACTAATCCCCATGCAGGACGTGGGCGGCGCGGGCGAGTTTTTGTATCAGCTTTTTAAAGCGTTCTTGGGCATCTTTATCGCCAAGGTGGCCCTCGTCATCAAACGCTCCACCTGCTTTTGGCAACAGGAATTGGTCAGGCAGGACAATCGCGCCAAGGCCATATTCTAAAACATGGCGCACCGTGATGAGGCCGCGCATAGCGCCTGTACCGCCGGGCGAAGCACCGGCTAGTGCAAATACGCGGGTTTGAAACACGGTTTGCTGATCCTGTTGCTTGTGGCGCAGGCGCGAGATCCAATCGAGTGTGTTTTTGAGAAGTGGCGTAATCGAAGCGTTGTATTCCGGCGCCATGATCATCACGCCGTGATGCAAACGCATGACGGCTTCCAGCTTGCGTGCGTTTTCCGGGATGCCGTCTTTTGATTCTAAGTCGCCGTCATAGAGCGGCATTGGGTAATCACCAAGATTAGCAAATGTCGCCTTGATGCCATTGGCATTGGCGATGGTCGCACCAAGGCGGGCGAGTTTTTTGTTAAACGAGCCAGCCCGCGCACTGCCGGCGACAAATAAAAGGCTAGGTGCGTCCATAGTGGGCTCCAAGATGTTAAAGGTCGTGGTGTTTTATTAAGCCGTGCCGCCATCAAAGAAATCTTTGACGCGGGCAAAAAAGCCAGCGCTTTCCGGATTGGTTTCTTTGTTGCTTTCGCCTTCAAAGTCTTTCAGCAAGTCTTTTTGACGCCGCGTCAGGTTCTTCGGCGTTTCCACTTCGACCTGTATGTAAAGATCGCCATGGGCAGCAGATCGTAGGATCGGCATGCCTTTTCTCTGCAACCTGAATTGCGAACCTGTTTCCGTGCCTTCAGGAATTTTGACGCGTGCAACTTTGCCTTCCAGCGACGGCACATCAATTTGACCACCTAGGGCGGCGGTCGTCATTGAGATGGGGACGCGGCAGAACAAATCCGAGCCGTCGCGTTGGAAAAACTCATGCGGCTTAATGTGGAGGAAAATATAGAGATCACCAGCCGGTCCGCCGCGGCTGCCTGCTTCGCCTTCACCGCCGAGTCGAATGCGTGTGCCATCCTCGACGCCGGCTGGGATATCAACCGAAAGCTTACGCTCCGTGGTTGAGCGCCCGCTGCCGGAGCAGCTATCGCAGGGGTCGGCAATGGTTTCGCCGCGCCCGTTGCAGGTCGGACAGGTACGTTCAATGGTGAAAAAGCCCTGACTGGCGCGTACTTTGCCCAAGCCCTGGCAGGTCGGGCAGGTGGTTGGCTTGGTGCCTTTATTAGCGCCTGATCCTGAGCATGTTTCACAAGAAACACTGGTCGGGAAACGAATTTCAGCAGCCTTGCTGGAGAACGCCTCATCGAGAGAGATTTCCATGTTGTAGCGCAAATCTGCGCCGCGCTCGCGGCCACTGCCACCGCGTTCACCACCGCCTCGACGGCCACCCATGAACTCACCAAACAGGTCATCAAAGATGTCAGACATCGAGGAAGCAAAATCGGGCCCAAAGCCAGCACCGCCCTGGCCGCCACCCATTCCGCCTTCAAACGCGGCATGGCCAAAGCGATCATAGGCCGCCCGTTTTTGTTCGTCTTTCAGGACTTCATAGGCCTCAGCGAGTTCTTTAAATTTTTTCTCGGCCTCGTCATCGCCCGGGTTGTGATCGGGGTGGCAATCTTTAGCCTGCTTGCGAAATGCAGACTTGAGTTCCTTGTCTGACGCCGTGCGCTCGACACCGAGAATTTCGTAGTAGTCTTTCTTTGCCATGGGGCAAATGTCCGTTGGTCTTGGACCCTAATGGTGAGGGGTGCGATTGGGCTTGGCAAAGGTGGCGGCAGTCGCGGAAAATCTTTGATGCGGCTGGCGCGTGCACTGCAGGCGAATGACGGTGACAGGACTGTAGCCCTCGGGACTATGAAGGCAAGCCTCTCAGTCCCGAGGGATATTTATTCTGTTCTTAAGCGGATTTTTTGTCGTCGTCGTCGACTTCTTCAAAATCAGCATCAACAACGTCGCTATCGCCGCCAGCATCAGCGGTTGCATCTGGGCCAGCTTCGCCGCCAGGTGCTTGCTGATCGGCATAGATCGCTTCGCCGATCTTCATTGCTGACTGAGCCAGAGCAGAGGTTGCTGTTTTGATCTTTTCAGCGTCATCAGATTCGATGGCCGCTTTGGCATCGGCAACTGCTTTTTCAATCTCGTCTTTGACCGCTTTGATTTTGTCGTTATCCGCGTTCTCAGACAATTGCTTTTCGGTTGCGTGGATCAAAGCTTCAGCTTGGTTTTTGGTCTCGACTGCTTCGCGTCGCTCTTTATCGTCAGCAGCATGGGCTTCAGCATCTTTGACCATGTTCTGGATGTCATCGTCACTAAGACCGCCAGAAGCTTGGATGCGGATCGATTGCTCTTTCTCCGTTGCCTTGTCCTTGGCGTTGACGTGGACGATGCCGTTGGCGTCGATGTCAAACGTCACTTCAATCTGAGGCACACCGCGTGGAGCAGGTGGGATGCCAACCAGATCAAACTGGCCGAGGACTTTATTGTCGGTAGCCATTTCGCGTTCACCCTGGAACACGCGAATGGTTACAGCGCTTTGGCTATCTTCTGCGGTTGAGAACACCTGGCTCTTTTTGGTTGGGATCGTCGTGTTGCGATCAATCAACCGGGTGAAGACACCACCAAGAGTTTCAATGCCCAACGACAATGGTGTAACGTCGAGCAGCAGCACGTCTTTGACGTCGCCCTGCAGAACACCGGCTTGGATAGCAGCACCGATGGCCACAACCTCATCCGGGTTGACACCCTTATGCGGTTCTTTGCCAAATAGGCCCTTGACCACTTCCTGCACTTTGGGCATGCGGGTCATGCCGCCAACCAAAACAACTTCATCAATTTCAGCTGCTTTCAAGCCAGCATCTTCGATGGCTTTGAGGCACGGCTCTTTGGTACGCGCAATCAAATCATCAACCAGGCGTTCCAGCTTGGCGCGGGTCAGCTTCATGGTCAGATGCTTTGGTCCGGACTGATCAGCCGTGATAAACGGCAGGTTGATCTCCGTTTGCGGAGAAGATGACAGCTCGATCTTGGCTTTTTCAGCCGCCTCTTTGAGGCGTTGCAAGGCAAGCTTGTCGTTGCGCAGATCAATACCATCCGACTTTTTGAATTCGTCAGCCAAGTAGCCGACGAGCTTCATGTCGAAGTCTTCACCACCCAGGAACGTGTCGCCGTTGGTGGATTTAACTTCAAACACACCGTCGCCGATCTCCAGGATCGAGATATCAAAGGTGCCGCCGCCAAGGTCATAAACCGCGATGGTTTTGGCATCGTTTTTCTTGTCCAAGCCGTAGGCGAGTGCTGCAGCGGTTGGCTCGTTGATGATGCGCAGCACTTCAAGGCCAGCAATTTTGCCGGCATCTTTGGTTGCCTGGCGCTGGGCGTCATTAAAGTAAGCTGGAACCGTGATTACCGCCTGCGTAACGGTATCGCCGATTTTGGCTTCGGCTGTTTCTTTCATTTTCTGCAAAATGAAAGCAGAAACTTCCTGAGGAGAATAGGCTTTGCCATTCGCTTCGACCCAGGCGTCGCCATTTGGACCTTTGACAATGGTGTAAGGTACAAGCTCTTTGTCCTTTTCCACCATAGGATCGTCGTAGCGCCGTCCGATCAGGCGCTTAATGGCGAACAGGGTGTTGGTTGGATTGGTGACAGCCTGGCGTTTGGCAGGCAGTCCAACGAGGCGGTCGCTATTATCTGTAAATGCAACGATAGACGGTGTGGTGTTGGCACCTTCGGAATTTTCAAGAACGCGCGGTTTACCATTGTCCATAATGGCAACGCACGAGTTGGTGGTTCCAAGGTCAATTCCGATTACTTTACCCATTTATAGTGCTTCCTTTCTTCGCGGCAGGCCGTCGGGATCCTCGTTAAACGAGCAATCGCAGGTGGTTTGGGTTGAAGAACCATGACCAGTCCTAGGAGACGGCCCCCAATTGGCTATGCGTTATGGCTTTCAATTGAGATATGGGGTGTGATTTTCCTGGTGCAACGGGGTTGGGGACAGAATGTTGACTGTGCCCCAATCGTTAAAATTAACATCGTTCAGCTAGGCGTTTCGGAGCCAGACCCGGACGGGTCCGGATCCGATGTGGATTTAGTGTCAGCTCCTGGACCCTGCGCATTTTCATTATCGGCCACAGGAGGTTCGGGCTGGGTCTTGCTTGTGCCAGGTTTGGCTCCACCTTTGGCCACGATAACCATGGCCGGGCGCAGGACCCGATCGGCAAGCTGATAACCGGATTGGATGACTTGCAGCACCGTGCCATGTGGGACGGAGGCATCTTCCTGTTCCATCATCGCCTGATGATAATGGGGGTTAAAGGCTTCGCCAGTGGGCTCAAGGCGCTGAATGTCGTGGCGCTCCAAAATATTGTGGAACTCGCGGTCGAGCATTGAGACGCCATCAAGAAAGCTCTTCAGTGCCGGGTCGTTTTCAACGGCTTCACCAGGGACTGCTGTTATCGCGCGTTGGAAGTTGTCGCCAATTTGGACAATATCCTTGGCGAATTTTGAAATGGCGTACTTGGCGGTATCTTCGCGCTCTTTCTCAGCCATCTTGCGGTGGTTTTCCATGTCGGCATGAGCGCGCAAGAGGCGATCTGTGAGATCTGCGATTTGAGCTTTTAGAGTGGCTGGGGTTTCCCGCTCTACCTGTTTTTCCTCTTCAAGAAGCTCTTCAGCTTCGAGGGCGGCATCCTCGGCAGCAAGCAAGGCTTCTGGGTTATCCAGGAAATCTTGTTCCAGGCCTGGGCGGTTGTCATGGTGGGAACCCGGCTGGTCCGAGCCCCCTGGCGGATGAGATTTTTTATCGTTGCTGGCCATGAAATCTCCGTCGTCGCTGGCAGTGTCTCTCAAGTGCTTTTGTCAGCCTAAACACAAAGGACATGTTCAGGCCTGGCCTTGAGGCATATTGGGAAGGTAAATCACATATCAAGCCAGCACGCGGCTGACCAGTTTTGCTGTGTAGTCGACCATAGGAATAATTCGCGCGTAATTGATCCGAGTTGGGCCAATGACACCGAGAACACCGACAATTTGTCGGGAATCGTCGTGGAAGGGTGCGACAATAAGCGAAGACCCCGACAATGAGAACAACTTGTTCTCAGCACCGATAAAAATTTTGACGCCTTCTGCCTGTTCGGCAAGGCCAAGGATCTGGACGACATCGTTCTGGGATTCCAGATCATCGAACAACTGGCGCACCCGCTCCAATTCATCCAGCGCGTTTAGGTCTTTCAGGAGATTAGACTGACCGCGGACAATCAGGCTCTTGCGGTCACCGAGCGCGCCAGACCATTCCGCAAACCCGGACCGAATGAATTTCTGGGTCAGTTCATCCAACTCCGCCTTGGCCTTGTTCAGATAGACTTCTAGCTGTTTTTTGGCAACGGCGAAGGACAGGCCGCGAATTCGTGCATTGAGGAAGTTGGAAGCTTCTGTGAGGGCTGAGGGTAGTAAGCCTTTGGGCAAATCGATCACGCGATTTTCAACGCTGCTATCTTCGCCAACTAGCACAACCAGTGCTTTGCCGGGCTCTAGGGCGACAAATTCAATATGCTTCAGGGTTGAAATTTGCTTGTCCGCAAATACCACGCCAGCGCAGTGAGATAGGCCTGAGATCATTTCGCTGGCTTCGTTCAGCACCTGATCAACGGATGATTTCTCGGTATTGGCAATTTGCGATTCAATCTTCTTGCGTTCATCGCCTGATATATCGCCGACTTCGAGCATCGCATCGACAAACATGCGCAGGCCGTTCTCCGTCGGCAAGCGGCCTGCTGAAGTGTGCGGAGAAGAAATCAACCCGATCTGCTCAAGGTCTGACATGACATTGCGGATGGTGGCCGGCGACAGTGAGATCGGCAGCGAGCGGGACAGATTGCGCGAGCCGATCGGTTCACCGGTCAAAAGATAGCTTTCAACAATCTGGCGCAGGATGGCTTGTGAGCGCTCATCAAGGTCTGCGATGTCGGGCGGAGTTTGCTTCATCATCTCATGCACGTAAGAGGTGCGGATCAGTGGGCTGGATAGCAGATTGTATGGTGGAATGGAGACCTTAATTCTTCAATTCTCAAAACAGTGGATTTTAAGGGCTTTTGGTTGAGTTTAATGGTCAACGGAAACCGGTTGAAGTCCGCGAGCCCCTCCCCTACGTTGCCGCCACCTTCACAGCAAGCCCGGCTCGGGCGGTCTACTACATCTTTTGCCATTACCAATCACAAGGATTCTTTGATGCGCCCTTCCAAACGCCAACCCGACGAACTGAGACGCGTCTCTCTGGAACGGGCTGTCTCTCTGCATGCTGAAGGCTCGTGCCTGATCAAGTTTCATAACACGCACGTATTGTGTATGGCGACATTGGAAGAGCGGGTGCCGCCGTGGTTGAAAGGGCAAGGCAAGGGTTGGGTGACAGCCGAATATGGCATGCTGCCACGGGCCACCAATAACCGCACGAGACGTGAAGCTACCAGTGGCAAGCAATCTGGCCGCACGCAGGAAATTCAACGTCTCATCGGTCGCTCGTTACGTGCTGTCATTGATCTGGAAAAACTAGGCGAGCGTCAGATCACCATTGATTGTGATGTCATCCAGGCTGATGGCGGCACCCGCACGGCCTCGATCACTGGTGCATGGGTGGCGCTGCATGATTGCATACAGTGGATGAAAGAACGCGACATGGTTGGCGAGGGTGTGCTTCGGGATCATGTGGCAGCTGTGAGTTGCGGGCTTCATCAAGGCGCGCCTGTGCTTGATTTGGACTATGCTGAAGATTCTGACGCGGATGCGGATTCAAATTTTGTTATGACTGGTGACGGTGGCATTGTTGAAATACAAGGTACCGCTGAAACAGTTGCCTTCAGCGAAGACAATTTCCAAGCGTTGCTCGACCTTGCCAAGAAAGGCATTGGTGAATTGGTCGAGCTGCAAAAACTGACGGTTGGCTGATGGGTTCTCTCAAGGCTGGACAAACGCTGGTTGTCGCCAGTCACAATCCTGGCAAGGTGTGGGAAATCAAACAGCTCATTAAGCCCTATGGGCTTAAGGCTGTATCGGCGGGCGATCTCAACTTGCCTGAACCGGAAGAAACAGAAACCAGTTTTGTTGGCAATGCGAAACTAAAAGCAGTCGCGGCTGCAACGGCGTCCGGCCATCCAGCATTGGCGGATGACTCCGGCCTTGAGGTGGCCGCACTTGATGGTGCACCAGGGATCTATTCGGCGCGCTGGGCTGGAGAGCAAAAAGATTTCTCAGTCGCGATGCAGAAGATTGCTGACGAAATCGAGGTCAAAAAGTCTGGATCCAGCTTCAATTGGTCCGCTGAAAAGCCAGCCGCAAACTTCATCTGCGCGCTATGCCTTGCCTGGCCCGACGGTAAGGCACAGGTTTTTGAAGGTCGAGTTGATGGCCATCTCGTTTGGCCCGCACGTGGTGGCAATGGCTTTGGCTATGACCCGATGTTTGTTGCAGATGGCAAGACAGAAACGTTTGGCGAGATTGAGCCTGAGGCCAAGCATGCGCTATCGCATCGCAGGCGTGCCTTTGATTTGTTTGAAAAGATCTGCCTCGCAAATTTATCTAAAGTAACACCAGTTGCAAACGATGACGTGGTTGCAGGTTTGCATGCAGCGGCGGCCAATTTGTCGACGCAGGCTGAGTTCGTGCAGTTTGTTGCCCAGCTCAAGGTACATCTCAAAACAGACTCAAAGGCGTGGGCAAATGTTGATTTGCCGCGCTATCTTGAAGCCCTTGGTGCCTGGGCGGGCGACAGTGTAGTTGCCGATGCAGAACCCAAGTGGCGCACGTTCGCCAAGGCACTGCTTGCGGCTTTGATTTATGAGTAAGTGATGACGCGCACGCACGCATCCAACGAGACAGCCATCGATGCCGGTTTTGGTATCTATGTGCATTGGCCGTTCTGTGCGCAGAAATGCCCCTATTGTGATTTTAACAGTCACGTTCGTTTCCAGGGCTGGGATGAAGCCCGTTTCTTGGCAGCTTATAAGCGCGAACTAGAAACCTTTGCCGTGCATGTGCCGAAACAAACTGTGTCGTCTATCTTCTTTGGCGGCGGGACGCCGTCTTTGATGCAGGGCGAAACTGTCGCCGCCATTATCGATCACATCGCAAAGCTGTGGCCTGTCGCGACAAATGCAGAAATTACGCTCGAAGCTAATCCAGGCAGCGTGGAAGCAGGCCGTTTCCGCGACTATCGCAGAGCTGGCGTCAATCGCGTTTCGGTCGGAGTGCAGTCGCTTGTTGAAGCAGACCTTAAGGCGCTCGGTCGCATTCACACCGTGGCAGAAGCCAAGGCGGCGGTCGCGATCGCCGACAAAACCTTTGATCGGTTTTCATTTGATTTGATCTACGCCCGTCCCAAGCAAACGCTCAAGGCTTGGCACGAAGAGTTAGAGCAAGGCTTGGCAATGGCCGGTGGTCATCTTTCGCTTTATCAGTTGACGATTGAAGACGGCACACCGTTTGCGGAACGCTATAAACGGGGCCAGCTTATTGTGCCCGATGAAGATGCCGCACTTGATCTGTTCGAACTGACACAACAGCTCACCTCGGATGCAGGTCTGCCGCCTTATGAAATTTCTAATCACGCCAAGCCCGGTGAAGAGAGCCAACACAATCTGATTTATTGGCGTTACGGCTCTTATGTCGGTGTTGGTCCGGGTGCTCATGGCCGTGTGATTTGGGACGGGACCCGCCAGGCCACGGCGACGCAGCTAAATCCAGAAGACTGGTGCGCATCAGTTGAGCAAAGGGGCTATGGTCTCAGCCAACAACAACCGCTCACAGCGAATGAACAAGCCGATGAGTTTTTATTGATGGGGCTGCGCCTGTCGGAAGGCATTGATGCCGCGCGCTACAGCCAAATTTGCGGTCGTGCGATGTCCGCTGATGTCATCAAAGACCTCACACAGCAGGGTTATCTTGAGTTTGCCCCAGTTACCGTCACGGGCCGTGACAACGTTCATGACCACGAGGACAGCGATGAGGCCTTATTTGGCGGTGCGTTGAAAGCGTGTATCGGGCCAGGATTAGACCCTGGACGTGCGCTAAATCAAGCACCACATGCCCAAAATGAACAGGCTGGCTTAAGCCGCGATAGGGGGCGACTGCGTGCGACGGCAAAGGGACGTTTTGTTTTGAACCAAATCGTTTATCAACTGGCGTCAAATACTGAACCTGCCGCACATATCGACGACAAAGGTGAGCGCGCTGGTTCGACCCAGAACGGTTAACGCAAGGAATACACGCGAATGATGCGCCGGTTATACGATTGGATGATGGAGATGGCAGTGTCTCCCAAAGCGCCTCATGCTTTGGCGACCGTGTCGTTTGTTGAAAGTTCGTTCTTTCCAATCCCGCCTGACATTATGTTGATCCCAATGGTGTTGGCAGAACGCGCCAAGGCTTGGTTTTTTGCCTCTATTGCAACCATTGCTTCTGTGCTTGGTGGAATTGCAGGTTACCTCATTGGTTACTTACTCTACGACACCGTCGGCACGTCGCTATTGGAATTTTATGGATACCTCGAAAAGTTTCAGCACTTTTCCTCGCAATACAATGACTACGGCGCATGGATTGTATTGTTTGCCGGTGTGACACCGTTTCCCTACAAAGTAATCACGATTGCCAGTGGTGTCGCCGGGCTCAATTTTGGCGTCTTTGTTGTTGCCAGTATTGTGGCACGTGCGCTGCGTTTTTTTGTTGTCGCTGGCCTTCTTTATTGGTTTGGCCCGCCGATCAGAGAGTTTATCGAAAAGCGTTTTGGTTTAGTTACGATCGTGTTTTTTGTCTTGTTGTTTGCTGGTTTCTTCGCCATCAAGTACGTCATGTAACGACCTTTAGGAGGATCTGGGCCTATGCAGTTCAACAAAACAAACGATGACCTTCATCCCGCTTATGGTTTGGGCGCTTGGGCATTGTTTATTGCGGGCTTGGTCATACTCACAGCGTTGGCGTTTGAATATATTGGTGGTTACACGGCCTGCCCACTGTGTCTGCAACAACGTTATGTGTATTACGCAGCGGTGCCGTTGTCGTTTCTGGGCCTTGTTTTATTGTCGGGTGATCACACACGCATTGCAGGCTTTGTATTTTTTGCAGTGGCACTCGCGTTTCTCACCAATGCTGGTCTTGGTGTTTATCACGCAGGCATTGAGTGGGGTTTTTGGCCGGGACCTGATACCTGTTCTGGAGCCACCCAACTACCGACATCAGCTGAATCATTGATCAAGAACTTGGAAGCTGAAACAGGTGCCCGTTGCGATGAAGCGCAATGGCGTTTGTTTGGATTGTCATTTGCCGGATGGAATGTTGTGACGTCGGTCCTATTATTCGTCGTCGCGCTGAAAGCTGCGCTGGCGTCTAATGGGCCAGAATAATGGACCAAAAAACCTTTCAACCCATTGAAATATTTAAATAAATAGTTTCTCTCCACTGTTTGCATCGGGTCGAAAGGCCCATTTTTCTGCACCTGAACAAACTGCAAGCCAATCTCCTTTGTTCTGACCTGATCCGGTCGTTTTTGCGCCTAAGTGTGGCGGTTAAGTATCAACATCGACGGAACACAAAGAGAACCTTTTGGTTCTGGCGATGTTCGCTCAGCTGAGTGTGGGGCACCAAGTCTTGTAGTTGCCTCGTTTCTCTCTGCCCCGTGCGGCCTCTTTTGGCAGGTGGGTTTTGAGGGAAAAAGCAGAGCGATCGGCGAGATGAAGTGGTGGGGATGTTTGTCTTTTTTTCTCCCCCGCAGTCACGCCTGAAACAGTTTTTGTATCTGTTGCGTTTGTAGCGTTGTGTTGCGTTTTGTGTACCGTCCTTAAGTTTGTTTCTCGTAGCGGCGGAAGTTCCCCCAAATAAAGTCCCCCAAGACTTTGTGACTGTCCTGCGTATCGGATAGTCACAGCGGACCACTCCTTTGTATGCGTATCTTCGAGTGGTCCGCCCCTTGTCTTGAGTAACAGTCGCGTTGCTTTGGCAGCGAAGTTTGGTGTTGTTGTCCAAAGTCATGGTTGAGTTTTACGTAACAGTAAGAGGCGTTGGTATGGATAGTGAGTTGAATGAGTGGCAGTCGCTACAAAGCGTTGTGGGCCAAGTGTTACGTGGTGTCACAGTGCGTCCTCAGACGGCACAGAGTGGTGCTGGAGGAGAGCGACAAGCGCAAAAATAAGGTGCGGACGAAATTCAGTTTGGGGCGATTTTAGCCCCTCAGCCAAGGCAAGTGCACATAGCGTCAAGACAGTCGTCATTAAGGTGTCAATGAACCCAGTTGTGCGTCGTGATACCAGAGGCTGGGTGCACTTGCCGCTTCATTTGGCAACGAATTTCCCTCCGCATCGTAAGCAAAATAAGAACTTGGAGGCCTCAAATGAAGCCAGAACATATTCATGATTTGCAATGGAGCCAGGCGCAGGCGATCGCTCGCCAGACCTGTGCCGGGATTTTTAAAGATGGTGGTGTGCCTAAGGATGCGCTGAACGCATTTGGTCTCGCCTCTGATCTGGGACCTGCTGCGGATTGGAGCCGCGCTGTGGAAGCGATTGCCCAGGTGTTGTGTCAGCGCCTGGATAAGATTGCAGCTTAGAAAAGAAATCAAAAGCGCAGTCTTCCAGACGTCAGCGTTTGTTAAGCACTGTGTGAACGCAAGGTGACAGTGCACAGATGTCCGTGGACCTCTGTCGATGCGGCCGAGCCAAGAAGCCGACAAATTCGTTAAAGGCGTGGTTTTCGAATCAGTGCCGGGGCCTTAGTTTGAGCCTGTAATGGCCTTAAAAAATCCTTGTGATCACCGTTTACGTAACCAAGCATCATAGTTATGATGGGGCTTAAGTAATGCGGACCCACGCCGGGACTATTTTGCTTGGAGACTAGCTCATGACTTTGGAAGGCTCATCTTCCATCCGTAATTTTTTAAAGCGCTTTGAAGTGCTTAGCTGTTGGTCGCAAGGCCTTGGCCGTGTGCTTACCCTGGCACTGGTCGGGCTATTTTCACTGACAATGTTTTCCACCTCGAGTGGTGCTGATTCGGTCAGCCTTGATGGCTCCTGGCGCGGCAGTGGTTGGATTAAGTTCAACAACGGCAAGCGCGAACGGGTCAGTTGCAAGGCCTATTATAGCCGGGTCTCGGCAACTGAATTTTCCCTACGTGCCAACTGTGCCACAAAATCAGCGAAGGCAACGCAAACGGCTCGCGTTTACAAAACGGGCAAAAGCAAATACTCAGGCAACTTCTTCAACCAGGAGTTTGGCGTTTCAGGCAACATCTATGTCAGCGTCAAAGGTCGCTCGCAGCATGTTCGCCTATCCGGCGCTGGCGGCTCGGCAACGTTCAGGTTGCGCAAGTAGGCCGCTTTACAGAGCTGAAAACAATTGAGATGGCCGCCCATTTGGGCGGCCAATCTATTTTGGGCTCGTGATCGTGATGTAGCCAACGCGCGCCTTACAAAATAAACTTTGAAAGGTCCGTATCTTCTGCCAGTGCCGCGATACGGGTTGATACATAGGTCGCATCAATGGTGAGCGTTTCATTGGATCGGTCCGAGGCCTCGAATGAAATTTCATCCAACACACGTTCCATGACCGTCTGAAGGCGGCGGGCACCTATGTTTTCAACTTTGGAATTCACTTTGACTGCGGCATCGGCGAGCGCATCAATCGCGTCATCGGTAAAGTCCAACGTCACGCCTTCGGTTTTCATCAGCGCCACATACTGTTTAATGAGGCTGGCTTCAGGCTCGGTCAGGATGCGGCGAAAGTCATCGCGCGAAAGCGCCGTCAGTTCGACGCGAATTGGCAAACGGCCCTGAAGCTCTGGCAACAAATCAGCAGGTTTGGAGACGTGAAACGCACCCGATGCGATGAACAGGATATGGTCGGTTTTGACGAGACCGTACTTGGTCGAAACGGTTGTTCCTTCAATAAGAGGGAGCAAGTCACGCTGTACACCTTCGCGCGAGACATCACCGTTGCCGCGCCCTGAGCTTTCTGACCTCGAACAGATCTTGTCAATTTCATCAAGGAAGACGATGCCATCATTCTCAACCGCTTTAAGGGCATCAGCAGTGATGTGATCATCATCGATCAGCTTGTCGCTTTCCTCTGCGATTAGGACTTCATGGCTGTCGCGGACCAAGAGTTTGCGCGACTTTTTTCGGCCACCCATGGCTTTTCCAAGAATATCCGAAACATTGATGGCACCCATGGAGCCACCAGGCATGCCGGGGATATCAAACATCGGCATAGAGGAGGTGTCTTCGATCTCAATATCAATTTCTTTTTCGTTGAGTTCATTTTCTCTGAGCCGACGACGAAACGCTTCACGGGTAGCAGGTGAGGCGGTCGGCCCAACCAGTGCATCAAGGACCCGTTCTTCAGCATTTTTTTCTGCTTGCGCTTGGACAGTCGCGCGCTTGCTGTCGCGGATGAGCGAAATCGCAACTTCCATGAGGTCGCGGACAATGCTTTCCACATCGCGTCCCACATAACCCACTTCTGTGAATTTTGTCGCTTCAACTTTGAGGAAGGGGGCACCCGCAAGCCGGGCCAAACGCCGTGAGATCTCTGTTTTACCAACGCCGGTTGGGCCGATCATCAAGATGTTCTTTGGCAGAATTTCTTCCTTGAGTGGGCCTTTAATTTGGTGTCGGCGCCAGCGGTTGCGTAGCGCAATTGCGACAGCGCGTTTTGCGTCATGTTGGCCAACTATATAGCGGTCCAACTCGGATACGATTTCACGGGGAGAAAAGTTGCTCATGAGCCTTCATTGATTGGTGGGAGGTAGGATTTAAACTTTGAGTCCGGCAGGGCGCGCATCAGCATGTGACGTATGCGGTGCCAGCCAACGCCGAGCGCAACGATAATGGAGCCGAGCAGGAGCAACGTGAACATGGCTTTGGTGCCTGCATCCCGGGCGTTGGACAACTGCGTTACGCCATAGGCAATCGCTCCGGCAAGGTAGCTGAGTGAAATAACGACGAGCGCGCGCCGGTCGATCATCAGGGCAACAGAAGCCAACAAAGCGGCAACCAGTATCACGATTAAAGCGGCCTCACCGTTTCCTGTTGTGCCACCTGAAAGATAAGAAATGAGCGGGTGGGCAATCATCGGCGCTGCAATAAGATGAAGCCAAAACCCTTTGTCAGCACGCCGCGTCAGGCGTTCTGTGTCAGATTGGTCGAACCACATCGCAAGCCCAAATACTGCCATCCCGTAGCAAAATATGATCGCCTGGTTGCGTGATGTTTGGCTGGCTTCGAAAGAAAAACCAACAATCTTGATGAGCAACACAAAGGTGCTGGTTGCCAAGACGGCCACGGTAAATGGCAGACGAAAGCGAATGTAGTGCAAACTTGCCATCGCGATGGCGGCAAGTGCGGGTAAAATTCCTGTGTCGATGGCACCTAATGTGAACCCATCGTGGATCAGCCCTTTGCACGCCAACCAAGCAAAACTTGGCAACAAGATTGCGATGACAATGCTCGGTGCGGTGAGTCTTAGTTTAGCCGTCAAATACTCGGCCAACCCCCACATGAGGAAAATGCCAACCAAAAAGCCGGCCGGTGTTTTAAAGGTTGCGGCACCATACCAGACACCAGATCCTAACAGTACAACACCAATGGCAACAAAAAAGTCATTCAGTCCGCCGAGCAGTTTAAAGCGCTCATCTTTCCCAACAGCAAAGCCGCGCGGCGTGCGCCTGCTTACCGCAAAATCGTTGAGCGCGTCTAACTGGTCTTCAGAGATGATGTCAGCAGCAACAGCGGCTTCGAGATCTTTTTGCTTGAGCATGTCTGTTTTTCTTTGGCGAATGAGTGAAGTTGAAAAAGGCGGACCTAAACTGCTGTGCTGTCCAACGTCTCAACGATCAAATTGGCATTGGTGTAAACGCAGATTTCAGCAGCAATACCCATCGCCTTGCGCGCGATGGCTTCAGCGTTAAGTGGCTGGTCATAAAGCGCGCGCGCGGCGGCAAGCGCGTAATTACCCCCCGATCCAATGCCCATAATATGATCTTGCGGTTCGAGCACGTCGCCGTTGCCGGTCAGCGTCAGGGTCGTGGTTTTATCGGCGACAATCATCATCGCTTCCAGGCGGCGTAGGTAGCGGTCGGTGCGCCAGTCTTTAGCCATCTCAACGCAGGCCCGTGTTAACTGATCAGGATATTGCTCAAGCTTGGCTTCCAAGCGCTCGAACAGCGTAAAGGCATCGGCTGTGGCACCGGCAAAGCCGCCGATGACGTCGCCTTTTGAAAAGCGCCGCACCTTGCGGGCATTGGCCTTGATCACGGTATCGCCAAGGCTGACCTGACCGTCGCCCGCAACAACGACTTTGTCGCCTTTACGCACGGTCAAAATGGTGGTGGCGTGCCAGGAAACAGGCGCACCAGACGGGAATGGGGTGTTGGACATAGACATCCAGCCTAGATCGCAATGTTGGGCACGAAATACAAGGCTACAAATGTGCTTGATTTGGTCACTCTAACGGACAGATGGCCTGGAATGACAGTGCGGAAGCTGTTAAACGCATGGGCCTGAGCTGCCCCGACCCCAGGAGCGAACCTTGCGTCGGGCTCAGGGTGGCGAATATCAACAAAAGGATGCAGTGGTGAAACGGCGGGGCAAAATTTCACGCGTCACGAAAGAGACGGAGATCACAGCCGCCGTCGATTTGGATGGCAGCGGCACGTTCGATATCGCGACCGGCATTGGATTTCTCGACCACATGCTAGAGCAGTTGGCGCGCCACGCGCTGGTAGATATCAAGCTGCAAGCCAAGGGCGATTTGCACATTGATTTTCACCACACCACGGAAGATGTCGGTATTGTACTCGGTCAGGCAGTGACGCAAGCGCTTGGCGATCGTGTAGGGATCACGCGTTATGCCGATGTGCACTTGGCGATGGATGAGACCTTAACCCGTGTTGCGATCGATGTTTCCGGGCGGCCATACTTGGTGTGGAATGTCGCCTTTTCTCAGCCCAAAGTTGGCGATATGGATACTGAGCTGTTCCGCGAATGGTTCCAGGCCTTCGCGCAAAACGCTGGCCTGACACTGCACGTTGAGACGCTCTATGGTGAAAATAATCACCACATCGCAGAGACATGCTTTAAAGGATTGGCACGGGCGCTGCGCCAAGCGTTGGAAGTTGATCCAAGGCAGGCCGGCCGTGTGCCATCAACAAAAGGTTCGCTGTCAGGTTAAAATGGCCACAACAGTTTGAGTGGGGAAAAATACTTTGAGTGTCTATACGGTTTATGAACCACCAGGAGATCACCGCGCCAAGTCTGAGCGTGCTGATCAACTTGTTTTTGTGCGTGATAGGCTTTCGCGCCCAACCCTCGTGCTAGGTCCCTTGTGGCTGCTGTTTAACCAGCAATGGACTGGGCTTATAGGCTATTTCGGACTGGCAACCGTTTTTGGTGGGTTCGTTGCGCTCACAGGTCTGCCATCTGCCGTTTGGGGATACTTCTATTTGGGTCTCAATCTTATCTTTGCACTGGAAGAGCCATTGATCCGCTGTGCCGTTTTAGAGTCCAAAGGGTGGCGCGCAATTGGGGTCAGTGAAGCACGCACAGAAGAAGAAGCTGAATATCGCTTTATTGCATCGTGGCTTGAGTCCGATGGCAAGAGCGATAACAAAGACCGCGCCGAAAACAAACAAAGCATTGCTCTTAAAGGGTCTGCAATAGGCGTGATATCGCCTGCATTGAGAGAAGCTCGGCCCTCACGGATTTTGAACTAAATGGCCTCCAAGCAGCGCGTTGTACTTATTGACTATGGCTCGGGAAATTTGCACTCCGCGGCCAAGGCGTTTGAACGCGCAGGTCGCGAAAGCGAAGCAAATGCCGATATTCAAGTGACATCTGACGTTGCAGCACTCAAGACAGCAGACCGCGTTGTGCTGCCGGGTGTTGGTGCGTTTGGTGATTGCAAGGCTGGGCTCGAAGCGGTGCCGGGTCTAGTTGAAACGCTGCACGAGACGGTGGGCGCCAACGCGCGGCCGTTTCTTGGCATCTGTGTTGGGATGCAGCTTTTGGCCCGCGTAGGTCGAGAATTCAAAGACACTGAAGGTTTGAATTGGATTGGCGGCGAAGTGACCGCGATTAAACCCCGCGACCCGGCTTTGAAAATACCGCATATGGGATGGAACACGCTGGCCGTGCAACGGCCCCACCCTTTGCTGGAGGGTATTGCGACAGGTGATAACGGGCTGCATGCCTACTTCGTTCATTCTTATCACTTTCGTCCTGACGATGCCTCAGCCGTTGTCGCAACAACGAATTACGGGGGGGGTGTGACGGCCATGGTCGCAAAGGACAACATGGCCGGCACGCAGTTTCACCCTGAAAAGAGCCAGGCGCTCGGCCTTAAGCTTCTTGCCAATTTTCTACACTGGGCTCCGTGAGGCTCGGTTCCATGAGCGGTAAAAAGCTGTTGTAGCCTTGGTGGGCATGCGCACGATTATTGGCAAACGCTGCAACAGGTGGTTTCAAGCTGCCATTATTCCAGAACGTCGTTGAATTGAGTGAAGCCTCGTCTTCACCCAATTCATAGACGCGCAATTGATCACTGTCTTCAAACCAGAATGCCAAACGATCTTTGATTTGTCCGGCGTTGAGCCAGGTGCGCACATACCAAAGGTTGGTATCAACCTGGGCGTATTTGGTGCCAGTGCGTGCAACGGCGAATGAAATCATATCTTCATTCTGGCCTTGGACATGTTGGCGGTATGAGATCATGTAGTTTTTCATTTTGAGTGTCTCCGGGGGAAGAGCGTCATGTGTTTTGAGAGAGTTTGTTAGAGAGAGGCTATGGCTAGCCGAGGTAAAACGTCCGACAGGGCTTAAACCGCTTCTGCGAGATTGGCGTCGTTAGCCACGTTTTCGGGTGTGCTTGGTTTTGGCGAAATGATCGGGAAAGCCACGACGTTGGAATTTTCCGGCATGTCGAAGGCAGGGCGGCGTTGGCGGAACCAGCGGATCGTGGTGTTGGCCATAACGGCATCGCCCTTAACGGCCTGAACCAGGAGGCCATCGTCGGAGCCAAGTAGGCTTTTCAGTTTGTCTTCAAGGTCAGCAGGTAGGGCATCAGATTTGACGTACCAGGTGCTTTCCAGAGGCCGGGCCCAGGATTGGCCAGCTTCCATGATCGCCTGAGCGATAACGTGGCGGTTGGCATAAGGATTGGCGAGGTCATAGGAGATAAGAAAGGTGCGCATCGCGGGCTCCGTGGGATCGATGATGGCCGGGATACGCAACACAGCGGCGGTGAGAACATAGGAAGAACATGTCAGACTTTAAGGGGCTTGTCCACAAAAAAAGTTCACCAAATGTTCTTTTTGTGTTCTTTAACGTTCTCTTTAGCGTGATTACGTTGAAAATGGCGTTGGGAAACCCCGATCCGGCCCTTTGATGCTCACTCGAACAGGAACATCTGATCCGGTCCTGGGCCACCAGAGATTCGCCTGTGGTGGCCAAAATCGATGCGATCGAGGAGGGCAGGGTACTTTTTGCGGAACTTGGCCTGCGCTTTGGCGCGGCTATCAGGAAAGGTGTCGCCAGCCCAAATCTCATAAAGGCGGCGTGGGTCGCATTGGTAGCGTTGGATAAGATCCTTGGGGCGGATGCGAAGCCAGCGGGCCATCCAGATATCAACGGCGTCGTCCTCGGTTAGCGGGCGCTTGGCCACAACAGGTGGTGGGGATTTCAAAAACGCAACAGGCATGAGCAACGCAACAAGATCAAACCGCTGTAAATCAACTTTGATTTTAGGCTGGCGACTTGATCACTTTCAAAGTGCTAGAGCAACTTAGCTGTGTTTGCGCCCAACACCAGTTTACTGAGTGTTTGCGCCCAACACCAGTTTACTGATGTGTTGGCAGCCCAACACCAGTTTACTGATGTGTTGGCAGCCCAACACCAGTTTACTGAGTGTTGGCAAAAGAATATTAAACGACGGCTGCTCTAAGAGGTGACGATAAGACTTGACGCAACGCGGGAATAACGATTGATCGCATCAAAAGCCAGCAACTTGATGGCCCGTATTCGTCAAAACTGTGTTCGGCAAAACGAAGACAAGAAAGACAAAGCCTTTGATCCTGTTCCCTGCGATTGATTTGAAAGATGGCCAGTGTGTGCGCCTTAAGCTTGGCGATATGGATCAGGCGACTGTGTTTAACGACGATCCAGCAGCGCAGGCGTTATCTTTTAAGCGCCAAGGCTTTACGCATTTGCATTTGGTCGACTTAAACGGGGCTTTTGAAGGTCGTCCGGTCAATGGTGATGCCGTTGATGCAATCTTAGGCGCTGTTGGCAAAGACCTGCCGGTGCAATTGGGCGGCGGCATTCGCACTTTGCAAACGATTGAGACATGGCTTGGTAAAGGTATCAGGCGCGTCATCCTCGGCACTGTTGCAGTGAGAGATCCTGACTTGGTGAAAGCAGCCTGCAAAGCGTTTCCAGGTCGCATTGCCGTTGGCATTGACGCCAAAGGTGGCAAAGTCGCAGTTGAAGGGTGGGCGGAGGCCAGCACGTTGACGGCGATTGAGCTGGCTAGCCGCTTTGAAGAGGCAGGTGTTGCGGCCATCATCTACACTGACATTGATCGCGATGGGATTTTGAAGGGCCTGAACCTGCCAGCAACGGTTGCACTTGCGCGCACCACCTCAATTCCTGTCATAGCATCAGGCGGCCTCGCCTCCATTGATGACATCAAAGCCTTGGTGCAGCCAGAACATGCGATGCTGGAAGGTGCTATTTCAGGACGCGCGCTCTATGACGGCCGCATTGATGCTGCTGAAGCGCTCAAGGTTTTGGCTTCGGCTTAAAGCATGCCGCGCGGTATGGGATGCCGTGGTCAGCACAGATGATGGCACAAAAACCATGGCGCACTTTCGCTGTACGCAAATGATCCTGTGGCTGAAGGGGTAAGTGTAAGCGGCGGCAATGGAACGGTCGGACAACACTGCTGCGTTATACGATCTCAGAAACCGGGTGCGTTCAGATTTTGGTGGCTGAAGCCAAGTTCAGAACAGTTAAACTCCAAAAATTTTCCCTGACCATCATTTATGTTCTGATCCAAATTTTGTTGCTCACGCTGAACGCCTTCGCGGGTTGCGTTGAGGCGCTGAATTTTCCCCGTCACAAAGTTGATTTCAGATTGAATGCGCGTTCCTTCTGATGCCACTCGGGCTGCATCGGCGATTGAAAGCGCTTGGCCTACAAGGCCCTGAGGTAAGAGACGTGCAACGCGCCCTGGAATGGCGCTGATTCTCAGGCTTTGCATGTCGTTCTGGGCTGTTGCCAACTGCTCATTAAGGTCGGACAGTTCGAACTCAATGTTACGAAGCTGATCGCGGCCCTGAAGCCATTCCGTTTTTAAATCGGAGATCTCCCTATCAATGCGTTTGCAAAATAAGTTTCTGGTTTTTAAATCAGCCAACCTTAACTCTCCAAAAAATGTAGTGTTGGAGAAACGAGCGTAACCTTTAAATTTAAAGCGGGGACAAGTTTGCAACCATGACCGCCAAACGGAAATATGTTAAATTGAAACGGTTCAATGTTTTGAAAGTCATGGGAATGGTTCGATCGCTCACACTGATCTTTATTTTATTTGCGCAAGTCTCATCACTTCATGCTGGCAGCGTGCAAAGTGTATTGAAACACCGGGAACAATCTCAATTGGTCTACCCCAGTCAAGTGTTGCCGCCACCTGAAAAGCTTTTTGATACTGCCTTTGGGTTGTCACGATTCTACGAGGCTGTCAGGGAAGGGCACTGTGGTGGCGCATTGCTAGATATAGCGAGTGCTTTTCACAAGAGACATCCCGATTTGCCTCACCCACACAAAGAAGGGTTACTTGCTTGGAATGACATCCTTGCTCCACGCAATTATCCTGAATTATTTTTTTGTAGGACGATGCAGCACCTGGATGAGCACAATCGCGAAATCAAAGAAAAGGCAATTTCCGGCATATTTCGTTTCTCACAATTTGAAAAACCTCTTGACCCTAATATTCTACCTGGCTCGCCGCTCGGCCGACGTGCTTCTAGCGCCGGTGATTTGTTCCGGCTGGCCCTCTTTAACTATGCTCCAGCGCAAGTGGCGCTTGCTGCACTGTCAGAGAAAGGCGACGTCGTTCGCCTGACACCCGCCTACGCCTACTATCTTTTATCGCGCGCCAAACATCTGGGCTATAAAGCCTCTGACTTGGCACCTCTTTTGAAGAAAGCGACAGCGGCACTGAGCGCAGATGAGCGCCAACAATTGACAGCGCGCATCAAAAGCGGGGACTGGCCTCGCGAGGAACGCAGGGTTGTTGACTAAGACGGTGACGACGTGTTGCCCAAGCCCTGTCCGGCAGTGGATTTGTCGATGCTGCCGTCTGTCAGAACTTTGATATAGTCCGCGGCTTCCAGGATGCCAACTGCTCATTAAGGTCGGACAGTTCGAACTCAATGTTACGAAGCTGATCGCGGCCCTGAAGCCATTCCGATTTCCAATTTGTAATGTTGAAGTTAATGCGTTCGCAGTATTTGTTTCTGGTTTTTAAATCAGCCAACCTTAACTCTCCAAAAAATGTAGTGTTGGAGAAACGAGCGTAACCTTTAAATTTAAAGCGGGGACAAGTTTGCAACCATGACCGCCAAATGGAAATATGTTAAATTGAAACGGTTCAGTAAATTGAAAGACATAAGTATGGTTCGATCACTAGCACTAATGCTTATCTTTTTATTACAGGTCTTGCCTGCCCACGCAGGTAGCGTCCAAAGTATTCTTGAGATGCAGGCCAAATATGCGTCCTTTTATAAAGGAATTAAATTTCCGTCGCCCAAGAAACTATTTCGTAGTGAATCTGACCTGAATAATTTTTATTGGATGATAAGGCAAGGCGATTGTTCGTCGGCACTTTTTAAAATTGCAGATGAATTTCACAAACAAAATTCAAATTTGCCCAACCCCATGAGCGAAGGGCTTATTGCTTGGAGTGATATCATAGCACCACGCGACTATCCCGAATTGGTCTTTTGCAAGACGATGCAAAGTCTGGATCGGTATGGCCGTGAGATCAAAGACAAGAAGGTTTCCGGCACAATAAGATTTAGCCAGTTTGAAAAACCACGTAATCCCAACATCTCACCTTCTTCGTCACCTAGTCGGCGCGCTTTTGTCGTTGGCGATCTATTCCGCTTGGCCATGTTTAATTACGCCCCAGCCCAAGTGGCGCTTGCTGCATTGTCGGCAAAAGGTGAAGCTGTTCGCCTGACGCCGGCCTATGCGTACTTCCTGTTGTCGCGCGCCAAGCGACTGGGCTACACGGCCTCTGACCTAGCCCCTCTCTTAGAGAAAGCAATCGCAGCGCTGAGCGCAGATGAGCGCCAACAATTGACAGCGCGCATCAAAAGCGGGGACTGGCCTCGCGAGGAACGCAGGGTTGTTGACTAAGACGGTGACGACGTGTTGCCCAAGCCCTGTCCGGCAGTGGATTTGTCGATGCTGCCGTCTGTCAGAACTTTGATATAGTCCGCGGCTTCCAGGATGCCAACTGCTCATTAAGGTCGGACAGTTCGAACTCAATGTTACGAAGCTGATCGCGGCCCTGAAGCCATTCTGTTTTTAAATCGGAGATATTATTGTCTATCATCTTGCAGTTGTTTTCTCTTACTTCATTCGTCGCCAAATCAATTTCTCCATCAAGAATTCCATGGGAGAAAGTGTAATACCAAGTCTATCCACGAGGATAAATTTAGGGCAATAATTACGGTGCCATTTGTTGGTTGAATAGCAAATATATGGCCTAATTATTGGAGTTAGCTGTGAAATCAATATTCGTATGTGGTCTTTGTCTGATAGCGCAATTTAGCCCTGCCCATGCCAGCAGCGTTGAATTCGTCTTGAAGTTACAGGATGAATTGAAGTCGGTTTATCAAAATATTTCTCTACCGCCACCCGAACAACTGTTTGATGATGAATTTGATCTCAGGGAATATTATGAAGCCATCAGAAACGGTAAGTGTAATATGGCCATACTCGATTTGGGAACTGCTTTTCACAAAGAGAATCCAAATCTACCCAATCCTCATGGCTTCGACGATGGTAGTGGGCTGCTGGCGTGGAACCACTTGATGATGCCACGTTTTTATCCAGAACTGGTGTTTTGTAGAGCAATGCAAAGCTTATCCAAGAGGCAGCAGGAGATAAAAGAAAAAAATATTTCAGGTCATTTGCGATTCGGACAATTTAGTCGTGCGGATGACTTGAAAAATTTGCCACCTTTGGCATTGCGATTGCGCGTGGGTGATGTCGGTGAATTACTTGTGCTTACCCTCTTTAACTACGCCCCAGCCCAAGTGGCGCTTGCTGCACTGTCGGCAAAAGGTGAAGCTGTTCGCCTGACGCCGGCCTATGCGTACTTCCTGTTGTCGCGCGCCAAGCGACTGGGCTACACGGCGTCTGACCTAGCCCCTCTCTTAGAGAAAGCGACAGCGGCACTGAGCGCAGATGAGCGCCAACAATTGACAGCGCGCATCAAAAGCGGTGACTGGCCTCGCGAGGAACGCAGGGTTGTTGACTAAGACGGTGACGACGTGTTGCCCAAGCCCTGTCCGGCAGTGGATTTGTCGATGCTGCCGTCTGTCAGAACTTTGATATAGTCCGCGGCTTCCAGGATGCCAACTGCTCATTAAGGTCGGACAGTTCGAACTCAATGTTACGAAGCTGATCGCGGCCCTGAAGCCATTCCGATTTCCAATTTGTAATGTTGAAGTTAATGCGTTCGCAGTATTTGTTTCTGGTTTTTAAATCAGCCAACCTTAACTCTCCAAAAAATGTAGTGTTGGAGAAACGAGCGTAACCTTTAAATTTAAAGCGGGGACAAGTTTGCAATCGTGACGGCCAAACGGAAATCTGTTAAATTGAAACGGTTCAGTAAATTGAAAGACATAAGTATGGTTCGATCACTAGCACTAATGCTTATCTTTTTATCACAAGTCTTGTCTGCACAAGCCGGGAGTGTTCAAAGTATTCTTGAGTATCAAGCACGGTTTCAATCTGTTTATCAGGGCTTCGTGTTCCCCTCACCAGAGAAAATCTTTGACAGTGCTTATAGCTTGTCGCGGTTTTATAGAGACGTAAAAAAAGGGCAGTGTGGGACATCGCTTGTCGAACTCTCAATGATGTTTCATGAAAAATATCCAGAGATGCCCGATCCAACTGAATTCAAGGGCGGAGGTTTTGGGGCTTGGTATTATATAATTAAACCACGTGACTATCCCGAACTTTTGTTTTGCGAGACAATGCAGGATCTGAACAAGGTGCAACAAAAGATTAAAGAACAGGGGATTACAGGTACGTTACGTTTCCAACAATTCAGGCAACCTAAAGATCCTGATATTGAGCTTTTGTCACCCTTGAACAGCCGTGTTTCTTCGATTGGAAATATCCTTTCACTGGCCATGTTTAATTACGCCCCAGCCCAAGTGGCGCTTGCTGCACTGTCAGAGAAAGGCGACGTCGTTCGCCTGACACCCGCCTACGCCTACTATCTTTTATCGCGCGCCAAGCGACTGGGCTATAAAGCCTCTGACCTAGCCCCTCTCTTAGAGAAAGCAATCGCAGCGCTGAGCGCAGATGAGCGCCAACAATTGACAGCGCGCATCAAAAGCGGGGACTGGCCGGGCGAGGAACGCAGGGTTGTTGACTAGGGGCACGTAAAACGTCGTGCAGAATTAACGCCCCGCCTTGTGCATCGCGTTCGTTTGTCGCAAAACCCTGGTGCGCTGAAGGAGAAGTTCTCAAATCATGTCCTTGAAAATCCGCCTTATTCCGTGTCTTGATGTCAAAGACGGTCGTGTCGTTAAGGGCGTTAATTTTATTGATCTGGTGGATGCTGGTGATCCCGTCGAGGCGGCTGCGGCTTATGATGCGGCAGGCGCTGACGAGCTTTGTTTTCTTGATATCACGGCCAGCCATGAGCATCGCGACACCATTTTTGATGTTGTTGAGCGCACGGCCGAGCGCTGCTTTATGCCGGTAACGGTTGGCGGCGGCGTTAGAACGCTGGAAGATATTCGCAAATTGCTTGAAGCGGGTGCCGACAAAGTATCGATCAATACGGCAGCGGTTAAAGATCGCCAGTTCGTCAAAGCTGCATCAAATAAATTTGGTGTGCAATGTATAGTTGTTGCGATAGACGCCAAGCGCGTTTCTGAAGATGGTGCGCTAAAGAAGTGGGAGATCTTTACCCACGGTGGGCGAAATCCAACTGGGATCGATGCCATTGACTATGCCCGTGAAGTTGTCGAACTGGGCGCAGGCGAAATTCTACTCACCAGCATGGATCGCGATGGCACCAAAGCAGGTTTTGATCTGGACCTTACGCACGCTGTTTCTGGAGCGGTCTCAGTTCCGGTCATTGCCTCAGGGGGTGTGGGTAGGCTCGATCATCTCGTGGATGGTGTTGCAAAAGGTGGTGCCAGCGCGGTCCTGGCTGCGTCTATTTTTCATTTCGGCACCTATTCGATTGGTGAAGCCAAACGCCACATGGCGGACGCAGGCCTTGCCATGCGTCTCGATGGGCTTTGAATTTCTTGACCAAATTGCTTGGTGCCGCGACATCGCGTCGGCGCGACACGATGATCACCTCAAATGTGATCTGATGGTCATAAACTCTTTCTACAACGATAAGAATTTTAGATCGTTTAGAAATATGGAGAGAGACATGATCAAGAAAATTCTAATGGTATTGAGTGTGGCTTTGTTGGCTGCCATCTCAACGATGTCTGCTCAGGCCGGTCATCGTGGCGCAGCTGCAAGCTGCCCGGTACTGAATGAAATCGATCCAGATTCCGACGGACGCATGACTGTGGGTGAAGCTGTCAAACGTGGTGTGCATGTATTCAAGGCCCTTAATCAAGATGGCGACCGCACATTGGAAGCAGAGGAAACCCATGGCCTCCTATCAAATGACGCGTTCGGGTGGGCGGACCGTAACAATGACGGCAAACTACATATGGGTGAATGGATCCGCCGCATCGTTGTCCTGTTCAACAAAGCCAACCCAGATCGCGATGGCACTATAGAGTGTGATGAACTCCATTCAGGTTGGGGCCGCGGTCTCAAGCGTATGCTGCGTTAGTTTGCAATATTTGCGGGGATTCATAGCCCCGGATTTGTTGCCAAACCGCATCTTTTTAACCCTGAGGCCGGTCAAGTTCCCGGCCTCAGGTTGTTTTGAACCACAATCCCGTTCATTCTCAGGCCAGCCGACGTCTTTGTAATGAGTAATGGGAGCCAGCAATGGCCGATGATGGGCAATTTCCAAGCGCCAACTCCGGTGGATTTCGTAAGTTTCTGTTTGGTCGCAATGCGCTGATCGGCATTGCGTCTTTAATGCTGCTAGCGATTTCAGGTTACGCCACCTGGATCGGTATGAGCGATTTTATCATCGGTGTGCAAACTGGCTCAGGTCCACAAGCACGCGATATTGTCGGCGGTCTTTCCGTTACCAATGAAATGCTGATCGTTGTCGTGGTCATCGCGCTGACGCTGTTGATGTACTTGGCGCTGCGTGAGACGGTTGCGATAGGCAGTGCATTTGGTCAGCGCCTCATTACGCTGCCGCTCTATGTATTCCTGGCGCTCTGGTCGATTGGCTTTGGCTATGGGTTTTGGTGGAGTCTGATTGCCGGTGGTGAAGCAACACGGTCTTCGCTTTCTGGATTACAGGAAGATGCGCGCGATGCTTCCTCGGTGGTATCAGCACGCTTGGATGCCGTGAAGATTCAACTTGATAACGTTGTCAGTTGGTCTGAAAGCCAAATGAACCGTGAAGAAACAAGCGGTGGCAGTTGTGGAAAATCGTCGGGCGCCGGGCGTGGGCCGCTCTACAACGCACGGCGCAGTGTGCGCGATGGCGTTGCTTCTCTGCGTGATGGCATCGCCAATTCGTGGTTGGCGCCCATTCAAAGAGATGTTGAAAGTCTGCGCCAAAGCGCGTCAGGCCTTGAGGCTGGCACCGTTGCCGAACGCCAAAAACAATTTGAAACAATGGCGTCTAATATTCGAGGGCGTGCACGTTCCATTGCAGCCCGGTCCAATGAACTTGGTAAATCAACTGCCGCAGAAATGCGCGCTCTAGCTGCTGTGGTGTCGATTGCACCGGGCAAGCCGGGGTTTTCTTGTTACGATCCAACGTTGGGGCAACGGCTCACCCAGGCTGCAGACCAAGCCGGTGAACCTGCAAAACTCGTATTGCGCGATGCCGCGTTTAACGAAGGTCCAGCAGGCGTTGCCAACGCGGTCAAGAATTTGTGGTCGAATATCGGAACCTATCTGGCGAGTATTCCAGCGGCCTTTACGCAAGATCAGGATGCAACAGCTGCCACCACAGAAGATGGTGTGCCGATCACAGGGCGTGATTTAATCGCGCTTCTGGCAACGTTGGGTGTTGATCTCGGGCTTCTGGCGTTAGCGTTGATCAATCCGCCAGTTCAGCGCTGGGGGCAGGCAACAACGCAACAATTGAGACTGCCAACGCGCGAAGTCGTGCGCCAGCTTAATGGCGCGATCAACACCGCCGTGCAGCGCATTCCAGATGACAAAATTGATATGGAGTGGGTGAGACGGCATTTCATCCATCACTACAATGCGTCCTATTTTGTCATTCCCAACTTGCACTCTGTGAACACCGATGATGAAATTGAAAAGGCCAAGGGGTTGGCAATGAACCAGCTGGCCGGTGTGCTTGATGACCTTGGCTTGGTGCGTTGGCCTGCGCGTAAAAAGTGGTGGCATCTGCGCAAGAGTGAACTGGAACGCCTGCGCGATGAAGAAACGCAACGGAGCCTGACCGACCTCGACGCAATTAGAGACTCTTGGGCAGAAAACGGTGGTGCGTCTGAAAAAGACGTCACGCCGTTGCGCAACCATGGCCTTTTTTCAAAAGCGGAAACGGTCCTCAAGATTGCGGGTTGGAGTGAACAGGCGTGCCGCGATATTGAACTCTTCAAGCTTGAAGACTCCGAAGGCCTGACACCACTTCTTATGGTGCTCAACAATGCATCTGAGGAAAACGGTCAGGAGGCCGCTAAGTCTGCTTCATTGGGAGCGCCAGCAGCACCCGTTGCTCTAAAAAAGACGCCGCCAACGGTTTAAAAGAGTGCGAGGGGGCAGTACGTTTAGGATACTGCGTCTAGACAGTCTTCTCTTTAAACCGGCAGATGTCTTTGATCAGGCAACGAGGGCAGTCAGGCTTGCGCGCTTTGCAGACATAACGTCCATGCAAGATCAACCAGTGGTGGGCGTGGACACCATGTTTCTCAGGTGTCACTTTTAATAAATCCATCTCAACGGTAAGCGGCGTTTTGCCTTTTGAAAGCCCAATGCGGTTAGCCAGCCGAAACACGTGGGTATCGACTGCCATTGTCGGGTGGCCAAAGTAGACGTTAAGCACGACATTTGCTGTTTTACGCCCAACACCTGCAAGCTCTTCCAGTGCATCACGATCTTCCGGGACTTCGCTATTGTGCTTTTCGATCAATTGTTGAGAGAGCAAAATTACGTTCTTGGCTTTGTTGCGATAAAGACCAATGGTCTTGATCATTTCGCGGACAGTGTCTTCGCCGAGCGCCAGCATTTGTTCTGGCGTTTTAGCTTTCTTGAACACTGCGCGTGTGGCTTTGTTGACACCAGCGTCGGTCGCCTGTGCTGAGAGTACAACTGCAACCAGCAGTGTAAATGCGTTGACATGTTCTAATTCGCCTTTGGGTTCAGGGTCCCGCTCAGAAAAGCGATCAAAAAGTTTTGCGATTTCGTCTTTCGTCAGACGACCGCGTTTAGTCGGGCGCACGGCAACCGTGTCTGCGGTCTTTGTGACCTTGGACTTTGCAGTGTTGCGCGTTTTTTTTGTTTTCTTGGTTGGGCGGGTCATGAGGACTTTTCAGGTTAGTTGATCAAAGATATGCTGACTTCATGACCGCATCTGACGACCAAGCACAAGAGGGCGCAGTCTTTCACGCCGTACTCTATCCACATCGTTCGCTCAGCCCGCATGGTTTTTTGTTGCTGATGAGCGCCATTGGCAGCGTTAGTTTTGTGGCGGGCATGGTGTTTTGGTGGATTGGGGCCTGGCCAGTGTTCGGTTTTTTTGGGCTTGATGTTCTGCTCATCTATTGGGCGTTTCGCGCAAATTATCGTGCCGCACGGGCCTTAGAGTTTGTTGAGCTTGATAGCCATCACCTGACGTTGACACGTTATGATGCCAAGGGTCGGAAGGTGGCCTTTGAATTCAACACCTATTGGGTGCGTGTGCAGGTCAAAGAGCTAACAGGTGGACAAACCAAGTTGGCGCTGACATCGCATGGCCAGATGGTCGAATTTGGCAATTACCTCAACAATGATGAGCGCCGGGATTTTGCTGAGGTGTTGAAAGATCGGCTGGCCCATGCTCGGTTGGGTACGTCGACCGCTTGATAAGCTAGGTAAGGGCGTAGGCCAAGCGCGTCAGGTGCAAGAAACGGGTCGCACAATTTTCTAGGCTGTAATATAGCGTGCTGCTCACAAGTGGTAGTCTCCAACACTTTCTAAAATCGTGTTGGGCTGATTTTAGAGCCGCGGCTGAGTTGCTGCAGTGAGACGCGTGTTGATGACTGACGACACACATCTTGAGGCCCAAGCGCGCGACTACGATGTCGTGCGCAACGCGGTCCAGTTTCTAACAGAGAACCAGGGTGATCAACCGGGGCTGGAGGCATTGGCTCGTCATCTCTCGATGGACGCTACGGCCTGTCACAAATTGTTTCGGCGTTGGTGTGGGCTGACGCCTAAGCAATTCTTGCAAGCCATTACGCTCGATCATGCCCGCCAACTGCTCAGCCAATCGGCAAGTGTTTTGGAAGCAGCTCACGATAGCGGATTATCAGGTGGTGGTCGACTTCATGATCTCTGCATCGCCCATGAAGCACTGACACCAGGTGACATAAAAATCCGCGGCGCAGGTACGACGTTTCAGTACGGATTTCACGACACCCCGTTTGGGCGCGCCGTAGCGGTGACAACGCCGCGTGGTTTGGCGGGACTTTCGTTTGCTAATGAAGACAGCGGGGAAAGTGTCGAGGATGCACTTGAGACCTATCGTCAACGTTGGCCAGCAGCGCACTTTGTCCGTGATGATCATGCGACCGAGGCCAGCGTCACGGATGTATTTTCTGAGTTCGCAAACGGTGATGGGCGGCAACAGACCTTAAGGATTGTTCTGATCGGTACTGATTTTGAAATCCGTGTCTGGCAGGCGTTGTTGCAGGTGCCGTTTGCTGGCGCGACGAGTTACAAAGTGATTGCAGAGGAAATTGGCAATTCGCGTGCAACACGTGCTGTCGGAACTGCGATTGGGAACAATCCAATTTCTTTCGTTGTGCCGTGTCACCGCGTTGTTAGGGCAGATGGTGGCCTTGGCGGCTATCGCTGGGGCCTGACACGCAAGCGGGCGATGATTGGCTGGGAACTTGGCCAGCACCAAGCAAAGCGTACCCCGCAATTGTGATATCCGAGGGTTGAATCTTGATTGATCGCAGATGTCCGGGGAGCGGAGCAGCGGCGCCTCTTAAAAAATGTTTCGGATGCAGCGCAGGCTGCTCCGCCGATGAAAGGACGGTGACCACCGCGTCGTAGCCTGCGCATCCCGCAGACTTCACCAACGTACGAAATCGATGGCGGCAGACGGTCTCTCGTAGAAGCCTATGTCCCGAGCCGCGACCCCTTCACCTCCCACTTGCAAACGGATACCGGCGCGCACCCAGATCCCCGAACAGTCAAGCGGGATGGGTCAGAGTTTAATGTGAGAAGACAGAGTGGGGATTAGTTTTTTGTCTGAGATGCGGAGCGAGGGGGCTTCGTCGGACGCACTGTTAATCGGGCCTCTCCTAACCGTGCGACTGCCCACTTTGCAGAGAATGCGGACTTATTGGCATCATTGATCGTGGTTATTGTCCGCAATTCTAATTTCACCGGCCGCAATCATCTCACGACGCTTTTCAGCAACCAGGAATGTACGTTTCATCTCGTCGGGCACATCATAGTATTTCTTCCCCCTATCAAGGTAGCCTTGATAAGTCCCGTAAATGCGGTCAGGAACGCAGCCTTCCATCGACATGCGAACTCCGGTGAGTGTCATCTTTTTAATGAACTTTTTCAGCCGTTCATTCGCCGCTTCATTGCTATTCTTGTAGTCGGACAATTTAAACGTTGCTGGCATTAGCGTGCCTCGAATAAAGGCATCTTTCAGGGTTGTTTCAGAGATGCCTTCTAGAAGTTTAAACGACACGTCAACGTCGCCGTTAAATCGTGGAATCTGTTGCGATTTTGGCAATGGATCGTGGCTTGCAGCTTTTTCGATGAGGCACTGGCAGACACGACCCTCTAGACCACCGGAAGCACATGCTGCGACGCGATCAGCCTTAAATTCCTCAAAATGAATTGCCTGGCTGGAGGTTGGCCTTATCAAAAAACTGTAGATACCGGCTACGGCTACAAAACCAAATAGACCAATCAAATATCCAGATCGAAACATCTGTTCAGAGCCCCCTTTGTACCCAAACGTAGTGCAACAATAATAAGCACTCGTTGAACAACAATTAACGATCCCATTTTATTTTTTGGACCACGGTGCTACTTCCGCTTATGGCCGAGGGTGTGTGGAAACGCTCTGATCTGTTAATGTTGATGCATTAGCAGGAGGTTCGGCATGAAGCGTTTCATTGAAGGTGATGATCGGGCACAAGGGCTTTTGTTCCCGGACCATCTTGAAGACTTTATAAGTGAAGATAATCCAGTTCGTGCTGTTGATGCATTTGTTGATGCGCTTGATTTGGTCGACCTCGGTTTCGGCGAGGCGGCAGCGACGGGAAGACCCGGCTATCATCCATCGGTTCTGCTGAAGATTTATGTTTACGGTTATCTCAATCGGGTCCAGTCGAGCCGCCGTTTGGAATTGGAGGCTGGTCGCAATGTTGAAGTCATATGGCTGACCGGTCGTCTTGCGCCGGACTTCAAAACAATTGCGGACTTTCGACGTGATAACAGCAAGGCGATCCGAAAGGTATGCAGCCAATTCGTCATACTGTGTCGTCAGGTTGGGCTGCTCGACGGCAATGTTGTTGCAATTGATGGCAGCAAGTTCAAAGCCGTCAACAATAGAGACAGGAACTTCACACCCGCCAAGATGAAGCGACGTATGGCAGACATTGAAGCTAGCATTGAGCGTTACCTTTCTAAGTTGGATGCTGCTGACCGCAACGAGCCTGCCTTACCAGCAGCCAAGATTACTCGACTGCAGGAACGCATCGTTAAACTCAGGGAGCAGATGATAGAATTGAATGCCATCGATGCCGAGGTGCAAAAAGCACCCGATGCTCAGGTATCGTTGACTGACCCCGACGCACGTTCCATGAGGCACCGAGGCGGAGGCATTGTCGGTTACAACGTACAGACAGCTGTTGATGTTGAACATCACCTGATCGTTGCGCATGAGGTAACATCATCTGGCAGTGATCGAGGGCAATTGGTGAAGATGGCCAATAAAGCGCGCCTGGCAGTTGGGAGCAAGGAAATCACTGTTGTTGCAGATCGGGGGTATTATGGTGGTGAACAACTATTTGAGTGTGTCAATAATGACATCATAACTTATGTGCCCAAGCCACTCACATCGAGCGGCACCAAACGAGGGTTATTCATCAAGCAGGACTTTATCTACGACGCCAGGAACGATGTTTATGTTTGCCCGGCTGGCCAAATTCTAACCAAGGGCGCTCATCGGTCAGATCGCCAAAGCGACGTCAACTTCTACCGACATTTGACAGCCTGTCCGAATTGCCATCTCAAATCGCGCTGTACGACAGAGAAACTGCGCCGTATCCGACGTTGGGAGCATGAGGATGTATTGGATGATATCGAGCGTAGGTTGGAAGAAAAACCCGATGCTATGCAGGTCCGAAGAGCAACGGTTGAGCACCCCTTTGGAACATTGAAGGCCTGGATGGGGTACACCCATTTCCTGACCCGAACACGAGAAAAGGTCGCCACTGAGATGAGCCTCCATGTCTTGGCCTATAACTTCAAACGCGTTCTCAAAATTATCGGTATCGGTCCACTGATGACAGCCCTGAAGGCGTAGTCGGGCAGAACAACCAACACTAATTATTAGCCAGTACGCGCCACCACAGCCCTTATTCGGTCAAACAGAACCCCTTTGGGACAAATTACGGCCTTGGAATAGCAAAACGCCAAAGACAGCAAAGCAGAGGCTCAAAGCACGCAATCAAATGCGTTTCCACACAGCCTCGGCCGATAGTGTTGCAAAAGTCGGTTTTTCTTGATGGACTGCCCTGGTCAGGTGAGCAGATGCACTTTGGCGACGAGGTTTGTCACGTTTGATTGTTTATGCGAGCTGCGCCACCTCCCTCAGCTTGGTCATTTTTCTCAAATTTTGGGCGATTGCAGCGAGGGTAAACTCATCTTGGACACCGGTTGGCCCACGTAGCCGCAAGCGACCCATCTTCAAGATGCGTTTCAGGTGGGCAAACGCCATATCGACTTTCTTTCTCTGCCGTCTCGTTTCTTCGTAAGCCGTCGTCTTTGAGATTGCACGGGTGACATCTCGTGCCGGCTCATAGATGCTGCGGGTGACTTTACGCCTTACGGAGTTTGGGCAGCAACGTTCTTTCAGCGGGCATGCCTCGCAGTCGCTACGGTCGGCAAAGTAGCGCAGTGCATCGCGCCATGTCGTGTTGTCCGACTTGTTTGAGCGTTTTGCCCGCTGGGCAGATGTAGGTATTGGCCTCATCGTCGAAAGCGAAGTCTGCGCGCGAGAACGTGCCATCATGGCGCTTGGACTTGTCGATGACCGGAATGTGCGGTTCGATAGCAGTTTCATTCACGAGCCAGCCAAGGTTGTCTGCTGAGCCGTAAGCGGTATCGCCAACCAACCACTTTGGTTTAGGGGCTGCCCTAGATAACTGCTAATGGGGTTATCGTGGGAGGCATGAGAAAGAGCCGTCTGAGCCGATCAAAACAGAACCGCTTGATTGAGCATTTCGTTGCCGCAACGACAGCACGAACGGCTGCCAGCCTTGGCGGTGTTCACCACAACACTGCTGCATACTATTTTCTTCGCCTGAGAGAGAGCATCGCCTGTGAGCTGGAGGCTGAGAACGAGGCCATGTTCGGCGGTGAGATCGAGGTAGATGAAAGCTCTTTCAGTGGTAAGCGCAAGGGTAAACGCGGACGGGGTGCAGCCGGCAAAGTGCCGGTGTTTGGCTTATTAAACAGGGGTGGGAAGGTTTATGTCAAGATCATTCCCGATGCCAAATCGGCAACGCTGATGCCGATCATCGAACGCAAAGTGGTGCCGGACAGCATCGTTTATACTGACTGCTGGCGCGGCTACAATGTGCTGGATGTTTCGGACTTCCACCACTTTCGCATCAACCACTCAAAACTCTTCGCCGACCGTCACAATCATATCAATGGCATCGAGAATTTCTGGAACCAGACCAAGCGCAACATGCGCAAATTCAACGGTGTTCCAAAGGCCCAATTTGGGCTATATTTGAAGGAATGTGAGTGGAGATTTAACAACTCTGAGCCATTAAGCCAGTTATCACAGCTAAGATAATGGGTTAAGAAGCATTTGAACTAGTTATCTAGGGCAGCCCCAAAGAAATTTTTTATGATTAGCCACTATTGATAGATCGACTAAACAGAAAGTATCACGTGCAAATCACTCCACTCAAAATCTCCGGCGTAAAGCTAATTGTTCCAACCGTGCATCGCGACACGCGTGGTTTTTTTTGTGAAACGTTCAGCGAAAGAGCGCTTCGTGACGGTGGGATTGACGCAGCATTCGTACAGGACAATCATTCGTTATCAGTTGCAAAGGGCGTCGTACGTGGTCTCCACTATCAGACCCCACCGCATGCGCAAGGGAAATTGGTGCGGGTCGCACGCGGATCAATTGTCGATGTCGCCGTCGATATCCGTATCGGATCACCAACCTTTGGTCAGCACGTAGCTCAATTGCTTTCAGCTGAAAACTTTCACCAACTGTGGGTGCCCGCGGGGTTCGCGCACGGGTTCACAACCTTAGAGCCGAACACCGAAGTATTTTATAAGGTCACCGATTATTATGCGCCTGCGTGTGATCGGGGTCTCGCGTGGGATGATCCAGCGTTGGCCATTGATTGGAAGGTGAAGCTGAAAGATGCTGTGTTGTCAGATAAGGACCAGGAACACCCAGTTCTAGGCGATCTAGAGCCCGCCTTCACCTATTCAGCACCTGCCGAGTAGGCTAAAAAGAGGTGTGATTCGGACCTTTATCTGTGCTGCTGAGAACGGCTTCAGGGAGCCCTCATGAAAATCCTCGTTACAGGTGGCGCTGGCTTTATTGGCTCGGCTCTTTGCCGCTATCTCATCTCAGACATTGGCGTTTCAGTGTTGAATGTCGACAAGCTGACCTACGCAGCTAACCTTCATTCACTAGATCCCATTGCAGGTGATAACCGCTATCAATTCCTGCAGTCTGATATCTGCGACGCCGACGCCATGCACCAGGCGATGCAATCATTCCAGCCAGATGGTGTCATCCATCTGGCTGCAGAAAGTCATGTGGATCGTTCGATCACCGGTTCAGCAGCATTTGTAGAGACCAATATCCTTGGTACATATGTCTTGTTGGAAGCCGCACGCGCCTATTGGTCTGGCCTTAAAGCAGCGCGACGCGAAACGTTTCGTTTTTTGCATGTCTCAACTGATGAGGTTTACGGATCGTTAGGCGCTGAAGGATTGTTTCGCGAAGATACAGCCTATGACCCAAGCTCACCTTATTCCGCGAGCAAAGCTGCGTCCGATCATTTGGCTGCTGCCTGGCAACGCACGTATGGTTTTCCAAGTTTGATTTCCAATTGCTCTAACAACTACGGCCCCTATCAATTTCCCGAAAAATTGATTCCGCTGATGATTTTAAATGCGTGTGACGGCAAGCCTCTGCCTATCTATGGTAATGGTCAGAACGTCCGTGATTGGCTCTATGTCGATGATCATGCCCGCGCGCTATACACGATTTTGACCAAAGGTCAGGTCGGTGAGACGTATAACGTCGGTGGTCGCAACGAGCAGAGCAATCTTAGCGTGGTTGAAACCATCTGCAGCCTGCTGGATGACGTGCGCTCCAAAGAAAAGTCCCATCATGATCTGGTGACATTTGTGGCAGATCGACCGGGCCATGATCAACGCTATGCCATTGACGCGAGCAAACTCGAGCGAGAACTTGGGTGGCACGCTGAGGAAAACTTTGAAACGGGCATTAAGAAGACCGTTGAGTGGTATCTCGATAACGCAAGCTGGTGGCAACCATTGCGTGACAGGATTTATCAAGGCGAACGGTTAGGGTTGGTTGGAAAATCAGGCCATGCTGACAAAGCGCGCAGTGGAGGAAGTGTGTGAAGCTCCTGGTGATTGGTAGAAGCGGACAGGTTGCCCAGGCGCTTGGGGCCTTCGATGGTGAAGGTAGACAGCAGATCATTACGTTGGGTCGCCCAGAGATTGATCTTACCGTGCCTGAAACGGTGCATAATGGGATCAGGGTCAATCAGCCGGATGTTGTCATCAATGCTGGCGCCTACACAGCGGTTGATCAAGCTGAGACAGAGCGCGATTCTGCGTTCGCAATTAATGATTTAGGTGCTGGGGTTGTCGCCGAGGCTTGTACGCACTTCGACGTCCCGCTCATTCACATCTCAACAGACTATGTTTTTGATGGTAGCAAGAAGATGCCCTATCGCGAGGCTGATCCGGTTGCTCCGCTCGGGGTTTATGGCCAAAGCAAATATGCCGGCGAACAGCGTGTTAGGACGTTATGTCCGCACCACGTCATCTTGCGCACGGCTTGGGTCTTTAGCCCGTACGGTAAGAACTTTGTGAAGACAATGCTTCAGTTGGCCCGAAACCGTGATGAAGTTTCAGTCGTCAATGATCAGGTAGGTTCACCGACATATGCGCCGCACCTGGCAGGGGCCATTATTGAAGTTTCCTGTCAGATCCACAGCGACGGTGATGGGGCGCCATGGGGGACCTACCATGCGGCGGGCAGTGGCGAGGCATCATGGTTTGATGTTGCCCAAAAAACTTTTGCCGTATCGGAAACGCTGGGCGGTGTGACGGCGGAAGTCATTTCCATTCCCTCATCAGATTATCCAACACCAGCCAAGAGGCCAGCCAATTCGCGCCTTGATTGTGAAAACCTTAAGCAAAACTTTGCTATCACTATGGCCAATTGGGAACGTGGCGTTGAAGACTGTGTGCGCCACCTGGGCGTGCGCTAGAGCAAGCCTAGCGTTCAGTCAAACGCAGATAAATGATCTATCGTGATCAGCGGCGTGAAGAAAATTGGGAGCGGATGATGAAAGGTATTGTTTTGGCTGGTGGTAAGGGCACGCGTCTTTATCCGATGACTCTGGTCACCTCCAAGCAGCTGCTGCCCGTTTATGACAAGCCGATGATCTATTACCCGCTGACCACACTGATGATGGCTGGCATACGCGATATTTTGATTATCTCAACACCAGAAGACATTCCCAAATTTCAAAGTCTGCTGGGTTCCGGCGAGAGCTGGGGCTTAAGGTTATCGTATGCAGAACAACCAGATCCAGGTGGGCTCGCTCAGGCTTATATTATTGGCGCTGACTTTGTGGCCGGTCAACCGTCAGCGCTTATTTTGGGTGATAACATTTACTACGGACATGGTCTTGGTGAGATGTTGCAGACTGCTAAGGCGCACACAAAAGGTGCAACAGTATTTGCCTATCATGTCCATGATCCAGAACGCTATGGCGTGGTGGCGTTCGATGAAAATGGCAAAGCGCGGTCCATTGAAGAAAAACCAACGTCTCCAAAATCCAACTGGGTTGTCACCGGCCTCTATTTCTACGACTCGCGTGTCGTTGACGTTGCTGCCAATCTCAAACCCTCACCGCGTGGTGAACTTGAAATCACTGACGTCAATGCAGACTACTTGGCCCGTGGAGAACTCAACGTTGAGCGCATGGGGCGTGGATTTGCTTGGCTTGATACCGGTACCCCCGGCTCGCTCAATGAGGCATCGGATTTTGTGCGTGCATTGGAGCAGCGTCAGGGTTACCGGATTGCCTGCCCGGAAGAGGTGGCATTTCGGATGAATTTCATCTCGCGTAAGGATCTCCTGGCACGGGGCACGGAGCTTGAAAAATCAGATTATGGCCAATACCTGATCCAAGTGGCCGAGGGGCTTGGTGAGGCCTAAAATGGGCCTTCGAAGGGGGCTTCCTTGCTTTGGGCGCCACTACATCAGCTGGCCTACTTGTCTTCGAGAAAATCGAAAAATACATCATCGGGCTGATGCACGACTGCCAAGTCCACCTCCACTGTGAGTCCGAGCATTTCGACAACGGGATCGCCACTTGGCAGGCATTCGGCCACAACGAAGGTGAACACGCGAATCACTGTTCTCATTCGCACCGATAAATAATGTTTTCTCTGGCAACGATTGTCTTGACGTAGTCGTGTGCCAGATCACGGGCGAACGCGTCATAATCAAAGTAAGTTTTCAGAGCGTCGGGGATGTCGCCAAGCAGGCCTTCTTCGACAAATTCGATGGCCAAATCATTCATCCTGTCGAGATAATAAATCTGGACATCAAAGTTGGCAGGAATGACGGTATTTGGGTCAAACTCGTAGCCGCAGTCTCCGACGGCAATAATAAAGGCGAACTTATCTTCTCTGTGCCACGTGTCAGCAGCTTTAAAAAACGCGGCAAAGTTCGCCTGACTGAGCTGCCAGGCCCTAGCGAGCGCGACATCAATGCTCTCGCTATTTGTCATCTGAATTTCAAATTCCTCGACCTGCTCGCCCCAACCGTCCTTGATGGTTGGATAAGTCGCAGTGTATTCTTCGCTTGATCGAAAATAAAATCCTTCAACTTCGAGATTATAGGGTTGGGCGTAGAGAGTGGGTTGCATGACTGGCCTCGCTTGGTTCGGGTTAAATTTCACGGGCAAAGCTCTTTTAAAAAGAAACAACACCGCGCATGAACCCTTGCCCAGCGGCGAGCGTCCAAAACCCCAAAACAATAAAAGCCGTCACTGCGAATGCGGTGACGACCTTCCTTTGGACCTCGATCAAAGCCCGGCGATGCGTCACATGACTTTTGTGGGGGACCGTTTAGTCGGCCTTGGCGATCCGGCCAAAACAACAAACAAAAAAGGACCGGATCGCCTAGACCGCCTTACGGGTAAAAGTCATTGACGCACAGCCAAAGCGTCGCCGGATTTGATGTAAGCTGGAATGAGGGTTCCATGTCCGGTGCGACGGACATGACAATGAAGCGCGCGCAGCGCACCTCATTTCCGTCAGGGATCGAAGCCGACTGGCCTGAGACAAGCAACTGCGCTGGCTCGGTTCACGAGAGCCTGCGCAGACGGCATGGTACAGACGACGAGACGGCCAAAAACGCGAAACAACGAGTAAATAGAGTATCGCTTGACGAACCGGCCCGACTCGCTGATTCGTGTCAGAATGATGGAACATCGGATGACGGTCCGATTTGATGGGCGGCGCGCGGCGTCTCATAGGCTGGGGGCAAATGACCTCCCCGAGGCCTATTCTGGTGCGCGCCGTATTTTGTCTGCTCTTGGCTATAGCTATTGCTACGGCCAAATCCCCCGCAATAAACTTGATAAGACAGAGCATTTTCGGCTCGAAGGCGGTGGCGTCGATCAGGGATCAGTCATATTCGAACTGTTTATCGAAATCACCGGCAGCCTTGTCTATGACATGGCAAAGATCGGTTTCACGCTCTACGCCATCAGTGCCTATGAGGCTTGGCAGGCAGGACGCCTGTTTCAGCCGCCTGAATTTACGCGGATCGAACCTACTTTAGGTCCTATACAATCGCGGAATCATCCGTTCATCGATTTATCGGGTGAAAACGCGCAGCGCTGGACTGATTTGACCCACCAGTTCGAACTTGGCACCGGAGAGGTCACACGCTCGGTTGGACAAAGATCAGATGTTGTCGAATTCTATATGGACGGACAACAAATGGCGCGGTTTGATTATCGTCACCAACAAGCACTTGATAATGCAATTGACGCTGCATTGATCCCGATCAGATCGCGCCGCAACGGATTACGCTACAATTAGTTTTTTTGCTGTTCAAAGAACAACTTAATAAAAAATGTCTCAAGGTTGCTGACAGGGGACACTTGACAACGGAAATAAACCGAGTTTCAATCTACCATATGATATTTTAGGGATATTTCACATGCGATCAATCTACTTTACTACTGCGATTATTTTTGCATCACTTTTCCCAACCAATCTTTAAGCTCAACAAACGGAACGTGTCTTGGACGGTGGCGATTGGACCATTGATTGGAAGGGCGTTGGCCGAACTAACATTCGTGTTCCGAATGGTGCTTCCCATACGATTGATGTCGAACCTGGAGATAAAGTTTTATGGGAACCACCGACGCTGCCGGATATCCCGCCAGCAACGGACAAATAATTTGATGGAGAATTGGCGCTGATTAGCTAACGTAGTCAGCAATCAACTAACATTCACTCTGGGTTAATCAACGGCGCCAGAGCAGGGCAGTTTAGGGTATTTTCGTTTCACTGTGACGGCAAAACATTTTTTGCAAAGGTGGTCGTGGGATTCAAAGAACTATCTTAGCGAGATATATTGGGCGTAGATATTTCATTTCAGAATAATAGAAAATAGGGGAGTTAAGAAGATTGTTTAGGAGATGTGTATTACTTGTAAATCTAATAATACCCGTCGCCATTGGAATGGCAGGATGCGGAGATCCACTGAAAACAACGGCACCTTATGTTTCAGAGAATTTGGCTGACCCCGTGCTTGAAACCGGTGTCTATCGTGTAGACATCATTGATCCTGTGCTTAGGGACTGGGCGGCCGGATGGCCCTCAGAAGTAAAAATTGTTAGGTCTGGAAAATCATACGTTGAAATTACACCACCAGGACGAATGTCTCGCGCTCCTGCAACGAAAACGTTCGCACTCAAACGGATCAAAAATAATTTATATGCGTCTTCTTCATTGGCAGAATGCGAAGATAGTAAGTATTGCAATGATTTGATGTTGGTCAAAGATAACGGCCGCACGGCTTTTTCTTGGATGCTCACATGTGATGTACTCGAAAATGAATTCATGATCGATTTATCAAGCCTCTTGTCAAAGGATGACCGAAGCAAGTGCAAATTTAGCAGAGATCAACTGAGGCAAGTATATAATATGCTTGTTAGAAAAATAGGGAAAGTCGATCGGGCCCTGCAGCCATATTCAGCAGCGACTAGATTTATATGGGATAGACGTCTCGATTAGATCCCGCCATTTCTTTATGGTGCGATGGTTTGTTGCATCCTACGTTTGTATCAATCAAAGTATTTAAGTGAGCTTAGTCATGTCATCAGAGTCTACTATGGATTCTAATCTTATCCAGGGTCTATTACCTGCAGGATGGACGTTCACTACTCCAGAAGATGAAGGCTATACCAAGCCTCTACTTTCGGATCGCGACGACAACCTTTCAGAAATAAACGTTTCAAAAAGCAATTACGCACCAATACAATTTGACAATACAATGTCGGAACCATCGATATTGGGGAGTGGGTCTGAACCAGATCTTCTTAGGTACTCCATTGCGGGCACGCCTGTTTTGGCTATAGTCGGCGATTGGGAACTTGGCAGCATCAACCCAACTGGCGATCCTGTGGCGCTGGACAACTCTCTGAATGATGTTGTCGGCCCGGCGAATGACAGGCTTAGCCTCGCTGTGCTGAATGAAAAATATAATCCATTTGTAGCACAGCCTATTGATGCGCTCGGCCAACCACTTGTTGGTCGTTTCTCCACGCCAGGGCAAGTCTACGAGGGCAAGGCCTTCATTCCGATAAAACAGGTAATGCAAGGTATGGTGACGCAACTGGGTGAGCAGGGAAGTGTCCTTCAGCCACTGATAGATGCATTAAACGACGTGGCGGCAATTCAAACTCCGGCACATCAATTCAACAACGTCTCCGGTCCAGGAAACGCGGTGTTGTTTTATGGTGGCCCAACCATTGGCCATGGCAGCCTTGACAAGGTCGTTTCTGCACTTGGTGCAAGGCACATGCGGATTATCCGGCAAATGGTTCATTTTGATAGTGCCGGACAAGGTGGCTCCCTGACTGGGATTGTTTCGGATGGCGTTGGGGGATCGACACATTCCGGTGGGTATTCTCTGGGTTATCGTGAAAATTCAGAAATTTCGATCAAGAGTGACTGGCCAAGCAATTACGGCCGTCTTGACGATGACAACGTAAACTACAACGCTCATTTGTTCGCTATCGATTATCAAAAAGGCACGCATGAAACGATCCCAGACAACGTGCTTGCAGCCTACAAGAAAAATGCTGATATGTGGGACTGTTGTGCGGGTATGGTCGTGCCATTTACCCATGCAGAACCAGATCCAGATCATCAAGACTATGAATTTAACCCTCTAGAAGTGTCTGACCAAAAGAGTGCACGTAACGTAGCCGCTAGCTTGGCGCAGATGAACCGCCAAAATTTCTTGAGTGCTCACGGAGCGTTCTACTGTTCTGAAGGGCAATATTCTGTTGCAAATCTTGGACCTCAAGAAGATGAAAACGGTGGCACCTTACTTAAAAAAAGTAAGTTTGGAGCAACAAAGTTTGGGCGACTTATTGAAGAATTTCAGCGTGCACCGGAGTATCAAGGGATGTCCGTGGACGATTGTCGAAAACACCCCGAAGTAGGTTGGAGATATCTTGCGCAATTGGCTGAAAGCGGAGGCGGCATTAGCGCAGAACAACTTGAGTCACTAGATTTGACAGACAGAATTGGTGTCTTTCTGGAATGGATTCCCGAAGAAATTCCTGGTTGGCAAAAATTCCGGCCGCTAAATTCTGAAGCTTTGATCGCCAGACCTATGACAGTTGTAACATTAGCATGGGGACTACTCCGGCGTTACGTCCCCAGAGAACTCGTCGCCCAGATTATCGCAAAAGATGTTCTGCGGGCTTACAGTGCGGGCAATGCAGATGTGAAGCGCGCAGCGATAGCATTATGCGATGGACACACCTTGGACAGTCCCGCCGGAAAGCTTGCACTCGCTGGGGTTGCTATGAAAGCTGCAACAGGTCTGTTGTTGGGGCTTATGAATGCCAATGAATTTCGTGACAAAGTGCTTGAAAAAGCCGGTTTTGAACAAATCACAAATGATGATGATAAAAATAAGGTGCTTTTAGAATACGCTGAATTTGTCAAAATATTGAAACATGCAGACCATACGACACAAGAAGACTTGGACGATGCGGTTCGAGAGGCTGATAACCGATTTGGAAAACTGCTGGTAGAGCGCTCACATTTCAATCCAGCGACTGGTGAACGCATCCCCAAAATTAAGCACTTGATGAGATATGCGGCGCCTTCTTCCATTGGAATGTGGGCACAGCAACCCTACCTCGCAGAAACAAGTTGTCTAAGATATGTTACAACCGCGATGCACGTAGCACAGGCACGCGTAGATGAGTTTAGCTGATTTTTTTTTAGGAATTATTCCGGATGTTTTGATGCTCTGCATCAGGGACGTAGAGGTGATATTTCCCAATGACTATGACCAAGCAAGAAAATGCACTCGAAGAAGCGGCAACCAAGCGTCTAGTTTCTGTTGAGCGCGGTACACCTATTACCATTACAGATTTAAATACCACGCGAGAACTTCTTTCAAGTTCCAAGCCAGATCTCGTGCATCTCGGCAGAATAATGTTCAAGAGTTTGTCGCACGATCAAAGAGGCTTGCTGTTAGAGGGTGACAATGTAGCAATAGCAGAGAGTCTTGCTCCCGTGCTAGTCGCAGAAAGATTGGCAGAAGCAGAAAAAGGCATTTACTTAGACCCTGCGCCGAGCTCTATGTCTACTTATCAGGAGCAATTGTTAAAACAGCTAGAGAAGGACTATCAGAAATCCTCAACGTTCAAAAAAGCTCTTGAATCGACCATTGACAAAATTTCAAAGCCTCCAGACGTGGTTGTGTCGAGTGCAACCTTCACAACGTTGACAGTAATTGTTCACGGTACATGGGCGTCAAGCTGGTGGCGACCTAGAACAGGTGATTTCTGGGTTTACCTTCAAAATCTCGTGGGCACTTGCTACGACGGAGAGGATCCTTATTACTGGAGTGGTGACTGGTCACATCAAGCGAGAGTTGTTGCCGCTAGAAAACTTCTGATTTGGGCGAGAAGACAGACGTACGACAAACTTGTTTTAGTCTGTCATAGCCATGGTGGCAATGTGTGCTTTCTTGCATCCGCACTCGGACTCAAAATTGACCGTCTTGTTACACTTGGCACACCAATCCGTGAAGACTATCAGCCGAATATGCAAAATGTGGGCGAAATCGTAAATGTATATTCGACCAATGATAAAATTCAAGTTGCGGATTTGGGTGGCGTTCCTCATTGCGATGGACGTACGCTATGCGAAAATGAAAAAGCCATAAATCACAGAGCGCTTAATGACGGGACTGGTGATCAACCTAAGCATTCTGAGCTCCACGAAGGTGACACCTGGCGTGCCAGTAATATTGAAGAGTTTATGGAGGGACCAACAAGCTAACTAGTCAATAGGAACCCACGGATAATAACCACCGATAATTTGAGAGATCAACGGCTGGTCTTTGATAAGAAATTTGAGAACGGTCGTTTACTTAGTAGTGCGTTGTTCAAGATAGTTGGTTGGTTAGTACAGCCGATGACAATATACGAGCCAGATTGTAAAATCCCCCAGTCTTGCTGCACCTTTGACCTACTGCACGCGGTCATAGTTGGCGCAGTTTCTTGCAAGGCGTTGTTTCCGGGGGGCAGTGTCATCTTCAGATCTGGAAACATATGTTCCAGTAGCAATTGCTGACATCCCTGACGTCGGGGCTCGCGCATAGTCAAGCGCCTGCCAACCCTTCTTATCTTTGATGAACGGATAGACCTTTTGCGTGGCAAGCAAGAATTCAAGTGCAAGTAATTTATCATCTGAGGCAGCGATGATCAGCGCCGGTTTCCTGGTGGATCGTTCTTGCGCATTTAATCCATGAAAAAGAGATGCGGTTCATGAAAAATGGGTGTGATCGCGGTGTACTCATGAAAAACGCATGCGCGGAGCTCAAAATTTCAACGATCACCGTTCGCTATTTTCCGGCTCTGTCATCGGCAACCAATATCGCGTGTGCCGTCGTTCGCCTGTTCGATTCAAAGCGCCAATGTCTACGAGATCCTGCAAGTCCCGCGTTGCGGTGGCGCGCGATGTACCGGTTATACGAATATAATTCTCAGCACTGAGCCCGCCTTTAAAGCCATTGGGTCCTTCACGGAACATTCGGGTGAGTGCCTTGTCCTGGCGTGGGTTTAGATGTCCGCGCAAGTGATCATAGAGTTTGGCCTTGGCAATTAAAAACTCAATGAGCTTTTGCGCATAAGCCTGTGCCTCTAAAACGGTTTCAGAAAAATAGATGAGCCAGTCGGTGATCTCCAAGTCCTTGTTGTTGGCTTCAAGGTGGCGGTAATAGGCTTTGCGGTTTTTCTCTATCGTGTGCGAAAGCGCCAGCAAGGCCGGTTGATCAAGACTTTGCGACAGAGCTTTTTCTGCGATGGCGCGGCCGATGCGGCCATTGCCATCCTCAAAAGGATGAATGCACACAAAATAAAGATGCGCGATGCCGGCGCGGGTGAGTAGTGGTAAGGATTTCTTAGCCCCAGGTGCGGTGTCGTTAAACCATTGCAGGAAGCGTTTCATTTCCGGTTTCATGGTTTTTGACGGCGGCGCTTCGAAATGAACTTTTGGGTCATGGATGGCACCGGAGACCACTTGCATGGGGCTTGAATGGGTGCGGTAGCGTCCGATATCATTTAAATCACTTCGACCTGAGGTTAGCATTTTATGCCATGCAAAAAGCTTCGCGTGAGACAAGCGTTTGTCGAATGTATGATGGAGATCAACCATCATGTCTGCGATGCCGCGTTCAGCAGGCGACACCCGGCGATTGTCGGTATCAAGTCCAAAGTTGCGGCGAATTGAGGATTGAACAGAGTCGCGGTTTAAGATCTCACCTTCAATCTCCGAAGTTTTGAGCGCCTCGATACTTATAAGATCAACACGAAGCTCAGATTGTTCTGCATCATTGATGTGCTTGAGCGTGCCGAGCAGAATTCCGGCGCGATGTAAAAAGCGGTCTTCAAGCGCCGTCAATGCTGACGTATCATGTGTAAAGTCGGGCCAATCCGAGTGTTGCCAGTTCCATATCATGAGCGATAGAATTCCTTTCTATAACTCATGATATACCATTTTAGTGAGTTATAAAAGAACTTTCTATGCCTCAGTCTCGGTCAATCCCCAAACTTGTCAAGAATCCAGGCTAGAGTAGCGTGAACGACAAGCTCAACAGTCTGTAACGGGGCTGATCGGCATTGAAGGCGTGCGTTTAGCAGGGCAAATGTGGGAGTTAAGTCAATGCGTCAGATCATTGAACAGGAGCTGGTGATGTCTCGCCGGATCATCTCATCAGACGGCAAACATATGACACGTTTTCACTTTGGCGCTGATGATGGAGAGGCGGTCGTGTTTGTGGAGCTGCGCTTTTGCAGGATATTTTGTCCGATACATTGTAGGCGATTAAACACCAGACAGCGTTATCAAAATAGAAAAAGCCCCAACGAACGGGGCTTTTTGATTGTGCTGTCGAGCTGAATTTCTAGTACTTACTGGCGGCTCTTTCAGCAGCTCTTTGTGCAGCTTTGGCCTCTTCTTGCTTACGGTTATGATCGTCCATCGTCGGCGCATCGGCCGTGTCCGTCCGCAGAAGTTCGGTTGCCACTCCTGCGGCGCGGCCCGCAAGCCATCCGGCACGTTTAGCCGCCGCAGTTGCGCCTGCTTTCAGGGCTTTTGCAGAAAGCTTATCCTTATTATCTGCAATGAATTTAGCGCCTGCATCGCGTTCCGCCTTGCTGACTGGTCCTTCTGCAGAAGCTGGAGAAGCCACAAGGAATGAAGTAAGTGCGATAGCAATAATAGCGATGCGTCCTGTCTGATAATTTGCCGTCATAACAATTCTCCCAGCATGCGTTTCTTCTGATCAATTTGCTTGTAGCTAAGTTAACCTGAACGGTGGATTAATGTCCAATGGGTTTTTATTTGCTGCACGTGACACGCGGTAGTTTGGCACGTGCGGCTTCCAATAATGATGCTTTGATTTTTGTTGTAAAAACCCTGCGGAATCACGCTGTAAGCATATTCCTTGAGATCTGTTCTTTGTAGCGGTCGCAGATCTACGCCTGGCCACACAAATTCATTGACCTCAGCCACAACATTCCAAGACGACAAGTCATCGACGCCGATGTGTGTATTTAATGCTGGTCGTGTTTCTATCACCGCCGTGTCTGGCAACGGTTTTCTTTGCGTGATCGGAACAACGGTGATAACGCGCACCCCATCAGCGATTTGATTGGCAACAACGATGACTGCCTTATGGTTACAAAATAAAGTTGTGAAATGAGAAACGTAGTTTCGTTTTTTTTGTGTACGTCTGACACGCGCCCTGACATTTTTGTTCATCACCGCATGTTATGTTATCGGCTGAAACCTACTCGTGAAATTCACTGACTTGTATCCGGGGTTCGGTTTTCACAGCAATCAAACATGCAGAGCTGACCAAGAGCTTCACGATGGGTTTACCGAGGCCTCAACCGCACGACATCTGGAGATCCGGTGTCATCGTTCAGGTCCGGAAACATGTGTTCCAGTAACAGCTGTCGGCATCCCTGATGTCCGATGGCGCGGGCATAATCAAGCGCCTGCCAGTCCTTCTTATCTTTGATGAAGGGATCGGCCTTATGCGTGACAAGCAGGAAATGGAGCGCAAGAAAATTTCCATCGGCAGCTGAAACAATGAGAGCGGTCTTGCCGGTGAGCGGCTCTTGTTCGTTGAGCACATTAAAGTTTTCACGCAGCGCACCTGCAATTTCCTCAATGTCATTGATGTCGGCCCCGTAGTGAATATCGTAGTGTCGTCTCTTTTCTTTTGGCTTCATCCAGGTGACAAGTCTGCTCATAGGTCACCTCCCCAATCAAAGCGTCTGTCCAATACGGCAGAAACGGCTCCGAGCTTGTCTTTGTCAGTTGATCGACGCATGGCGATGATCTTGCGTTCATCAGGCACTTCATAGTCGGTTGCGATATAGGTGGGCTCGGCGCGTTCAATATTGATGAAGGAATTGACATCCGTCAGCATGATGTCAGTCACATCAGGTGCATTGTAATCAACAAGCGGCTCGCCCTGATATTTCAAAATCGATCCGTAGATGGTCGGCCAGTCCCACTTAAAGCTGTTGAGTAACAACACGCCTTCGCCGGGAGAGCGTTTGGGCACATAAAATCCGATCCGCGCATCCAGATCCCAACTGTCGCGCAAATAGCTCAGTTGCTGCGGGGTGAAGATTTCACCTTCGGGGTTTTCAGGCTCGGTGTGTCGGACAACATCAAAATCATACGCCAGCAAAAACGGCAGGGTCGGCAGCTGTACTCAAAAGCAAACAGCGTTGTTCAAATCCCGGCTTGCGATCGCGTGGATCAACAAGCGCATCAAGTTGATAGGCGTAAGAGACCGACCGAGCCCTGCAGATTGACGGCGTGTGCGTAAGGATCAGCCTTCCTGTCGGTAGCGAGAAACTCAACCAGTGTTTGACCGGCGCGGCGAACAAAATGCGTGTGATCCCATTTCTCGCGATAGGTCTGATCGACAATCATCATGAAGGCATGAAAGGCAAGCCTGCGCTTTTGTCCCGGAACACTGGGTGATTTGAGTTTCAGGAAATCATAGAGATTCTGAGAAGAGATTTCCCCGCCGGTTGGATAGGCGGGTGCGTGTTCTGCAACAAGGCGCGGGATCAGGTCAGCAAATGCCTGATAGCTGATCTCTTCTTTTATGCGACGCATTTCATCCTGAAGCCGTTTCGATGTTGCCTGAAAATTCTAAGCGAAGGCCAACGGCGTCAACATCCTCGTCGTAAGGCCGGTAGCTGCGCGGATCGTCCAAACTCATCAAATATCACTTCTTATAAACTTCTGATGGGAACTCCCAAGAGGGCTTGGCAATAAGGGGGGGCGGCAATCATGCCTGTGGTTTTCAAAAAGGTAGTTTGGGTTTTCTAGCATAACCCATTCGCCCAGAGAGCCTGAAACAGCCCTGAATTCAAAAAGGCCGACGCTCGTGAGCGAACAAAGACAAAGATCAACAGATACCCGCCTGCTTTTGCACGACCAGGTCCAATCGGAGAAAAACTCCAGCAGACGTGCAAATTCTTCAGGTGGGCGATGAGGACCCAAAGACAGAGTCAGCGTACGATCCCAAAAACTCTATCCGACCGAAGAGGCCTACTCCGACCTTCTGGCTGCTTTTACTTATTTCAATGACAAGCTGTTCGGTGGCAAACTTTCCACCCCTTTGATTACGCTGGCGCGCAAACCCGGAATGCTGGGTGCGTTTTGTCCCAACCGTTTTCAAACAATGCCGGTGATCTAGCACATGAAATCATTCTCAACCCCTATTACCTCAAACAGCGTTCTCACATCGAGACACTCTCCACACTTGCGCATGAAATGGTGCATCAGTGGCGCGAAGAATTCGGGCCGCAAAATTCTAAAGGTCAAACACGTTGCGGGCGTTATCACGACGCGGTGTGGGCAGATCGCATGGAAGAGATCGGTCTCATGCCCTCCGATACGGCGAAGCAGGCGGTAAGCCCACCGGACCCAAAGTCGCGCATTACATTATTGAAGGCGGCCCGTTTGAAGTCAGTGCCAATCTGCTGATTAAAAGTGGTTACGTCATACGTTGGGGCGACCGGCTGACGCCGGAGGAAAAAGGCACGGGCCTACTGAGCGCGGATTCCAAGGCACCCGCACAGCAGTCAAACCCAAAGATCGCATCAAATTCACTGTCCGACTTGCAGTCTGAATGCCTGGGCGAAGCCGTCGGCTGAACTCAAATGCGTGCCTTGCGATAAGCGCCTCCACGTCAACACGCCTTAAACGGAGACAATCATGTCAAACCGGATTTCACCACATTTTCCTGATCACGAACAAGACGTGCAAGCCACGATCACGGATGTCAAAAAGCCGCCTGTGCGTCTGCCCAAGAAAAAGAAATTCGAAATCAAACAGTATGCCCTGCCGTGCTTTGCAATAGCGACCGGTGCCATGGTCGGCTTGTCCGCCCCGCATCTCATTCAGCCGGATGGTTTTACAGGCTGGTGTAAAATCATTGTCTTTACCGCAGGCGCCGCGCTCGTTTCTTACATTGTTAATCGTTATGCGGTCGATGAAGGTGCGGATCTAGCGGCGCGCGGTTTCCTGACGGCTGGCGTTGCCAGCGTGGGCTCGATCCTTCTTGTGGGCGGTGGACTTTTTGCATCGACTTATGCGGGCCTGACCATTGAGCCGGTCAACGATTTAAAGCTTGGCAGCCATGGTCAGGCCTTGGTGCGCTATATCGATCAGGTCAATGAGCTGGCCGGTCGGTCGGTGCGCGTAAAACCGGCAATCGATGCGGCTGTTACTGACATTGAACGCCATCTTAAATGCGAAGCGACCGAGAGTTGTTTTGTCAGGCCGGGGGCGTGGTGGACGCGGACGAGTGACACGGGCCTTAGAGCCGGTTGCGGTGCGTGCGACGGATATATCGGGACAGCTTAAAAACGGTGAGGCAGCCAGGACTAATCACCTGACCCGGCTCAATCAACTTCTTGGCACATACCAAACGACATTTACACAAAGTGCTGAGAGCCGAACCAAGCGCCGTCAGCTGCTGAGCCAGATTGATGGCTCCATTAAACAGGAAGTCGCAGCTCTCAAAGAAGCGATGCCGCTAACACTCCTTCAGGCTTACGCACAAGAGCTTGAAAAAGGGATCACCATTTCAGGGCGGCCCGAAGCCACGCGCAATGCCAATGCGCTGTTGCGCCGTCACGCAGCATCAATCCATGCGGCCCTTGAGACCATTAATGCAAAAAAGATCGCGCCACCTCCCTTTCCGAACAAATCCGGTGTGTCTTCGACCTTTGCCTACATGGGTCACTTCATACCAATCGCCGCGCTTACCGGTGTGATTGAACTGATCATGCCACTGACGCTGTGGATCTACGTGCTCTTGAGCCATATCTGGCGAAATTTCAAAGATGATCCGCCGCCGAGTGATCTCTCACACAACAACGAGTCGCAAATGGCGCGCGCCAATGCGCCGGGAGGCCACCATGTTCATTGATCAGCAACTAGCAACTGCCGGTGGCGGTACGGTCTTTGCGCTCATTCTTTATGCCGCCGGGTCGATGTTTGTAACCGGTCCGCTTGTTATTGAGCGCACCGTTGAGAAATCAGGATGGGCGTCTCGATGCGAACAAACCGTTCACGAAGAGGTGCGGTCCCATGACGGTACTCAGACTAAGCCTCCGGCAATGAGTTGCGACATGATCCTTGGATCTATGGACTCCCGCGTGAGAGACCTTATGCGGACATTTGGTGGTGATGCGGCCTGCAAGATGCTGGATATGAAGCGCCAACAAGAAGAGATCGTAAGGCAAGCCAAGGCGATGCGGGTTCAGTCCGCCATGGGCCAGGCCGCTTCACGGTGTGACTGCGCCATTTCTCATCTGACCGAAAACAAACGTATTGCCGTTGGGCTTTATGCGGGCAGCGCTCGCCTGATCACCCCTGCTGTCATCCGCAATTTGGAGAGCCATCTTCGCGCATCACTCTATGCGCCAGCTTGTAAAGCGCTCGCCAGCATGAAGGAGACAGCGCAATGATCATTGGATTTGTCCGCATCGAAAATGGGGCGGTCAATACGCACCGCGATTCCTATATTCTTGAAAATCTTTCTGTCGTAAGCGTGCGCCGCCCCTTCTTGATTGCAACCTCCCTCTTTGCAGGCGGCGCACTGGCTTTTGCCGTTGGGTTTTACGACCTGCTCTATCTCATCGAGCTTATGGTTCTCCTTAGCATTGCTGCGCTGTTGCTCATTGCCGGGCAAGCCATTGGCCAGCTCAAACTGATTTCCCGCGAAACCAAAGGCACAGAGCTGGCCGGTGCGGTGTGGGGCAACACAAAAGCGCTGCAAGATATTCGCCGCGCCATTGTTGATGAAATCCGAAAAACGCACGACACAGGAGCTCCGCACATGAAAGAGTTTAGACGCTCCTTTGGCATGACCCTGCGCATCAATGGCATGTTTTTTGAACGCAGCGATGTTTGGGGCTGTCGCCTGGTGGATCTGGCCGAGCGAAGCAAAATACTGGGGCTTTGGCCTGCTCAGCATTTTTATGGCTGTCGTAGCAGCAGCATCTATCGTCGGCGCCTTTAAAGAGATGGTGTCTCTTTATCTGCGCGATAAGTCTCTGAGCGATTATGAGGCGCGGGCCAAACCGCAAAAGAATGCCGATATGGCTTCCGATGAAGCCCTGTCGAAAGCAGGGGTGATTGATGGCTGATACCAATCACAAGTTCAATGCCGGTCGCCGGTTGCTTGGACTGACACTGCAGGGGCCGCCCGATCTATGAACCCAAGCCCTGCCACTCTTTGCTTCTTTCTGCTGCGGGTGGCGGCAAGACAACCTGCGGCGCGCTTCCATGGCTGCAATCGATGTTGGCTGATAACAGGCGCACACTCATTGTCACCGATGTCAAAGGACGGTGAGATCGCTGCGCAATGTGCTGCGATGTGCGCCAGCTATGGCCGCAAGATTGCGATCATTGATGACTTTAAAATCCTTGGACGAGAAAACCCTTTTCGCTTCGATCTTAATCCCTATGGCGGGATCATTGCCGCGTATAAAGCGCAAAAAGGCGAACTGGTTTTTGCAACCGACAATGCCAACAACGCGCTCATTGAAGAGCCGCCAGCGCGATCAACGCAATGCCTATTGGCGCGATGAACCGCTTGCAGCAATTGTTCAAGAAGCGCTTGAGGGTTTCGCATCAGGACGATTTGATACGAAATTTGAAGTCAAACGTTTCTTGGAAAGCTGTTCGGGTTTCCCAAAAGACCGGGCCAATGGTGAAGTTCGCCACCAACGGGTCGCCGAATTGTTAGTCCAGCCACTTTTTGCCGGTTATCTGGAAGCGCCCAACTGGGACATTTCTCTGCGCAAAGCCAATCATGAAGCTCTCATTTCTCTTGAGACCTATGAAAAGATCCAGAAGCGGCTCAAAGACGGCGCAAAGGCACCCATTCGCAAAGATATAAGTGAGGATTTTCCTCTGCGCGGCTTTGTGACATGCGGGGAGTGCGAAAAACCTCTGACAGCCTGCTGGTCCAAGAGCAACACAGGCAAAAAACATCCCTACTATCTTTGCTACAATAGAAAATGTTCCAGTCATCGCAAATCAATCAAGCGCAATGACATAGAGGCTGAGTTTGAGACAATGCTTCGCACACTCCAACCAACCAAACCCTTATTTAATATCGCGTGCGAGATGTTCAAAGACGCGTGGAGTTGTTTCCACGAGCAGGACAAAACTCGCCGTCAATCAGCGATGCATGAGCTTACTGGTATCGATAAAAAGATTGAGCTGCTGCTTGAGCGCATCATGGAAAGTAGCAACGCAACAGTCATCGCAGCGTATGAGAAAAAGCTTGCAGGGCTGGAAAGAGATAAGCTTGTGGCGAAAGAAAAATTAGAAGCGAAACACAAACCGCGCCCTAGTTTCGAGAAATTGTTCGAACTCGCTATGAACTTCCTCGCAAACCCTTGGAAACTATGGACTTCCGGCTCTATGCATTGGCGCAGAATAGTCTTGAGATTAGCGTTTAGGGACCGTTTGGCGTACAAACGCGGCGAGGGTTTTCGAACTCCGCAACTATCTGAACCATTTGCGTTTTTTGGTGGTTTTGGGAAGAAAATTGAATTGGCGCACCCATCAGGATTCGAACCTGAGACCTCTGCCTTCGGAGGGCAGCGCTCTATCCAGCTGAGCTATGGGTGCGGACCAAATGACTTCGTCGTGGGCCTGGGCCCTGAGGTTTCGACATTCGGAGCCAAAAGCGCGGCTGAGTGATACGCCAAAGATGGGCGGACTGCAAATCACCCAAATGTATGTCCAATCGCGTTGCCCGTGGCCTGAAAAATGCTGATCCGGGCGCGGCATTGGCGGCACGCTTGTCGGCGTGAAAAAGCGAATAATGACGGTTCTCACGGTCAGTCTGGGAGAAGGTCCATGCACCGCACATTTGTTTTAGTTGCACTTAATCTCGTTCCTGTTCGCGCTTGGCCCGCACAAAGCCCAGGCTGGGTTTTTGTCGAAGCTGTTTGGTGAGTTGTTTTCCTCTTCAGCCTCAAAATCTGCCTCTGAGGCAGGTCAAGCAGCTGTGCGCAACGTCGATGAGGTCGTGCCTTCGCCTAAGTCGCAAGCCGACGATCGTGCGTTGGAGGCTGGACAGTTCATGGCCGAGGAGGCGGCCGGAGACGCCATCAAGAGACGCCATCAAGGATGGCCTCAGTGCACCCTCCAACGCACGAGCGCTATTTACGCCATCCCGACCGATTAAGTTTGTTCGGGTTTGAAGACCAGGTGTTAGATGGCGAGTGGTATTGGTTCGGTGCGGCGCTGTCTTGCCGCCTCGTGTCGGGCGACATAACCTATGATGGTTTTATCTTCCTGACCTTTAAATTGAGTGCTTTGATGCCAGACATGCGCCCGCCCATGCGTCGACCAAGACCCGGCGAAATTGAAATTGACCTGCCGGCAACGAACGACGCCGCACTCTATTTTATCGGACGGGTCAGAACGCCGTGGAAAACGCTTGCCGAGTGTCCAAAGAATACGGCGGCACGCAAAGGCATTGATGCGCGCCTTGAACTTGACCCACCGTTTGCGGCTGGATTGAAAGATTTGGAATTGCTGTCGCACGTCATCGTGCTCTATTGGCTCGATCGCTCGCGACGCGATTTCATCATTCAAGCTCCAAGCCATGCGCCAGAGCCGCGCGGCGTGTTTGCGTTGCGCTCGCCTGTGCGCCCTAACCCGATTGGACTTGCCGTTGCTGAGGTGCACAGGGTTGAGGGCAATACGGTTTTGATCCGCAACATGGATTGCGTCGATGGCACACCGCTGATTGACATAAAACCGTACTTTTCCTCGATGGATAGCGTGCCCAATGCCAAGCGGCCTTGAGTTTTCTGTTTATGCCGATGAAGTAGGCTTGTTTTCTGCTGACCTGCCACTAGGCGCCGCCTATAGTCCGCCCCCATGAGCAGCAAAACAACATCAAATACGAAGCCAGAGCCCAAGCAGGCCCAGCCCAAGCAGGTCAAGAAATCTGACGGTGAAAAATCCAAACGCACGTCAACCGTGCCCGATGGTGAAGCCGTTCCCGTTGTCAAAGGCAGCCACGCCTATTTGGTGGATGGCTCGGGCTATATCTTTCGGGCTTTCCACGCACTTCCCCCACTGACACGACCATCGGACGGTTTGCCGGTCGGTGCGGTGCATGCTTGCTTTTTGTGCGATGTTGTGGAAGCTGATCAAGGAAACAAAGACGGCGGACGCGCCAACGCATATTGCGGTCATCTTTGACGCCGGTCGCGAAACCTTCCGCAATGAAATTTATGCCGACTACAAAGCCAACCGGCCGCCCGCACCGGAAGAATTGGTGCCGCAGTTCCCGCTTATCCGCGATGCGGTCAAGGCGTTCAATGTTGCATCGTTGGAGATGGATGGCTTTGAAGCCGATGATCTGATTGCCAGCTATGCGCGTGAAATTGTCGACGCAGGCGGTGATGTCACGGTCGTTTCATCAGACAAAGACTTGATGCAGTTGGTGCGCCCCGGCGTTGCCATGTTTGACAGTATGAAAAACAAATCCATCGGACCGGAAGAAGTGGAAGCCAAGTTTGGTGTTGGTCCGGGCAAGGTGATTGATGTGCAGGCATTGGCGGGTGATTCATCCGACAATGTGCCAGGTGTACCCGGCATTGGCGTGAAGACGGCGGCTGAGTTGATCAACACCTATGGTGATCTCGACACGCTGCTTGCACAGGCCGAGGAAATCAAACAACCCAAACGGCGCGAACGGTTGATTGAATTTGCGGACCAGGCACGCATCTCGCGCGATTTGGTGACATTGCGCCAAGACGTACCGTTGGATATCGCAATGGATGCGCTTGGTGCACACGAGCCGGATGCCACGACATTGCTTGGCTTTTTACAAGGGATGGAATTCAATTCTCTGACGCGGCGTATTGCAGATGCGCTGGGTGCTGAACCACCTCCCGCGTTGGAGAAATCAGTAGGGTCCTCTGTTGCAAAGGCTGGCAATGCCAGTGGCCAAGGTGCTGCCTTTGGTAGCGCGAGCGATGCCACATCTGGTGAGGCGGGCTCACCGCAATCTGGTGCTGAAGCAGTGGCACAACAGCTTTCAGGCCTGTCGTTTGATCGCAAGGCCTATGAAACCATCACCACGGAAGGAGAGCTCAAGGTTTGGGTAGAGGCCATCACCACGCTTGGTCACGTTGCATTTGATACCGAAACCAACAGCCTTGACGCCATGCAGGCAGACCTTGTTGGTTTTTCGTTTGCAACCGAACCGGGAAAAGCCTGCTACGTGCCGCTTGCCCACCGGGCAACGGGAGACGGGTTTGATTTTGGCGACGGCGAGGAAATCCCTCAACTCGACACCGACAAAGCGTTGAAGTTGATCAAGCCATTGCTGGAAGACGCGAGCATTTTAAAGATTGCGCAAAACGGCAAGTATGATGCGCTGGTGTTGCGCCGCTATGGCATTGAGATGCGTGCGGTCGATGATACCATGCTGATGTCTTATGTGCTTGATGTAGGGCGCGGTAAACACAACATGGATGATCTGGCGCTGCGCCATCTCGGTCATTCCTGCATTAGTTTTTCCAAGTTGATGGAGACGCTGCCGGGCAAAAAGAAAAGCGACAAGAGTTTTGCCCAAGTTCCGTTGGAGGAAGCCACGGCCTATGCGGCGGAAGATGCCGACGTTACGCTCAGGCTGTGGAAGCTGTTTAAGGCGCGTCTTTCCAGTGAGGCCATGTCAACCGTTTATGAAACACTCGAACGCCCGCTGGCACCAATCATCGTTGACATGGAACACGCCGGTATTGAAGTCGACCGAACCATTCTGGCGCGTCTTTCAAGTGCCTTTGCTGAACGGGCTGCCGATTTGGAAGAAACGGTCTATGAGTTGGCGGGCAAAACGTTCAATCTCGCGAGCCCCAAGCAGTTAGGCGAATTGCTGTTTGATCATCTCAAACTGCCGGGCGGTAAGAAAACCAAATCCGGTCAGTGGGAAACACGCGCAAATTTGCTTGATGATTTGGCTGCCAATGAGGAACTGCCGGGGGATGCGCGTAACCTCGTCAATACGATGGTGGAATGGCGCCAGCTCACCAAGCTGCGCTCGACGTATACCGATGCGCTGCCGAATTATATCAATCCGGATACCGGACGTATCCATACCAGCTATGCGCTGGCGGCCACGACGACGGGACGGTTAGCGTCGTCTGACCCCAATTTGCAAAACATTCCAATCCGCACCAAGGAGGGCCGTGAAATTCGCACAGCCTTTGTCGCGCGCAAGGGTTGTAAGTTGATCTCGGCGGACTATTCCCAAATTGAATTGCGCGTCTTGGCGCACATTGCCGATATTCCGCAACTCAAGACGGCGTTTGAAGAAGGCCAAGACATTCACGCCATGACGGCATCTGAAATGTTTGGTGTGCCGTTGAAAGACATGACGTCGGATGTGCGCCGGCGCGCCAAGGCGATTAACTTCGGCATTATCTATGGCATCTCAGCGTTTGGACTTGCCAATCAGTTGGCAATTTCGCGGCAAGATGCGGCGGAGTATATCAAAACCTATTTTGAACGTTTCCCTGGCATCAAGGCGTATATGGACGCCACCAAGGCGCAGGTCAAAGAGACCGGGTTTGTCGAAACGATTTTTGGCCGTCGCATTCACTATCCGCAGATTAATACCAAGAACCCATCAATGCGTGGCTTTTTAGAACGCGCTGCGATCAACGCACCGATCCAAGGGAGTGCGGCGGACATCATCCGGCGTGCGATGATCCGAATGCCGGGCGTGCTGGAGGCTGCTGGCCTGTCAGACGCACGCATGCTGCTGCAAGTGCATGACGAATTGATTTTTGAAGTGCCAACCAACGCGGTCAAGGCCGTGACCAACCTGGTGCAGGAGGTCATGGAAGGTGCCGCTGAACCTGCGGTTCAGCTTACCGTGCCGCTCAAAGTCGAGGCCGCTGCCGCTAACAACTGGGATGAAGCGCATTAAAGGGCTGGTCCAAATGGGTCAACGTGTGATCAGCGCTTGGGGTATTGTGAGGTATAACGTGGTGAGGCCCGCTAAGTGGGGACAAAAATAATGATCTAATGGGTGCGTTAACCTCTACAACCAATTGTTTTATAAGTAAAAATAACACATAAGTATTTCCAATGGAGGCAATAAGAAAATCTTAGAATTAGATCACGTAATTGCTATTTGTGGTTATCGCTGTGGCTGGTTATAGTCTTCTCATCAACACGGCAGAAGGTGATCTGCCACATATCTGAAAAGATCAAAGTCTTTAAAAATCAAAGAGGAGAATGTTATGAAAGTTTGGACAAAACCTGCTGTACGTGAGCAAGAAGTCGGTCTTGAAGTTACTTCTTACCTGCCAGCTGAAATCGACGTCATCTAAAAGACGGTTGAGTAAAAGTTTCGACGCGGCGGCTCAGATCTGAGCCACCGCGTTTCGTTTTGTGCATTTGGTTTTTTGGTAAATTTCGGCACTGGACGCTGTTAACCTTTCTTATTAACGCATTCTGGAATGCATCTTGCGTTGAAATTATCATCTTGGTTGTTGAGGCCCATTCTGGGAGCCGGCCAAGGGAGGATTTGGCTCATGCTGACACAGTGGCGGAAATCATTTCAGTTTAGAACAGCCCCAGCTGGGCCCGGTGTAGCAGATAGACCTGTTGGCCCAGGTTCTGGTGGTCACCAGGCGAGCCGTGTTGATTGGGTCGATATCGCTAAAGGCCTGTGCATCATCTTGGTTGTGATGCTGCATGCCACGCTTGGCGTTGAAAAGGCGATGGGCGAGACGTCCACGTTTTCCGCCATCATCGATTGGGCCAAGCCCTTCCGGATGCCTGATTTCTTTCTTATCTCAGGGTTGTTTCTGGCCCGGCGCATTGATCGACCCTGGCGCATCTATCTCGACACAAAGGTTCTGCATTTCGTCTATTTCTATGTGTTGTGGGTCAACATCCAGTTAGGCCTCAAGGCGCCCCACTTCATTGGCGAATTAGGCTTGGTTGGCTTTGCAAAGATGTATTTTTCAAGCTACATCATTCCGTTCAGCTCGCTGTGGTTCATCTACATTCTGGCGATTTATTTCGTTGCCGCGAAGTTGCTCGCTAACGTGCCCAAACCCATCGTGTTTCTGGCCGCCGCCGTGATGCATATCGTGACGCCGGAAAGCGGGATTTTTGCGCTCGATCAGTTCTCAGAACGGTTCATCTTCTTCTACGCTGGCTATGCCGCAGCGCCCTTGTTCTTTCAATTTGCAGATCGGATTGCAAAAACCCCAGACCTCCTAGTCGGTTTGGCACTTGGTACCTGGGGCGTGGCCAACGCCTGGGCTGTTTCAAGTGGTATTGCAGCCCTGCCAGCGATTGATCTCGTGGTGTCGTTCATCGGCATTGCAGCGGTGGTGACGTTCGCCGTTGCTATGATGCAGACACCTATAGGCAATGTGCTTGGGTACTGTGGTCGCCAATCGATTTCGGTCTACCTGGCGTTTGCCATCTTTATGGCTGCTGGGCGCCAGATCCTGCTGAAACTGGACGCAAAGTTTGACATCGGTTTGAGTGTGGATTTGATTTCGTTTGCAGCGCTTTTAGCCGGTGTTATCGCGCCACTCATCCTCGCCTGGATGGTGAAGGGGACACGGCTTGGGTTCTTGTTTACGCGACCAGATGCCTTCCGCCTGAAAGACGCCAAGAATCGGCTGGGGCGACGCACCAATCAGCGGCTTTCAGCCATCTGACGCGACCGCCAACACAGGCGTTGTGACCGCCAACACGGGCTTGCCCAGTGTTGGGGAAGACAAAGCCAACACGGGCTTGCCCAGTGTTGGGGAAGACAAAGCCAACACGGGCTTGCCCAGTGTTGGGGAAGACAAAGCCAACACGGGCTTGCCCAGTGTTGGGAGTGAAAGACACCAACACAAGCCTGCGCCGTGTTGGGAGTGAAAGACACCAACACAAGCCTGCGCCGTGTTGGGAGTGAAAGACACCAACACGGGCCTGCCCAGTGTTGGGAGTGAAAGACGCCAACACGGGCCTGCCCAGTGTTGGGAGTGAAAGACACCAACACGGGCTTGCCCAGTGTTGGCCCCCGTTTTGGGGAATGAAAAGCCTTCAAGCATCTCCGTGTCTTCGGCTAAACGAGACCTGCTTTAAAGGGGTGTTTCCGGTTTTGGTTCTTTTTCCAGGCGGCGCAACCGCTCGCGAAACTTGTTCAACATACCTTCGATATAGTTGAACATTTGGTCGACATCTTCTTTCTTTGGCACCTTGAATGCAGTGCCAGGTGGGACAGGCGGTGTCAGGTCGTTTGGTTTAGCGCTATTGTTTGGACCTAATCCAAAATGCTGTTCCAGTCGGTCAACTTCGGCGCGCAGAGTTTGGTTTTCTTGTTTAAGTTTGTCGATATCTTTCGCGTAGTGGCCAGCGCCATCTTCAGCCAGCTCACAGACCACTTTGCCGCTCGTGTTTTTGCAGATTGAAACCGCACCGGTTTCAGTATCAAGGCGCATGAAGCCATTCTCGATTGGCGTCATCTGATAGCGCCCACCAGCAGCTTCAGACGTGAGCGGTATCGCCAGCATTGAGCTGGTGAGCACAGCAAGCGCAGCTAAAGTTTTATGATGCCGTTCCATGTCATCCAAGTCCTCTTTCCGTAGATGCAAAACAAAAGCATGTTGCGCGAAATTGGATGCTACCAACATGCTTTGTTCTTTTGATCGTGCGTGTCGTTTTCCCTATACCACCCAACACTGGGCAAGCCCGTGTTGGTGTCTTTCACACCCAACACTGCGCAGGCGCCCCGTGTTGGTGTCTTTCACACCCAACACTGCGCAGGCGCCCCGTGTTGGTGTCTTTCACTTCCAACACTGCGCAGGCGCCCCGTGTTGGTGTCTTTCACTTCCAACACTGCGCAGGCCCAGTGTTGGTATGACGGGCACCCCCTTTGGGGCGATACGCTCTAGATCAACCTGCGAAAAGTTGGGTTCGATTTTGAGCAGATACGTTGATCGCCAGCCATGAGATCGAGCGCTGAGATAGAGCGTCGCGCAAATAGCTTTACTGGTACGAGAAAAGGCACAGACGCTCTAGACACGCTCTAAGACAGACTATAACGGCTTTTTCTGGATGTCTCAGCCCGCTCTTAGATCCCGAATCACACGCGCACAAAAGCGGCCTTAAAGCTGGAATGTGGGCGCGAGCTTAGCCCTGGTGGGCCGGATCTTGTGATCCATCAAGATATTTTAGGTTCTGATAGGACCTAATTTCGGCGTTTTAGCGCCTATGCGACCAATTCTGAAGAGATACTTAACTGATCCTTTACTGGCGATTGCCACTTTGGGGCGTCGATGGTTGCGAGATGTGCCCTGTACGTGCCCGACGAGAAGTTAAAGTTGCCGGCACAAGAAGGGCTCTATTGAGCCCTCCAAGCTCCCGAACGAGCAGCCGGTTTAATGACTGCGGCGAGCTCATGGGGACCGAAATGCCGGAAGATAAAAACAAGTCAAACACGGCTGCAGACGAGCACGGTCCAGTTGAGGGTCAAACGGTTGACCAAAACGCTGATGATAACAACTCCGCAGAACATCTGGTTTCAGCCATTCAAGCCCAGCTAAAGGTTGCTGAAGAGCGCTACAGCAACGTGCTGGTCAACATAAAAAATAGGCTCGGCACTTTAGGTGACAATGTAGACGACATTCGCAACCGTATTCCCGAGGACCTTGGCGGTAAGCTTGAAGGCCTTGAAACTAGTCTTGAGAATTTGAACCATCGCGTTGCCCAAATTTGGGCTCCGGATGACGCCCACCAAGAGAGCGTTGCCCAGGAAGCCGTTGAGCCCGTTGATGACAGCGAGGCCATGGCTGAGGGTGAAGACCATTCAGCTGTTGCCGCATTTAAAGAAGACACGTTGAGTAAGCAAGACACTCACGGCGCTGACAGGGCTCAAAGCGAAGGTGATGCTGGAACAGCCTTTGACGAGCCACGCCTGGAACAACAACCTATCCTTAATGCCCCTGCTGCTTTAAGATCGGCGTCACTGGTTGAAGATAGCGTCAGCGCTGGGAATGAAGAGGCCAATACGCGCCACACACATGGCGTTGACACCTTCGACATGGTCGAGACCAGTGTCCCTGGCGATCCAGGCTCACCGTGGGATCAAGAGTCTGCTGAAGCGCTGACCAAACTTTATGATGCGCCGGTGCAAGACAATTTCCAAGAAGAGGTCCAAGTTATGCCTGCCCGCACACCTGATCCGGAGATGGACGTTTCGGAAACAGGGCAAGCGGCCACCTCTGACAGCTATGAAACAGCTACGCATGACGACCCTATTGATGCCATTGATCGTGATTGGTTGGACAACAAGTTCACGGAAATTGCAGAGCGCATTGAACAAACTCTGTCTGAGCTTGATCCGCAAAAAACCGCCGCTAAAATTGATGAGCGTATGCAGTCGATGGAAGATCGTGTCGGCACCGCTTTGCAAGACGTGGCCACGCGTTCCGACGTTGAGGGTCTGAGGGATCTTGAAAGTCATGTCTCCGGCATGGCGGCCGAGTTAGCCAAAACCGACACGCAAATGCAGCGTCTCGATTCTATTGAAAGTAGCCTGCATAAAGTGGTTGCACACTTTACCGAGGGCAATGCAGCGGCTCAATTTGCTGACATGGACGGCATGGGTGGGGCAGGTATTGATCCAAATCAGGTCGCCGAAGCCGCGGCGGCGCACATTGCTGACCATCTTGCAGCCACAGGCCAACAGAGCGACGGATCTGCGATTGCCGACGTGCGAAATTTGATTGAAGGCTTTCACAGCGAGCACCGCGAAGGAAACGAACAAACTTCGCTGATGCTGGATACCATTCAGCAGGCGATGGTCCAAATCCTAGATCGTCTTGACGTGCTTGAAGGAGCAGGCGGTATGGTCCCAGCACCAGCAGTAGCGCCAGAACCAGCGCAGCACCACGATTTTGCAACTGATGAAGTTGCAGCTGCGGCCGAGGGCTGGGTGGAATCTGGCGTCGGTCATGGTTCAGATGACGACATCACTTTGACGGACCCGACATCTCTTCAGCAAATGGCGGAACAAGAAGCCAGCATTGAAATTCATCCTCGCGAACCAGCCTTGGCTGAGGTTGCTCAACCTGAAACAAGCCAAGCTGGCGATGATATGCTTGCAGGCAGTGCAGTTGCCGCAAGTGCAGTTGCCGCAAGTGCTGGTGCACAACAGCCGCTGGCTGGCAGGAATTCCCCACAGGAGGCACATGTTGCAAGTGTCCTACCATCGCCGGATCTTTTGTCTGAGCGTACGGACGCCGTCGTCATGCCAGCCGAAACGGCGGCAACTTCACGTGATGCAATTGACAAGATCCGCCACAACTTCATTGCTGATGCCCAACAAGCCAAAGCACGGGCTGCACAGGCGGCTGTTCGGTCCGCTGTTGAGCCGCCAAAGAAAACTGGACGCGCAAATGTGCTTGCCGGCATCAAGACATCAAACAACGGTGGCGAAGCGGCTGGTGGTTTCTTTGGTACAAAAACCCGTCGTCTGCTTGTCAGCGCACTGCTGGCCGTGATCGCGATCCAAGGTGCGATCATCCTGATGCCATCGAGTGAAAAGTCGGGCGAAGAGGTCAAGATGGATGTGGCTCCACCTGCGGTCGTAACGCAACCATCAGACTTGGAACAAAAGACGCAAGCGCTTCAGATGCCTAAAAAATCGAGCTATCTTTCGCCAGGCGATGGATTTTCACCAGCTGTTTCCAGCGACGTTCTTGTCAATGACTCTGAATTTGCAGTCGAGGATGCGCAACATCGCGCAGCGGGTTCTGCTGACCTCCCCTTTGGTCTAATGTTGCAGCAAACGACTGCAAAAGAGTGGACCCAGCCAGGTCGTCCTCTCTATGATCAAATGCCCTCTGTTGTGACACCTATTGCTTTGAAAACAGACGAAGCTGTTGGTGGACCTCGGGTTTACAAAGCCCCAGGTCAGGTGACGTCGGGTTTACGCGCAAAGCTACCGCCGCTCTCGGTTGGTCCAACATCCCTTCGTATGGCAGCTGCAAAAGGCGATCCGTCCGCTCAATTTGAGGTTGCTACACGGTTGTCTGAAGGCAAAGGCACCAATCAGGATTTCAAACAAGCTGCAACCTGGTTTAAGCGCAGTGCAGCCCAAGGATTTGCGCAAGCTCAATATCGTCTCGGCACCCTCTACGAGCGTGGGCTTGGTGTTAGCCCTGACGTCAACAGAGCCCAGATGTGGTACCTGCGCGCTGCTGAACAGGGCAACATCCGCGCCATGCACAATCTCGCTGTCTTGAGTGCTGGCCAAGCCTCCGGCAAGCCTGACTACGATCGTGCGGCACAGTGGTTTATTAAAGCTGCTGAATACGGTCTCGCTGACAGTCAGTATAACGCTGGTGTGTTGTTCGAAAATGGCCTCGGCGTTTCCAAAGATCTGATCAAAGCCTACAAGTGGTACACACTGGCTGCGCGCAACGGTGATGAAGAATCATCGAAACGTTCACAGAAACTGCGTGCAAAACTGGCGATTGAAGCGCTTAGTGAAGCTGAAACTGCAGTGCGGAGTTTCTCTTCTGGGAGAGTTGACCCGCTGGTCAACAATGCTCGTCTTGCTGGCCAGGACTGGAAAACACGGCAGAACAGCTAGTTTTCGCACAACACTTTTTACAGTTACCAGGCCGTGCTCTCACAAAGGGTGCGGCCTGAGTGCTATTGGGTGGAGAAAAAGCAACCCCCGTGTTGATAACTGGCCACGCCTTCTGAGTTTTGTAACTCACCACGCGAGACAGCGCACAATCGTTGCGATATTAAGCATGTGAAACGCCACCAGCGGGTGCGGTCGATGGACAGCTTTCCATTGGTCCTTGTCTGTGGCAAACCATCCCTGGAAAGCGCATTTGGCGCGGCTTTCAGATCTTTACTCATGCCACGCTGTCTTAAGGCGGCTTGTAGGCAGACCACGTTGATGAACATCTACCTTCCGATTGCGGAAATGTCCGTCAATATCTTCCTGTTCCTTGGAATGGGCGGCGTTGTTGGCTTTTTGTCTGGGCTGTTCGGCGTTGGTGGCGGGTTCTTGATGACGCCGCTGTTGATTTTCTCCGGCATACCAGCCGCCGTGGCCGTTGGCACGGAAGGCGCTCAAATCGCGGCCACCTCCGTATCCGGTGCCATCGCCCAATACCGACGCAACAACGTAGATATCAAGCTTGGTTGTGTATTGCTGTTTGGTGGCATCGTTGGCTCTCTGATCGGGGTTCAGATGGTCAAGATCCTGCGACAGATGGGCCAGTTCGATCTGGTGATTGCGCTTTGTTACGTCACTTTCCTTGGTGTTGTCGGATCGTTGATGCTGATTGAAAGCTCGAACACGATCCGCAAGACTCGGTCCGGCGGCACTGGATATGGCAGACGGTCCGGTCAACATAGCTGGATCCATGGGCTACCGTTTAAGATGCGCTTTCAGCGTTCCAAGCTTTACATCAGTGCCATCCCGCCGATTACAATTGGTGCCTTCGTTGGGTTTTTGGCGGCCATGATGGGTGTCGGTGGCGGCTTCATCATGGTGCCTGCTATGATCTATTTATTGCGCGTGCCGACAAGTATTGCGGTCGGCACATCGCTGTTCCAGGTCGTGTTCATCACCGCTGTCACCACGCTATTGCACGCCACACTTAACCAGACCGTTGATATCGTGCTCGCGCTTTTGCTGATGATGGGTGGCGTTGTCGGTGCGCAAATTGGTGTTGCAGCCGGCGTCGGCCTGAAAGGTGCAGAGCTGCGCTTTTTGCTAGCGGCGTTGGTGCTTCTGGTATGCGCCCGTATTGGTTGGGACCTCGTGGTGCAACCGGCTGAGCTTTACTCCATCAGTCCGCTACTGAGGGGGCACTCGTGATGGTTGGTTACACAACATTCCTCCAAGGCAGGCACGTGGCGGCGTTGGCCTTTGCGAGCTTGCTGTTGTCGTTGGCTTCACTTGGGGCGCTTGCCGGACAAACCACTGCAAAAGCCACGGTGCCTGGCGCTGAAATCGTAGAAGCGGATGTGTCGTCGCGCTCTATTGCTGTGACCTCTGGGTTTACGGGCAAAGAAATCATCGTATTTGGATCAATTCACAACAGTCATCAGACTGCAGCTGATGCAGGTTACTATGATGTGGTTGTGGTGGTACAGGGCGCACCCACACCGCTCGTGTTACGACGCAAAAGTAATGTTGCAGGCCTGTGGATGAATACGACAGCGGTCAACTTTGATCGCGTGCCAAGTTTCTATGCGCTGTCGTCAACACATCCGCTGCACAAAATTGCAGCACCAGAATTGTTTGAAGATCTAGGAATTGGTTTTAAATATATTCGCATGACGCCGCGCTACACCGTGACCGAGGATGCGATGAAATCGCACCGCAAAGCGTTAATCCGACTCAAAAAGAAAGAAAAAGTCTACGTCCAAGATCAGTCAGGCGTTGATTTTATCGGTCGTAGCTTGTTTCGCAGCTCGGTGATGTTGCCGGCCAACATTCCAGTGGGTTTATTGCAGGCTCGGGTTTATCTGTTTCACGACGGGGCGATGCTCAGCTCTTATACGGCGGAATTGCATTTGGAGCGCGAAGGGCTCGAGCGCTGGTTGCATGATCTAGCGAAAAAGAATGGTTTTCTGTATGGCCTACTTGCGATTTTGACGGCGGTGGTCGCCGGTCTGCTGGCTTCAGAAGTGACCCGGCGTCGGGCAAGCTAAGCCGTAGCTAGCCGTTCAAGCGCGCATTTAGTCAGTTTTGAGCAGGCGCGTCGCGACGGGGTAAAGTCCGTCTTGGCCCATCATCCAAACAGCAAAGCCATCATTGCCGAAGATCGGCTCAAAGGCATCATCCAAAATATTGAGACCACCTGTGAAGCTGCCAAATGCGGGCAGCACCAATCGCAAGCCATTGCTGACAAAACATGGTCGGCGCAGGGTATAACCGTGCAAAGCGAGTTTTGCTGCCGGATGTAAATGGCCGGCAATCTCATGTGTTACCGACGTCAAATTCGGCATGTGGCGTAGATCCACACCACCAAGGCGAATTTGGTCACGGACATGACCGCTAATAGAGTCTGGAATGTCGGGATCATGATTGCCGGTGATCCAGATCCACTCAACACCCTCTTGAATGATGGCAAGTGTTTCTAGATCTTCTGGGTTTAATCGGTCCGCGCCTGATGCATCATGAAAACTATCGCCAAGCGCGATCACCGTGCGCGTTTGATAGTGGTCAATAACCTCGCCAAGTCGCATCAACGTATCACGACTGTCATAGGGCGGCAGCATCACGCCGCGTTCGGCGTAAGCTGACGCTTTTTCCAGATGCAAGTCGGCTACGATCAGAGCATCTTCAGCTGGCCAATAGAGTGCACCAGAGACGTGAGCCTGAAAGGCTGTGCCGCAAATAGAAATCGGGTGCTCGTCAAAATCACCGACATCTAATCGTTCTGGTTTCAAGTGCAGCATCTAAGGTCTTCTTTGCCTTCGATCAGGTTGGCTGAATAGCGTCACGCGTTACGGTCCGGGTTCGGTATTCAGCGCTTCTGCGATCAAAATTTGACTGGCGTCTTGCAAAATATCATCGCGTTGACTTTGGGCGACCGGCTGCTTGCCAATTTCCAGCAGCATGGGCACGGCCAACGGAGAAACACGGGTCAAAGCTTGATGCCTGATTCGGCCATGAATGCGGCCCAAGAATGCGCCAAGCCTGCCAATATCCAAAAGCCCTGTGGCCGCATCAGCCCACGCCGCTTCAAGCAGGATGTGGCCAGGGTCATGTGTGCGCGCTTTGGCAGCGTCCAATGCGGCGCGGCATTCTAAAACCTCAAAACGGTTGGCGGGCACAAGCAAGGCTTCAGATGGTTCATCCGAGCGGTGATTGGCGCGATTTACGATGAACCGGTGTGTCACCGGTGCGGCTTTCACAGCGTATTTTCAGGTCCATTTCGGCAATCGGTTGGTGCAGGTTGCGATTGACGTCAACCGCCAAGGCTTTCAGTGGCGAAATATAAAGTGTGTGCAAGGTGGATTTTGAATCAACCGGGCGTGCGTTGCGTTCACTAAGTGCGACCAAACTTGGCAAAAAGCCGGCAAGTGTTTTGCCAGCACCTGTTGCTGCAATGAGCAACGTAGAGCAGCTCGCAGAAATATTTTCTAAAAGCGATAACTGGTGTCGACGGGGCTGCCAGCCGCGTGATTGAAACCAGGATTGAAAGTGTTTGGGTAGCAGAGCTTCAAGATCACCGGCGCTGTGTGAAGACGCCCCTCTGTCCGGCGTGGCGTGTTGGCGCGCAGTTTGAGGCCAACGTCGTGGCGTGGTGTGGATCTCCTTGGCCTAGTCACGGGTGTGCCCGTCGTGTTTTGTTGATGTGTGTTTTGTTGCTATGCGCTTTTGTTGGCGAGGCTCGCATCCTTTAGCGAGCTATGATAGGGACTGAGTGGTGAAAATACCAAGGCCAACTCTACCATGGCCGCGAACGCCAGTGTCAAAGACAGGACATTGACAAAAGCAGTGTTTCAAGGAGCAGTCTCGGGCATGAATTGGGATAAGATTTTTGGTGGCAGTCCGCTCGGTGTTGTCCTGAGGTTAGCACTCATTTCAATCGCCGTTGGCATTGTGATGAATGCGCTGGGTATCGAACTGTCCAACTTCTTTCATCGTATCAATGTGCTGTTGCGCAATATTTATGATCTCGGTCTCGGTGCATTTGAATGGCTGTTCGAGTATTTATTGCTGGGTGCGCTCGTTGTGATACCCATCTGGCTGATTTCTCGCATGATCGGCGCGACGCGGCGGTCCCGAGGCAACACCACCGATTAGCCAACGGTCTACTGCTATTCACTTCAGGATTTTTAATATATCTTGTGGCGGTCGCCCGATCACAGCCCGCGTTGTTGTGATAGCGATCGGGCGCTCCAATAGTTTTGGGTGGTCGACGATGGCCTTTAATAGTGTGCTGTCTGATATCTCGTCATGACCAAGATCAAGTTCTTTGTAGATGGCTTCGTTGGTGCGCATGAATGCGCGCGGATTGACGTTGAGCGTTTTTGCTAATTTTTTCAACTGGGCAACGGTTGGCGGCGTATCAAGATAGTGTACGATCTTCAGATCAGCGCCTTCGTCTTCGAGAAGAGCCAAGGCTTGGCGTGACTTTGAGCACCGTGGGTTATGGTAGAACGTAATTTTACTCATGTGTTGTGCGCCTCAAGCGATTTTCTGGCCCAGGTCGCGCTTCCCTGTCCTATCAAGCCTGACAACGATGCTGCCCCGCGAGAGCGGCACGATTGCGCGAGATGCTGCTTAATTTCGCTAATCAGGCCGGGCCCGCGATAAATCAATCCTGTGTAGAGTTCAAGGAGCGTGGCCCCAGCTTCAATTTTTGCCAGTGCCGTTTCACCACTATCGATGCCGCCGATACCGATCAAAGGAATTTTCCCCTGTGTCAGTTGATACACGCGTGCAAGCATGACTGTTGAGCGGTGGAACACTGGACGGCCCGAAAGCCCGCCCGCTTCCTTCTTGTGAGACGAGGTGAGGCCGTCTCTAGCAAGCGTGGTGTTTGAGAGTGCGATCCCATCGACATCTAATTTCACGAGACGCTCAATGATGGGTGTGAGGTCATCTTCTGCGATGTCGGGTGCCAATTTGACGACTAAGGGGCGTTTGGGTTTGCCAGCGCTGCAGAGGGACTGGCGCGCCTCAATCAGTGCAGACACCAGCGCGTCCAAGGTTTTTGGAGCTTGAAGGTCACGCAATCCTGGTGTGTTAGGTGATGAAATGTTGATCATGAACAGCGATGCCAGATCATAAAATGTAATGAGGCCAGCGACATAGTCTGAGATGCGGTTATCGCTGTCCTTGTTGGCACCAATATTGATGCACAACGGTGCGCGGCATTGGCGTCGGGACAGATTTTCAAGGGCGGCCTGATGGCCGGCATTGTTAAAGCCTAGTCGATTGATCAGCCCTTGGTCTTGCAGCAGTCTGAAAATACGCGGGGCTGGATTGCCTGGTTGCGGCCTCGGCGTCGTGGTGCCGACTTCTGCAAATCCGCAGCCCATGCCGATTACGGCATCTGCAACGCGTGCGTCTTTATCAAAGCCCGCAGCTATGGCGATAGGATTGGAAAAATCGAGACCAAAAGCACTGATAGCCAAACAGTCGGGGTCTGGGGTGATCTGCTTAGGGTGTAGGCTCCGCTCAAGTGCATTCAACGTCAGTTTGTGTGCCTCTTCCGGCGGCAGCGCAAACAGAACCGGTCGGATGAGAGGGAATAATGTTGCGTAGTTCATTCGATCAGCTCCGGCACGTGGTGTGTTCCACATGCGTCTAAACCTGTCGGCACAGCATGTGTGGCCAGTTGTGTAGGAAGTGCTCCGTAATGGTGTGGGAAAAGTGCACCATCTCGAGAAGGCTCCCATTTGAGTTTCGGTAAAAGATCTTCGCTGCGAAAGTTGACCAGCAACAGCCCTGTCTGTTGAAAAAAATGTTTTTTTAAAGTACCTGCAATCTGATCTGGCGCTGATAAGTGAATAGAACCATCACGTTTGTCGTCGTTCGACCCTTTGTAGTGGCCGGTGGTGCATGCACGCTGCCAGTCCTCTGCGGGTATGATTTTGTAGACGTTTCTAGTTTGCATGCTGCGGCTTCCTCGGTACAGTGGCAGTCAAGCTGAATCTGATTGGTTGTGACGCAATTTTTTTTTAAGACCAAGTCAAAAACTCTGGAACTTATTGGGTGACATGCTATCGTTAAGGCCAAGTGGGGACATCAACGGGCTATCGTGCATTGGAACGCAGTGCTTTAGGCCATTTGTTGGTGGCTAACGGGAGCGGTTTGCGGTGACCAGATGCCGCGGCGAAGTAGGTGATGTAAAGCTTGGGCGCGCAAAGGTGCTCAGCGGGAAATGCGTATTCTGTGGCAAGAGTGAGTAGCCTACGGGCAAATTTTAATTGGTCGCGTCGATCCATGGACCAAAACTATATTGAAGTCCGCACTTTAACTTTGCGGGAATTGTTTTCGGGATCCTATATTTTCCAGCTGCCTTGGTTTCAGCGAGCTTACGCGTGGCAAACCGATCAGGTGTCGCGACTTGTTAGCGATTTGTTTGCAGCACTCGAAGCCAAGGGTGACGCAGCTGAATACTTTCTTGGCACGCTATTAATCTGCAAGCCCAATGCGTCCGCCATAGCATCCCTGATTGATGGGCATCAACGCATGATGACGCTGACCATTTTATTCAGTGTTCTGCGTGATCTTTGCCAAAATCCTGAACACCGTCGGGAGTTGGATCAGTTTGTGCGCACGACAGATTTTCATTTGCAGCCACAAGATGCGCAGGCCGATTTTTGCATGACGTATGTGCAGCGAGAGGGTGCAACCACGAAACAACCCGATGATTTGTTCGAGGCGTTATCATTTACGGAACGCAATATCATTACCAGCCGTGATTGCATTCGTGAAAGATTGTCAGCGCCTGAGGTTTCCGACGCATTTCGCACCGATCTTGCGCATTTTCTGGCCGATCGCTGCCACGTGATCGTACACCACGCCCCTCTGGAGGAAGAAGCCTGGGCGCGATTGCGCAAGGAAGAAGAAACGCGCCTTGATTTTTCGAGCATTGATCTGGCGAAAGACAGTTTGCTTTCAGTTATGCCTGCAGATCAACGCGCGCCCGCCGCGCTCTTGTGGGAGGAAGCGGAAGGGCTGATTGGGGGCACAGATCTTTACGGTCTGCTCTATCACCTGCGCAGTATAAAGAGCAGAAAGTCACGCAATAAGCCGCTGGAAGAAGAGATCGCGGAAGCATTTTCACTCAATGATAATGGTTTGGGATTTGTCCGTGACGTGTTGCTCCCAGGCGCACGAAATGTTCGTGCGTTGCGTACCGGCGCCGTCGGTCCCGCATATGACCGAGACCGCATTCGTAAAATCTGCAGCTATATGATCTGGATAGATGCGCAAAGTTGGATGCCGCCGGCACTTGCCTGGATCAAGAAGCATGGTCTGGACCGCCCTGATACAAAGTCGTTTTTTGAAGCTTTGGAGCGCGTGTTTTGGTTGATCAATATGACACCTGATGGTGCGCAAAAATTGCCGGTGCGCATGCTGCAAATTGCTGACAAAATCGAAAAGGGCACCTTGCTTGAAAAAATTGAGGAATTGAAGATTGAGCGCAAACTGAAGCAGAAGGCACTGGAGAAACTGCGGGCACAATATTTTGATCGCCGGGCGTTGAGGGTGGAGCTCATGCGCCGGATCGCAGCTGCAGATGGTGAAGACCCAGGTCCCGTTGATGGTGAAGACGTGACCTTGGAACATATCCTTCCGCGCGGTTGGAAAATTCAGAATACGTGGCGTGAAGTGTTTCCAGATCGTGACCATGTTCTTGCCTACGCACATCGTTTGGGTAATCTGACCTATTTGCCTCGCATAGAAAATGCATTGGCGGATAGTCAGGAATTTGAGGCAAAAAAAAGCATTTATGCCAAGTCCAATTTCAAGATGACCAAGGCATTGGCCAATCACAGCACGTGGCAGCCGAGTGATATTGAGGACCGAACTGAGCGCCTCATCGCGGTGCTGTTTGCAGACTGGGGACTTTCTTTGACCTAGAGCGTCCGAGCCTTTTGTTGTACACAGCCAAGCTGTTTGCGCGACGCTCTATCCGATGACTCTATCCGATGATTGGCGATCAACTTATCTGCTCAAAGTCGAACACAACTTTTCGCAGATTGATCTAGTTGGCGATGCTGTCGCTTGGCAGGCAGCGTAATTGTACCGCCGGGTCGGATCAGCTAACTGTTCTTAGTAACAAATGTACCATCCAGCGCCTTTTGGATCAGCGCTCGTGTATCGCTGACACCATAGAGTTCAATAAAGCCGCCAAATCGGGGCCCCTGGCTGGCGCCAAGCAAAACCTCATAGATGGCTTTGAACCAATCGCGTAGATTTTGTTCATAGCCGTGCTGTTTGCCGGTTTCATAAACAAGGTTTTGCAAGACTTCCGCTTTTGCACCCTCTTCGACATTGGCAAGTTTATCAGACAAATCTTGCAAGGCGATGCGCTCCTGATCTGTTGGTGCGCGATAAACCTTCTTGGGTTTTTCAAAGGCGTGATAGTAGGTGACCGCATAGCCAGCTAACCGATCCAGCAACGGAAATGTTTCCGCGGTTGCATTGGGTTGGTATTTGCGAATGAAGCCCCACAAGCGTTCTTTGTTTTCAGCGTTCGAGGCTGAAACAAGATTGAGCAACAATGCAAATGTAATTGGCAATTGCGCTTCAGGCACGCGGTCCGCGTGTATGTGCCAAATCGGATTTTCAATTTGCTTCGCTTGTTCTTGTTTTGGGTAGGCTGCCAAGTGCTGCAAATAGTCATCAACCGCGCGCGGGATGACATCAAAATGAAGCTTCTTGGCGCTCTTAGGCTTTTGAAACATAAATAGCGACATGCTTTCTGGTGTCGCATAGTTTAGCCAGTCCTCAATCGTCAGGCCGTTGCCTTTTGACTTGGATATCTTTTCACCGTTTTCGTCGAGAAACAGCTCGTAATTGAAGCCTTCGGGCGGGGTGCCGCCAAGCGCCTTACAGATCTTAGATGACAACGTGACGGATTCAATAAGGTCTTTGCCCGCCATTTCATAATCGACGCCAAGGGCGGTCCAGCGCAAGGCCCAATCCGCTTTCCATTGGCATTTGACTTTGCCGCCGGTGACTTCTGTTTCGACCTTGTCGCCGGTTTCCGGGTCGACATAAACGACGGTGCCTTTATCGACGTTGCGTTCAATCATCGGAACTTGCAGAACCTTGCCGGTGCGCTGGCAGACTGGCAAGAAGGGTGAATAGGTTTTTTGGCGTTCGCCCCCAAGTGTTGGCAGGATGATGTCCATCACTTTGTCGTAGGCCGCCAGCATTTTGAGCAGCGTCTCGTCCAATTGGCCCGAGGTATAACAGTCGGTTGCGGACATGAACTCGTAGTCAAATCTAAAGGCGTCCAGAAATTCTTGCAGACGTGCGTTGTTGTGGTGTGCAAAACTCTGATGCGTACCAAACGGATCGGGCACTTGTGTCAGTGGTTTTTCGAGCGCTTTGGTGAGGAGGTTTTTGTTGGGAACATTGTCAGGAACTTTGCGTAACCCATCCATATCATCGGAAAAGCAGATCAACCGTGTTGAGATCTGGCCATCAGTTAGAACCTCAAACGCGTGACGTACCATGCTGGTGCGCGCCACCTCACCAAAGGTGCCGATATGCGGCAGGCCGCTTGGGCCATATCCGGTTTCAAATATCACCGTCTTATTGTCATCGCTCTTGGCCCGTTTGAGGCGCGCGACAATCCGCTTGGCTTCCTGAAAGGGCCAGGCCTTGGCGTTTTCGGCGACGGATGAAAAGGGGTGAGACATGTGAGACCTAATGAGTGGCAGATGGTGAGGTGAGGTGTCGTAGGCGACAGCAGCCGCACCCTATGGGCCAGGCTGGAACGCGTCAATTCGATGTCAGCGATCACCCCAAGAAAAATGTGCTCTTTGGGCCAGCTATTCAGGTCGGTTGAGCGTGGTGGCTGATGGCTTCAATTGCAAGGTTACAACAAGGGGATCAACGGGTGAGTCAGTGTGTGCCTGATCTGACGACAATCTGAAATTTCGATATCTTTTTTTCGGCGCATCTGATGCCAAGGGATGTGAAGTTTGGCAACAGACAAGACCGATATCGACTGTGTATTGTAGATAGAAAATGGAGCCGTGTTCTGGTCAAGGGTGGCCAATATTTTTTGGCACCGTCTTTAGGGTAAGCCACCTAGGGCACACGCACTATCGCCGGCAGCCAGACTTTCAGTTGTGAAAAAGCCCTAGGTTTAAACGCTGATCAATCAGACCACGACAATGCAATTCCTTGTAACTCATAGAGTTTTGGAGATTCGTGCGCGATACGTGGACGTGAATACGTCGCACATGCTGACATTTGTCACTGTTTGCGTTAGCGTCCCGGCACTTAGGGCCCATTCAATCCTTCAAGGGGGAAGTCTCATGTTTTTACCCGTCGATCTTCAATGGCTGGAAATTGCGATTGTTGGTGCGGTGATTGTGTTCTTTGTTGATCTGATCGGCAACATGATCTCGTTCAACAACCGTTTCGTAAATGCGCTTACAACGGCGTTGGTTTTCTTGGCTTTGTTCGGAACCTTCAACTACATCCAATACCGAGAAGGCAACCTGCCAACTGTGCCAAGCATCTCGGATACAGCACCTTAGTTTTCTTTTGGTGACAATCTACACATACGAATATGTTTACGGGCGCACCATTTCGGTCGCGCCCGTTTTCTTGTTTGTCGCCTCTTTTTGGTTCGTCGCGTGTGTGTGAGCTTGGCCGTGACGAGATTGGAAACTTTGCTTGTGTTCAGCTATGCTGAGGTCTGCAATTTTCCAAAGGTGCACGATGCTGCAAGATTCTTCAGATGGGTTTGGATTGGTCAGTCGGTTGTTGCACTGGTTGTTAGCGCTTGCCATCGTGGCACTGTTTGCGCTTGGCTACTGGATGGTGACGTTGGACTACACCAGCCCATACTACACCAGTGCACCAGCCTGGCATGAAGCGGTGGGCGTCATTGTGTTGATTGCAATGATGCTGCGCCTTGGCTGGCGGTTCGCAAATACTAACCCGACGTCTGACTATCTCTCGCGCTTTGAACATGTTGCAGCACGCGTCGTGCACTTTGCGCTCTATGGGTTGATTTTCGCAGTGCTGATAAGCGGATATCTGATTTCAACTGCAGATGGTCACGCGATAGAACTTTTTTGGGGACTGGAACTGCCCAGTGTTATTAAAGCTCAGGGCATCGAGAGTTTGTCCGGAAAAATTCATCGCATCCTGAGTTATGTCACAATTGCCTTGGCAGGATTACATACCGGTGCTGCCTTGAAGCACCATTTCATCGACCACGACCCAACACTCATCGGTATGTGGCGCGGGTCCTCACGTGACACCTAAATCCACCGGCGTTTGATCTAGAGCTGAAAAAGAGTAAGGAACAGAAACCATGACCCTCACAACGAGACTATGCAGCGTTTTGCTCGTCCTAGCGGTTGTTACCCTTCCGGCACGTGCTGCCGAGTATATGATTGACGAAAAAGGTGCCCATGCCTCCATCAATTTCCGCATCAAACATTTAGGCTATAGCTGGCTGACCGGTCGCTTTGATAAATTCAACGGCACGTTTTCTTACGATGAAGCCAAGCCAGAGGCGTCGAAAGTATCGGTGACAATTGATACGGCAAGCGTCAATTCCAATCACGGAAAGCGCGATAAACATTTGCGCAGCGGCGATTTTCTCGACGTTGAAATGTTTCCTACAGCGACCTTCACCAGTACATCCCTAACGCCGGGTGGGGATGGAAAACTCACAATTGTTGGCAATCTCACACTGCACGGTGAGACTAAAGAAATTACAATTGATGCTGTCAAAGTGGGTGACGGCAAAGACCCTTGGGGCGGTTACCGTTCTGGTTTTACCGGAACCACCAGGCTCAAACTTGCCGATTATGGCATTACGTTCAACCTAGGTCCGGCGTCAACACATGTTGACCTGGAGCTGAACGTTGAAGGTATTCGCCAGTAGACCGGTCTTAGAAAATTAATTGTGCGCGGAGTCGCCCGCGCATGACGCCGTCAAAACCAAAGGCCAAAACCAAAGAATAGAGCACGGCCACTGATTTAATCTAAGATGAACGTGTGCTAGATCGGCCTTGCGAAACGTTGGGTTCGACTTTGAGCAGATAAGTTGATCGCCAATCATGAGATAGAGCGTCGCGCAAACAGCTTCAGCGTGCACAACAAAAGGCTCGACGATCTAGTCAACCTTGGCCGTTTCATCGTTGGCGAAAAAGACGTCAACGCGCATGCCCGGCAGAAGTTGTGGACGGGCACCTAAGTTGGCAACCACTTCCAATACATCAATATCACTTGGTCGACGTGGGCCGCGTGAGGCGATGTTGCGGGCACCAAGTGCGCCACCTAAGGAGGTCACATTGCCGACAAAGTCTTTGCCAGGGTGGGCATCAGATCGGACAACGACTTTCTGGCCAACGCGCACTTTGACAAGGTCGCGCTCTTCCAGTTCAGCCCGAACGCGCATCTCGCTCTTGTCACCAAACAAAATCAAAGGTGCATTCGCGGACGGTGAGGCAACTTCTCCAACTTTGGCCCAGACGTTGAGTACGTTGCCTTCAAACGGCGCCCGCAGGCGGGTCTGCTCAATGGCTGTTTCGACCAACGACAGATCGGCGCGTGCTTGTGTCAGGCCGGTATCCAACCTTGTTGGATGTGGGATGTCTTCATTGGCGACAATCGCATCATAAGCCGTGCGTTCCGTTTCAACGTTCTTTTGAGCGGCATCAATGGCATCGCGTGCCGTTGCGACATTGTCATCGCTGCCGTTGGCGTCTTGGCGTTCAGAGAAAGCCGCATCAAATGCCTGGCGCGCCTGGAACAGGTCACGTTCTGCCTTGGCCCACTTATCTTCCGCTTTTTGTCGATCAAGAGCGAGGCCCGTCACTTTTTCTTCGGCGCGTTCGAGAAGTCTAACTTGAACTTCAGCAAAAGCGGAGTCTCGTTTTGCTTTGAGGTCTTCGTCATCAAGCCGTACCAATAGGTCGCCTGCCTTGACGTAATCATGTGTTTTGACCAGCACCTCTTCAATGCGGCGCGGTTGCAAGGCGCTGAGGCGGTGCTCGCCTGTGCGGGTCTCAATGCGCCCCGTAGCCGATGCGGCCCAAACAGGGGGAGGGCTGGTGCCATCATTGGCGCGCGCTGTAGAGATATCCAGCATGGTGGCTGATGCTGCTTTTGCCACCACCACGGGAGCTGGTTTTTGGCCAACAGGTGTAGGTGTTGTGTCGCTGCCCGTTAAGTTAACGAGCGTGATAATAGCAAGCGTAATACCGCCAGAGATAGCAAGCATTGCTTGGGTAGAGTGGAGCTTAGCCATTTGCTTTGCGCCTCTTTGTCAAATCTGTAATTTCAGGAGCGTCGAGACCATCAGGGCGGCGTTCTTCACCAACAATCAGACCGTCTTCGATACGGACAACACGATCTGCGTATCCAAGTGTTCTGGGATCGTGCGTTACTGCCAGAACACTGCGTTTTTGTTCTTTAGCGATCTTTGACAATAGCGCCATGACGGCATGGCCGTTTTCACTATCAAGCGCTGCGGTGGGCTCGTCGGCCAGAACAATTTCGGGCGAACTGGCGATTGCGCGGGCAACGGCAACGCGTTGCTGTTCACCACCAGATAGATTAGAGGGAAAGTTTTTTAAGCGATTGCCAAGGCCAACGTCGTGCAAAACTTCTTCTGCGCGTTGCGCTGCTGGGTAGCCCTTCTGTCCCAGAACATCGAGTGCGATGCGGACATTCTCAAGTGCATTGAGTGTCGGGAACAGATTGTAGGACTGGAAAATATAGCCAATGTGCTTGCGCCTGAGTTGGGCAAGTTCTTCAGGGTTTAACGGTGCGGTGTCTTGACCTGCAATTTTGATGGTGCCGGAGGTCGGCGCCAGAATGCAGCCGAGGATCGACAGCAATGTTGTTTTGCCAGAGCCGGAAGGCCCCATTAGCAAGGTAAGTTCGCCGGGCTTCAACGTCATGTCGACGCCGCGCAGTGCCAGCACCCGGCCAGCACCCTTGCCGAGTTCTTTCTTGACGTTCTTGGCGGAAAGGATCGGCTTTGTCATCTGCTGAATACCGTTGCTGGGTCGATCTTGGTGACCTTGATGATAGCAGAAACTGCCGATATTGCGCACATCCCGACAGTGAGCGCGAACAGGGCTGCGGCCAATGCCGGGGTCATAACGAGCGGCAATGGCGAAGAGCGGCTGAGCCACAGCACGCCAAGTGAGATTACCATTCCGAGTAAATAGCCGACCACGGCGCTGAGACCGGCCTGAGCCAGGATGACCTGATGAATATAGCCCGAGGATGAGCCAAGTGCTCGCAAGGTTGCAAATTCGTTCAAGTGGTCCTTGGTGCTCGAATAAAGCGTTTGCGCGACAATGACGGTACCAACGAGAATGCCAAGGAGTGCGCCGCCAATCAGCGCCACACCTGCACCGGTGCGAAACAGCCATTGGGTCAGGCTGCGATCTCGGAACTCTTCTTTAGTCAGCACTTCGGTGTTGGAACCAAGCCGTGTCTTGAGTTCAGAGCGAACCGCTTGCGCATTGGCGTTGGGATTGAGCTGCACCAGAAAGAACGTTGTCAGTTGGCTGCCACCAGCACCAATTAACTTGCGTGCCCGTGATAGTGGCGTGAAGACGTAGGGTGAGCGGGTAAATGAACGGATACGATTAGTAAGCGCGCGCACGCGAACGCGGCCGGTACCAATTTGAGCTGTCGAACCAACGCCTTCAATGTCCAATTCTTCAAGATAAGTTTTGTCGACGGCGATGGCGTCCGGCGCCTTGATGTCTTCCCATGAGCCTTTCACAAGCGCCCACGGTTCAAGTCCGCCGTCCTCTTTATCGGCACCAACAACAACAACACGTGTTGAGCCGCCACTTGGCTTGCGCCATTCCTGAAAGCGCACGACGAGAGGAATGACAGCTTTGACACCTGGCGTGGCAAGCGCTTGGTGGCGTTCTGCCTGTGTCAGCAGCATGCCACCATCTTCAAAGCTTTTGGCACCGTACGTGGTGATCCATAGTTCGCCGTTAGCGCGCTCAATCATTGCTGTGATCATGCGGCTTGAGCCGAGATAGAGACCAAGCTGTACGGCAACCAACACGATTGAAAACAGAATGCCGATCAGCGTCACGGCAAGCCGGATGCGGTCGTGAAACAGATTGCGAAAGGCCAGGGTCAGAATCATGGGTCTTAATTGTGCACTTAAGTGAGAGCCTACCGAGCAGGATGCTAGTGGCCTGGTTTTCACGGGTCGCGGGGCGCTCGACGTTTCAGTCGCTTTGTGGCGTATTCCCAGTCAAATGCCACGCAAATGACAGGATATGGTTTCCAGGGTGGGCATCATTGGCCCCTTAATCTATGTCGCCCTGAGTTTGGTCGTGAGTTTGATAGCTTGTCTTTAACGCATTGCCGGCAGATGCGCGATGGATCATGCTGTTCAGAGCCAAACAATGCGCTTGTAAAGTATTCAGCTAATATAGCGCAGATTGTGACTAAGCGAAGGGTTGGCCCCCTGTGAAAACTTGGCGCATGCCAGGTGGGCGCGGGGTGTCCCGTCTTGGTTGCCTGAGGCTAGTCAGAGAGATCGCTTGTTTGCGCAAAAATTAAGGATTTTGAATGGCCTATAGTGGCATCTTTGGGTCGATCTGGTGTTAAGTGAACACCTGATGACCCGCCTTTAATCCTGGTTTTGCCGCTTTCCTGGCCTAGAGCCAGATGCACGTCACGGGCAGTATTTCAATTCTTCAATGGAGGCCCTTCATGATGGCTTCAATATGGACCTGCTCCAACATCCGCACAGTGTTCACATCGCTTACCGCAGTTCTCATCATACTCTTAGTGTCCCTCGGTGTGGCGCAGGCGCAAAGTGCCCCCCCTGAGCTTGGTATTTGGTTCAATCATACAGGTAAGGGTGCCGTGCAGGTTTATCGCTGTATGCAGGACCCAAACCGTTTATGCGGTCGCATTGTCTGGTTAAAAAAGAAAACCAATAGCAAAGGCGAGCCACTCACCGATGGGCGCAATCCGAAAACCTCGATGCGTTCACGGCCAATTTGTGGTCTGTCTGTTCTCGGCAATTTGCAACAAGCACCGGGTGGGAGTTGGAAAGGCGGCTGGGTGTATGACCCTGAAAAAGGCTCAGCCTATACAGCAACCATTCAGGTGAAATCACCTAAGCAGCTCGCAATGACAGGTTACAAAGGAATATTCTACAAGACCCATATTTGGAAACGCGCGCCCGCGGATCTGCCAAGGTGTGGTGACCTCGAGCCAGTGACGGCATCTGCGGGTTAGGTCCACATTTCTTGAATCAAAACTAAGAGCCCCATTTCCCGGCGGGAAATGGGGCTCTTGTGTTATTCTGATAGGTGGGCCAAGTGGCGTGTTACGCGCTATTCAGCGGCGCCTGAGACCATCCGTCGAACGGCTTCTTTTTCTTCAATACGCTCGGCTAAGCGGCCGACAAAATCAAGTGAGCGGTCGACCACAACGTTACGCTGACGATCCAGCGTCACCATGTGATAGCTGTTATCCAAAACCGTAACTTCAACAAGTCCGCCCAAACGGCGCATCAAGGCGTTGGCGTTTGAGATGTCACTTTGATCATCGGTGCGCGGGTGGAAGATCGCAACAGGCTGGCGAATGTCGCTAAGGCCTTTTTTGATGTTGCGGACCAACGAACGGAACTCCCAAACCATACCGCCCTTGCGACCAAACAAATCGGCAAGCGGTTCTTCGTCACCTTTGACCGATTCAATTAGGAAGTTGCGAATGCGCTCATCCTTGATGCCAAACGGTTCGCGTTGGCGCAGATAAAATAGGTTTGCGATCCACTTGTGGTGGATCAGCTTGAACAGGTTGAACGACAATGGGATTGCCCAGCCGTTCGGCCACAGTGTTGGTGCGTATAACAACAATCCTTGCACTGTTTCTGGACGTTCTTGAGCGAGCTTCAGTGTCAACACAGAGCCGGCGGAAAGGCCACCAACAAGGACAACGTCGCAATGCCTGCACAACTCGTCGTGGGCAGATTTCAGCTCTTCGTACCAATCTTGCCAGGACGACAGACCAGACACGTCTGTGCCACCGCCAAGGCCAGGTAAAAGCGGGCAGTAAACAGTGTAGCCATTGCGCGCCAAACCTTGCGCAACAAACTTCAGTTCTATCGGTGTACCACCAAGGCTGTGCAGCAACAGGACGCCCACACGACCACCTGGCATCACCAGGCTGCCCCGTAATGAATCTATTTTTTTATTATTGTTCATTGACTTAGGGATACTCGCTCTTAACTTACTCGATCTGAATTAAACGCATCGCCAGGTCGATGCCAAGTGACAATTCTTGTTTTACTGTCGCAGTAGGGTGGTGGTGGCCCGCCTGGTGCAGTCGTGTGCTGGTCTCAGACGGTTCATTATTCCAGACAGTTGGTGCATCACCATAGGGCACCTTGCCGCAACGCAACATAGATCATGAAAATGGTGACTTTTTCGTTGCTTTAGCGACTGGATTGATCGCTTTGTGTGGCAGAAGGATGGCATCCACGGACCAATTTTGATGCATTGCACAATAAACCCATGCTGGACCCATGCTGGAGATGTGATGCGATTTTTTGGGGTTTTGCGGACTGCGCCAGACGGACTTTGCAAAATCATCAAGTGTAAGCCCCCCGGTTACGCGGATTGATCAGGCGCGGATGTGTTCAGGATACGCCGGAAATAACGAGGTGGGATTAATCTCGTCCTGTCATCCTTAACTGGAAACCAAAGATGGTCATGCAATGCATTCAGAAAAGGCTATAATAGATTGAAATCAAAAGAAAAATTTTGGAGCGTTATGATATACGGTGGCGCGGCGTGACCATCTGACACCTCAAAAAGGCGGCGAGCTGACATCGGGTGAGCGGGTTGGCGTGCTGTAAAAGCACGACGCAGGGCTGTTAAAATGGCTGCGGAACGGGGGGTGAAGGTGGTCCAACATGGGTTTAGACAGAGGTACAATGGGCCCCATGCCGGGCTCTGGACCTCGTATTGACCGCTTTAGCCTGAAAGATGTTGTTCATGGCAACAGACATCGTTCGCACGCATTAAACCCTATAGTATCAATCAGGACGATATCGGGAGGACGTACGACAGTGGCAGGCTATCAACGCGCTGGGATCAGTTGGGTGCTGGCGATGACCTTGGCTTTCGGGCCGATGGCTTCAGTTCGTGCCGCTCCGTTAACACGGACTGACTACGAAGCCTGTCAGGCACGCGATGAAACCAACTTTCGAAATGCTATTGATGCGATCACGGCCAACGCGCTGCGCCATGAATTGAAAACGGTCGACTATGACGGTGTGGTTGCCATCGAATGGCGCCAGCTCAAGTTGGATGCCTTGATTGATAGGCGTGTCGATCAAGCCGTCAGTGCGGTTCGTGACGAAAACAGTTGGGGCAGTTTGCTGCAATCGCTCGCCAGCCAGGAACAGGCCCAAAAGCTCGCAACGGCGGTTGCCGAGCGGGTCTATCAATCCGATGACATGCGCAAAGCCATTGAAGCATTGGCTGTTGGCGTTGGACGCGAGGTTGGCGGACGCATTGAATTGGCGAGCCAGGATGCTACTGCGCCCGCACTTGATTGTTTGAAAGCCTTTATTGGTCCGCGCTATGGCACAATGATTTCAGGTGCTGTGACGACCGACGCCGGGGCAGGACTTGAAATGTCTTCAAAAAACGCAGGGCCAAATATTGGCGCCGGCGCGGTTTTGAGAAACTCAACCTCAGGGATTACGGGCGTAACGTTGCTGATCGTGCGCCGCCAGATGGCCAACATGGCGCGCCGCATCGGCCAACGTATCGCCGGTAGTGTTTTATCGCGCCTGGTGTCAGTCGTGGCTGGTGGCGTCGGCCTCGTTTTGATTGCGAAAGATGTCTGGGATCTGCGCCACGGTGTGTTGCCGATCATCGCTGATGAAATGAAATCAAAAGACACCAAAGACAAGGTCCGTGCTGAGGTCTCCCGGACGATATCAAGCCATATCAATGACCACCTCGGCGAAATCAGTCGTGGTACGGCAGATCAGATCGTTGCTCTCTGGCGCAAATTTAAAAGCGCGCATTCTAAGGCGCTTGATCTGGCGGAACGTAAACCGGGATTTCGTGGCTTTTTAGATAATCTTAAGCCCGACCAATTGGCGCAAATGGATGAAGTGGTCAGCCTCGTTCTTGAAAACGAGGGCGAACCGGGTGTTCTAAAACGGCTCGGCGATGGCACACTGGAGACAGCGGTCAAGCGTTTGCCGGCCGAAGCGTTGACCGTTGCGCGCGAAACGCGCTCGGTTGAGGAGGCGCTTCGTTGGAATGCCATTGCAGGAGATCAATTGTTCTCTGTCTTGAAATATGAGTTGCACCAACGTGCCAAGCCGGAAAGTTTCAGCCAAACCTCTCTGCGTCAATTGTTGGCACTCGAAGACCGGCTTGCGATTGTCCGTCTGGCGGGCCTTGAAAAGTCAGCGCGCGACACACTGTTTGATATGGACGCTTTAGAGCTCAAACGGCTGGCGCGGTCTTTGACAGGGTCAGAGCTTGCAACGCTGGCCAGTTATCTAACCGGCCTTAAAGCCACATCACGCAAGCAGGTGTTGGCCGCAGTTGGTGAGAACCCAGCACGTATCATCCCACTCAAGTCAGCTGCCGTGCGCGATGCATTGTTGGCGAGCGCCGATCAACAGGCCGCAATCAATATGTTGTTGCGCGATGGTAGTGGCACCGTGTCAGAAATTCGCAATGACTTTCAATTGGCCTGGGATGGACGAATCGCGCCACGTCTCATCCTTGCCAAACATCCCCTTGTGCTCGCTCTGATTGCATTCGGTCTTTTTGTCGTTTTACTTATTTTCCGGCGTCTCGTGCGGCCGCGCGGTGGCCCGGCTGAAAGCACACAAACCTCTTGATTGTGTTGGGCTTTCGTGTGCGTTCTATCCGCACTAGCTGAAGTTTTAGAGAGTTGCCCACAAAACCGATGGCAGGGCGTTGCACCTTGACCATACCCTGGTGTAAGCGCTGGCAAGAATAACCAGTGCCGCTTGAGTCGCTTCACGCGAGCTGATGCGCACATACATGATTGTTGGAAAGGTTGCCCCATGGCCAAGTTAGGAAGCAGTGAAATCGGATTGCGCGCGCCAGGAATTTTGGCGTTTATGTTCTCTGTAATTCTCACAGTGATTACTCTGGTGTGTTATTTCTTTAGCGCCAACATCCCTTTTTTAGAATCGCTCAACAATCAGTTTTGGGCCATGATTGTCGCACAATCCATTCTGGTTCTTGGCTGTCTGTTTACGTTTGGCGCGTAAAGGTGCACTGCAGCACAAATTTTGTGCACTGCACCTCGCCGTCTTTATCATTGTTATCGGTCGGCCATTGCGGAACGTTAGGTGGGCATTTCTGTCGCGCGACAGCTTGATGTCTAGTAGTTGGCAGCGCTGCGGTTACTCTCAGTGCCATGAATGTGCACCACTCAAAAAGTGATTCTATATCGCAACGTCTTCACCGCAAACGCCGTGAGATTTTGTTTGCTTTGGCGCTTACGCTTGCGGCTGTCGGGTCTACGTTTGCATCAAATCAATTGATGCTCGAGCAAGCACCTATTGCGCTTAAGGGTCAGCCGAAAGCACTTCAATAAAACACTCAACGTGCGTGCGTCTTGTGCCTGGTTTTATTTTAAGGGCCGCGCGCGCTGCATTCCGCGCACAGAATTACCAAGATAAATCGCTTCTGCATGGTCAAGATCGGCCAACGTCAGGTTGGCTTCTTTTGCTTTTCCAGTGGCGAGAAGTTCGGCGCGTAATGTGCCGGGTAACAACCCGTTTTCGAGAGCTGGTGTCAGCAATTGACCATCTTTCTCAATAAAGACCGTGCTGCGGCTTCCCTCTGCCAGCGCACCATTTTCATTAAGGTAGATCACGTCATCGGCGCCATGCGTATCGTGATGGAGCTGCCATTCGCGGTCATAGAGCTCGCGCCGTGTGGTCTTGTGGTAGAGCAAGGCATCGGCGGAATCGAGGCGCGTTTCAGAGATGACATAACCGATGACTAGATCTTTGGTGGTCGCTTCAATGGGCGTTATCGTGACAGAAACAGCGCCTAGCTCATTGAGCAACAGGCGGACACGCAGGCGCGGTTTTTTCTCGTTTTTAACCGCCGTCTTGAGTGCATCTTCAATTTTGTTTTGGGCGTAGGGAAAGTTGAAGTATTGCGCCGAGCGCTGGAGGCGCTGAAGATGGCGATCCAACAACCAAAAACCATCTTCTTGAGTGTGCAACATCGTCTCAATGAGTTCGAGTTGTTTGGGTGGGTCGGTAAGGAATTTCATCTTCAACAGGCATTCGGCGTACTCCTTGGCGCCGCCAGAGTCATAAACGACACCAGAACCAATCCCCATTTCACCCCTACCATCACGAAACACAACAGGTGTGCGAATGGCAACATTGAACAAGGCGCGTTGGTCCGGCGCGATATGACCGATGGCACCGCAATAGACACCGCGGGCTTCGGTTTCATACTGTCGGATCAATTCCATTGCGCGGATCTTTGGGGCCCCGGTGACGGAGCCTGGTGAAAAAATGCCAGCCAGAAGCTCTTTCAAGCCAAGTTTGTCTTGCAAGGTGGCCTTCACGCCGGATGTCATTTGATGCAGCGTTGGATACGTTTCAACCGTGAACAAATCCGTCACTTCAACGCTGCCAATTTCGGAAATGCGCCCTAAATCATTGCGCATGAGATCAACAATCATCAAATTCTCTGCACGCTGTTTGGCATCGCTGGCCAAGATGCGTTTGGCTTCTGCGTCGGCTTCCAGCGTGCCAGCGCGCGGCGCTGTTCCCTTCATGGGGCGGGTGGAAATGACCTTGCTATTCTGCTCTATAAATAGTTCCGGGCTTGCGGAAAGCACTGTGACGGCGCCGGTATCGACAATGCCTGCATAGGCGACGCGCTGGCGGCGGCGCATGTCGCGGTAAAACGTGAGCGGTGAGCCATCAAGGCGAAAGCGGGCCTTGAACGTCAGGTTGAGTTGATAAATATCACCGGCGCGAATGTTCTCAATGACATCATCGAAACGCTTTTCATAGGCTGCCTGATCCCAGGCATGTTCGACATCGGCAAAGTGATAGCTGCCGGATCGGGTGTGTGTGGCGAGCCATTGGTCAACTTCCGCCTCGCTCATTTCCCGTGGCTTTTTATAAAGCCCGAACCACAACAACGGCACCGATCGCGTGGCCGGCAACAGGTGGGCAAGTTTAGGTTCAACGACATAGCCGAGTTCGTAGGAAAAGAAGCCCGCCGCGTGTAGTCCTTTTTTGCCTGCCTCTTCCAGTTGGTGAAGGGCGTCCGGCACCTGGTTGGGGTGGTCGGCTGCAACAATGGTAACCGGGTCTGAAAACAACAGCGAGGCATTGTCGCCACCAGCTGAGTTGTCGAGCAGAACAAAGGTCTCTTCGAGGCCAGCGGGGTCTTGTGTCGCTGAGGCGTGCATTTGATTAATTTTGGGTCCTGGCCGCAGACCTTGCCAACAGGTCGAACATGTATTTTGAGACGGTGCTGGCACCACCACCCTCGTGCAGTGCTTTAGACCAATATCACGTGCTTCGGAACCAGTTGCGTGTCAATTGCTTAGGCGGGATCGAAATTTGTTGGCGGTCCGTTGACTGGCAGTGCGATGGCGGGCGAGGGGGTTCGCCTGCCCTTGTGCGACAATGCGCCAAGTGCGTGGCATGATGGGTCCGGCAGCCAGGCCTGTTTCGGACTTCCCAAGCTGACAATCCATGCTATAGAGCCGCCATTGGTTTGCTGACATTGGCACCGACGCTTTGGTGCCCCGGCCGACTGGGCCTTGAGGCCTGGGTCTTGTCAGCACCTCCGAAAGTGCGCTCGGTTTAGGTCGTTTAGTTTTGAACGGCAGCCTGAGCGATGATTGGTGACGCGGGGTGGAGCAGCCCGGTAGCTCGTCAGGCTCATAACCTGAAGGTCGTCAGTTCAAATCTGGCCCCCGCAACCAAATATCAGAATAAAAACAATAGTTTGGGTTGATTTCTTAATAATTTAGATCATAAAGAATTGTGCTTGATCCTCTGGCTCTTAAGCCCGGATGCGATGTTTCCAATACCTGTATCCAAACACAATAAATCCAATCACCCACAGCAAAACCCAAGTCGTCAAAAAAGATCTAGTGGTGCTGCGTTGTTGAGTGATGTCACCCGCTTGCCAAGGGTACGAGTAAGCCCACGCCAAAGCGATGCCTAGCAATACGAAAACGACCCAAACCCACGACAGTCTCTTCAAATACAAAACGCCTTCTCGACTTGCAGATCGCTGAATAAGAAACGTGACCAAGCCGATTGGCAATGCGGGAAGCATTGTCACGAAACTCCAGAAAAGAAGGGCGAATATGTCGTCCATTGAGTTTTGGCTTTCAGTCCTGCGAAGAGATATCTGTAAAAGGTATCAGCCCTATCCACACTGTGCCTTTCCATCATATTCCTGTATTCGGAGGCGCTTTAGTTCGACAGAACTGTAGTTTTCTCTGAGTTCTAGCCAAGCATCTTTCTGGCCCTGAAACTCCAAAGCGGAAAATGCTCTTCTTAAGGCGCTGTCTTTTCCAGATTGACTTGCATTTTGGGGCAGAGACTTTGCTGCTTCCAATACAAGTTGCGTTAGGTTTTTTATCCAGCGTGGATTGCTGTCTTGCGGGATGCCAATCGGTGCGCGCGTGCCAACCGCCCGTTTGCGCCCACTACGTTTGCGCACGGCCAACCGCTCTTCCTTGTAGATCCGATAGAGCTTCTTGTGGTTCACCTGTATGCCCTCGCGCTTCAACAGCAGATGTAAACGCCGGTAGCCGAACCGGCGGCGCTCAGCCGCCAATGACTTTAAGCGCGTGCGGCAGCATATGCTAAGCAAGCAGATGATCGATAAAAAACACCATGACCATTTGCAAAAATTTGAAAATGGCGAAGAGTTATTTTCCGCGAATACGTTAAACGCCTATGTGCACAGCAATGACTTCTTTCCCTCAGAAAATCATTTGAAAGATATGTGGGATACCCTTGAGAAGTTTGTCATCGTTTGTGTGAAGTAGAGATAGCTCAATCTTTGTTTTTCATTCTGTCAGATTCTTGTCTTCTAAATTGTGGCAAGCTCTTATTTTGACGACGGATCTCGATGCGGAATTCCGCAGCCCCAGTTCAATTCGTCCAACAAACAAAATTTTCAGAGTTGCCATCACGATTTTCATCATGAAACTCAGAATGTCCGTCATCATAATCTTTGGGCACCAGTCGCATGCCGAAAATACCAGTCTAGTAAAATCCATTACTCAGGTTTTGCGTCAGAGTCCCAAAGTTTACACCAATCCGCAGTATCACATCTTACGCAAATATCACCATCGTCACACCAAACACAGATGTCCCGAAGGGCGCAACCGACCGCATTTTTAGTATCAGTATTTTTAGCGAGCACCGATAATCGTTGTATCAGAGCTTGGGAAATGACTATCTTCTTTCCCACTTTGGTCTGCAAATCTCGAAGAATTTTGTCAATATTAGGTAAGTCATCGGGATCAGAGCTATCGTCGGTCATTTGGAAATCTCCCGGTGAATATGTTGGTGACTTCGATTGTACCTGTTCCAAAAACGTAAATAATTATGCGTCTCATCAGCTACCGATAACATTATACCCTCAATCCTACCAATGATGCTAGGGGGTAGGGTCGGGTCGCCAGTCGCGTTATGATTGATGGCCATGCACGAGCCGCCGCACACAGATTTTATCAAACAAGAACTGCACTTCACTTCAACTGGGGAATTATTGATAAACGAAGAACATCCTTTCTTTGACGTACTTTTATTTGCTGTTACATAAAACCTGCGTCGTTCATCATCAATACCGTTGAATACTGATCCAATACGAACGCTTGAATCTTTATCAAAGTACCCCGGATATCGATGGCATGGATACAGGTCACCGACTACGTTGACAAAAACAAATGTAGTTCCCGCACCACACCCGTACAACCGTTTAGGGCGGCAAGCTAATTCTACACCATGAGTTTCATCAACTTCAAATCCTGACAACGATATCTTGTTTCCAGAAAGGTGCTCTCGTATATAAAACGCTGCGACTTCCAGCCATTGAGCACCGTAGGTTTCAATATCTTTCTCAGACCAATCATCTTCCGCAACTATGCTAGTTGCAATTCTACTTATTCCCAAGTCAATGAAAGATTTTATACTATTACTCAAATCAGGTAGTGTTTTAGTGCTTATTGTCATGCGGACACGAAAATTTGGCGCAGATTTTAGGCGGTCAATATTTTTTAAAATGTTTTGATAAGAACCATGGCCGTTATGACCTTTTCGAAAACGATTGTGAGCGCTTTGGTTGCCGTCCAAGCTCAATGTTGTGCTGACCTTAAAATGTTTGCACAACTGCAACATTTTCTTGTCAAAATTGACGCCATTTGTGGTTATAGAAAAAGATATATCTTTCTCATTTTCCTTTGCTCGTTTAGTAGCTTTTTCGCAAATATATTTAATGCGATCTGGGAACAGAGTTGGCTCACCACCAAACAGATTTATGTGCCAATTGGCTTGAGATGAATCACTGTATTGCTCAAGCATATTTAGTGAGCAATCGATGGCATCGTATGATATTGCAAGAGGTTCCTTGTTTTTAAAGTAGCAATATGAGCATGCCAAATTGCACGCATCAGTTACTTGCAGTGACAATCCTTGCAGCGCTGGTAATGGTTCCATTTTTGACATGTCTCACCCGCAACTAGTTTAGTGATTAGCGCATTTCCAATTGGGATCATGGTGATGCTAAATACATATGGTTTCTACCGTACTTTGCCAAAAAAGGAAGGGCAGTCAATGTTTCGAAACGGATGGGTCAGCTTGTTTCAGTCTTGGAAGACGCTTCTCCGAAGTCAAATAGAACTACAGACCCAGCATGGGACTCTTTTTTAGTAGACCTTTGGTCCGCTCAAAGGTCTGGCGTTGTGAGTGTTCAGCTTCACGTCCCGCCATTTGCATATAACGTGCGATAGCCGTGTTAAGTGCTTTTGTGGGCAACGTTATGTTTGCACAAGCGTCTGCGCCAAAGCCGCATTGCACGGCAAGGGCCATGGCCATAATTGACAAAATATTTGTGTTCCGCACCAAAGTTTCAGATCTCCAATCGAAGGATTTATGCCTACCATCAGACTCAAATCTCACCAATGTCGTACGCTCCCGACTCAACATCGACCACCAGCTCAGGACATTAACGTGCCGATGTAGTTGGAGAGTACTGTTTAATTCGCAGGTTTCACCTTGAATTCTAGAATATAATACTTGATAGTCTGCGCTCAAATTTAGAGATGCCCAATGACTGGATCTAGACCAATGCACAATCGAAACACGATTTTGGGCCTAAGCACGGTCATCCTACTATTGACCCTCATTTCGGTGGACCCGGTTTTTGCAGCACCGGGTGGCCGCATTGCGGAGGCGATGTTTGAATCATTTTGGGGCAAACTTTTCATGCTCTTGTTGGTGATTATTTTTTCGCCCCTGATTGCCTACGTTTATCTTCGTGAATGGCTTACAGTGCGCAAGACATCCAAAGACCTGCGTTTTATGGCGCAGCACGCTCCGTATTTTGAAGTCATGCGCATTAAAGAGCGTGCAACAGATTGTGTACACAGGGTTCATTCAGCTTGGAGCAAGGAAGACGTTGGTGAGGCCAGCAAGTGGATGACCAACTGGTATTGGCAAAAATCAGCAGTTGGCCCACATCAACAGATGGGAGCGAGAAGGCCTCGTGAACGTATGTAATCTGGAGACTGTAGAAAGAATTCGTCCACTATTATTCGTCCACCGCAATGATGGTGGAGAGCATGAAGGGTCTCTTGTGGTTTTACAAGTCAGCGTGAAGTTACAAGATTATTTGGCCGAACGTGAAACCACACAAGATTGTTGAAGGCTCTAAAAAAATCAAAGAGATGGAAAACAATTGGGACTATGACACTCGTTGAAGGCCAATGGGTGGTGTCTAACATCGAAGATAGTGCGGTACTTGAATATGCGCGATTAGCTAAAGAGTTACCCGCCATAGAAACAACGCTCTTAAATCCAACACACCTTCAGGTAAATAAGAATTGATTTAGGCTTGATGGTTGGTCGGGAAATAGTTCTGTATAGGAAATGGCGGGTAAAAGCGTTGTGCCTCGTTATTGCGATGCTGATGCTCGCAGCATGTGCGAACACGACAAGTCTATCGTCGTCGGTAGAAGCGGGAATCGAGACTTCTGCACTACAAGGAAAACCAATCACTACATTGCCGCGTTTGCCCAAGCCAAAGTGTCGTTCTGGGACTGCCAAGCTCTATGACGAATGCACAAATCAGATGACAAATATTTCAAGATGCTCTTGCGCAGGCTCAACTCGAAAACAAAGTGTTATTGGTTTCCTATGGTGCTGAATGGTGCATTTGGTGTCATGTGTTTGCCCAATATGTAGAGGGGCGCACGTCTAAGTTTACCTACACCTATGGCCGCCCGAATACCCCTGAAGCAAAAGAAAACATCGACGCTTCACGAACGCGCCAAAGGCAATGTTGCTGATGGAGCAAGAGCCCTCAATACCTTTGTCGCAGAGTCGTTCGTGCTTGTGCATAATTGATGCTCAATACGCACCGAATGGCCGTGCAGTGCTAAAAAATACCGGTGCAGACCGCCACTTTGACCATGGCATTCCGTTCGTGTTTACAGTGTCAAAGACTGGGAAATACTCGGCCAATATGACGTCAAAACGAGTTGAAATTCGCCGCGATACAATGGATTGGTATCGTGGCTATAACAGGACCAAGCTGCTGAAAGAGTTAGGGGTGATGCACTCCGAGGCTCACGCTTAAAAACCATCTTCCAGGTAAGAAATGAACACCACAGATTACAAAACAACACGTTCAAAATCCGCCCGAAACGGACTTGTGCGAAATGCGATTTGCAGGCACAAAATTGCCTTTGAGGTTAGCCAAAATTTCTTGTTGTCCAGCGGTTGTTGCTTTGATTAGGCTAACTGGGATTTTGACTACAGCGTGTCGGGCGAATTTTGTGTCAATTCGGGTTCCTACAGAGCATTGCCAATGCAGGTAGCAAGCGCAGCGCCTGGTCAAGCTTGTCGTCATCCAATGCGGCGCGCAGGCGTCGTCGCTGGTTAATCCATTTCAAATCTGAATTTGAAACATGCGCAGCCGATTGACGGGGGTTTATGAAGGTCAGTTTGAGAGCTAAATCATCAGCAAGTTTTTGCAGGTAATCGCGCTGAAAGTCATTAAAAAGACCTCCATAAATCACGTTGCTGACCTCAAATACTTTCTTAAGTGCAACGCCGTTCTGCTGGCAAACTGCACGATAGATGAGAAACCGAAGAGGTTTAGAGAGTGGGTTGAGGCGGATTCCGCCGGGTGATTTCCAATCGAATGCCCGATGATCAAAATCGGTCTGGAGATACTGGCCGTTTAGGCGGTAGGTGGTTGACGTTTTCGCCGTCTTTGCCAACACCTGATCAATCTCGCGAAGAACCTTGGTGAGGTCAAATGCCTTGCTTTGTGTCGGATCTGCGTGTGGCGTGCCTGCCGGGGCCGCCATCAACAAACAGCCCGCCAGGATCAGGCTGACAACCGCAGGCGCAACGTCTCGAAAGGTCAGAGTTGTCCCCACTGGCCGGTGTTCCGTTATTCTACATCGCATATCGACATGTAAGTGTAACAGGCGTCATCAATGCAAGACAGAAAAAATCTTCACCCAACGGGTTATTGTTCAAATATCCGAAATCTCCATCAGGCCGCGCGGGCGCAACTGGAGACACTGAAGGCGGAGCGGCAAAGGGCTGGTCTAAAGAGTGGACGAGACGCAACGCCCCTTTTTTGAAAAAATTGATCCTGCCCAAGAACACCAGTTGCGCGTTGAGGCAGATGAAGCCTTGCGTGAAGTTCAGAGAATTGAGTCCGAGTTGGAACGTGTCGAAGAGCAGCTTAAAGCGTATGGAAATGACTATGTGATTTCGGGTTGCCAGCAGGTTTTGGGGTCGCTTTAAGGCCTGGGATCAGCGACTGGGCAAGCATAACCTAGGAAATTCCAAGCCTCGAAAAACTGGTGCTACCCGTGGTGCTGTTGAACTAAAAGAAGAAAAATAATTCAAGCATTTTAGTTGCTTATAAATATAATTCAAAACTGGCCCCGCAACCACCATCATCTGTCGACTGCACACGTGTGATACGCGGCCCAAATTAATTCATTGAGAGCAAGGCGTGTCACAGTTCATCAGCATACACCCTACAACTTTTGAAATCTAATGCAGATCAATTACCTGCGGTCAAGAAAAACAGTATGATAAACGTCTAGATGTTAAGCTCGCTCGCCATCACAAAGCGTGTTCGGCTTGCGGTGGATCATTCCATGGTGCATTCTAGCCGGAGGTTGTGGCGGTTCAATCTCAATTAACGCAATGCGCGAGAGAGGAAGGCAATGCACAGTGACCAAGTGGGTGCGAAAGGCTCCCTTAATGCGGGGGCTGACCCATCTGATGCTGGGCGGCACGATGCGAGCCTTGAACCCTGCCAATTAAAAATCGACGGCAAGTCGGTTGTTGCGATGCCTGGTGACACGATCCTTTCGGCAGCCAGCCGTGCAGGTATTGATATCCCCGCAATGTGTGCCGATCCACGTATGCAACCAACTGGCGAATGCGAATTGTGCAATGTCGCCATTGCTGGTCAAACGGACCACGTGAAAGCATGCATGACAGTTGCCCAAGAGGGCATGTCAATCCAGACCGAGAATTCGAAATTGAAGACGATGCGCAAGAATCGGCTCAATACCTACCTTGCCGATCATAACGCATATTGCCAGCCGCCGTGCACCGCGGCGTGTCCTGCGGGCATCGACATTGCAGGTTATATCGACCTCATCCTTCAGAAAGATTATTCAGGCTCAACAGCTCTTATCAAAGAAATGTTGCCGTTGCCCGGCGTTCTCGGACGTGTCTGCCCGCGCCCCTGTGAGGACCCCTGCCGGCGGGTTCAGATTGACGGCAAGCCAGTTGCAATTTGTGCATTGAAACGTTTCGCAGCCGACAAGGCTGCTGAAGCAGGGTTGCCAACGCAGCCTGAACCAAAACCCAATACGGGAAAGCGCGTTGCCGTCGTTGGTGCTGGTCCGACGGGTCTTTCTGCGGCCTATTATCTGGCGCTTGAGGGGCACAAGGTCACGCTACTTGAATCTGAAAGAAAAGCTGGTGGCATGTTGCGCTTTGGTATTCCGCCCTACCGGCTACCCAACAATGTATTGGACCAGGAAATCAACGATATCTTGTCTCTTGGTGTCGACCTGAAGACCAACCAGACCATGGGACGCGACTATCAGATTGATGGGCTCAAGGAGCAGGGATTTGACGCTGTTTACCTGTCAATCGGCGCCATGGCGCCGAAGCCGGCACGTATTCCTGGCGACGACGCCAACGGTGTCATGTCAGCCATCAAGTTTCTGGCTGATGTCAACTGGGACCAAACGGTTGATATCGGCGACCGTGTCATCGTGATTGGTGGCGGATTTACCGCCGCTGATGCCGTGCGTACGGCGCGACGCGTGGGAGCATCCGATGTCACGATGATGTACCGGCGCACGCGCAAAGAGATGTCTGCGGCCGCTCACGAAATTCATGAATGTGATGTTGAGGGTATCAAACTTGACCTTCTCACTGCGCCAGTTTCCGTTGAAATCGAAAATGGACGCGTTAAAGGAATAATCTCGCAACGTATGGAGCTTGGTGAGCCTGACGAAAGCGGCCGTCGTCGTCCGGTGCCCATTGAAGGGTCAGAGTATTTCACACCGGCGGATACGATTCTTCTCGCGATTGGCCAGGACGTTGATGTCGCCGCGCTCAATGAGGGTGATCTTGCTCTCGATAAAAGATGGGGAACCATTGAGGTTGACGAAGCCACAATGATGACAAATTTGCCTGGCGTTTTCTCCGGCGGTGATTGCGTCACCGGTGCCGCTACTGTTGTCGAAGGTGTCGGGGCTGGTCGTCTCGGCGCATTTGCCATTAATGCTTATCTCAATGGTGCCGATGAGGCCGGAATTGCAGCCGCCATCTTACAATACAAGCCTAAATTTTTCGACATCGGCGCAAAAGCCAACTCAGATGCAGATTTGACAGAGATGCCGGTGCTTGATGCAGACGGCAGACTTAAAGCTTTTGATGGTGCCGGGCATGGCGGCGATGTTGATAACGACGAAGCGTTCGCAGAGGTGGAGACGGGCTTTTCAGAAGAAGAGGCTCAGCTTGAGGCTGGCCGCTGCCTGATGTGTCGCTGCCAGGCGGCCGGTGTTTGTGATTTACAAAGACTATCCATCGAATACAGTGCTGGAACCAAGGAATACCTTGGTAAGGAGGCATGGAAATGAATGTCGATACAAAAATCAAAGATGCAGAAAAATTCAATTCTGAAAATGTAGATGCCGGTCTTGCTGCGCCGCTGGTGTCGTGGCCATTTTTCCAGCTTGAGTTTGAGAAATGCATAAAGTGTATGCAATGTGTCCGTATTTGCGACGAAGTTCAGCACCGCAAAGTCTACATGGCCGACGCGTCCGGCTACCCCATGCTGGTTAGTGGCACAAATGACTTCCGTGACACTGAATGCAACAATTGCGGCCAATGTGTTGGCGTGTGCCCTACAGGGGCGTTGAAGGATCTTTCCGACACCGGTGTCTTACCCAAAAACCTGCGCCAGAAAACCACAACGACCTGCGGTTATTGCGGTGTCGGTTGCGCAATTGAGTTGGAAACGGAAATGGGAAAGGTCGTCGCTGTCAATCCGTCCAGTGTTTCCGATGCCAACATCGGCAACCTGTGCGTCAAGGGCCGCTTTGGGATGGACTTTATCCATCACAAGGATCGCCTGACCACGCCTTTGATGCGCCGCGGCGGCAAAGATAGCCCACTTGAGCCAGTATCCTGGGAGGAGGCAATCGCGTTTACCGCAAAGCGCCTCAATGAAGTCAAGGCCGAGCATGGGCCCCATGCTCTTGCAGGGCTGACTTCGGCCCGGGCAACAAATGAGGACAACTTTGTCTTCCAAAAAATGGTCCGCTGCGCTTTTGCCACCAACAACATCGACCATTGCGCGCGGCTCTGCCATATGGCGTCTGCTGTCGCCTTAAAGAAAGCAGTTGGCTCCAGCGCACCATCCGCATCAAGTCCCGATGTGCGAATGGCGACCGCTTTCATCGTCTGTGGGTCAAACACCACCGTCACCCACCCTGTTATTTCGAGCCAGGTGTTCAAGGCCAAATATGAGAGTGGTGCAAAGGTCGTTGTCATTGATCCGCGACGTATTGAGATGGTCAATCATGCCGATGTCTGGCTGAGACCAAAGACCGGTACCAATGTCGCTGTCTTAAATGGCATTGCCCATATCATCTTGAAGGAGGGTCTGGCCAACGACGACTTCATCGCGTCACGCACAGAGAATTGGCAGACCTACATTGAGAGCCTTGAAAAATATACGCCCGAGTATGTTGAAGACGTTTCTGGTGTGCCAAAGAGCCGGTTGCGCGAAGCAGCATTGATGTATGGCAAGGCCGCGCGCGGCATGCTGCTCTGGGGAATGGGCATTACCCAGCATCTCACCGGTGTTGATGGCGCTCTGGCCATGGCCAACCTATCACTCATCACAGGCCACGTTGGCCGTCCCGGCACGGGCTTCATTCCTCTGCGTGGTCAATCCAACGTGCAAGGCTGCTCCGACATGCAGGGCCAGCACAATAACCTGCCCGGCTACTTCGATATCAAAGACCCAGAAGACCGGGCGTTATTCGAGACGGCCTGGGGCGTGCCAATGCCGGACAACGACTATCTAACCGTTGTCGAGATGGAGGAGAGTGCAGTTGAGGGCGGCGTCAAGGCCATGTATATCATGGGCGAAAACCCTATGGGTTCAAGCCCGGACATAAGCGAAGTCGAACACGGTCTAAAAAATCTGGATTTCTTCGTCGTCCAGGATCTGTTCTTGTCTGAGACAGCAGAACTCGCCGACGTTGTATTCCCGGCAGCAAGCTTTGCGGAAAAAGACGGCACCTTTACCAATACAGAGCGGCGCGTACAGCTGGTATGCAAAGCTGTCGAGCCTCCCGGTGAGGCCAAGGTCGATTGGGAAATCGTCTGCGAAGTATCAACCGCCATGGGCTACCCCATGAGCTACAATAACGCCGCGGAAATCATGGAAGAGATCGCATCGATCGTACCCTCCTACGCCGGCATTCGTCACGAGCGGCTTGGCGGCAGCGGCCTGCAATGGCCGTGCTTGGATACCGATCACCCCGGCACGCGTTTCCTTTATGAGGAGAGCTTCCCGACATCCTCAGGCAAGGGCTTGTTTCATGTTATCAGCCAGGAAGAAGCTGGCGAAGATGTTGCCGACGACCTCTACCCATTGAATCTCAACTCAGGTCGGCTGCTTGAGCACTACCACACCGGTACCATGTCACGTCGTTCGCGTGGGCTTCACCATATGCGGCCCGAGGGCGAAGTTGAGGTGCATCCCGAAGATGCGCGGCGCTATAACCTGGAGAACGGCTGCAGGGGACGCATCGTCACCAAGCGCGGTGAAGTTGAGGTCAAGGTCCATGTGACCGACAAGACCCCAGAAGGCGCAATCTTCTATCCGTTCCACTTTGCAGAAGCGCCGGCGAACCGGCTCATCGCCGGCACATTCGACAAGGCTTCGCAAACGCCAGCCTACAAGCGAACGGCTGCCCGAATAGAGCCTATCGATGCGTCGTAGCAGGTGGTTTATCTTTTAGAAGGTCTGGCTCGCTCAGTGCAGGTCTAAAGTCAGGCTACCTGACGAGACGCCGCTCTATGTCGAGCCACGCGCCCACGCCCAAGCAGAGACGTTAAGCGTCTGTGCCGTAGTCTGCTGTCTCTACAGCGTCGCACCTTTTGTTGTACGCACTGAAGCTGTTTGCGCTTACGCTCTATCTCATGGCTCTTATCTCATGGCTCTATCGCAAGACTGGTGATCAACTTATCTGCTCAAAGTCGAACCCAACTTTTCGCAAGTGGATCTAGTGGCCTGCAAAGACCCGTCCCTCTGAATCAGGGACTGTATGTAGGATGACATCATCGAATGTTTTTGCGTGTTCAGCGACAGCCGCATCATTTGTAGAACCCCGTGTTGCAAAGATGGCCCGGACTTTCTTGCGGGCTAGGGCATCAATTCCGTCCGCGAATGCAAAAAATGAATCGCACACGACCGCTGCTCCCGCCAGTGGAGAAGCTCGTCCCCGACCAGGCCGGTTGGCCTGAAATATTGCCAATTCGCATGCATCCATTGTGCAGGGCTGACCGATGGCATTTGTAATGAGTTTGCCATCCTTAGCAGCCGTAATGCAGTTGCTATCACTCGTCGCGCAAATGCCCCAGGCAAGGCACATATCCTCTATCAGGCTCTGATCCCACTCCTTTGGAAAGTGTGGGATAAAAACGTTAGACGATTGTTTCAAGGTTGCCCCGCGTATGCTGCGCGTTTGCTGCAATGGGCCAACGGACTTGAGTCCAACATTAGCAAGTTCTGGGTTCACTGCCGCGCGACACGTCCCGTTTTTCCGCTTAAAGAATGCGGCCCCGATTTCTTCAATCATCGGTGTGACAATACCCGAAAACGGCCGTTGCGCTGGCATCCACTGGCGCAGACAAATTGCAACCTCATTTGGCAACGCAACATTTGTCACAAGAAGCGAGCCATACGATGCCCTATAATTTGTATTGATGGCGTGACTCAGCACCTCGTCGGTGGTTCCGCACGCTGCACCACAGGCGTTTCCGTGTTGCACCAAAATACAAATCTTTGGGACGGACCCTAGATTCAACTCAAAGGCAGCCGCCACCCTCGCCAACGCGTCAAGACCGCGCGATAGATTTGTAAGGTAGACCCAGCCCATAGACTCGGCATGATCCGAAAGGGGCTCTCCTGATGCTGTCTTAAATTCGTTTAGGGACAGCGGATCAGTGGAGGTTTCGTCAATGACAAGGAATCCGCGTTGGTGTGGGTTTTCACCATGTTTCAATAAACTTTTCATGTGTGGTCCCGAAATTCTGTTTCAGGCAACAACGCAACGCTCAAGGGCGAGACATAACATTCGATCAACATCAACGATCCGTATAAACTGCGCCGATAACTTTTCAAATGAACCCCATCAAGCAAACGAGGTGCAATAATAGTACCACTTCACCCAAGATACCAGCCCCTTTTGGGCGTTTGAACGCGGGGGAATGTGGCGCTTACGCAGGTGTACAATGCATCTGATCCTAATACGATTTTTTACGGCACTGACTAGATCAACAAAAAAATGTGCACGTTGAAAAGGGGGAGGGCATCAAAAACAGGTCTTCATACCGTGTCAGCTGGTCGACAGGAGCGGATAGGGTTAGGGTGCCGCAATCACCAGAACGGTCACCAAGATTTTTTCTGCGTTTTGTGTCTTCTTCTAACCATGCACCGTCCGCATCGCGGACCCATTTCTTAATCAATGCCATTCACAGTGATTTCTAGATCAACCTGCGAAAAGTTGGGTGCGACTTTGAGCAGATAAGTTGATCGCCAACCATGAGATGAGAGTCATCAGATAGAGCCCATGAGATAGAGCGTCGCGCAAATAACTTCACTGTGTACAAGAAAACGCTCGACGCTGTAGACCGCCCCCACAACCAACAACCAGCTTATTGTTCAATCCCTCAACCCCATACACCGCGTTGGGTTTCGAGGCGTTGGAGTTCGTCCTGACGCTCGGTGATGTAGTCGCGGGTCAGTGCGGCTGCATCGCGTTTGCGTGATAGCTGCATGTGAAACACTTCCTGCGAGCCGGTGCGGAACATCATTTCGGCGCTGATCAGATAAAATTCCCACATCCGACAGAAGCGTTCGTCGTATATCTTGGCAATGTCTGCGCGATTTTTCTCAAACCGCTCATGCCAGTGTTTCAGGGTCGTGGCGTAATGGACCCGCAAGAACTCACAATCCAGCACCCACAAACTGTTGCTCTCGACGGCTGGAAAGACTTCCGACAACGCGGGCGAATAAGCGCCGGGGAAGATGTATTTTCTAAGCCATGGGCTTGCGGTTCCTGGCGGACTCATGTGGCCAATCGAATGCAACAGCATCAGTCCGTCATCCGGCATCAGGGCGTTGACCTTGGTGAAGAACTCGTCGTAGTGCGCAACGCCGACATGCTCGAACATGCCAACGGACACGATCCGATCAAATTTTACGTCGAGGTCGCGGTAGTCTTTCAAGTGAAACTGAACGCGATCTTCAAGACCGAGGCTGCGCGCGCGCTCAACGGACAACGCATGTTGTTCTTTTGACAATGTGACGCCGGTCACTTCAACGTCGGCAATTTGGGCAAGATAGCAAGCAAGACCGCCCCAGCCGGAACCAATATCGAGCACCTTTTGACCGGCCTGCAAATTCATTTTGGCTGCGATCAGGCGGCACTTGTTGCGTTGCGCGGCCTCGAGCGTTTCATCGTCGTTGCGAAAGTAGGCGCAGGAATAGAACATGTCCTGATCAAGAAACATTTTGTAGAACGGATTGCCGAGATCATAGTGATGAGCAACGTTCTTTTGGGCTTTGCCAACCGGGTTGGCCTGCTGAAAGCGTTTGAAGCCCCGTGACACGCGGCGCAAAACTTTTTGCGTTGGCTGGGCGCCGAGCGACAGTCTGTTTTGGGAGAACAGTGTCAGGAAGTCACGCAGGCTGGATTGTGGGAAGGTAATGCGCCCGTCCATGTAGGCTTCGCCGGCGTGCAATTCGGGATTAAAGAACAGCTTGCGATAGAGCGTTCTATCCGAGATCTGCATGGTGACATCAAGACCGGGGTTGCCTCTAAACACATGCTCATTGTCGTCCGCGTCATAAACTGTCAGCGAGCCGATTTTGACAAACGATTTCAGCATCGTTGAAAGTGGGAACATGTTTAAACTCCAGGCGTTGAATGTGGTTCTTGTGGTGAGGCTTGCGGGCGACACCATGGCGATATGCACCGCCGACGTCTAGGGCAACTTAACGTTAGTCCCGTATTATCGTTGGCGCGTAAAAACACTGGCCCGTTTTATAACACTGGCCCGTTTTATCATGAGCATGACAGGTGTCTTTCTCAGCTTTGGCAAATTGGTTAGGCTGCGTCATGGCCTGACAATCCCACCGGCAAGCGGTAAAACCGTCCATTCCCAAAGCGCTTTCACGCCACATGCACGCGCTCGGCTGCGCGCGCACGGATGTTTATTTCGATTGGTGTTGGAATAATGGGTTTGATGGCAGCTTCGATAAATCCCAAACCGATTTGCAAGAGCAGGTGACGTCTTATGTCGACAATTCGGCTGCGGGCAATTAAGCTGGCGGCGATGTCGCAAACCGGGCCGTTGGTTGGCACGCGCGCACCAGACAACACGGCGCAACACAACGACGCAACACAAACCAAATTTGATCCGTGAGGCTTCCATGATCACCAACCTACAGGTTGACGACCTCAAGACACACGTGTTTCCAACCGAAGACATCCGCACCATCGCGCTGTCAAAAGACGGCGATAAGCAAGTGAAGGTGGTGTGATGGGGCGAAAGTCTACGGTGTGAACACGTCCAATAAAATTCGTCGCGTGACTTTTAGGATTGTTATGGCGGCCCTCGCTGTACCCTTGGTTGTGTTGGGTGTCCCGCTACTTTGGATGATGGTGGATGCGACGGCGGATTGCAGATTGAATAACTTGAAGCACAGAGACTACACGTATGAAGTTAGGAAAAAGATTAGAGAAACTGGTCCCGGTCGCATTGACATGCGTGCATTGTCTTCAACATTCGACCGAGTTTGTATCGTAACAATTAGTGAACCAGGGCAACTTTATTTAACAAATGAGGTTCGCAAGCCAGGAATGAAACTCTTAGGCCGCAATGTTTGCGAGCAACGGAACAAACAGTTAGTGGCCTTCGCGCTGATTACAGATAATGATCAAGAAAAAAACTATGTATTGGCGACATGGCAATTTGAAAAACTTTTGGAAAGTAAGGCGGATCTATCCGGCGATTACTGTGGTTTTCTAGACCATGCGATCATCGAGTGCAAAGACAACAGTTCAATTGGCGGTGGCAATCGATGCTACGTCAACGAAAGCGATTAATAGGCGAAATTATTAAAGGGCGGTATTATGGTTGATACTCCATCATTTTTTCAGATTCGGCCGGACGCACCATGGGTAACCTATGGGCCAACCGTATATCGATCCTGGGCGGGTGCCTATGCTGAACAACAGGGATTTACACACTCTACGGGAGTCGAAAATGGTATAACGACCTACAAAGACAACATACTCAATGATACATTCCGGCATAGCTTTGTGTCAGCGACCCTTTATGTTGCGACCTATGAGAGTTACCGAAATATAGGTTATAGCCCCGATGAAGCAGACCAATATGCAACCTACGACACCCTTTTTAAGGGCAGTTTCAATGAGTGGTTTGCGGAAAATTCACGCAACTCTCACCTAAAGGACTACTGGAACAACTATGACGGTGTCTTGGTTGGGCGCCAAGCAATTGTGGACGTTGGTACTTCGGTAACCAATGAAGAAATTGCGAGCCGAGTGGGTGCGCGCGTATACGAAGCATTGAATCAGCCAGTTGGCCAGGGCGACGTCATTATATTCGACGGTGAAGGGCAAGATGTTTTTGGAAATCCTAACACGACCTTAGATTCAAGATTGTCTGCTGGAAATTATGATCTTGAGCGATTGCCAAATTCAAACTGGTATCCGGATGGCGCAATATCGGTGCGCATATTTTATCCTGATTTGATTTCAGAATTCATTAGCTTACATGATGCTCCTGTGCCGCCAAGCCCTTCTTTTCTAGAGCAGATATGGAATGGATTTGTAACAAGTGTGGTCTCGGAGGCTGAGGGTGCCGTACTATCCGAAACCACATTGGCATCCCTAAATAATGGAAATTACATTGTCACTGCAAGCAACACTAATCCTACATCTGCAGCTGAACAATACACTTTCTCCTGGTCCTCCGTCACCGGCGACCCAATACTCTACGCGGAAATTACATCTCCGCTTGGCCCCGGCGGGCCGACGTCTCTTGAAGTGGTTGAAGTCATCGCACCGTTTGGTGGCCCAGAAGAAATGATCAACGACTTGAAAGCAAAAGTGTTTCCGAATGAAGACATTCGTTATGTTGCTCTGTCGAAGGACGGCACTAAGCAAGTGAAGGTGGTGTGATTGGCCTAACCTTAGAGAGGCCAACACTAAGATCAGGAACTAACCGAACCTAATGGAACAAAACACGAAAAAAAACAAACTCTGGCGGCAGCATCATCTAATCCGTACTCCGCGTAGCGACAGCAAGTCAGTGTTATGGGACTTTGATCCAAAGATGGACTACGATATTTACCGAGCGATGGTTGGAGTATTCCCACTAACACCTGAATTTGAAGCGCTGCTGCCAACGCGCGTGCGAATTAAAAAATACGCCACACTGCGGAAACGTAGTTTTTTACCGCATTTTTTTTGGAATCTTTGTCTCCCAGTGATGTCTCAACAAGTTCGAGAAGTTATTGATGAGTTGGAGCCCAACGTGCACAGATTCCAAACTGTTGAGGTTCTTGACAATAAGAATACGGATCCCGTTGCTGCTTATCATATCTTGCTTGCGCCACCAACGTGCGATGCACTCCTCATAGAAAAATCGGATCTGGGAAAAGGTCTTGGGAAGCCGTCGAACAACTTTGGGCTTGAAACCCGTCTGGTTTTAGATGGCAATAAAGTAAAAACACATCATATTTGGCGTCTCCCAAAACCCTTAAATCTCAAATGGTTCTACTCGGGAGAACTTTTGAGACGGTTTAGAGAACAAGACCTGGATGGTTGGGAGATCGCTCACAAAGCAGATCTCTGCCACACCTAGCATTCAATTCAATTTTTAAAGATACGAACTAAGGAGCAAAGCGGTGACACGCCCTTCCGTTTCCCAAATAACCATCAATGGTGTTGATGTTCCAATTCAGTGGCATCATACAGCCCTAACACGACCTGGGTATGAGCCATTCTACAACCTCATGGCCGACCACAATCTCTGGTCTTCGGATCCAGATTCGACACGCTGGAACTTAATCCCACTTCCAGCCACGGCCGAGGGCGCAGTACTGCGTGGTAGTTCTCAGCATTTGGGTGGGCATTATCTCCCGCGGATAGTTATGGAGCGCATAACTGAAGCATTTTCTGAAGCTGTAGCGAACCAGAACTATGGAGGTTTAACGGAAACGGCGTGGATCAATGAATACGGTCGGCGCTTTAACGGCTTCATTGGAATGCTTCAAACAGAGCTTACACTTCCGGATAGCCCATTTGGATTGGTGAATGGCAACACACAGGTGCGTGCAGGTGCATTTGGTCTGGAAATGAACGCCACACAGTTCTGGCGGGCATTTGACAATTTGTTTGACGATACAACGCTTTCGTTTGACCCAATCATCACAAACTCGACTGCTTACCAACTCGGTTACCAGCATGGTGCTCAGTATTTTGATTTCACGCCTGGAACCGGCACTGCGCTTGATGTCAATTTGAACCTTGGTCGCGACGCGCTTTCCCAACAATTTGCACAAGATTTTGATCTACAAGTAAGACCACAATCCGTTGGCCTAATAGGATGGATGCGTCGATTGGGTGTGGTAGGATCAGTTGGACTAACGGCCTTGGGCGTTAGTGGCGCAGTTCAAGACTTGAATGCTGCGCAAGAGTCCCAAACGCAGCTATTGGCGCAAGGTGATACCTTGGGCGCGCAATCGCAGAATTGGGGGGTTGTAGGTCGGCAACTTGGCAGTCTGACGCGTTTTGGCGCGGCCTATTGGGCCAGCGATGGAGCCTTGCAATCGACGCTTCAAATTTTTGATGCCTACACTGACGATATGGAGCAGGCATTTGAAGAAAGCTACATAAGATCCGTTCTGGAGAATAACTATGATGCATTGGGCCGACCCAGGCCAGAAGGTTATGAGAACTGGAGCGGCACTGCATCGCCAACAACAGGAATTGAACTCATTTCCTTGGGCGGAAATGGAAATCTATTTGAGGTTCAAAATGTTGATCAAAATGTTCGATTTGGTGTCACAATTACCGATGTCGACCAATACACGCTCTACAACGGAGACCAAGAGCTTACGTTAACTGCGACTGATACGGAAAGCGGTGGTTCCGTCGCAATTCAGGCCGACAATGCCGATTGGTCATCAAAAGAAATTAGCTTTGAAGAGGCATTTGGCGAAAATGCCGGGATAACTTTGACTGGCGAAATCGTCAACTATGATGACTTCACTGTTGAGCGCGAACTCACCCCTGGTGAAGATCCGGAAAATGCAGCGTCGTGGGAGACGACGTTTACAAGCGCACCACAAATTGATGAGCGTCTGGTCCTGCTCCAGGCGATTCAAAATGACCCGAGTACCATTGCTGGTGGTGCGATCGGTTCCGTTCTTGGCTCTTCGCTTGGCCGCGCAATTGGCGGCGATAATGTGTTTGTGCAGGTTGGTGCCTCAACGGTGCTTGGCACGCTGCTGCAAAATGTTGGCGAGACATTCGGTGGCGTCGCTGCAGGCGCTTCGTTTGAAGATGCCGCGGATGCTGCAGTCCTCGATCATGGTGCGGATTTTGGCACTCAGTTGCGTGCAGCCGGCGTTGGCGCCGTGTCGTCGTTCCTCACAGCTGAACTCGCCGATGAAATCGGCCTTGATGGCAGGCCGCGTGTCGCCCAAAAGTGGGAACCGGTTTTGGGATCAACGACACGCGCTAACAATGGATTTGGTGATCAGCTGTTCAATTATGCAGCGCAACGAAGTTCGAAGATGCGCTATGTTGGCATGACACGCAACTTCGGTGGCCCGGAAGAAATGATCACCAACCTACAGGTTGACGCCCTCAAGACACACGTGTTTCCAACCGAAGACATCCGCACCATCGCGCTGTCGAAAGACGGCACGAAAGAAGTGAAGGTGGTGTGATGGGCTCAATATACTTTTTTGGTCCCAATAGTAAAAAGGTAAAATTTTTGATGCAGGGAGTGTGTCGCGATGCCTTGGCATTATGAAGTAAGAATGGAACAGTTTGTGCACGACCATCAACCGCTACCGAGGTCTTACTTAACAAACGGGATCGACACAGATATTATGTGTGCGGGTGCAATGTTTCCGGTTTTCTTCTATAAACGGCATGATCTTTCTTTTAAAATGAGCGCGAATAGGAATTTACGCGATGTTCCCCGCGCGGATTTTCCAAAGTCTGACTGTAGCATGCAGCTTGGGCCCAAATGCTCTCTATTTCTCGATATGAAGTCTCTTTCGCGCGAACTAACCCAAGATGATTATCCGCGCATTGCTGCAGACTTTAAAGCCGCATTGGAGCTCTATTTGGAAATTCCTGGTGCGGAGCCTCCACGGGTTGAGTGCGTGACGTTTTACAACGAATTTTTAGCCCCGTTCAACGATTGAGAAAATCGTAATTCTAATTTCGAAATCCCAGAGGATATCATGACATCAATAGCAGATCTGCAAGCGCAAGTTGACACAATGTCTAACGTAGTGGCGCAAGCTGCAGCGCAGAGGCTCGTCAATCAAGCTGCCGTGCATGGTGATCCAATTTTTGTAAATGCAGTCAATGACATGTTTTCCTTATCGGCGGCAGGTCAAGGCATCCCAATCTTCTTTTCGGGTCAAGGTCTGAATGGGCAAAGTAATTATCAAAATGCGCTCGACGTTCGTGATAACGTACTTTCTGGAAACGGATATATTTGGCAAGACACGCCACTTGGGCAGTACATCGAAAATTCGGTAACAACGACTGCAGAATTTCAGGGTTATTTTCCAACAGGTGCGCGTTCCCTGGCTATTGATTATCTTTCGGCGAAAATGCCTGTTGATGCTCCGCCGGGACCAGCAATCGCCTGTGTTGCTGGGGTTATGCCAGAAGACTATTCCGCCTGGCTTGAGCAGGAACTACCATCAGCCGGGGCTGGATCAGATATAACATCGTTCAATGCTGTTCCTATCAACATTATAACTGCTGTGCCAGCCACGGTTGCTTCAAAGATGATTGAGAAGGTGTATGATTGCACTACAGGTGAACCAGTTCCAGATCCGGAGTTTGCCGCTGCACTACTCGGGCTACCTGTGCCTGAGCCAGGTTTAGATTCACCTGCATTGCCATCACTCCTAGTTGGTGGTTTGGCCGCCGCAGCTGGTGGCTTGGTGGTCGGCGGCATCAGGCTTGCAGGACAAGTTACGAATACTGCAAGTCAGCTAGCGCCCTATGCAGCTGCAAGTGCTACTGGGGTTTTGACTTATTTCGGTTGGTCCAGTGAGGATGCAAGCGCGGCGTCTACTATTCCCGATGTCAGTTTTTTGGATCTTGGAGGGAGTACAGCAGACGCCCTGAACAGCGGAAATTACAACTTTTCAACTTCAATCTCCACGGATGACATTGGCAACGTCAATCAAGCGTTCTCCTGGTCGCAAGTCAACGGAGATCCACTTCTCTACGCCAACATCACATCCCCTGTCGGCCCAGGCGGCCCAACATCTCTTGAAGTGATTGAATATAACACGGCACAATCCGCTGAAGACGTGGACTGGTCGTCGCGCGAATTAAATTTTGAAGAAGCGTTTGGCGAAAATGCTGGCATGACATTGTCCGGCAAAACCGTCAACTACGATGACTTTTCCGTTGAACGCACCCTCACGCCCGGAGAAGATCCTGAGAATGCGGCGTCGTGGGAGACGACGGTTCGAGAGGTGCGCCAGCAAGACACGCGTCTGACCAGTCACATAGAATTGGCCAAACCCGATCTCATATCAGGTGCACAGGTTGGTGCCATCTTCGGCTCGTCTTTGGGTCAGTTGATCGGTGGCGACAACGTCTTTGCCCAGGTCGCTGCGGGTAGCGCATTATCGACCGTCTTGATCAACGTTGGTCAGAGCTTTGACCTTTATGCGAATGGTTCGCGAGTTTATTCTGACGGAAGCAGTGAATCTCTTTCGTTTGAAGAGGCAGGCGGCATTGCATTCGACAATATAGACGTCGAATTTGGTGCCCAGATACGTTCTTCTGGTGTTGGCTTTGCAGCCTCGTTCCTGACAGCGGAATTAGCAGATGAAATCGGCCTTGATGGCAGGCCGCGTGTCGCCCAAAAGTGGGAACCGGTTTTGGGATCAACGACACGCGCTAACAATGAATTTGGCGATCAGCTGTTCAATTATGCAGCGCAACGAAGTTCGAAGATGCGCTATGTTGGCATGACACGCAACTTCGGTGGCCCTGAAGAAATGATCAAAGACCTGAAAGCCAAAGTCTTTCCCAATGAGGAAATCCGCTACGTCGCGCTATCAAAAGACGGCACGAAAGAAGTGAAGGTGGTGTGATGGATAGCAAAAATGAAAGTTCGACGCAGCCTGATGGTTTGAAATGGGAGCAAAAGGTTCCTCCCGTGGAACTCGCCCCGCCTAAGGACATTCTCAAGTATGCCAAGTTAGCCATGGCAAATGAGAAGTTGTGGAGCCTGTTCGTCGATCACGTGGGCAAGTGGCTTCCGGCTGAAGCAAATTTAGAGATGCACAAACTTGCTCGAACATTTGAGAAAGAAACCGGCATCTATATATCTCCTGAAGGTATATCAGATGCCTACAGATTGCTTCAAAGCGCAGCATCAAAAGATATCAATAAAAACGACGAAGCGGCGATGCTCGCTTATCTTACCAAGCATCGTTGTGAACTTTAACTTTGGCTAGATTCAAATATTTTGGGTGGGTTGCAGAATGTCACTTGAAAATGTAATTGTTGTCGACACTTCGGCTCTAAATACGTTACTCGAAGCACAGGGACGATCCGGTTTAGATGCACTTCTCAGCAGCAATTTGCGTATTGTACTGACTCGCAATGTAATTCAGGAAACACTTCAGCATCCAGACGTTGATCTAAAGAATACATTTGACAACTGGCGCAACGATCCGACGGTTGCTTCACAGCTTATAATTCCTCAAGATATTTATTTTGATCCGGTTGTTCAGCCTGGTCAGCCGCATGTAGATCCAAATCAATTAGGTGATTTGTCGATTTACGAATTTTTAAATCAAGACAACTCTCCCTATGCAGGTAGAGTTCTGGCTGACGACACGGACTTCTTAAATAATGCAGCTAATGGAAATCCAGACTTTGATCAAAATATATTAGCTCAATCAGGTCAATATGACAGGCCGTATAAGGGGACAGGTGAATTCCTAACAGAAAGATTAGACGCAGGAGCCCTTTCGCAGTCGCAGTATAACTCCGTTGTGTCTGAAATATCTGCCAGTGATCGTTGGCAAAATAATATTTCTGAAGATTTTAGGGGTGAATTTAAGTCTCCATTTGAAGTTGATCAGAGATTGCGATTGGGTGCTGCGGTCGACAGATTGACCGGCGGTGTTGCGAGTGTGTTTGTGCTGGCGGCAACGGCATATGTGACGAACGTACTAATCACGCAGCATGCCGAAGCAAAAGGTGTTGCAGAAGGCCGCGAAGTATCGTGGACTGAAGCGGCTTCAGATCTTGGCCTTGAAATTGATCAGGCCTTCCTGACGGGTATTGCCGGTGATGTGGCGCAAGACTTGGCCATCTCCACGGTGCTTGGCCCTGTAGTCTGGGCTAAGCGTGCCTACGAACTTATGCAGTCGGGCGAAGATGCTACAACCCTCGTTCGACTTATGCGTGCCGCATATCCTGATAGCGCTGTTGTGCAAGCTTTAGACGGACTCGTTGATAGGATTGAAACTTCAGGCGGTGGCGACTTCTTCTCTGCATCAAATGCACAAGCACGCGCAGACTTCTTAGCTCAACATGGACAAGGATTTGAAACTGTTTCGCAGGCAGCCATCGACTTTGAGCAACGCCGTCTAGCAGCATTCTCTTTTGCCGCGAATGGCGATATCGTCTCAGCGCTTGGTGAGTTTGACTTGCCGGATTTTGGACAAGAAACAGGGCAATCAGGAGAAGCTGACTACGAACAACTCGGCGGGTTTAATGTCTTCGTTCAGAGCGTAATGCAAACGCTTGCAACATTTACACAAGGCCAAAACTCTGGGTCAGGTCCAGGTTCAGTTGGTGACTCTATACTCAATTCAATCTCAGGTGGAGATGCCGCTCACAATAGTGCGCATAGTTTAGACTCGTCGGCGGGCAATTCATCAGTTGGTGTGGTCGAGGTTGGCTGGCCCCAAGAGGAAGCCTCGGGTTCGAGTGGATTGCGTGGTGGTATTTGGGGAAATCCCAATGATCCAACTGCGCCTAGTGGCTATATTAGCTACGACAGCAATGGAAATAAGATTTACATTCGCACAAATGGCCCACAACCTGGACCTGTCACAAATCCAGGACCTACGTCGCAGATTGACCCACCCCCGTTTGGCCTCGGTGGCCCGACGAGCAGTGGCGGAGTACGGATTGCCTCAGATAATTTTGTCTACACGAGCGATGCGAACGGCAATGTTATCTACGGTACACTTGATGAAAATGGGAATTTCATTGCTCTGACGACAGGTGTGACAGTCGGAGACGGTAATGGCGCGGTTACGGCATTAGCAACAACTAGACATGACAACCAAGGTCAAGTTGTAGATGTTGTCCGCAGCATTCAACTGCGTGATGAAACGATTGCAGGCGGAGCCATCGGCTCTGTTCTGGGCTCCTCGCTTGGCAATGCCATTGGTGGCGACAATGTGTTTGCGCGCATCGGTGCGTCCACCGTGCTTGGTACCGTGTTGCAAAATGCAGGTGAGGTGTTTGGTGGCATTGCATCGGGTGCGTCTCCTGACGAAGCTTTCGACGCTGCAACCAGCAATATCGGTAACGATTTTGGAAACCAACTCCGCGCAGCCGGCGTTGGCGCCGTGTCGTCGTTCCTCACAGCTGAACTCGCCGATGAAATCGGCCTCGATGGCAGGCCGCGTGTCGCCCAAAAGTGGGAACCGGTTTTGGGATCAACGACACGCGCTAACAATGGATTTGGTGATCAGCTGTTCAATTATGCAGCGCAACGAAGTTCGAAGATGCGCTATGTTGGCATGACACGCAACTTCGGAGGCCCGGAAGAAATGATCAAAGACCTACGGGTTGACGACCTCAAGACACACGTCTTCGCACAAGAAGACATCCGCACCGTCGCGCATGTAAAAACGAATGGCCGTGTTGGCTTGGAGCCCAACTAATTCCGCTGCACGCCCTGTCGTGCCCGCAACGAGGTGCTCAATTAACCGGCTTTTCTGGCGCGCGGTTCGCCTGCTTTTACGTGCATACATCGTAGCGTTTTTAGACCCCAGATCAGGTCTTAGCTACGTCTGACGCTAACATTTTGTGTGCAACTCGGCTTTTAAAACCTACTTATCCAGTTGAGCGTCGCGTAGGGCGTTGTGTCTTCATCGATGTCGGCGGAGAGGCCGCCAGAGGCGGAGATTTCACCGCCTGCGAATTCATAGCGTGTAAACAATCCGGCGCGACCGCGGGTATAGACCAGATCACCATTGTCATGACTTTGGATGTGACCGTTCAGTCCTGCTTCTGGCCCAACAGAAAGCGTTGGTAGGACGCGGTAGCCGTAACGCGCGCGTCCAGAATAGGTGTCATGCGCGGTTGAGTAGAACGTATCAAGGGAGGCCCAGGCATTTTCTCCGAGATTGAGCCACAGCTCAACGCCGCCTTTCACGCCCCACTCCGCACCTTGCACTTTGTTCTCTGGGTCAGCGGGGCCAATACGGTGGCTCGAGTAGGCGGCGCCAACAAAAACTTTAGTTGTCAATTCGCCCATGCGTTTGAGATAGCCGACGAGAACTTCGGCATACTGTGTGACCGCTTCAAAATTGAACAGGCGGGTGACGGGAGGGCAGCCAAGAACGGGGTGGCAACCAACGCTGCCAGGAACGGTGCGAAAGCCGGAATATTCATACTGACCGTAGCCGGTGGTGAAGCGAAGTCTCAGACCATCATCATGGATATGGCCGAACGGTGAGAGTGTCATGCCGGAATAGACAAGCCACGTATTCTTGGTTGCATCCGCGCCAATCCAAACCTCACGCCACGGGATGGGCTCGGGATTGGCATCAGTTGCGGATGCAGGATGTGTGCTCCAGAAAATAAAACCCGTGATGAGGGAGATGAAAACGCGCGCAACCGCACGTCGGAATATGCCCGCACGTCGTGGTCCCGCTTGAGCCGCCCGATCCCACACAACGCTACCCAAATACTCATAAAGTTTACATACTGCCCGAACCGAGCAGTTCTTATCGTTATTGTGATATTAACCATGATGTTCTGGGGTCGGCAACTGGGTATACTAGAAAATACTTAAAGTATACTATAGTCTGCAAACACAACTTAAGCGTGCATGCTTTAACGTCCGCAGATCACCCATGGGACCAAGCTCGCGAGCCAAGCGACGCTCCTGGGGGGGTTGAGATACGTAATTGTCAAACGCTCAAAGGTGTTGCCATGATTGAGGCACGTGAAGGCGGTTTCAGGGTTTGGTGGCCCCTAGATCAAACCGCATTAAATCGGTTTCGATATATCGGTTTCGATATAATGCAGATAAGTTGATCGTCAGTTATGGCCAGTTATGGCCAGTTATGGCCAGTTATGGGATGTCATGGGAGGGATAGAGCGTCGCGCAAATAGCTTTACTGGTACGAGAAAAGGCGCGATGGCCTAGGCGTGCTCCAGGCTATTTTAGGTCTTTCAGTGCCGGGGCAAATCCTGCCAGCGATACGGGGATGCCAATGCCAGCCTCTTCCGTCTGAAAGATAATAAACACAGCCGTTTTCCCGGTCGACAAACGTTTGATCAGCTTGTCGTCAACGGTGACCTGGGCGTAGCAGGCAAACGAATGGCAGCGCAGAAATGGCGCATTGCCGATGTCCTTATCGTCAATTTTGAGCCCGATGCCGCGCGGCAGCAATATCCCAAGCGGGGCAAAAATCCTCAGCACCTTGGCGCCGTTGGAGAATTTCTGGAAATACACGGTCAGTCCCACGTTATCGCGATCTTCTGCCGTGACCGCCTGAACCAGAGCACAAATCTCGTTTTTAGCGCCTTGTGGTGGTGGCTTGCAGATCACCTGCCAGTCGCCATGTTGCGCGCGCACAGTGCCATCCTGTGGCTGTTGGGTTTGTGCGGCCGCTGGGCTGGTGAACGCCAACAGCAGGGCCAATAGTGTCAGACCCCATGAATAAATGCGCAGATTTGGGCTTTTGGGAGAGGTGCAAAGGGCGATGATCACTCAGAATCCTTCTCGTTTGTCGCGTTCGCGTGTCGTTGTGCCGGATTCGGAGGTCCATTTGGCGGCAGTTAAGTGTCGTCAATCCGAAAAATGTGGTTAGGCATCAAAATTTGCAGGGCTGGGGGTAACATTGCCTGTCATCAGGACACCAAAGCAACGCCTTGGTGATGATTGCAATTCCGCGCGTAGTTTTGCCACACAACGCTTGACTTAGGCGCGGAATGCCGGTTGACCTGTAGTGGACGGAAGAGGCGCATTCGTGGCGCGGACTTTGGCTTTTGTTTGTCATCACGGCAGATGAGAGCGAGAGGCGGCGTTGTCAGCGTTTGCGAGGCCATACTGGGACGTCTTTTTCAAGACGTTGATTTGGGCATGCATCTCTTTGAGACGAAGCATTGGGAAGGAGCTGGCTAAAAAAGCCAGCCCGGCACTGGGGAGCGGTTACATGGTGAATCGATTATTGGGTGCTGCGTTTTGCGCGGCCATTACATTGGCTTTGGTTATGGTCGTGGCTGTTGAGCCGGCACTTGCTGGAGTAGTTGGCGCGCCGACCGATGGTCAGATGAGTTTTCAGGAGCCGGTGACAGAAGTCGCACGCGATATTCAATCGCTCTATAACACAATCAATTATATCATTATCGCTATTGCATTGTTCGTCACGGCGTTGATGGCTTACGTCATGTGGCGGTTTAGTGAGAAGTCTAATCCAACTCCAAGCAAGACAACCCACAACACACTGCTTGAAGTGGCTTGGACGATCATCCCCATTCTCATCCTGGTCGCGATTGCGGTGCCATCGTTCAAATTGCTGTACCTGCAGTATTCATTCCCCAAACCTGAAGTGACGATCAAAGCCATCGGTAACACATGGTCTTGGACCTATGAGTATCCTGACGAAGGTGAGTTTGAAATTTCTTCCAACATCTTGCCCGACGAAGATGCCATAGCAGAGGGCAAACCTCGCTTGTTGGCAGTCGATAACGAAATCGTTGTTCCGGTTAATAAAGTCGTCCACGTGTTGGTGACGTCAAATGATGTGATCCATAACTGGACAGTGCCATCATTCGGTTCAAAAATTGACGCCGTCCCAGGGCGCACGACGATGACTTGGTTCAAAGCAGAAAAAGAGGGCGTCTATTACGGCCAGTGCTCTGAGCTTTGTGGGCTTGACCACGCGCGCATGCCGATTGCGGTGCGCGTCGTGAACGATGAAGTCTACAAAAAGTGGATTGAAGCTTGGAAAGAAGACGACGAAGATCTGGCCAAAGAAGTTCTTGATGCGGTCGCAGCTGCGCCTTCCAAGACTTCACAAAAAGTGGTGCAGGTTTCAAAAAAATAGGCGTTTAGCCAACGCCGGAGCTGATACGCGTTATGAGTTCCGGCACTATCAATTCTAGGGATAATCCCAAGGCACAAGGGCAGGAAGAAAATGAGTACGACGGCACAAGCAGCAGACGATCACACGCCGCGCGGTCTAAAGCGCTGGATTTTTTCCACAAATCACAAAGACATTGGCACCATGTATTTGATCTTTGCCATGGTCGCAGGTGTTATCGGTGGCATTCTTTCAATTTACATGCGTCTTGAGCTGCAAGAGCCGGGCATGCAGTTTTTCGCAAACGGCCATTCGTTCAATGTGTTTGTTACAGCCCATGGTTTAATCATGGTGTTCTTCATGATCATGCCGTCAACAATGGGCGGATTTGGTAACTGGTTTGTGCCACTACAGATTGGCGCGCCGGATATGGCCTTTCCACGCATGAACAACGTCTCGTTCTGGTTGTTGCCCGTCTCTCTCACGTTGCTGGTGACATCCCTGTTTGTACCAGGACCTCAAGGCATGAATGGCGTCGGTGCCGGTTGGACTGTTTACGCGCCATTGTCTACGAATGCTGGCCACCCAGGGCCTGCCATGGATTTTGCTATTCTGGCGCTGCACGTTGCCGGTGCCGCATCCATCCTAGGTGCCATCAACTTCATCACCACAATCTTCAACATGCGGGCCCCTGGCATGACGCTGCACCGGATGCCACTGTTTGTGTGGGCGGTCTTGGTTACAGCGTTCTTGCTGCTATTGTCGCTGCCGGTTTTGGCAGGTGCCATCACCATGCTGCTGACCGATCGTAACTTTGGCACCACATTCTTTGATGCCCAAGGGGGCGGTGATCCGTTGCTTTATCAGCATTTGTTCTGGTTCTTTGGTCATCCGGAAGTCTACATTCTGATCATTCCAGGCTTTGGTATTGTTAGCCACATCGTATCGACTTTCTCGAAGAAGCCTGTGTTTGGCTATCTCGGCATGGTTTACGCTATGATTGCGATTGGTGTGGTTGGCTTTATTGTCTGGGCGCACCACATGTATGCCGCAGGCATGAAGGTCAACACGCAAGCCTACTTTATGGCAGCAACATTGGTCATTGCGGTGCCGACGGGCGTAAAGATTTTCTCATGGATTGCCACTATGTGGGGCGGATCAATTTCGTTTCGCTTGCCGATGATGTGGGCGCTAGGCTTCATCTTCTTGTTTACCATCGGGGGTGTAACAGGTGTGATGCTATCTCAAGCAGGTGTCGACCGTGCGCTACACGATACCTACTACGTGGTTGCCCACTTCCACTACACGATGTCGATCGGAGCGCTGTTCACGGTGTTCGCGGGTTACTACTATTGGTTCCCAAAGATGACCGGTTACATGCTGTCAGAATTTTGGGGCAAACTGCATTTCTGGCTCACGTTCATCGGCGTCAATGTCTTGTTCTTCCCGCAGCATTTCCTTGGTCTGGCGGGTATGCCACGGCGTATTGCAGACTATCCGGATGCGTTCGCGCTGTGGAATGAAGTCTCGTCCTATGGCTCTTACATTACGGGCGTCGGGACGATTTGCTTCTTCATAGGGTTGGCTGTGGCGTTTGCGCGCAAGGAAAAAGCTGGCAACAACCCATGGGGTGCAAGTGCCACGACACTCGAGTGGACCCTGTCTTCACCACCACCGTTCCACTGCTACGAAACCCTGCCTCGCATTGAGGGTTCGGATAAGCACTAAAATACGCCAACCAGCGCTCACCTGGTGAGGGCGGCGCTGGTTGGCAACGGTCTGTTTTGGGCGGGGCCTCATGACAATCCCGCCTTTGGTTCCAAAAATAGAACTAAAAATAAAAAACGTGACTTGAGCGTATTTGGGAGGAACATTGGCAATGTCGGGGACACAGGTAAACAGCGGCGCTGAGGTTGGCACGCCTGTTTTCGAGTCGTCATTGTCTGACTTCTTCCAATTGATGAAGCCACGCGTGATGTCGCTGGTGATTTTCACAGCTCTCGTTGGCATGGTCGCGGCACCTGGCCACATTCATCCAGTTCTGGCTGTGATTGCTCTCTTCGCGATTGCAGTGGGCGCTGGAGCATCCGGCGCGCTGAACATGTGGTACGAGGCCGATATTGATCGGCTCATGCAACGTACGGCGGCACGGCCTATCCCTCGTGGGCGGGTGACAGAAGACGAAGCCCTGAGCTTCGGTGTTGTTCTTTCGGTCGCTTCAGTTCTAACGCTTGGCGTGCTCGTCAACTGGGTAGCAGGCGCGCTGCTGGCACTGACTATCGGCTTTTATGTGATCATCTACACCATGTGGCTGAAGCGGCGGACACCGCAAAACATTGTCATCGGTGGTGCGGCAGGTGCATTTCCTCCGATGGTTGGTTGGGCTGCGGTTACGGGAAGCGTTTCAATCGAAAGCATCGTTCTGTTTCTGATTATCTTCACGTGGACACCGCCGCATTTTTGGGCGTTGGCGCTGTATCGCAATCGCGACTACCAACGCGCTGGCATCCCGATGCTGCCAGTGGTGGCCGGTGATGGCGAGACACGCAAGCAAATCTTGTTCTATTCCGTTTTGATGGTGGCAACAGCGGCAACGCCGGTTTTCATCGGTCTTGGTGGTCTGGCTTATGCCGTTACATCGACGGTGCTTGGTGTTATTTTCTTGTGGCTGGCGCTGCGTGTGTGGCGTATCCGCGAAGGACGCGACAGCGACAAGACAGCCAAGCAACTGTTTCTATTTTCGATCTTCTATTTGTTTGCTCTGTTCGCCGTGTTGCTGGCGGAGCATTCAATTGTGGCGTTATTGGCGTAGAGTGTCCGATTAAGGGTATGAAGTGACAACGACAGGGACCCAAATGGCTGGTGAGGACAAAAGCGAGGAGCAGCGGGCGCAAAAGCAGCGGTCGCGGTCAATCGGAATCGCACTTGGCTTAGCATTGATGGTGGTCTTGTTCTATGTCGCAACGCTGGTGCGCCTTGGGCCAGGCGTTTAACCGGTCGCTTTAAGGTGGCTGTTGTGAAAGGAAGATAAGCGGTGTCCATGGACCGCAATAAGATTGTCGCTTTGACCTGCGCCGGGTGCGTCGCGGGAATGGTTGCGCTGTCGTTTGCGGCCGTTCCTCTCTACCGCTTGTACTGCCAGGTGACGGGCTATGGTGGCACGACACAGCGCGTTGAAAAAGCCTCCGATGTCGTATTAGATCGCACCATTACGGTTCGCTTTGATGCCAATGTTGAGCCTGGTTTGCCGTGGGATTTTCGCCCCGTTGTCACGACGATGAAAGTCAAAATTGGGGAAAGCGCGTTAGCCTTTTACAAGGCCACCAATTTGTCAGATAGGCAGATTAAAGGAACCGCAGGTTTCAACGTGACGCCGGATACCGCTGGCATACACTTCAACAAAATCGAGTGCTTCTGTTTTACAGAGCAAACGTTGGCCGCCGGTGAGACGGTGGAGATGCCACTCACATTCTTCATTGATCCTGAGATTGTTAAGGATGTTGACGCGGCCCACCTCAGCACAATTACGCTGTCGTATCGGTTCTACCCTTCAGGAAATGATGAGGGTGAGAGTTTAGAAAAGTCTGCGGTCGTGACAAAGCCTGTTGTGACGAGCGATGATGTGAAATTTGGAAAAGGGACATGAGCTGGGCGCTCATTTGCGCTAGGCTATGAGTAATTGAAGTAAGCAACGGTTGGGTATATGCGCGTGCATTGCCCGCCATCGGAAACTAAACGGGACTTGAAGTTGCGACGCTTTAGATAAAAGGGTCGTCACATGAAAGACTGGGGACGGAGAAACTAATGACAGGATCGCACGCAAACCAACACGACTACCATCTTGTAAATCCGAGCCCTTGGCCGCTTTTGGCGTCAATGGCGGTACTGGCAACAGCGTTTGGCGCCATTATTTGGATGCGGACAACAGGTTCAGAAACATCTGGCCTGTTTGGTGTCCAAGGCTCATGGGTGTTTGCCCTCGGTATGACCTCATTGATCGCGTGTGCCTTTATGTGGTGGCGTGATGTGATTAAAGAAGCCCACGGCGGCGATCACACACCCGTTGTGCAGCTCCACCTGCGCTACGGTATGATCTTGTTCATTGCCTCTGAGGTGATGTTCTTCGTAGCATGGTTCTGGGCCTACTTTGACGCGTCACTGTTTCCAAACGGTACCTATCAAGTCGAAAACATTTCTGAAGCCGTAGGCATGACAACCCGCAACGAGGTGCTTGGTGGACAATGGCCACCCGTACCCGTAGATGCAACGTCGGCGGGCACGCCTGGCTTCTTCAAGGGCACATTTGATCCTTGGAGCATTCCAGTCATAAATACGCTGATCCTGCTCACCTCTGGTGTGACCGTGACTTATGCCCACAATGCGCTGTTGAAAGACAACCGTAGTGGCTTGATTATCGGTTTAGTGCTGACTGTCATCCTCGGGTTGGTCTTCACCGGTTTCCAAGCCTATGAATATATGGAAGCTGCGTTCAGCTATGCCGGTCACATCTATGGTTCGACCTTCTTCATGGCGACAGGATTCCACGGTGCACACGTCATCATCGGTACCATCTTCCTGTTGGTCTGCCTGCTGCGCGCGCTGGCAGGTCACTTCACAGCAAAGCAACACTTTGGTTTTGAGGCCGCTGCTTGGTACTGGCACTTTGTGGACGTTGTTTGGTTGTTCTTGTTCGCCACCATCTACGTTTGGGGAGCGGGCGCCAATGCAGGTGCTGGCCACTAAATAATGCGCAGACAGCGTGACTGAAATCAAAACGGGGCGGGCCATTTAAGCCTGCCCCGTTTTTTATGTACGCGATGCGGCCTCGATTTTGATGAGCCGACGCGGAAGTCGCCGATTGGGAGGTTGCTTTGAACCGAAATAGGGAACCAGGTGTATTGCACACCGCCCTCACATGTCGCTGTCCGCGGTGTGGCAAGGGCCCGCTATTTCGCCAACTCCTCAATATGCGCCCAAACTGCAGTGGCTGTGGTTTGGACTACAATTTTATTGATACCGGTGACGGCCCCGCGGTGTTTGTTATTTTTCTGCTTGGCGCCTTGATGATGGCTGGCGCGCTCTATGTCGAATTTGGTTTTTCACCTCCGTTTTGGGTGCACGTCATGTTGTGGGGTCTTTTGACCCCCCTTCTTGCCGTGATTTTGCTGCGTTTCATGAAGGCGCTGCTGATTGCGCTGCAGTACAAGCACAAAGCCGAAGAAGGACGCCTTAAAGATGGCGAATGACCTGCAGGATCGGGATGTCGAGGCAACGCCCGCGCGGCGACCGCGTTTCTGGCCGCTGACGATTGCGACTACGATCACGTTTGTGTTTCTGGTTTCACTTGGCGTTTGGCAGCTCCAACGCTTGGCCTGGAAGGAGGGATTAATCGCTGAGATTGAGACGCGTCAGGCAGCAGCGCCTGTGGCGTTTGCCGAGGCCTTGAAAATGCGACGTGCTGAAACGGGTGTCCGCTATTTGCGTGTCCGGGCGAAAGGTACGTTTGTGCATGATAGTGAGCGCTATTACTATGCACCAGATTCCAAGTTGGGGCCTGGATTTGAGATCTACACGCCGTTTCAGTTAGCTGGTGGGCAAGGTCTCATCGTCGTCAATCGAGGGTTTGTGCCAGAGCCTCTGAAGGCATCTGACACGCGAGCAAGCGGTCAGGTCACGGGCGAACAAGACATCATCGGTCTCGTGCGCCTTCCGGGGCGCGGTGGAGCGTTTACACCGGATAATAGTGCGCCAGAAAACCTTTGGTTCTGGCGCGATTTTGAAGCCATGACCGCAAGCCTTTCTGTTGCGGACTATGGCCCAAAGCAGAACCTCTTTGTGGACGCAGAACAGGCAGCACCGGGCGGTTGGCCGCGCGGGGTCGTGCGCAAGATGGAGCTCTCCAATCGTCATTTTGGATACGCTGTGACCTGGTTTGGGCTGGCGCTGACGCTGCTCGGTGTTTACGCAGCTTTGATGTGGAGCAGACACCAGGATGGTGGTTAGAGATGACGCGTCAGATGTGAGCCAGAAGGACAGCACAAATAGACGCCCGTGGTAGATGCGAATAGTTTATCTTCAAAAGAGAATCATCTGCCCAGGTGGCCCAGTCAAAGGGCCTGGTGCAAGAGCCTAGAGTGACGGTGGCGGGCTGATGTACCTCACTTCAACTGTGCGAGCGATCACAAACGCCATAGGAGTTTTTTGGGCGCGTGAAATATATTTCGACACGGGGGACAGCCCCCGAGCTGACGTTTGATGAGGTGCTGCTGGCAGGCTTGGCGCGCGATGGCGGGCTTTACCTGCCCAAGACCTGGCCGCATTTTTCAGCTGAGACGATTGCCTCGTTTAAGGACAAATCATTTGCCGAAGTCGCTGCCCACATCATGGCTCCGTTTGTGGGGAATTGTCTTTCTGAAGCAGAACTTAAGGTGATGTGCCAGGAGGCCTACGCCGAATTCGGTTCTGAGGCAGTGACACCGTTGGTGCCACTGGGTGATGAATTGTGGGCGCTCGAATTATTTCACGGGCCGACACTGGCATTCAAAGATGTGGCGATGCAGTTCCTGGCCCGCGCTATGGACCATGTGCTGGCCAAAGTCGGGCGCCGCGCAACAATTGTTGGTGCGACTTCAGGCGATACTGGCGGCGCGGCGATTGAAGCGTTTCGTCATTCCAGTCGTGTTGACATGGTTATTCTATTTCCAGATGGCCGTGTCTCAGATGTGCAGCGACGCATGATGACCACGCCTTGCGATGACAATGTGCATGCAGTTGCCATCGATGGTAATTTTGATGATTGCCAGGCGCTCGTCAAAGCGATGTTTAATGACCATGGTTTTCGTGATGAGGTGCATTTGTCAGGTGTAAATTCCATCAACTGGGTGCGCATCATGGCCCAGATCACCTATTACTTTGTGGCCAGTGTTGCCCTTGGTGGTCCGGACAAAAAACTTTCATTTGCCGTTCCAACGGGTAATTTTGGCGATATTTTTGCAGGCTGGGCCGCCAAACAAATGGGCTTGCCAATCCATCAATTGATCATCGCCTCCAACGCCAACAATATTCTGCCGCGCGCACTGGAGAGCGGACGTTATGAAATGCGTGGCGTTTCGGCGACAAGTTCACCGTCCATGGATATCCAGGTTTCTTCGAACTTTGAACGCTATCTTTTTGAAGTCAGTGGACGCAATTCCGAAACGGTTCTCAAAGCGATGAATGATTTGTCTAACACAGGGCAGTTTGAACTCGGTGCCTTGCATGTGGGTATGCAAAACGAATTTGCCGCCTTCTGGGCCAGTGAAGATGATGTCGCAGAGGCCATCAAAACGGTGAAGGCCGGGTCAGGCTATACGCTCGATCCGCACACTGCATGTGGCTATGTCGCTGCAACGCGTTGGCAAAAGAAGAACGCGTGTCCAACGGTCGTGTTGGCGACGGCTCATCCGGCGAAGTTTCCAGATGCGTTGCAAGACATTACTGGCGAGCGACCGCCGCTGCCCGCGCGCTTTTCTGGCTTACTGACAGATGAAGAACGGATGCCAAAGCTGCCAAACGATCTTGCCAAGGTGCAGGCGTTTATTCGTGCGCATCGGGCAGGTGTTAGCGCATGAGCCTCGAGATAACCACGCTGGACAATGGCCTGCGCGTCGTTACTGACCACATGGCACACGTGGCAACAACGTCGCTCGGGGTTTGGGTTGCGGCAGGTTCACGTCATGAAAGCGAAAACGACAATGGTATTTCGCACCTGCTAGAACACATGGCGTTTAAGGGAACGCAGAAACGTAGCGCGCGTTCGATTGCTGAAGAAATTGAGGCGCTGGGTGGTGAACTCAACGCCGCCACAGGCCACGAATCAACCGCCTACTATGCGCGCGTGTTGGCCGGAGATGAGGCGTCCGCTCTCGCTATTTTGGCCGACATTCTGCAAGATCCAATGTTTGCCGAGGATGAACTCAAGCGTGAGCAAGAGGTGATCCTTCAGGAGATTGCCGCGACCCAGGATAGCCCCGAAGACATCGTCTTTGATCTGCTGCATGAAGTTTCCTACCCAGGCCAGGCGCTGGGACGGCCTATTTTGGGCACGCCGGAGCGGGTGCAGGGCTTTTCGTCCGATGATTTGAGGCGCTTTTTAGCCGCCAGCTACGGGCCCTCGACGATGGTTGTTTCAGCGGCGGGAGGCGTTGCCCATGACGCCCTGGTTCGCCACGCTGAGGCCCTATTCCAAGCGCCCAATTCACCGTCAAAGGGTGCTTTTGCTCAGGCCCGCTATAAAGGTGGGCGGGTGAAGTCCGACAAGCCGTTTGAGCAGTGTCATATCGCGATGGGATTTGAGGGGCCGTCGTATCGTGATGAGCAATATTTTTCAGCGCAAGTCTTCTCCGGCATTTTTGGTGGCGGCATGTCATCAAGATTGTTTCAGGAAGTCCGTGAAAAGCGCGGCTTGTGTTATTCGATTTACTCCAATGTCTGGGGGTTGGAGGATACCGGTATGATTTATTTGCATACTGCAACAGCGCCGGAAGCGGCTGGCGAATTGACCGGTGTCATTGCCAGCGAGTTGGCAGCGATGTGCCAACGTCCACCGACATTAGATGAACTACAACGCTCTCAAGCGCAGCTTAAGGTTGGCTTGCTAAGTGCCTTGGAATCTTCAGCGGCACGCGCAGAACAAATGGCGCGCCATCTCGTTGCCTATGACCGTGTCATCTCAAAGGAAGACCTGATTGATCGTGTCGATGCCGTAACACCTGATGACGTTCTTGCCTGCGCGCGCGACATGGCAGCGAGCGTTGTGACGTTTTCCGTCGTCGGCGCTGGCGCAGAAAGTCAACGCCTTCTTGACGAAGCAGGCAAACAGTTTGCACTTCACGAAACGCGGGAAGGTGTGTGATGGCCTTTTTGAGATCAGATCGAACGCTGCAACAAACGTCGGCCCTCGTCGGCGATGGTGTCGAACTGCGCTCTCCACGGGTCACGGACTATGGTCGCTGGGTGGAGCTCAGGGCGGCGAGTCGCATGCACTTGGCGCTGTGGGAGCCGCACTGGTCCCGCGATGAACTTACAAAGACAGGGTTTCGCCGTCGCCTGCGATTCTATGAGAGTGAAGCACGCGATGATCGCGGCTATGCTTTTTTGATATTTTCCACAGCCAATGACATGTTGATAGGGGGGGTTACTCTGTCAAATGTCCGCCGTGGCGTTTGTCAATCGGCGATGCTCGGCTATTGGTTGGGGGTGGGACACACGGGTCAAGGTTATATGACGCGTGCCGTTGGCACCGTTTTGCCGTTTGTGTTTGCCACCTTGAAGCTACACCGCTTGGAGGCTGCAACGCAGGCCAACAATGCACCTTCAATTGGTGTTTTAGAACGCAATGGGTTTCAGTTGGAGGGGCGCTTGCAAAGCTATCTCAAAATTGACGGCGCATGGCAGGATCATCTGCTTTATGCGCGGATCTCGGAGGAAGAGCAGCTCTAGCGGTTGCGCCAACGCATGACAGGTCTTTTGTCTCAGCGCCGACACATACCATTGACGTCCCTTGGGCGTTGCTTCTCCTGTCTGTTGTGCGCTCTGCTTGTGCTTGCGGCTGGCAGCGCCGTGACGAGCGTTCCTGCTCAGGCCCTTGATACGATTGTGATCAATCCTGACCAGGACCAAATTGAAATTACGACGCGCGGTGAACTTTACCAGGACCGTGGCGACAGTTTGCAGGTTGAGACTGCGCCAAGTGCCGGTGGTATTACCGGACGCGTCTCCGTCAACGCAACAACACGCGGCACCAATCCGCACTGGATTGTGTTTGCACTTAAGAACCCTTCATCAGAACCGATTGAGCGCCTGCTGACGGCTGACCGATACAATGTTGTTGGTTCCGGTGCGATCTGGCCGGATCTGGATGCACAGCGCATCAATGCCATTACACCGTCAATTGGTTTTGTGCCCGAGCGCATCAAGTCAGACCGTGCCGATGTCTTCCGCGTGACGCTGGAGCCAGGTCAGACCATTACTTATGTGATGGAGCTGTCGTCTGATCGCTTTGCCCGCATCAACCTTTGGAAGCCGTTAGAATACGAATTGAAACTCAAAGACCGACAGCTTTTCAATGGCATTCTGCTTGGTCTCACCGGCCTTTTGGCCATTTTCCTGACGGCCATCTTTGGCGCCAACCACAAGTTGATTTTTCCAGGCGCTGCTTTGGTGTGCTGGTGCGTGCTCGCCTACTTGTGTGTTGATTTTGGCTTCTTTCACAAACTGTTTCACCTGAAACCGGAAGATAACGCGGTTTATCGCGCGGCAGCTGAATCTGCGATGGCGGCGAGTTTTATCATCTTCTTATACGTATTTTTGCGCCTTGGGCTGTGGAACAGCTTGGTCCGCATGTTGGTCAGTGTCTGGATTTTGGCACAGTTAGCTCTGGTTGCTTTGTCGGTGATTGACCCACGCTTGGCGGCAACGTTTGCGCGGCTTTCTTTTGTTGGCATCGCAGCCATCGGTGCTTTCTTCACGTTGTTCTTAGCGTTGCGCGGTCAAGACCGTGGGATGTCGTTGATTCCGACATGGATGTTGTTCTGTGTTTGGGTGTTTAGCGCGGGTGTGTTGTTAATGGGCCGACTGTCGGGTGATATGGCCGTGTCAGGACTGGCCGCGTTCCTTGTGCTGATCCTTATTTCCATCGGCTTTACAATTACGCAGTTTGCGTTCCGTACGGTGGAACCCCAGTACGGTTCGACCCCGAATGAGATGCAGCAACGCGCATTGGCCGTTGACGGTGCTGGTGCTGCTGTGTGGTTGTGGAATGCCAGGCGCGATGAAATCAGCGTGGGCGCAACCGCTGAAGAGATTTTGGGGCACAAGCAAGGAGAGCTTTCATCCAGCACCGATGACTTTGTCCGACATATTCATCCAACGGATCGCGAGCGCTTCAAATTGATGTTGTGGACAGTGCAAGAGCGAGCGGGGGGAAAAATCCAATCCGATTTCCGATTGCGTCATGCTGACAACAGCTACCGTTGGTTTGAATTGGAAGCAGCTAGCGTTGCCAGCACCGACCGCAGAGCATTGCGTTGCGTTGGGCTGTTGCGTGATGTTACTGAAAGCAAGCGGGCTCATGAGCGGCTGATTCATGACGCTGTTCACGACAACCTGACCAATTTACCCAACCGCTCGCTGTTTTTAGACCGTCTGTCGAATACCATTCTGCGTGCCAGAAAGGATGATCAGGTGCGCCCGGCGGTGCTGTTTATTGATCTCGATAAATTCAAGAACGTCAATAATTCATTCGGATTGTTGGTCGGTGACAGTCTATTGCTGACCGTTGCACGTCGATTGCAGCGCTATCTGCAACCTGAAGATACGTTAGCCCGCGTGGGTGGTGACCAGTTTGCCATGATCGTTCTGGGCGAAGAAGATGCTGATGGTTTGGCGGGGCTTGCTGAGCGCCTGCGCCGTTCGATGCGTAGCCCGATCAAGATTGCCGGACAAGATATCGTGTTGAACGGTTCCATGGGTATTTCTGTTTATGACAGTGATACCAAGAATGAATCAGAACTTTTGAAGAATGCGGAAATTGCGATGTACCGCGCCAAGCGCGAAGGCAGTGACCGCATTGAATTGTTCCGTTCTGAAATGCGTGCCGATCGAGATGATCGCGTAGAAATTGAAAGCGATTTGCGCAAGGCGCTTGAAAAGAACCAGTTCGAGATTCTTTATCAGCCGATTTACACGCTATCAACGGAAGAACTAGCTGGTTTTGAAGCGCACATCCGATGGAAGCACCCCAAATACGGTTTGATGAATCCGACGCGCTTCGTACCGATTGCCGAGGAATCGGATCTCATCGTCAAGATCGGTTCGCACGTCCTGTTGCGCGCAGTTCGTGATGCCGCACGTTGGCACAAGGTGCTGTCAAGGCGGGAAGACACACCACTCTTTGTGAGCGTGAACGTGTCATCCAAGCAATTGTTCCGACAGGATCTAGTTCAGGAAATCCGCCATATCCTTGGCCAAAATCTGGTCCCACGTGGCGCCCTCAAATTGGAAGTCACCGAATCTCTGGTGATGGAAAATCCAGAACAATCCATTGAAATTCTTGGCTGGCTGAAGAGTGCTGGCGCTGAGCTGACACTTGATGATTTTGGAACCGGGTATTCTTCACTGTCATATCTACAGCGGTTTCCGTTCGATGGCATCAAGCTTGATCAAAGCTTCATTAAAGATGGTGCGAAGATGGACGGCACCGGATCGGTGCTCGTGCGCTCGATCGTGGCCATGGCCCACGAGCTTGAATTGACCGTTGTTGCAGAAGGCGTTGAAGATCCAGATACCGCGGCCTTCCTGCGCTCCATTGGTAGTGAATACGCACAAGGTTTCTTCTACGGCGAGCCAATCACGCAACGTGAAGTGATCCAGATGTTGCGCATTCTCGAGAAGTCAGGACGCAAATTGAAGCCACGCAGTTTGTTCAAGAGCCGGCGTCGTGGCACGCAAGAGGGTGACGGTGAAGCAACCGGCGCCAACGCCAACAAGGGCGCTCAAGTCAGCACCAGCAAGTCCTCTAACAGCGCGGCAACCGAGACTCGAAAACGTAATGGCACGCGAAAACGTGAGCGCCCCGATGAGGTTGTCGCCCGAACCCGTGGCAAACCTTCTGCCGAGCGCATTGCAATGGCCAAGCGCACCAGCACGGCCAATAAGGCTTTACAGAAAAACTTAAGCGCAACTCGACATCAACCGAACACAGGCAACGCGCCAAATCGTAGTGGCGCAGCGGCAAAAGGTGGCGGGAAGCCGGTAATACCGCCTGAGACAACCCAACCCCCGCCGTTGCCAACAGGCTCACCTATGGCGGGTCACCCTTTGGGTCCTCCAACGATACCGGGTACCGGACCAGGTCTTGTAAAACCGCCTGCTCCTCCAACGGCGGTGACGCCGGTCGCGCCAATACCTGCCCCCCAAACCCCTGCAGCGCCGAGGTCCAATGGCTCAGGCAACGACAAGGTTGCCACACCGTCGCCTCAGGGGACCGCTGCGCCACCGGCAAAGGGCCTATCAGAATTATCGCGAAAGCCAGCGCGAGAGCGCAGACCTGAAACTGAAGATGCACAGGCAGCACCATCGTCTCCAACTGATACTGGAGGACAGAACGGGGCCGTAGACGAGGTGGATTATTCTAAGTTGCCGCCGTCTATTGCAGACAGTTTGCGACGTCTTGCTGGAAATTCTGCACCTAAAACGGCGTCACCGCCGCTGCCTGCAACGGATCCTAAAAACACGTCTGGAAGCGGTAAAACGTAAGTGTCAGGTGGGTGGATGACGTGTCAATGGGCGGACCTTGATGACAAACAACGTGTCACAGATCAAACAGTGCTTTGGCGATGACTAAAGTGATTTAAGCGTGGCCAGCATCATTCACCAGACGAGAAGGATCGATACCGATCTTGGCCAACGCGCGGTCGTACTTGGTGCCCACGTCAGGATCAAATACGAGATCGGGATCGGCTGGGCAGTGTAGCCAACCATTGGCTTGAATTTCACTTTCCAACTGGCCTGAAGACCAGCCTGCATATCCAAGAGCCAGGATTGAGCGATCAGGCCCCGTTCCACTGGCAATGGCTTTTAGAATATCAATGGTTGCCGTTAAGCTGGTGTGATCGTCAATTTCCAATGTTGAATCGTTGACGAAATAGTCAGTGCTATGGAGCACAAAGCCGCGACCCGTTTCTACTGGGCCGCCAAAATGGACATATTTTTCTTCTGCAAACGCAGGCATTATAATGGGTTGATCTACCGTGGTGATTTCTAGGCGCTCAAGCAATGTCTCAAAGGTGATATTATCGGCGTGGTGATTGATAATTAGCCCCATCGCACCTTCTTCAGAATGGGCACACAAATAAATAACGGATTTTGCGAACCGTTGATCAGACATCGACGGCATAGCGATCAAGAGCTGGCCATCAAGAAAGTCTGTTAATTCGCCGTGTGTTGGTTCTGAATGCTGGCTCATTTCCGTGTTAGACCTGCTGGTTCTCGTTGCTAAGGTGCGTTGTGCTAAATCTAAGGGCTCAATTGTTACGTAGTCAAACAATGCGCCAAGATTTTAGCATCGTGCGGATTTGGTGCAAGGGCTGGCTTGATAGCGTGCTTCATTGGGCCCTTCCAAGACTAAAAACCCATTCGCGAGTTGAGGGATACGGACAAAGATGTGGCCAACATATTGGACTGATAAAATGGCATTAGCAGGGATGCACAGCAGGCGAATTTTTCAAATCTTGGCGCTCGTACTTTTTGTGGGCGTGGCAATACTCGGCGCTGACAGCGTTAACTCTGAAGTTGGAGTCAACGAAGGGGCCAAAGATGGGGCCAAAGATGGGGCATGGCAACAGGCCTACAAAGTGCGCACGCGTATGATTGTAGGGCCCAATGAAGAAGACCGTGCAACGCGGCTGGCCTTTGTGCAACTTGAATTGGAACCGGGTTGGAAAACCTATTGGCGCCATCCTGGCGAAGCGGGCGGCATACCACCAGAATTTAGTTGGGACGGCTCATCAAATCTGAACGGCGCAACTGTGCAATATCCAGCCCCCCACCGCATGACTGAGGAAATTGGCGATACGATTGGATACAAGAAGAGCGTCATTTTTCCAGTGCGCTTGACAGCAAACGATCCAGGCAAACCGATAGGACTTCAACTGGCGCTGCGATTTGGTATTTGCAAGGACATTTGTGTGCCAACAGAAGCGAAATTTTATACCACCGTCCCGATGCACGCCAGCCAATCCTTGCCAATTGAATTTCGCGCTGCGTTAGACACGGTACCGCGCGCGCAATTGGACCTCAGGCCGCAGGACCCGATGTTGCAGACTGTCAAGGCAGCCAAAAGGGAAGGCAAAAACTGGCGCATTGGGTTTGCGACCAAACACCAAAACGGGGCGCGGGAAGCGGATCTGTTTTTAGAGGCGCCGGGGGGTCTATTTATCCCGTTGCCAAAGAAAACTCCGGCGGTGGCCGGCCCAATGAAATCGTTTGAGATAACGCTTTCGGAGAGCGAATATCAGGATCTGAGAGGCAAGCCTTTACAGGCAACTGTGGTCGATAGTTTGGGCGCATCTGAGGCCGAATTTGTTGTGCGTTAAGGCAGGTTTCAGTGTCGCAGAGCTCAAGGTGGGGCGCAGTCAAGAAAGGCCATACAAGAAATCGAGGCCGGTTTACATAAGTCATAAACAAACGTGATCAAAAAAAGAGTGAGGACAACACATGGCCATTCAAGTCGGCGATACGATTCCGGATGCGGAGTTTTTTGTTATGGGCGCAGATGGGCCTGGAAAAATGACTACATCAGACGTGTTCTCTGGCAAGAAGGTGGTGCTGTTTGCTGTACCGGGCGCCTATACGCCAACGTGTGATCAACAAACACATGCCAGGTTTTGTGGCCCGTGTGGATGAGTTGAAAGCAAAAGGCTACGACACAGTCGCATGTACGGCGGTTAACGATGTCTTTGTGTTGGCGCGCTGGGCCAAGGACACCAGTGCTGAGGGTAAGGTCGTGATGCTCGGAGATGGCGCAGGTGACTTTGCTAAAAAAGTTGGTCTCGACCTGGACCTGTCAGGTTTCGGCCTTGGATTGCGCTCAAAGCGCTATGCCATGGTCGTTGATAATGGCGTGGTCACGTTGCTCAATGTTGAGGACGCGCCGCCTGAACACAGTATGTCGAGTGCTGAGACGGTTTGTTCAGCCATTGAGGCGGGTCTTTAGAGCGCGTTCGTCTTAAGGCTGAATTCAGTGGGCGTACTCTACAGCGTCGCGCCTTTTGTTGTGCACGCTGAAGCTATTTGCGCGACGCTCTATCTCATGGGCTCTATCCCATGGTTGGCGATCAACTTATCTGCTCAAAGTCGCGGTTCCAACGTTTCGCAGGTTAATCTACACCCCATCTCCATCCAGATTATCCTCATGTTCGGCCATCCCCTCGCGTGCCAATTCATCTGCGCGCTCGTTTTCGGGATGGCCGGCATGGCCTTTGACCCAGTGCCAGGACACGTCATGGCGGCAGCGCGCGCCTCATCAAGGCGCTGCCATAGTTCGACATTCTTTACCGGCTTTTTAGCGGCCGTTTTCCAACCGCGCCGTTTCCAATTGTGAATCCATTCCGAAATGCCCCTCATCACATAGGTGCTGTCGGTGTGAAGCGCGACGCGGCTTGATCTCTTGAGCGCTTCGAGTGCCGAGATAGCGGCGAACAATTCCATCTTATTGTTAGTGGTGTTGCTGGCGCCGCCCTTGAGTTCTTTGCGGTGTGCGCCAGCTATTAAAATAGCACCCCATCCACCTGGGCCCGGATTTCCCGAACACGCTCCGTCGGTGTAGATGGTGATGACATCTTGATCTTCGTTGTCGCTGTTGCGGGTCATGCGTTGTTATTCAAGCCATAGGTGGCAGGTGTGGTGACCTGTTGGTGGAAAGATAGTCGTTTCAGATAGTCGCGCGGGTTATGAGGGCGAACCAAGGCATCCTGTTTGGTGTTCAGCCAATCATAAGACCGCGTCAGTAAAAAGCGCATCGCCGCACCGCGACACAGCGTTGGCAGAGCGGCGCATTCCGATTGAGAGAGCACGCGTTTGCTTTGATATCCCTCCAGCAATGCGTTTGCGTGAGATTGTCTAAAATGGTGTGCCCTGTCGAAGCACCAGGCGTTGATGCAGATTGCGAGGTCAAGCGCAAACAGGTCGTTGCAGGCAAAATAAAAATCAATCAAGCCTGAAAGTTTATCGCCCAGGAAGAAAACGTTGTCAGGGAAAAGGTCAGCATGAATGATTCCGGTTTCGAGATCTTCAGGCCAGTTCTTAGAAAGCCAATCAAGCTCATCAGAAATCAACTTCGAAAGGCCGGGCACGATGGTATCAGCCTCGATAGCAAATTTTTGAAAGAGCGGTTGCCAGTCTGTCAGGCCCAATGCGTTTTGGCGCTGCTGGGTATAGGATTTTCCGGCGATATGCAGTCGGGCCAATGTTTGGCCCACGTCCCGGCAATGACGTGCTTCTGGCGTTTTCATGCAAAAGCCTTCCAAAAACGTAACAATGGCGGCGGCTTTTCCAGATAGTTCTGTAACTTGATCTCCGTTTGCCGTTTTTATCGGCGTTGGGCAGGCCATGCCTTTGCCCGCCAGGTGGTCCAGCAGACCTAAAAAGAACGGCAGGTCATCACGTTTTACACGCTGCTCATAAAGGGTCAGGATATAGCGTCCGGTTGAGGTGACGACGAAGTAATTGGTGTTTTCAACGCCCTCAGCAATGCCCTTAAAAGACACCAGTTCGCCCAGCCCATAATTGGCGATAAAGGCCTTGAGCTCAGTGTCGTCAACGTCTGTATAAACGGCCATAGGATTGCGATCGGGTTAGAGGGTTTCGGGACGCTGGGACAGGTTGATATAACTTTAGGGCCTTGCAGGCACGACGTCACGCAATTCACGCGGCACATTAAAAGCAATGGACTCATCTGCCGTCGAAACGGTTTCAATGGTGAGGTCAAAACGTGCTTCAAGTGCTGCTACGACTTCGTTGACGAGCAGCTCAGGTGCCGAGGCGCCAGCCGTAATGCCAACAGCTTGAGCTGCATCAACCACATCCCAGGGGATGTCGTCTGCACGCTGGATCAATAGGCCCTTTTGACAGCCTGCGCGTTCTGCAACCTCGACGAGGCGTAGTGAATTTGAGCTGTTGGGCGCACCAACCACCAACATGCAGTCAACATCATTGGCAATGGCTTTGACCGCGGCCTGCCGATTTGTCGTCGCATAGCAAATGTCTTCTTTGCTCGGCACCTTGATGGCTGGAAAACGGCGCTTCAAAACGGCAACAATCTGTGCTGTGTCATCAACCGACAAGGTGGTTTGTGTCACATAGGCGAGTTTGTCTGTGTCCAGCGGTTGATAGCTTTCGGCATCGGCGACTGTTTCGATCAGGTGCACTGTGCCCTCAGGGAGTTGGCCAATGGTGCCGATCACTTCCGGGTGGCCTGCATGTCCAATCAGTAGAATATCCAGTCCTTGCGCATAATGGCGGGCGGCTTCGTTATGGACCTTGAACACCAACGGGCAGGTGGCATCAATGGCAAACATATTGCGTGCTTTGGCCGCCGCAGGGACGGCTTTGGCGACGCCATGGGCTGAAAAAATAACGGGTTGGTCGGTTTCGGGGATCTCGTCGAGCTCTTCCACAAAAACGGCACCTTTTTGGCGCAGGCTCTCGACCACAAACCGATTGTGCACAATCTCGTGGCGCACGTAGACCGGCGCGCCGTATTTTTTGAGCGCCAATTCGACGATCTGGATGGCGCGATCAACGCCAGCACAAAAGCCACGTGGGGCCGCCAGCCGCAGGGTTAACGCCTGCCTCGGTTTGGCCTTAGAACGTTGCTCAATTTGAAGGCCTGTGGAGTTGCCTTTGGGGCTTTCAGTCATTGGCTCAATCACGGTGTTTTGGGCAAGGTATTTGGGGCTGGATCTCAGGGGATTGGTGGTAACTTTGAGCGATGGTTTTACCGCCTTGTATGGCGACCTATGATACCGGTCAACGGCGATTCGGTCGGTTGTGATGCCAGCAAAATGGCGCTTTGTGAATGACGATTATGCGGGTAGGACTTTGAGGATGCAATCTATCATCCAAATTTGGCAACTTCGGCAAATTGGGGCGTTGGCGCGGCCCGTACTTGCACCAACACTGTTGGCACTGACCACAGTCTTGGCAGGCTGTGGGCTGCCCTCTTTGACGTCTGGATTTGGTGGCTCATCCGAACCCGCGACGATTACCGCTGGTGTCAGCGAAGAACAGCTCCTGGCAGCGGCGCAAAATGGCACAGCTGGGGGACCGCCTGCTCCGATTGATACCGGTTCCATTTCACACGGCTGTCCAAAGTTTGTCGTCTGGCCGCAGGAAAACAATTTTACCGTCTATGAACCAGGTCGCGAAGGCGATGGCTTGGCGGTCATGCATCGTGGTGAAATTACACAAACCAAACGCGAATGCACCATTGGTCCGGGCCAGGTGTCGGTCCGCTATGGTTTTTCTGGCCGTATCCTTTTGGGCCCACGTGGCCGCTCAGGTCCGGTAGCTTTGCCACTTGATGTTAAAGTCACCGACAACAACCGCAAAGAGATTGCCAAGGACGCATTGACCGTCAACACGGACGTGGCAATCGAAAATCCAATTGGCTATTTCTCGGCGGTGCGCACGATTACCTTCCCGGTGCCAGAAGGTGCGCGCCCTGGCGATTTAGAAGTGCGCGTCGGCTTTCATAAAAAACCAGTGAAGGCCGCTGGTGGGCCAACGGGTTAGGTTTGCTCAACCCACAGCCAAGATAAAAAAGGCCAAGCGTTGGGCCTGGCCTGAGTTAAGTCCACCCAGATTTAAAAGCTTGGGAATTTGCGCTCAATCATGAGCTGATACTTTTTTGGTTTTTTATTGCTTTGTTTTTGGCAAAGGTCAGGCAACGCAACGCAAGAGAACCGTAGCGTTGGCGCGTGGCAAACGACAAAGTCCCGAGCCTTAATTCAATTTGCCTTTGAGATCGCGCAGCGCTTGATCAATCAGCTTGTCGCCACCAGCACCTGCGACTTTGCCTTTGAGGATGGTTTCAGCGGCTACCACAGCAGCGTCAACTGCGGTACGACGAACATCAGCCACGGCCTGGGTCTCAGCCCGGGCAATTTTGTCCTCAGCCAACTTGGTCCGACGCTCCAACGACTCCCGCGGTCGCCTTGCGTGTTTCCTCTGCCAGTGCGTGGGCTTCACGCTTGGCCTGGTCAATAATGGACTTGGCTTCGTCGTCCGCCTCACGCGCTTTGCGCTGATAGTCGGCGAGCAATTGTTGGGCTTCCTCGCGCAGGCGGCGAGCATCATCCAACTCGGTGCGGATTTTTTCAGCCCGATCATCCAACGCGCCTGTGATCATTTTCGGCACGCCCTTGTAAAACAGGACGGCAAAAAACAGCAGGAAGGAAATCAGCACCCAGAATTCAGCGCTGGAAGGGCTAAACATCAGCGGAAACATAAGCGACCTCTTAGTCTTGCGAGCCAGCTGGCAGCGCGCGTTTGGCTTCATCAACGCTGACAGTGTCACCCAGTAGTTTGGCAACAATAGCAACAGCGGTGTCAGCGGCAATTGTGTTGATGCCCTTAAGGGCTTTCGCCTTGGTGTCAGCGATGCGGGACTCGGCTTCGGTCAGTTTGGCGGTGATTTGATCTTCCACCTTGGCCTGTTCTTTGGCAACTTCAGTGTCCAGGGTCTCGCGCTCTTTCTTGGCGATACCTGACGCATTGGAGCGCGCCTCGGAGAGAGCTTGCTCATAACCACGGAGCGCTTTTTCTGTTTCGTCTTTGAGCCGATCTGCGGCATCAAGATCGCGTTGAATGCGGTCGCGGCGCTCTTCAATCACTTCACTGACACGCGGCAGTGCAACCCGGGATAGGATCACGTAAAGGGCGCCAAAAGTCAGAGCCAGCCAAAACAGCTGGGGTGCGAAATTCTCAGGATTGAGCGGCGGAAAAGGTTTTTCCTGGCCAGCATCATGAGGAACTTCAGTCCCCGTGCTTAAATCATGTGGCGCATCAGTGCCGGTGGTGACGGTATTAGCCATGCCGAAAACCTAGTTTCAAATTTCAAAAGAGGCAAAGCCCAAGCAGGTGCCGGACGCTTGAAAACGTCAACATCCGCTTGGGTTTAAAACGTTGCTGAATTCTAGGTGAACAGCAGCAAGAAGGCGATCAGCAGTGCGAAGATGCCCAGGGCTTCTGTCACAGCGAAGCCAAAGATCAGGCGGCCAAACTGACCGTCAGCAGCTGATGGATTGCGCAAAGCGCCTTGCAGAAATTGGCCAAACAAGTTGCCAACGCCGATGGCGGCAGCGCCTGTGCCGATAGCGGCAAGACCTGCACCGATGAGCTTTGCTGAAGCTGGATCCATTATTCATTCTCCTGTGATGAAACGTTGTGTTCGTTTACGTGGGTTGAAGCTTTAATGCGCTGGGTGCAACGCATCGTTGAGGTACATGCAGGTCAACATCGCAAAGACGTAGGCCTGTAGAAAAGCGACTAGAAATTCAAGTGCCGTGAGGGCGGTTGCAGCCAGCAGTGGCAGAGGGGCCAGAGCTGCGGCAGCGCTCGCCGAGCCGAGGAGCATGACAACGAAGCCACCGAAGACCTTCAGCGTGATGTGGCCCGCCAACATGTTGGCAAACAAACGCACCGAGTGGCTGATCGGGCGCGATAGGAATGAGATGACTTCAATCATCACCACCAGCGGCAGAACATAGATCGGCACACCAGAGGGCACAAATAGCTTCAAAAAGCCGAAGCCGTTTTTGGCAAAGCCAATGACAAGCACAGTCAAAAAGACCAGCGCTGCAAGGGCTGCTGTGACAGCCAGATGGCTGGTAACGGTAAAGAAGCCGGGGATCATGCCAAGCATGTTCAGCACGAAAATAAAGATGAAGATGGCGAACACGAAGGGGAAGTATTTCATGCCCTGCTCGCCCATGGTGTCGCGAACCATGCCGGCGACAAATTCGTAGACCGATTCAGCGATCGATTGCATGCGGGTTGGCACGAGGGCCCTGCCGCGCATCGAGAAGGTCAGAAAGCCGAGGATCAGAACCGTTGCGGCGACCATAAACAGCGCCGAATTGGTGAAGGTGGCATCAATGCCAAGCACTTCAAGCGGGAAAATACGCTTGATTTCAAACTGATGAATTGGGTCGGGCATACCGCCGCCCCCTGCATGATCAGCTGCCACTGTCGTCTCCCCAAGCCTTAATCATCATCAACGTCTGCAAGGTCTTGGCCAATGTCGCCGCCTGTTTTCTCGGCGATCTCGGCCTGCATTTTCGTAAATGCCCGCGTCACGTTGACCATAGCCAGCGGCACAACCCAACATGAAGAAGATAAGAAACAACCACGGGGACGTCTCAAACCACTTGTCGAGCCCGTATCCGATCAGTCCACCGACAATAACTGCGGCAACCAATTCAGATGACATCCGAAGCCCCATGGCCATGCCCTTTGAGCGCATAACCTTGTCTTCTTGGGTTTTCCGCCGCTTTTTGACGGCGACTTTGGACATCGTCCAGCTTGGCATCTAGCTTCGACAATCTGTCCTCAAAGCTCTTGCGCTCTCCAGGGGTCAGGTTGTCGACGCCAGACGTGAAACCGCTTCCTACTTTGGGGCGATCGTGCGGATCAGGCATGACGCGATTCCTCGTTCGAACAAAGCCCAAAACCCGGGGCTTCGCAGACGGCGGCAACATATGAGCGGGCCGCCAGAAGTGTCAAGGGAAGGCCCGTTTTTGGGCCCCGTTTGGGGTATGGCGAAACCGCGCAGGGGTCAATTGAATTGCACGAAAGAGCCGGGTCAACGTGTCTTGTATGGGTGCCGGCCGGGCTGGCTCATAGAGCACAGCTATTTAACCCAAATCTAGCACGTCACTCGCGGGGACTTGGGCCGAAAATTGGGCATCGCAGCCGGGTACACGGTCGCGTGCAGGCGGTGAATTGGAACCTGAAACACGAAAAAGCCCAGCAGGAATGAGTACCTCGCCGGGCTTTTTCGTGTTTCAGAATTCAGGCTGTATGACTAGCTTGTCAGCCGGAGCTTGGAGATTTCCAACGCAATGGCTCGGAATGCTTGCAGCAGTTGCTCACCGTCTTCAGCTGTGAAGGCCTTGCCATCGTCGGTGGCGCACTCTGCCATTGTCGTTGTAGCCGCTGGTGCTTCTGAGGAGAGGCCGAAGCCAACCGTATAGACTGTAACGCCTGCGGCTTTCATCGCCGTGCACAGCGAACGGGCTTGAAAGGTTGACGAGCTGTTTGCGTAAGCTCTTGGATAGAATGTCTTGATACCTTGGCTGGTGTATTGTGTGTTGTAGTCACCATCTGTCATCAGGATTGCGATTTTTTTGGTATCGGCGGTGCCATAGGCTGCAGCCTGACTGTTACGGCCCCAAAGTGAATTCCAATTTGGAGAAAGCGCATACCAGGACCACGCAGTGCCCAACTGTCCAGCGGTGCCACCTGCTGCTTGCAATCTGTCGATGTTGGAACGCAGCTTGTTTTTATTGCTGGTCAGTGGAAGAATTTTGTTGTTGGCACCTGGCTCACAGTTCCTGCTGTTGTTCGGTACGTATTGCACCATTACATAGCGGTTTCTTCCGGGTGCAGCATCGGTATAGGCTTCAGAGCCGGTGCGTTCGACCACACAGTTGGTGCGATAGTAATTGATGCTGAAAAATCTGTTGTAATATTTCCTAAACTTCGCTGGTCGTCTGCCACTTGCTTTTTGCAAGGTCCGGTCATTTGGAAGCCTGACACCTTCAGAGAACGGCACCAAGGCAACCCGTGACTTGTACTTGCTCTGATCGTCCCAAACAACGATATCGATCAGGTCCTTCGCGGCAGCTTTGAGATCATCAAGTTTGGTGCTGTTGCCGCTCGTCGGGTCAGACATCGACCCAGTGACGTCGAGCATCAATGAGATTTCAAGGTTGATACCTGCATTTTTGCCAACCCCGACCTCGGCTCTGGAAGAGTCAACGCCATCCGTATTAAGTAAGGCTAAGTTATCAATCTTTGCCAAGCTTAAGAACGGGGTTTGGATGTACGCGTTACCGACAGCGCTGACGGACAAACCGTCATTTGCCGCAACAAATTTTATATCATCACTTTCGAGCGGCAGACGACCTTGAATGTTTTCAGTGTAGTAGATCTCGGCCGTGGCCTCTGCAGCTTTTTTAGATTCGCCAACCTGCAACGCGCGTCCGCCAGCAAGAACGGCGGAGTCCATGGCCGCAATCGTTTGGTTGCGCGCGTGGAGCCAGCGACCAAAATCAACGGCACCGCCGATCGAGAAGAATAAGGCAATGGCCATAAGTCCGAACAGTGGTGCGATATTGCCACCGCGATCCCGCCAGAACGCTGAAGCTAGTTTAGTGCGCTTAAGCGCACTAGAAAATTGAGACATGAAACGCCACCCATTTAATTTTTCACAACGTCAACTGGGCAGACTTTACAATAGCGCGTGGCGAAAATCGTAAAAGATACAATTGTAAATAATTGTCTGGAAAATGATCTATGTATTTTGCGTCGGCGTTTTTATTTTAATTTTGATCCATTTTGCATGCAGGTAGCTAGCGCCTGAAAAACACTCAATTTTCTAATAAAGCTTCGGTGTTTCAGTAAGGGTTTACTAACCATACGCGTGTTGCGTTTATATCTTTGACCGACATGCAACACGTGAAAAATGCCGATAAAATAGGACGTTCAATTCAATTGCGCCGCTGCAATCGTTAATAAGAGCAGGCCATTTCAGCTCAAACGCGTCGCGTTTTCTCATTAAAAACAAGTTTGAATTTACATGGTGCGTTTAATCAGTCTCAAGGCATTTATGCGTCGGCCCAGCTGTGTGGTCATGGCCAGCCATTTGGACATTATTGCATTACTGCATGCACTGTGGCTTTGCGCTCTCTCTCTCTACTCTGGGGAAAATTCCCAAACCTCACCCCAGTGCCAACAGGCTTGATGTGAAGGTTTAGCCCGCTTCGCGGAAGCTTTGCGCGGTTTCAAGGTCAACTGAGACTAACTGCGAGATACCGCGCTCCGCCATGGTGACGCCGAATAGGCGGTTCATGCGGGTCATTGTCATGGGGTGGTGGGTGATGATCAAGAAGCGGGTCGCTGTTTCCTGAGCCATTTTCTCCATCAAGGTGCAGAAGCGGTCCACGTTGGCATCATCAAGCGGTGCGTCGACCTCATCAAGCACACAGATCGGTGCCGGGTTGGTCAGGAAGACGGCAAAAATCAGCGATAGCGCCGTCAGAGTCTGCTCGCCGCCAGACAGTAATGACAGTGTCGTCGGCTTTTTTCCTGGCGGTTTGGCGATGATTTCCAGGCCACCAGATAACGGATCTTCACCTTCTAACATCTCAAGACGGGCTTCCCCGCCACCAAACAGCGAGGTGAACAGGTTTGTAAAGTGGCGGTTCACCTTGTCAAAGGCTTCGGCGAGCCGGTCTGCACCTTCACGGTTCAGTTTGTTGATGGCACCCCGCAACTTCGAAATCGCAGCGTCAACATCTTCCCGCTCGGTGTCCATGCTGGTGAATTGCTCGGTCAGTAGGTTGAGTTCATCATCAGCTTGGAGATTGACACCGCCCAGACGGTCGCGGTCGGTCTTCATGCGGGTCAGTTTATCGGAAATCTCCTGAAATGCAGGCAGCGGTTTTTCACCATCCCATTCAGCAACGGTGAGACAGGCTTCAGGTGCTACCTCAAAGGTCTCACGAATGCGCCGGGCTTGTTCCTGACGACGGGTTCGGGTGGCTTCCAAACGCGCTTCCGTACCAGCGCGGCCTTCACGACCTTCTGCAACTTGATTTTGCGCTTGACGCAGATCTTGACGGGCCGCGGCAAGAACATTTTCTGCTTCCGCCAACTTATCGGCAGCGTCGAGGCGGTGTTTTTCTGCCTCTTGCAACTGGCTAAGCAAGGCTTGGTGCTTAGCTTCAATCTTTGCAGGCAGGTCTGCGAGGTCTTCCAACTCTTTGGCTGTGGCTGCCAGACGCGATTGGAGCGTGTCGATCTGCTGGCTGGCACCTTCACGCTTATCTGTCCAGCGGCGCACTTCCGCGTTGTTTTCTTCAATCCGTTGGGACCGGCCAAGACGCTGTTGCTCCAGGTGAGCAACCTGGTCGCGCGCTGCACTTGTGTGTTGGCGCAGATCGGAAACGGCGCGCTGGGCTTCGCTGAGCTGAGGGGTCAGGGTTTCCAACTCGGTATCGCTATTAAGTTGGGTTTGGATGGCGCTGATGCGCTCTATTGTGGTGCCAAGATCTTTTTCACCAGAGAGGCGGGCACCGGTGACCTCGCCAATCTTGGCTTCCGTTTCGCGAGCACTGCGTTCAATAACGGTGAGGCTGTCGCGTGTCTTTGCCAATTCAGACTGTGTCGCACGCCACGCGGTGCGCAGACGGCGTTCCTCTTCTGCTGCTTTGGCGTGGGTTTCCTTGGCTTTAATTTCTGCCTCGCGTGCAGCCTTGGCGTGATCCAAGGCGTGGCGTTCCTGGATAATGACATCGTGCAGTCGATTACGTTCTGCCAAACGTTGTGCGGCAGGCGTCATACCCTCGGCGGCGGCTGTAAAGCCATCCCACCGCCACAAATCACCCTCCCGCGAAACGAGACGCTGACCAGGCTTCAAGTGAGGCTGCAGGCGCCCGCCATCCTGGCGGGCGACGAGCCCGACCTGCGCCAATCGCCGTGCCAGTTCTGCTGGTGCTGTGACAAAGTTGGTGAGCGCTTCTGCACCACTTGGGAGTGCTGCATCAGAGCCGTCCGCGTCCATTCGCGTCCAATGGACCGGCGCATCGGCTGCAACCGGTGCATCGAGGTCATCACCAAGGGCTGCACCAAGGGCCGCTTCAAGACCTGCTGCAACCTGGATGTCGTCAACAATAGCAGGCCATGTGCCATCGTTGGTCGGTGTCACCAACTTTGCCAACGTTTCGCGTTCTATCTTGAGCTCGTTGGCATGCAGATTGGCTCGTGCTGCGGCTTCGCGTTGTTCGGTGGCGTTGATGTTTTCTCTTGCAGCAAGATCTTCAGCGGCAATGGCTTGGCGCTCGATGTCGGTAAGTTCATCGGCTAGGCCTTGGCTGGTTTTATGCGTGGCTGCAAGTTTTGCGGCATCAGGTGCTCGGGCCGCGATGGCCAACGCCTGCTGGGCCAATGTTGACAATTGGGTTTCAATCAACGTGGCGGCACCGGCGCGCTCGTTCAGCATTTCTTGCATACTTTGGCGGCGCGCTTTGGCATTGGCGGTTTGTTGGGCCAAGTCTGTCAAGCGCTGCTCTGCGTCGGTTAGATCTGATTGCAGTTCTGTGTGTTTTTGCTTTGCATTCTCTTCAAGCGTTGCTGCATCGGCTCCCTGCGCTGATAGGGTTTTAAGCTCGCCTTCGCGGCGGTTCAGGATCTCTGTCGCTTCAGCGATTAAATCCTGCTCTCGCTTGATGTCTGTTTCGAGTTGGCGTTTACGTTCAGCCAATTCCTCTTGGCGGTCTGACAGGCGCTGGGCTTCACGGTCTAGGTTGTCGCGCTCAACATTGAGGCGGCCAACGACGGCACCGCGCGCGGCTTCGGCTTCCCGCAATGGCGGCAGCTCATCGCCATGGTGAGCTTCTTTGGTCAGCGCTTGGGATTCAAGCTCGGTTGCTTTGGCCAACGCAGATAAAGCAGTTTTGAGATTATATTCTTCCCGTTCGACACCGGTTTGGGCATCGGTCCACGCCAAATGCATCTCAAGGGCTTCAACCTTGCGGATATCACCGGAGATTTCCTTGTAGCGGCGGGCTTGTCGTGCTTGACGCTTCAAGCTTTCGATTTGTGATTTGATTTGACCTAAGAGATCGGTCAGTCGTGCCAGATTGTTCTCAGCGGCTCTAAGGCGCAGTTCGGCTTCATGGCGGCGCGAATGCAGACCTGCAATCCCAGCTGCATCCTCTAAAATGCGACGACGTTGTTCCGGTTTTGCATTGACGATCTCTGAAATCTGACCTTGGCGGACAAGCGCTGGCGAGCGCGCTCCCGTTGCTGCGTCCTCAAATAGAATCTTGATGTCGCGGGCGCGCGCTTCGCGGCCGTTGATGCGATAGGCGGAACCGGCTTCGCGCTCAATACGGCGCGTAATTTCAATTTCATCCTGGGTGTTAAAATCGGCGGGGGCTTGGCGATCGGTGTTGTCGAGGAAGATTGTTACTTCCGCGTTGTTACGTGCTGGTCGTGTATTGGTGCCCGAAAAGATCACGTCATCCATGGCCGACGCGCGCATCGATTTATACGATGTCTCGCCCATCACCCATCTGAGCGCCTCGAGCAAATTGGATTTGCCACAACCGTTTGGGCCGACAACACCAGTGAGACCCGGCTCGATAACGAGATCAGTTGGTTCGATAAACGATTTGAAGCCCAACAGCCTGAGCCGCGAAATCTTCATGCAACGTCCCTTTGCCCATCCCTTGAAGGCCAGCGATTGCGCCGCGCCTCAATCATACACTCAGTTGGGTCAGCTTTCAGTGGACCTGCCATAAGCGCCAAGCCAAATAGCCTAGTTGCTTGATGCTAAGGCTGGCGCCTTGAGCGCTTGGTCGACTGCCTGGCGAATTTCTGCAACCGTCAGCTGCTTTTTGTAAAGCTTGTTCTGGATGAAGAAATTCGGCGTGCCAATAACGCCGAGTTTGCGACCGCGATCCTTGACCCATTGTAGGTCATTAATCATGCCTTGATTCTTCAAGCAGGCGTCAAATTCGCCACGCTTCATCCCCACCTGTTGTGCCACAGCGTAGATGTGGTCCAGGCGCACATCCTGGGACACCCAGTTGGCCTGTTGGGCAAGGAATTTCCCATAAAGATCCAGGTACGTGTCCATCTTGGCGCAGCGCAAGGCGATTGTGGCGTTACCTGATGCCCGACCAATGGGGAATTCGCGGATGATGAAGCGGACTTTGCCGGTATCAATCAATTCGCGTTTTAGCTTGGGAAATTCCTTTTGGTGGAATTGACGGCAGTAAGGACAGGTGAGCGAGGCGTATTTAATCACTGTGACAGGCGCGTCCGCGCGGCCGAGCGTAAACTCGGGTAGTTTTCCCTTCACCAGCACATCGGCAAGGGTCGGGTTTTTAATTACCTCACGGCCACCAGGTGCTTTCGTCTGGGGGGTGGCGAGTGGATTAAAGGTGACACTTGCACCTTTGGCATCAGCGGCTGCACCTGTGTTGGTCAGCAACGCACTGGCACCACTGTTACCAGAACTGGCATCAGAACCAAGCCCGCCCGACAATCCTGGCGTTGCAGAATTATTGCAGCCTGCACTGAGCAAGCCGACAGAAAGTGTCGCTGCAATTGCACTCCAGATACGCACGAAAGCTTGCCTCTTAATCTTTTTTATCAGTCAGCAACAGATCAATGGCTTTTTCAAAGTTTTCTACCGTTGGCCCGCCGCGCAAACGTTTTCCATTGATGAAGAAGGCAGGCGTTGCGTTGACGCCAAACACTTCGCTGGCTTTGGTGAATTGTGTCGTCAGATCATTCAACAACTTGTTGTTGCCTAGGCATTTGTTGAAGTCAGCTTCAGATAGGCCAGTTTGTTTGGTGAAATCAAATAGCGCCTGCTTAAATTCTTTGTTGGTGCGTTTAAAGGCCCAGTCTTTCTGGGTTTCAAACAAGCCGTCAACGAGAGGCAGTGTGGTGCTGTCAGCGGCACAGCGTGTGATCATTGAGGCGGCATAGGCACGGGCATTGAGTGGAAACTCACGCATGATGATGCGGACTTTGCCTTTGGAAATGTATTTCTCTTTCAGCTTTGGCAACACTTGGGTGTGGAAGTTGGCGCAGTGGCCACATGTCAGCGACGCGTATTCTACAATCGTAACGGGCGCCATTGTTTCGCCTACGGAGATATCCTTGAGCTGGCCTTCTTTCAGAAGCTCAGCCTGATCAACCTCATCTGGTCCGCTTGAGCGCTGGGCCATGCTGTCGGCCGGTGCAATGGCGAGTGTCGCCGTCACTGCCAAGGCGGCTGCGAGTGCGCTCAAGGCAAAGCGCTGCGTGTTGGGCTTAAATAAGGTCAGAAAAGAGGGCGACTTCGGCACGTGAGGGAACTCCTTGTTGGCCGCCAGCGCCTGGGTATAGGCGGCGGCATAGTGGGCTTGCCCCAGCGGTTAGCATGGGTTGACTGCCTGATTAAGGCAAATCCGCGCTGAATGCGACCTGAATGGCTGTTTGCGGGCGCGGGCTAGAGCGTCGAGCCTTTTGTTGTACACACTGAAGCTGTTTGCTCAACGCTCCATCCCATGATTGGCGATCAACTTATCTGCTCAAAGTCGCGTTCCAACGTTTCACAAGGCCGATCTTGTGGGCTTTTTCAGGCCCACAGTGGTGGCGTATCGGGCCGTTTTTGGGGCATGGCCGCATTCAGGGTCCAGAACAGGCAACAATTGTGCCTTTATAGCAACGGATTAGCCGCCGGCGAGGACGCTTTTGCGCATGCGCGTGAGGGCCGCTTTGAGGCCTTCATCGTCGATGTCGGAAATGGCGGCATCAACGCTGCGCACCACGTTTGGATCGGCGGGGGGTGGACGCCGCTGCGGCGTAATCGACGGGGTCGTGTCGCCTGTGTCGATCATTGGCCCTTGTACGATCTTCAGCGTGGTAATGGCGCGATAGCCGAAATAGGCGTTGATGCGTTCCAGGATTTGGGCGCTGGCATATTCAATTTCGAGCGCATAGGCGGCATCGGTGCGCAAGATCAGCGTGGCGCCCGTTGCTTGGGTGGGTGTGGCGTCACCCGCTTTTGGCTGTGCAGCCCGGGGCCACTTCAAGCGTTCGGGCTGGCATTGCACCGCCAAGGACGCGCCAACGACCTCTGACCAATCTGCCACCAGGCTGACTGATGAAAAGCCATGCTTTTGAAAAACCTTTTTGGTTAGATTGGGAATAAAACGCGCTAATGGTTTGGCCGCGATGTAGCGTTTGGGTCCGTTTGGTAGCGCTGCGAATGCACGTTCAGGCACAATCGGAGCGGTCTTGGGCGCACGGACGTGATGAGACTTTTTGGGTGCGAGGTTTGCTGACGGTCTCGGCGCAAAGCGTTTTTCTGTGTGCTGGTCCATGTCAGTTTCCGAATTCACGTGCCAAGGCCGTCGGGGCCTGCCTAACTCTTTAAGGCGTGATTCGCGGCAAACCTCTAGGACTTGATCCCGCTCCGTGACCGATATTCTTCGACATCAATTACCACTGCGCCCTGCCGGGCCAGATACAGTGCAGGCGTTGCTTGATTGGTATGACCAGGAGCGTCGCGAGATGCCGTGGCGGGCAAAACCTGGCGAAACGCCCGATCCCTACCGGGTTTGGCTTTCCGAGGTGATGCTACAACAAACGACGGTGCGCGCCGTCATTCCTTATTTCCAAAAGTTTGTTGCCCGTTGGCCGTCGGTCAAAAAGTTGGCCCAAGCCGATCAGGAAGAGGTGCTGAGTGCCTGGGCGGGGCTTGGTTATTATTCACGCGCGCGCAATCTCCATACCTGCGCGCAACAGGTCGCGGCGTTGCCCGGTGCCGCGTTTCCAAGAGAGGAAGCGGCACTTCAGGCGCTACCTGGTATTGGGCCTTATACGGCGGCGGCGATTGTGGCGATCGCGTTTGATCAACCGACAACGCCCGTCGATGGCAACATTGAGCGTGTGGTGTCGCGGTTGTTTGCGGTCACGCATCTGTTGCCCGGGGCGAAGGCTGAGATCAAACGGTTGGCAGCAACGCTAACGCCGGACCAACGCCCTGGTGACTTTGCGCAAGCGATGATGGATCTGGGTGCCACAGTATGCACGCCTAAAAACCCCTCTTGTATGATGTGCCCGCTGCAAGGCGACTGTCATGCCAACTTCAAAGGCATTGAAGCGCAGTTGCCGATGAAGGCGCCGAAGCCTGAACGCCCAACGCGGTTTGGTGTTGCTTTCTTAGCGTTGCGCGAAGACGGCCACGTTCTGCTGCGTAAGCGACCAGAAACAGGGTTGCTGGCCCAGATGTTGGAAGTACCATCGACCGACTGGGTTGATGAAATGCTGGCAGCAGACATTGCACTCAAAGCGGCACCCTTACATGCGGACTGGTGGGCAATGCCGGGCCAGGTGGTGCATACGTTCACGCACTTTCGCTTGGAGCTTCTGGTGTTCCGCGCCATCGTGCCCGAAGATGCTGAACTGACGTTTTGGGCGGATGCTGCGCGCTGTCGCTGGGTGCCGCGGCGCGATTTGGCTGACCAAGCGTTGCCAAGTGTGATGCGCAAAACTATTGCGCACGCGCTGAAGGAGAATTAGTGGCGCTTTCCTCGCAAGCCTGCTGATGATTAGTCTGGGGACATGTGCGCTTTAAAAAGCCCGCTGACTTCTGCGCCAACGGGATTTTTTATTTTCTGGTCTGTTTACCAAGTCTATTTGCAGGGTACGCGAATGGTGCGGCCAACATAAGGGATGCGGTATTTGCATTTGCCACGGCCCTTGCCTTTCAACTTAAATCCTTTGAGGCCTTTGCCGCGGGTGAACTTGTTGATCACTTCTTTCAATTTGCCAAGTTTGCCATCACCGCCTTTGGACAGGCCACCTGGAGGTGAAAGATCATCTGCAACGTTGGCGATGGTGGCAGGGGCGGCCGGTGCAGCCTGCGTCGGTGCTGGTGCTGGTGCTGCTGCGACAGCTGATGTTGCGAGCAGGACTGCAGTTGCAGAAGACGCGTTGCCGGTGTCACCGTCAGAAATCTTCGCTGTTGTCGTTCTTGTTTTAGTTGTCGTTGTGGTGTGCGTCGTTGCCGCCTTTGGTGCTGCAGCAACAGGTTTTGCGACAGGCTTGGCCTTTGCAACAACAGCTTGCCCACAGTTGACGACGCTGTCCGGGGCGCGCTTCCAAGTGTAGGTTTTGGTGAAGAATGAACCGGCATTGCCGACGATGCGCAGGCGATCATTGCTGAGACGTTTCAGTGCCAATGGAAAACTACGGCCACGCTTGGGGCTGTAGATCCAGCCACGGCCATTGCTGCGCACATTGCCAATAATCTGCATGCCGCAGCGCTTCTTGTTGCGGGCCTTTTTGACATAAACAACATGACCACACAGGCGCCTGGCGTTAGAGGCACATTCTTTAATTTCGACGGCACCGCGACCGTTGTGATCATACCAGATGCCACGTGGGTCACCGGCTGCGTTGGCGCGGGCTGCAAAACTTAGGGCAGACACGGCAAAGACGCCCAGCCCAACCGCTGCGTGAGATGTGAAAACGCGCAATGACATATTAAAAATCCTCCTCATCAAGGTGCCGCATCGGCAACCGGGCCCTGTCGAGAGGGCCGTGCTTAGGTGAGGGGACAATGGCTTAGGTTTACCCTGTCGGCTGTTGCGCGGGGAACAAGGGGCAAAGCACTACGGGCGCTGTTTTTAGAAGTTTGTTTTAGCTATCAGATTCAGGGGTTTGACCGGAGTGGATCAAAACGCCAGCGATCATGGCCAGGACAAAAACATAGATCGTCGAGACATCGCGGCCAATCGAGGCGATGGCGGGGCCGGGACAAAGACCTGATATTGCCCAGCCAACGCCGAATATGGCAGACCCCGCAAGCAGGGGCTGATCAATCTGGCCTCGGGTTTGAGGGATATGGAAGGTGTCATCAAGCACGGGTTTTGACATCAATCTGCGCACCAGATTGCCGAGCGCTGCGATCGCAACAGCTCCGAACAATACGAAAGCCAGCGTTGGGTCCCAAGTGCCGGTGATGTCAAGAAAGCCACGCACCCGCTCCGGGTTCAGCATGCCGGAGATTGCAAGGCCGGTGCCAAACATGATTCCGGCAACGAGGGCGACAAGTGTGCGCAATGACGCTGTCATCACAACATCTCCAATGCGCGCATAATGAGAACGGTGACAATGCCGCTTGCCAAAAAGGTTGCTGCGGCTGCCACCGAGCGCAATGACAAACGCGCAAGACCTGCAACGCCATGACCACTGGTGCAGCCGTTACCAAGGCGGGTACCATAGCCGACGAGCAATCCGGCGAGAGCCATAAATAGCAGAGGCATACGAAATTCGGCAGCCGGCCAAAGACCATAGATCAAGCTGTAACAAAGCGGTCCGAGCACCAGGCCAATGACAAAAGCCAGATTGGCACCAAGCTCTGGTCCACGAAAACCCAAGGCGCGTGCGAAAATCCCACTGACACCTGCAATGCGTCCATTGACAAGCAACAGCAGCACGGTGGCCAAGCCGATCAACGCACCGCCCATCAGGGCTTGCAGGTATGGGTCTGGAATCATGGTGCTTCTTTTAAGACCGGCCGGGATGGCCCGCCTCCTCATTTATTCTTGCTGCCTATAGGTATCGAATCTGAGTTGGCGCGCCAAGGAAAATTGTTGGGTGTTCAAATGGAGAAAATGGCGCACTTCGTCCCAAATCTCTGACGTGCCACTGGTTCTTGCCAGATGGTGCTGCCAAATTTCTTTGCCTCACGGGCCGACGGTTAAGTGATTTTTCCGTGTTCCTGCCACAGTCTTCAGGCACTTCTGCCCACAGAGCTTTTTTGGGGAGGTTGTGGCCAATAAAACGGTTTGAGGGACGCAAATTGATATTTCGGTGTGTTGTGGTTGTGGGTTGGCTTGTTGCTGCAACGGCGGCTTATGCAGCGCCACGCGCATTGTCAGGCCCTGCGATCAAGCACTTGGTGTCTGGTGCCGTCATGCACATCAACACCCCTCTCAGTACAATAATTCCTGTGCACTATGGTGAGGACGGATCGCTTGCAGCGAATGCTGGCGCAATGGGTTTCTATCTCGGCGCGACACAGGATACAGGTCGTTGGTGGGTGTCGCGCACGCGCATATGTCACAAATGGAAAGTTTGGTTTGATGGCAAAGCGCAATGTCTGAAACTACACAAACTGGGCAATAAAATTTTCTGGGAAAGCCAGAAAGGTGAAACCGGTACGGCGCATATCAAACGAACAAAGCCGCGTAAACCCGATGTGCAGGTGGTGGCAGCAACCCCTCAAGCCCAGGTGAAGGTTGTGCAAAACGTGCCTGCGGCGCGCGCACCCACCGTTCAGAAAAAAGTGGTGAAGGCAGCTAAGGCCAAGGCGATAACCACGAAAGCCAAAACTAAAATGGCGTCGCTCGGATCTGGGCTTTCCAGGAAAGCAGACACGCCTAAGCAGGTCCGAAAGATCAAGAAAACTGCGCCGAAGAAAAAACAGGTACAATCAAAACGTGCTGTGAAGTTGAAACCTATGACTAAACCGTCCGCGGGCAAGAAAAAGATTGCCACAGAACCAAAAGTCAACGCGGGATTGCGCCAAACATCATGGCAGATGAAGCCGTCCTTTCGTGTGGCCCGCGTGGCAGAACTGGACGTATTGAATATCCGCCAAGGGCCATCCGAGTATACGCCGATCGTTGGTGGCATTTCGCATCAGGCGCGCGGCGTTAAAATTGTTGGGACGTGTCAATCCTGGTGGTGTCCGGTTTCCCATGGCCGGGTAAAGGGCTGGGTTAATCGCTTTTATTTGACTGCCGAACGCTAAACAGGTCGACCGCTTGTTTCGTGCACCGCACGTGCTTCTGTTTCTTTCCAGAATTTCCGCCTGATGTCGGTGCGGCCAATCAAATAAGCGGTGGCGTAGGTCAGCAGAAAAACCAAACCGACATTATATTCTGGCCTATTGGCGGTCACGAGCGTGTTGATCATGACAAGCGATAAAACAGGAATAGCAACGAGCAACGTCGGGCCGAACCGCAGATCTTCGTGGCTGAATCTCAGCAATGTTGGGATGTGGAGCAAACCAAGCAGTATCAGGATCGGTGTGCCAACCCAAAGACCACGCATGAAGATGCCTGGCGTGGCTGCGAGATAAGACCCTACGTTGCCAAAGACCTGCGATGTCAAAAGCCAGCAATACTGGGCTAGTGGTGTGGAGCCATGAGTGTGGGCCTGGGCATTAATTTCGGCGGCTGCCCGATGCACTGAACTGTCGGCTGCGGTAAATTGAAAGACAAGTGCGGTTTTACTTCCAAATAATAGATCAGACAGACCTTCAACGAGCGGGATGGGCGCGAGGATCATGGTAATCCAGGATCGAATGCCGACTTCGTTAAACGCAACACGTTCAGAAAGTTGAGCCACCAGGTTAAGGAGAGAGGCGTTTGCGAGATCCATTGATGAGGGCATAAAAACACATGCTGTCGTCACCATACCAATCAGTCCGACCACGACAGCCGAGGCATGTCCGTATTGATGGTTGAGATTGAGGCGACGCGTCGTGGTTAGCAGAATGAGGGACGTGGCTGTGATCACTCCAACAATGATGAGTTGCGGCATGAACAATGCCGTTAGCCCGAGCACGGCGCCGGCAGCGAGCGTCCATCTCAGATCATTGCGTGTTGCTCCACAGGCCAAACACATCAAGGATACAAGCATCAATGATTGCGTCCAAATGAGCGGTGTCAGTTGACCGGCAAGCGCTCCGTAAGACCCCGCAACGAACGCAAGCATGAGCGTCATGAGGGCAACGCTCCAAGAGCGCGACAAAGCCCACGCTGTGATCAAGATGGCGAGGAGGCCCAAGAGGGCGAGGCCATATTGCACAATGAAAACGAATTGGAATGCGCTGCGGGTGCAGGTAAATTGTGGCTTTGTGCAGGACAGCGCTTGTGTGAGCGCGGGGTTGATTTTGGCGAGGCCTGCCAAAGCAAGTGCGTAGCCGGGTGGGGTGGGGTGCACCCCCGTGTTGGTCGTCGCCGGTGCGCTCTGTGCGCCGTTTACGAGTTTATGCGCAAGTTCAATGCTGTTGGCAGCAATGGTATTGGTCGGCAATGAGGCCGTTTGTACCGTCTTGTACGCGACCAGCGCGGCAATAATGGCGAACACAATTGCCGTCAATGCGCAGTGGTTCTGAAAAAAGCTTTCGTGGCGGGCCATGAGTTGGCTCCGTAGTGGTGATGACACGTACCGCACGGTCAGCCCTTGGCAGGTGCCGCACGTGCGATTTGCCATTGTTGATAAACAAAGACGGCGATGAACACCACGGTCATGGTCAGAACAATGGTAGGGGCCGGAGCACTATCGATAAAAAAGCTGACATAGACACCGATGAGCGCTGCGCCAATGGCAATCATGGTCGCGACCATCAGCATAGTGTCAAACCGGCGGGTCAACAAAAATGCAATAGCGCCGGGTGCAACGAGCAAGGCAATGGCCAGGATGATGCCAACCGCCTTCAGTGCACCGACGATGGTTAGCGAAAGAATAGCAAGCAGACCGTAGTGCAACACCGACACCGGCAAGCCAATGGCTTTGGCATGTTGCGGGTCAAAGGCATAAAGCAATAAATCTTTACGGTTTGAGAGAATGAGGGCGGCGACGACAGCACCAATGGCGGTGCTTTCCAACACGTCGCGCCAACTGACTCCAAGGATGTTGCCGAATAGGATGTGATCGAGGTGGATGTCTGTTTGCACATTGACATAGAGCACGAGGCCAAGGGCGAACATACCGGAGAACACGACCCCCATGACGGTGTCCTCTTTAACGCGACTGTTTTCTTTCAAATATCCCGTTGCTAGCGCGCACACCATGCCTGCCCCAAATGCTCCTAAGGCAAGTGGGATATTAGCGATATAGGCGAGCACCACGCCGGGCAAGACGGCGTGTGAAATCGCATCCCCCATCAATGACCAGCCTTTGAGCACCAGCAGGCACGACAGCAACGCCATTGGAATGGCGACCGCGAGCGCAATGAGAAACGCTTGCTGCATAAAAGGCAGTGTGAAGGGCAACACTGCCTGTTGGATCAGTTCTGTCATGGGTGTGCCTCAGCGCTGATCGTCTCCGGATTTGTCATATCGGGAGTTGCCTTCTCAAGGCTCGCTTTGGCGCGGGCGCGTTGCGCTATGAGGCCATATTTCGGTGCAAACAGAAAGGCTGCCAAGAATACCAGTGTCTGCAAGACCACGATAATCCCGCCGGTGGCACCATCCAGAAAGTAGCTGACGTAGGCACCAACAAAGCTCGTCAGCGCTCCGATGATGATGGAAATGACAATGAGGCGTGGGAAATGGTCGGTAAGCAAATAGGCGGTGGCACCAGGTGTCACGACCATAGCGATAACGAGGAAGGCTCCAACGGTTTGTAGGGCGGCAACGGTTGAAGCCGCCAGCAATGTGAAAAACAACACCTTGAGATGGTTCGGATTGAGCCCAATTGTCCAAGCGTGACTTTCATCAAAGAACGCCACCATCAGATCTTTCCACTTCAGTGACAGAACAAGGAGTGTGACGCCGCCAATGATGGCCAGTTGCAAGGTGTCACCGGGTGAAATCGCGAGCACGTTGCCAAGCACAATAGTTTGCACGTTGACGGACGTGGGGGAGAGCGAAACCATAAATAGGCCAAGGCCAAAGAAGGACGTGAAGATCAGCCCGATGATGGCATCTTCTTTGAGTTTGGTGCGTTGATTGAGGAATAACATGGCACCAGCGGCAAGCCCGCCCGCCAAAAACGCACCAAGTGAAAATGGCAATCCCAGCATGTAGGCTCCGGCAACGCCCGGCACAATAGAGTGGGACAGCGCGTCACCAACAAGTGACCAGCCCTTCAACATCAGATACGCCGATAGGAATGCGCAAATGGCACCAACAAGGGCGCTGACCCACATGGCGTTGACCATGTAAGCGTAGTTGAACGGTTCAAGCAGGGTTGCGAGCACGGGGCTTACTTCTTCTTCTTCTTTTCTGATGGGTTCTTGGCAGCGCTGCGTGCTTTATCACCATAGATAACGAACGGACGCTCATCGTCTGTCAGCACGGTGACGCCGCGGCTGTCATCATCGTCGTGCAGATCTTTGCCGCTGAGTGTGAAGTGGCGCAGCACGCCGCCGAAGGCTTTTTCGAGATTGGCTTGGGTGAACACCTCGTGCGTTGGGCCCGCGGCAAGTACTGTTTGATTGATCAGAATGGCGCGATCACAAAACTCCGGCACACTGCCCAGATTGTGCGTCGAGACGAGCATCACGCGGCCCTCATCGCGCAGGTCTTGCAGCAACTGGGTGATTTGTTCTTCTGTCGTTACATCAATGCCCGTGAAGGGTTCATCGAGCAGGATGACCTGCCCTTCCTGGGCTAAGGCACGGGCTAAAAACACGCGCTTTTTTTGCCCACCTGACAGCTCGCCGATTTGGCGTTTGCGGAAGTCCGTCATGCCGACCCGGTTGAGTGCTTCTCCAACCATAGCATGATCGCGTGCGCTTGGTTTGCGCAGCCACCCCATATGGCCATAGCGGCCCATCATCACCACGTCTTCAACAAGGACCGGGAAATTCCAGTCCACGTCTTCGCTTTGCGGTACGTAGGCGACAAGATTTTCGGCCAACGCCTCCTGGCGGGCTTTACCAAGAATGGTGACAGACCCTTTGGCGAGGTCAACAAAGCCCATGATCGACTTAAACATGGTCGACTTGCCACTACCGTTCACTCCGACCACGGCGGCGATGCTGCCTTGTGGGATATCAAAGCTGACATCATGAAGAGCTGTCACGCCATTGCGGTAGGTGACAGTGACGTTGGTGACCTCAAGACCTGGAGCGGACACCGTTTTTGTTGACGACTGGACAACCTCTTCAGCGCTTGCGGTTTTGGTCATGGTGTCAGCCCTTTGGCGATTGTTTCTGTCGTCACTCGAAGGAGATCAAGATAAGTTGGCACTGGGCCACCTTCAGCCGACAAAGAATCCACATAGAGTACGCCAGCGTATTTGGCGTCGGTTTGCAGGGCGATTACCTCTGCTGGGGCTGAAGACACCGTGCTTTCAGAAAAGATCGCCGGAATGTTGTTTGCCGTGATGGTGTCAATCACCTTGCGCATTTGGTGCGGTGTACCTTGTTGGTCGGCATTGATTGGCCAGACATACAATTCCTTAAGGCCAAAATCACGTGCCAGGTAGCTAAAGGCGCCTTCACTTGTCACCAGCCAGCGGCGCGCGTCAGGAATTTCAGACAACTGCTTGCGTAGCGATTGTGTTGTTGCTTTGATCTTGTTGCTATAAACCTTGGCATTGGCAGTGTAGCTCGCAGCATTGTCAGGGTCGTATTTCACCAGTGCTTTTCGAATATTCTCGACATAGACCAAGGCTGTTGTTGGTGACATCCAGGCATGCGGATTGGGTTTTCCGGAATAAGGCCCTTGGCCGATTCCCATCGGTGTGATGCCGTCGCTGACGACAACAGAGGGGACGTCGTTCAGGTTGGCCAGGAATTTTTCAAACCAAAGCTCCAGGTTGAGACCGTTCCATAAAATAAGTTTGGCATCCTGGGCTTTCAGGATGTCACGCGGTGTTGGCTGGTAGTTGTGAATTTCAGCACCCGGTTTGGTGATTGATTGGACGATAGCGGCTTTGCCTGCCACGTTTGCTGCCATATCGGCGATCACCGTGAAGGTGGTGATAACTTTGAATTTTCCGGACGTGTTCGCCGGCTCATCGGAGCTACAGCCTGCGCCTAACAGAACAATGCTGGCAATCATCACGGCGCGCAGATGGCGGATCATTTTTGGCGCTATCCTCATTCAGTTATTCGTTCCTGACATGCATGCAATTAAGAATGATTTGCAACTAGAGTGTGGCGAATTGTCAAGCGGATTGCATAAGTTTTCTGGTTTCACGTGAGGGTGTTCTAGGTTTTCGGAGAACTACGGCTACCCCACAGGTCATAGGCGTCGGCGTGTTCGACCTCAACTGAGATTATATCACCTGGTGCAACATTGGTGACACCATTGAGGAAAACGGTTCCATCAATTTCAGGTGCATCCCACCCGGACCGCCCAATTGCGCCTTCGTCATCTACTTCGTCGACGATGACAGGAATAGTGCGGCCAATTTTTTGTTTCAGGATGTCTTGTGAAATTTCACGACTAACTTCCATAAAACGCTGCCACCGCTCCTGGGCAATGCGCTTGGGAACGGCACCGGGAAGCTCATTTGCTTTGGCGCCGCCAACAGGTTCGTAAACAAAGCAACCCACGCGATTGAGGCGTGTTCCCCGCAGCCAATCCAGAAGCATCTCAAAATCATCATCGGTTTCACCAGGAAAGCCAACAATGAACGTGGAGCGAACAGCCAGATCCGGGCATGTCCGGCGCCAGCTAGCGATCCGCTCCGATGTCTTTTCCTGATGCGCCGGGCGACGCATGGCTTTGAGAACAGTGGGTGAGGCATGCTGAAACGGAATGTCCAGATAGGGTAGAATTTTACCATCGGCCATCAGCGGGATGACATCATCAACATGGGGGTAGGGGTAAACGTAGTGCATCCGGACCCAGGCCCCGAGTGAACCAAGCGCTTGGGCGAGATCATAAAACTTTGCTTTGAGTTGCCCATCACGCCATGGGCTTTCTGCATATTTTATGTCAACGCCATAGGCAGATGTGTCCTGGCTAATGATCAGCAATTCTTTGACGCCTGCTTTGACCAGGCGTTCTGCTTCGCGCATCACATCGCCTGCTGGGCGACTTACGAGATCTCCTCTGAGACTTGGTATGATGCAGAACGAACAGCGATTGTTGCAGCCTTCAGAAATTTTTATATACGCGTAGTGGCGCGGAGTCAGCTTTAAGCCTTCCTCCGGCACAAGATCGAGAAACGGATCATGTAAGGGTGGCACGGCGTCGTGCACGGCTTCCACCACCTGCTCATATTGGTGGGGACCGGTGACGGCTAATACACCGGGATGACTTTTACGGATCGTGTCTTCTTCAACGCCCATGCAGCCTGTGACAACAACACGGCCATTGGCGGCCATGGCTTCACCAATGGCGTCCAAGCTTTCTGCTTTGGCAGAATCGAGAAAGCCGCAGGTGTTGACAACGACAACATCGGCATCATCGTAGTTCGGTGCCACCTGGTAGCCTTCCGAGCGAAGTTTGGTGATGATGCGCTCAGAATCGACAAGCGCTTTTGGGCAGCCAAGAGACACAAAGCCAACTTTGGGTGCCCGTTCTGCAACGGGCACTTCTGTGGTCGCGTGAGTTTTTGATTTGGCGCTGATGGTGGCCTCGCATTGGGACTTGGGAATTGGTGTCGCAGATCTTCAAAGCTATTCTCTAACAGGGAATGGCGCAGTCATGCACGAGGGCACCGGCTGTTTCAACCATCATCTCAATCAAGAGATGTGCCGCTTCTAATCCAGTTCTCTGGAAAGGGAGCGGTGTCAGATCAAGTCGGAACCAGTTCAATTAAGGGGCGTTGCGCCAAAATTCAAAATTCCAAAAGAGAACTCTCCACCGGCCAATGTTGCTAGAAAGCGTCACGCCGCAGTTCTAGAACGAGTATCGATGGACAGGAAAATCGGGCGTGAGGATGTGGCTCTCGCACTGATCAACCTCTCTCAACAAGGCAAGGCGGTTCGGCTTCATCCGCAGCGCGCATTGGCGAATTCTTGTGGAGTAGGCAAGTGTTTTCCCGCTTATTAAAAATTTAGAATTCATCGCAATGACAGAATACGGGCGATCTGTTGCGTGGGGATTTTTTCTGTTGGATTCACGAAGGCAGGCGTGGTGACGGGCACCCTTTTGTTAAATTCCCAAGGGAAAAGCCGTTTCAGGCGACAAGGGGCCCCCCGCAGGGTTCTTGCGCGGGCGCGCTCAAGCGTCCATATTGGCGGCTGGAGGTTGGCGGCGGACGCATCCCTCGCCAACCGGGTCAGGTCCGGAAGGAAGCAGCCCTAACGATCAGGACGCGGGTCGTTCGTCAGCCTCCTCTTCATCTATAGGCTTTAAGTTTTTAGGCCCTAGGCCTTCGGCTTTAGGCCTTTTTGCGGATGGTGCCACGCGCGCACCCCGACGTGGTATGGCCAGAAAAAAGATCAGCACAAAAGATAACAAAAATGCCGCCGGTTCCTCCGGGGCAGTGCCTTATGTCGTGTTGGCGCGCAAGTATCGTCCACAAACGTTTGATGCTCTCATTGGCCAGGACGCCATGGTGCAGACACTGTCGAATGCGTTCCAATCAGGCCGCATCGCGCAAGGCTATATGCTGACCGGTGTTCGAGGTGTTGGCAAAACCACGACGGCACGGATTTTGGCCCGAGCGCTCAATTATGAAACCGATGACGTCAACGCGGCGACGGTGACCATGCCAACGCTTGGTCGCCACTGCGCTGAGATCATGGAAAGCCGGCACCCGGACGTGTTGGAAATGGACGCGGCCTCGAATACGGGTGTCGACAATGTCCGTGAGTTAATCGAAAGCGCGCGCTACAAACCGATGACCGCGCGCAACAAGATTTATATCATCGACGAAGTTCACATGCTGTCGAAGGGTGCGTTCAATGCGCTGTTGAAGACGCTTGAAGAGCCACCCGAACACGTGCGCTTTATTTTTGCCACCACAGAAATCCGTAAAGTGCCGGTGACAGTTCTGTCACGGTGTCAGCGCTTTGATTTGCGTCGTGTCGATGTGCCAACGTTGACCAGTCATCTGACATCGATTGCTAAAAAAGAAGGGGCTAAGCCGGAATCGGATGCTGTGACGCTGATTGCGCGGGCCGCAGAAGGCAGTGTCCGAGATGCGCTTTCTATTCTCGATCAGGCAATTTCCATGGGGTCGGGTGCGGTAAGCGAAGGTGATGTTCGCGCCATGCTCGGGCTGGCTGATCGCGGTCGCATCTTCGATCTGTTGGATGACTTGTTCGCAGGCAATGCGGGCGCGGCACTTAAAGCCATTGATGGCCTTTATTCTGACGGTGCTGACCCGGCCCAGATCACGGCAGACTTGGCGGAAGCGGTTCACGTCGCAGCCCGCACGAAAGCGCTTGGGGCTGAGACCGCAAGCGAAGCGCTCTCTGCTGAAGAACGCCGCCGCGCGCAAAGTTTAGCCGACAAGATCTCTGTGCCTGTGTTGGCGCGTGCCTGGCAAATGCTGATCAAGGGTCTCGACGATGTGCGTCGCGCACCCAATCCGATCTCTGCTGTTGAGATGGTGATTATCCGACTGGCGTATGTTGCCGACCTGCCCTCGCCTGAGGATCTGATCAAAACGCTTGAGGGGCAAAGCGTTCCGCGCGCACGCGGCGCGCAAGTAAGAGATGAGGCAGGCCAAGGGTCTTTATTGGCCCATGCTGATGCGCCGGCACCTGTGGCGGTTGCGGCCGGGCCCTCTGTTTCGGCGCAGGTTTCTAAGCGCAATGATGCGCCCGCACCACCCCGTGATGACGTTGCTGCGGACGCTGATGATCCCGACGATTTGAGTGTCCACGCCGCGCCCAAGGATGGTGGTGAGGTGCAGCTTGGTTCGTTCGCTGACGTGGTCAATCTTGTTGCGCAAAAACGTGATGCCAAGCTCAAGATGCATCTGGAAGATCATGTCTCACTGGTGCGCTTCGATGGAGCTACCGGTGCAATCGACTTGAAGCTTCTCGACGGAGCGCCTGCACGTATTGCCAATGACTTGCGCGAAAATCTCATTCGCTGGACGGGTCGACAATGGATGGTGATGCTATCATCTGAGCGTGGACAAGAGCCAATCGGGGTTGTCAAAGGCAGGCAACAGAAGGAAAAGCTGGATGCCTTGAAGGCGCAGCCTGCCGTGGCCGCGGTGCTTGATGTCTTCCCGGATGCCAAGGTTGTCGAGAACAAATCTGATGACCACAACGAACACGGCCACGATGACGGCAAGTCCGACCAAACGGTTCGCAAAGATGATGACAGTGCCGTCGGCTAGGCGGTACAAGCAGGTCAACGCACGGTTCCAGCCGGCAACACACAAACACTTTTCAAAACACGAGGGATTAAGACAGATGAAAGACCTGATGGGAATGATGACCCAGGTCAAGCAGATGCAAGAACGCATGCAAACGGTGCAGGCGGAGCTTGATCAGCTTGAAGTAGAAGGCCAGTCGGGGGGTGGTTTGGTGAAGGTAGTGCTCAACGGTAAAGGCGAGACGCGTAAGGTCAGTATCGATCCAAGTTTGTTAAAACCAGATGAAGCGGAAATTCTGGAAGACTTGATTGTTGCCGCATCGAGTGATGCCAAAACAAAAGTGGACGCTGAGATGCAGGACAAGATGGCGGAAATCACTGGAGGTCTTCCGTTACCTCCTGGCATGAAACTCTTTTGAGGCGGAGCGTGCGCGAGCCCATGGCCGTTTGTTCTCCACCCGTGCTGGCATCATTTAAGGATCCAGCCGCGCGCCTCGTTGTGATGGCGAGTGTTGCTCTCTTGATTCTTCAGGCCGTGGCACTGGCTGTGATGGGACGGCCATGGATTTGCACCTGTGGTGACATCAAGCTCTGGCATGGTGTGGTCGAGAGTTCGGGCAATTCACAACACCTCACAGATTGGTACACGTTCACCCACATTGTGCATGGCTTCCTATTTTATGCTCTGTTGCATTGGTTGACGCCCAATTGGTCATTGCCGCAGCGCCTGTTGGCGGCGACAGCGATTGAGGTGGCGTGGGAACTGGTCGAAAACTCCAGCTTTATTATTGAGCGCTATCGTGCTGAGACTATTTCGCTCGATTATTTTGGCGATTCAGTTGTGAATTCTGTGGCTGATTGCGTGGCAATGATTGTCGGGTTTTTGCTCGCTGCGGTGTGGCCGGTGTGGCTGTCTGTTGCAACCGTGATTGGGTTGGAAGTCTTTTTGGCCATGGCAATTCGAGATAACCTTTTGCTCAACATCATCATGCTGGTTTGGCCACTGGATGCCATCAGGGCGTGGCAGTCCGGGGGCTAGCGCGGGTGGCGCTCTGGGTGTCGAACGGTTTTTTGGATGCTGGCCAAGCCGCATTTGGCGCTTGATTACGAATCCCATTAGCAAGGCCCGTGAACACGCTCTGAGTGAAACACGTTTCTAGCGAACAAATTGTCAAACCAACTGGGTGCCATGGCAAAGCAAATTATCGGCCCTGAGATTGAGCGCTTGGTGCAGCTTCTGGCCAAGTTGCCAGGGCTTGGCCCGCGCTCTGCGCGTAAAGCAGCGCTTGCACTCATCAAAAAACGGGAAGATTTGTTGGTACCGCTCAATGCAGCGATGACCACAGCCATCGAACGTATTGTGATCTGCACGACGTGTGGCAACGTTGATACCATGGCACCGTGTACGGTGTGTCGTGATGAGGCGCGAGATCAGTCAGTGTTGGTTGTGGTTGAAGATGTCGGAGACCTGTGGGCCTTAGAACGCGCAAGGGTTTTAAAAGCGCGCTACCATGTCTTGGGCGGACATATCTCACCGCTCGATGGCATAGGGCCGGATGCCTTGAACATTGCTTCGTTGATTGAGCGGGCTGGGGATGAGGCCATTAAAGAAGTGATCTTGGCGTTGAACGCCACTGTCGAGGGTCAGTCTACCGCGCATTATGTGATGGAGCTCTTAGCCGGTAAGTCTGTCACGGTCACCCGACTGGCGCAGGGCGTACCCATTGGCGGTGAGCTTGACTATCTCGACGAGGGTACGTTGGCGGCGGCTATCAAAGCGCGCAAACAAATGTAGTCGGCTGACTGAAGCGATGTGATCTAAAGTTTTGGCCTTGAGTTGTGAGTTGGTCTTGGCCGGGTTCAGTGGGGTGCGGGGACAATGACATCACGACGCTTTGCTTTGGTGGCAGCATCACTATCGAGTGCGCTCCAGTCCCGCTATGCCTTGCTTTCAGCGCTGCATAAAAAGGGTCACCGCATTTTATGCATCGCACCTGAAACCGCAGACCAAACCCAAGCGAAGAACGGCATTGAAGGCCTGTCAACTCTTGGCGGGGAATGGCGACCGATCAGCTATGACACGCTGGGCTTAGGTATCTTAAATGGCTTGCGTGTGCAGGGCGCCTTGAAAAACATTTTTTCTGAGTGGCGGCCAGATTGCGTGCTTGGGGTTGGTGCTGATGTTTTGTGCCATTCCGCCATGGCGGCGAAGCGGGCGAAGGTTCCGCGGATTGTCAATCTGTGCAATGAACTTCCGGATTTTCTAAAACCAATTGTTGTTGACAGCGGCCATCCGACACGCAACCAGTTTCGTCGCGCTTTGTCGCTGAGCGATGTGAATGTGTTCCACAATTGCGATCACCAGCGCTTGATGGTTGATCAGGGTCTTGTGCCATCGGGAGCAAACAGCGTCGTGGTGGCTGGTCGCGGCGTTGATCTGGACGCCCCCCACGATGTGTTGGGGCTGCCAGATTTGTCGCACGGTTTGGTGTTTCTGATGGCGGCACGCTTAGAGGCCGTTCGAGGTGTCCTTGATTTCATTCAAGCTGCCAGACGCGTGTCATCACATGCCCGTGCTGCAAAATTCCTATTGCTCGGCACGCCCGGGCGGGATGAGATGAATCCGACAACACTTGGTTTTCACGGCGCGCAGTTTGAAATCAAGGACGGTGAACAGGACTTGGCTGCGGCTCTGGCGCGCGCGCATGTATTTGTATACCCCTCCCACAGTGAGGGCATGCCGCAACAAGTCTTGGAAGCTTTGGCCGCAGGGCGACCAGTGATAACGACAGATACTCCCGGTTGCCGCGATACAATTGATGAAACGGTCAATGGGTATCTCGTGCCGCGCGGTGATGTTGGATCCTTGGTGGCTGCGATGCACGCTATCTTGAAGCGCCCTGATTTGATCCCTTCTATGGCGCGCGCCAGCCGCCTGAAAGCAGAGCGGCATTTCGATATTAACGTCGTAAATCAGACTTTGATGGCAGCGCTTGACCTTTAAGGCTCCCAGTATGCCTGTTCAGAGATTGACGCGGCGGTCGGACTTTCCTATCTGACGGTGATGACTATCAGACCCATTATCACACTTCCCGATCCTGTGCTTCGCCTGGTCTCCGATCCAATTGAAACCGTCGATAAAGGCGTGTTGCAGTTGGCCGACGATATGCTGGAGACCATGTATGATGCGCCAGGCGTTGGATTGGCTGCCATACAAATCGGCGTAGCAAAGCGTCTGGTTGTGTTGGACGTTGCTGATGAAGATGAGCAACAGGTACCGCTCACCTTGATCAACCCTGAAGTTGTAAAGGTTGGCGAAGAATTGCGCGGCCATGAAGAGGGCTGCCTGTCGATACCGGAGGTGCTGGTCGAGATCGAACGACCCACACCGGTCACGGTGCGCTATGTTGATCGTGATGGCAACAACCAGGAACTTGAGGCCAATGGACTTCTGGGCACCGCGATCCAGCATGAGATTGACCACCTCGATGGCAAGTTGATCATAGATTACATGTCACGTCTGAAACGCGATATGGTGATGCGGAAGTTCAAAAAGTTGATGCGCGGAGACGCTTGACCATAGATGAGAACCTGAGCTTTTGTGCTTGGCTGTCATTCAAGGGCCCCCGTAAGAGGCACAAGATGTGGAGTAATGAAGCGCATGGCTCTTAGAGTGATCTTTATGGGAACGCCGGGATTTTCCGTGCCGACGTTGCGACAGATCGTTTCGTCAGGCCATGACGTCATTGCTGCTTATACCCAGCCGCCACGACCGGCAGGCCGCGGCATGGCTGAGCGCAAATCTCCGGTGCATCTTGCAGGCGATGGTTTGCAGCTTCGTGTCGAAACGCCGACTACGTTTAAAGGCAGCGCGGATCGCAACAAATTTTGCACTTTGGATGCAGATATCGCTGTTGTTGTCGCTTATGGGTTATTGCTGCCACCAGCGGTCATTTCTGGAACCAGACTTGGGTGCTTTAATCTGCATGCTTCAAAATTGCCGCGCTGGCGGGGGGCAGCCCCTATTCAAAGGGCTATCATGAATGGCGATGCTGTTACGGCTGCCACTGTAATGCGGATGGACAATGGCTTGGACACAGGCCCCATATGTCTCGAACATCGCGTCATGATTGGTCCTGACATGACGGCTGGAGATTTGCATGATCATCTGGCCGCATCGGGCGCCGATTTAATGGTTGAAGCCCTGGCAGAATTAGAAAAGGGAACACTGCCTGAACGCCCGCAACCAGATACAGGTGTGACCTACGCACGTAAACTTGAGAAATCAGAAGGTCAGATTGATTTCTCTCAAACATCGGATGAGGTTCACAACCACATCAGAGGCGTGTCGCCATTTCCAGGTGCTTGGTTTATGGCACCAGATGGTGCCGGCAAGCTGGATCGGATTAAAGTGCTTAAATCAGAGCGCGTGGCTGCATCGGGTGCAGCGGGTAGCGTTGTTGATGACGCCTTGACCGTTGCCTGTGGTGAAGGCGGCGTGCGCCTGCTGCAAGTCCAGCGCGCGGGTCGTCGTGTGGCCGACGCGGACGAATTTTTGCGCGGCTTCCCTCTTGAAAAGGGTATTCATATCCCGCTTTAAACCCCAAAAACAGGGCTTCCTGCGTCCGTTAATCATGGTTTATGATCCGTTAACAGGTTTGCGCTGCAACGCGTTACACTTAAGCTCTATTGATCGATTTTTGAGCCTCCCTGCAGGAGTTTTTGTGTGATGCGTACCCTTCTTCGAGCCGCTTTGGTTGTTGTTGGAGTCACGGCGGCGGCCCCGGCTTTCGCCCAATGGCATGACAAAGCCTACACAACACGGATTGAAACGCGCCCCTACTACGGTGCCACCGTTACCATCGAGAGCGGTGTGCGTGTGTTCCGTGGATTGCCGCCCACCCGACACATGATTATCAATCCGAATGGCCAGACGCCATTGCAACTTGGTATCCAAGACACCCGCATCTTTGAGAAGAGCGAAAGCCACAACCACTTCTATGATCACAACTCCGGCGCGGCCCCTGTGCATGGCGGACGCGTGATTGGAGGTCCTGGTTTTGGCCGTGGCAAATTTGCCCGTCGCGGCGGCAGAAAATTCAAGCGGTCTGGTTATTCCGGACCACGTCATCGCGCTCGCCCTCAGCGACGCCACAATCTGCGGCCACGTATGATGAGGGGTGGCGGCGGTCACGACTAGATCAAACGGCCTAAAATCGATTGCAACTTTTCGCAGGTTGATCTAGTCCCACCGTAGGTTGCCGAACATGGGTTTGTGCTGGGCTTTCGCGCTGGCGCAAACTCCTCTAGGACTAGTCACGCTGTTCGCCATTGAGGTGGGCAGCGTATTTTTTTGATTGAGGATTTAACATCGGCAATGCCGCGTTTTCGCATCACCATTGAATATGATGGCACGCCTTTTGTGGGTTGGCAGGAGCAATCAAACGGGCTCACCGTCCAGGCGGAAATCGGCGAGGCGATATTCAAGTTTTCAGGCGAGCGTGTGCTGGTCAAAGGTGCTGGACGCACCGATTCAGGTGTGCACGCCTTAGGCCAGGTGGCGCATTTTGACCTGTCGAAAAACTGGCACACGTTTCGCATTCAAGAGGCGATGAATTATCACCTCAAGCCGCATCCCATCGCAGTCTTGAATTGTGAGAATGTTGCCGACGACTTCGATGCCCGGTTCAGCGCTATTTCGCGGCGTTATCTTTATCGCATTTTGAACAGGCGCGCGCGCCCGGCCTTGGAGGCTGAGCGTGTCTGGTGGGTGCCACAGCCCCTCGAGGTCGACAATATGGATGCAGCCGCACAAACAATCCTGGGCCACCATGACTTTACAACCTTTCGGGCTTCGCTCTGTCAGGCCAAATCACCTGTTAAGACGCTTGATCAGTTGCGTGTTTCGCGCGTTGGTCAGGAAGTACACGTTGAAGCTAAGGCGCGTTCGTTTCTGCACAACCAGGTGCGCTCTATGGTGGGTAGCTTGAAGCTTGTTGGCGAAGGCAAATGGCCGGTACGAGAAATGAAAGCCGCGTTAGGCTCGTGTGATCGCGCGCGCTGTGGCCCGGTTGCCCCAGCCACCGGGCTCTATCTCAGTCAGGTGGACTACCAAAACGGTGCCTCACTGCAGCCTGATGATGAGGCGTGAGCTGTGGCCTTACCAGGCTTCATGAATCGGCACACCGCGCGCGCATAGAGGTTGTGGGGTGCCAATCCGCGTCGGGCAACCGCCATTAAACCTGCAGGATGATCGCGCAGCCGCGGCAAGATATCTGTTGCCGCCGCCAGATGCTGCGGGCGCCGATATCCGGCTCTGGGGCATCTTCTGTCCGCCACGATGTTAAAAAACTAATCAATCATTGTTAGGAATTCCTGCCGCGTGATGGCGTTGTCGCGAAACACACCAAGCATACGACTGGTGACAAGATCTGTTCCAGGCTTATGGACGCCGCGCGTGGTCATGCAGTGATGTTCGGCTTTGATGACCACGCCGACACCCTGGGGTGCCAACACGTCGTCAATGGCGTTGGCGATCTGTGCTGTCATCTTTTCTTGGATTTGCATGCGTTTGGCATAGGCCTCGACGAGGCGCGCAAGTTTCGAAATGCCAACAACGCGGTCCTTTGGCAAATAGGCGACCCAGGCGCGGCCGACAATCGGTGCCATATGATGTTCGCAATGGCTTTCAAGTCGGATGCCGCGTAACACAATCATTTCATCATAACCCTCAATCTCTTTGAAGGTCTTTTGGAGAATGTCTTCCGGGTCTTGGGCGTAGCCTTTGAAGTATTCTTCATAGGCGCGCACGACACGCGCTGGCGTGTCGAGGAGGCCGTCGCGACTGGGGTCTTCGCCAGCCCATTCAATGAGTGTCTTGACTGCTTTTTCGGCGTCTTTGCGGTCTGGCTTTTTGTTGTTTTTTGTCATCTGCTTTTTTTATTGTTTATGGGTGTGTCGAGGGCGAGGATTAATGTGTTTGAGCATTGGCCGGAACGAGCGGTCTATGATCTTCCTACATAATCAGATGTTTATAATGAAAAGTCCATGGCTTGTATCTCATAACTGGCGATCAACTTATCTGCTCAAAGTCGCGTTCCAACGTTGCGCAGGTTGATCTAGTTGCGGATTCTGTATCCGGTTTTGAAGATCCACCAAATGATTGCCAGGCAAACACACATGAACGCGACCGTCATTCCGAGGGAAAGCGTGACACTGACATCCGAAATTTCATAGAAGCTCCAGCGAAATCCACTGATAAGATAGACGACTGGGTTGAGCAAAGTCACTTTTTGCCAGAACTCTGGCAGCATGGAGATGGAATAGAATGTGCCGCCCAGGAAGGTTAGTGGCGTGATGATGAGCAATGGCACAAGCTGAAGTTTCTCAAAACCATCTGCCCAGATGCCGATGATAAAGCCAAACAGACTGAAGGTGATGGCGGTCAGAACGAGGAACGTGAGCATCCAAAACGGATGCGCTATTTGTAGGTCCACAAATATCGCTGCTGTGGCAAGGATGATGAGGCCGAGAAGTATTGATTTGCTCGCTGCCGCGCCGACGTAACCGAGCAAAACTTCAACGAATGAAACCGGTGCCGACAACACTTCGAAGATGGTGCCGGAAAAGCGCGGGAAATAGATGCCGAATGCTGCATTTGAAATGCTTTGCGTCAGCAACGACAGCATGATCAGGCCAGGAACGATAAACGCACCGTAGCTTATGCCGTCGATCTCCTGGATGCGGCTGCCGATCGCGGCACCAAAGACGATGAAGTAAAGCGATGTCGACATTACTGGTGAAAAAATAGATTGCATGACCGTGCGCCAGGCGCGGGCCATTTCAAATCCGTAGATGGCTTTTACAGCGGGCCAGTTCATGATTGGTCTTTCACCAGATCAACAAAGATATCTTCAAGTGAGCTTTGACTGGTCTCGATGTCTCGAAACGCAATGCTTTCTTCAGAGAGCGCGACCAGCAGGGCATTGATCCCGGTGTGCTCTTTGGCGCGGCCGTAGTTGTAACAAAGCGCAGTGCCGCCGTCATTGAGGGTTAAATCAAATTGCGCAAGACTTTCCGGCACGGCGTTCAATGGAGCGCGTAGATCAAGGCGCAATTGTTTGCGCCCGAGCTTGTTCATCAAAGTATTTTTTTCTTCGACGAGTATGATTTCGCCGGTGCGGATAACCCCAATGCGGTCTGCCATTTCTTCGGCTTCGTCAATGTAGTGGGTTGTCAAAATGATGGTGACGCCAGATTTTTGTAGCCCCCGCACCGTGTCCCACATTGCTTTGCGCAGTTCGACGTCAACACCAGCTGTCGGCTCATCTAGAAACAACACCTTTGGTTTGTGTGATAAGGCTTTGGCAATCAACACCCGGCGCTTCATGCCGCCAGACAATGTCATTAGCTGACTGTCTTTCTTGTCCCAAAGCGACAAATCTTTGAGAATTTGTTCGATCAACACCGGATTTGGCTTCTTGCCAAATAGGCCGCGACTGAACGAAACCGTATCCCAGACCGTTTCGAATGCATCCGTAGTCAGCTCTTGTGGTACCAAGCCGATCATGGATCGCGCAGCCCGAAACGCCTCGCGCGTGTCGTGCCCATCAACACTGACCCGTCCTGATGTTGCATTGACAATGCCGCAGATGATGCTGATCAACGTTGTCTTGCCAGCACCGTTTGGCCCAAGCAGTCCAAAGATCTCGCCGCGATGAATGTCAAGATTGACCGCCTTGAGGGCCTGATGACCGGAGGCGTAGGTCTTGTTGACATTGCGAACCGAAACGATGCTGTCCATGATGGCTTTCGTTGAGCAAGTTGATGGACCTGGCATGATGCATCGCGTGTCAGGCGCGCGCGTTGGTTGGTCCGCAGTCTTATAGCTTTCAAGGTGGGTCTGAGACCAGCATCATATTTTATTTTTTTGGCCTGAGACGTGAACCAACGCCTCGTGATCCAGTTCAGGAAGATTTTAAGGGTTTGGCTGGATTGCCAACCACTGTCAGGCCCGCAGGGACATCCTTGGTCACAACGCCACCCATGCCGATGGTGGCACCAGCGCCAATTGAAATGCCTTGTTTGAGGAGGGCGCCGGTGCCGATATACGCGCCATTACCAATGGTCACGTTGCCATTGCAACTGACGCGCGGCGCAAACGTGACATAGTCTCCGATTACACAATCATGGGCAACATAGGAATAGATATTGGCATGGAAGTGAGCGCCGATTTCAATGTCTGCGGTTAGCGTGACATGATCACATATGATGCTGCCCTCACCTAGTTTGACTGACGCATATCGGATTGATTGTTCAGATAAAATCGAAAAGAATTCAGCATTATCACTGGCAATTTTCCGCGCTATTTCCTTGCGCACTGTGCTGTCAGCGATCGCAATACAAAATTCAAAGCCAGCGCTGAGCGCATCACGATAGCTGATGACACGTCTGTTACTTATTTCGTGACCCAGAACCTCAGAATTATCATCGACGAATACAATCTCAGGTTCTGCTGCATCGTATTTTTGTGATCGTTCCAAAATGCCGAGGGTCTCACGGGCAAATCCACCGGTGCCGTAGATTGCATATTTGCCGGTCATTACGTGGCCTCAGATCTCGCCTTAGGTAGGGTCCAGGTTCAACTGGATTAGTCGTGTTTCGGCGGGAATACCACGTTCTTCCGCGGTGTGGCTAGCTGAGAAGCAGGTAAAGATGGCTCATCTGTTGCTTCACTTTCTTCAACGCCTGCTGCATCATCGCCGTCACAGTTGACGCCGGAAGCATCACCGTCTGTGATGCTCGTACCTGACTGAGTGCTCAACCTATTTGGCGTTATCGCGTTTTCCGCTAGGGATTGTTTGCGCCGCCTGTCGCCATTGTGCAGCTCTACTGGTCCAACCAGGTGTCTTCCTGGTAGCTGAGGTTAGGCAGACAAACTGGCGGTGAACAGGGTTCGCCATATTGCCAATTCGCAGATGACGTGTGATTTTCTGATGACGGCCACAGTTCACACTCTATACTGCACAACAACCAATCGAAGGGACTGAGAGTATCACTGTTATGCAGCTCAAGAACATTTGTTATTCTGAACCCCGGTCCGAGACGGCAGCGCCACTGGCTGAGCGACTTATTGAAAGCCGACAGCTGTCGCTGTCGCTTGCTTCAAAACTCACGGACGAAGACATGGTCGTCCAGGCGATGGACGATGCAAGCCCTGCAAAGTGGCATCTTGCGCACACGACGTGGTTCTATGAATCATTTATCCTGCAACCCTTTGTCAAAGGATATAAAGAATTTTCAGGTGATTTTTCCTACTGCTTTAACTCATATTATGAGGCAAAGGGTGACCGACATCCGCGTCGCCATAGGGGGTTGTTGACACGACCGTCGACGAAGGAGGTTCTGTCCTATCGCGCGCATGTCAATGTCCACCTTGAAAAGTTAGTCGAAGACCTATCCCACAATCCATCCGATCTTGCGTCGGTGCCTCAGCTGCTGGATGTGGGGATCAACCATGAGCAGCAACATCAAGAATTGATGCTGACCGATATTTTGGCGCTGTTTGCGCGCCAACCGTTGCGACCATCCTATTGTACTGACAAAATGCCAAAGAGCTCGAATGTCGCGCAACATCCCCTCAGTTGGGTGCCGTTTCGAGGTGGCGTAACTGAGATTGGATATGCCGGTCCTGCCTTTTCTTACGACAATGAAGGGCCACGCCACCACGTCTTGTTGCACCCGTTTAAGCTTGCCAATCGCTGTGTCACCAATGCGGAATGGATCGCTTTCATCGACGATGGCGGCTACTCTGACCCTCTGGTCTGGCTTGCGGAGGGTTGGGATTGTGTGCAGCGCAATCAATGGCAGGCACCTGAATACTGGGAAAAGAAGGATGATGTCTGGTGCCAGATGACCTTGGCCGGATTGCACCGGGTCGAAGGTGCCCAGCCTGTGTGTCATGTCAGCTATTACGAAGCTGATGCTTTTGCGCGTTGGGCGGGAAAGCGATTGCCCACTGAGTTTGAGTGGGAATTTGCCTGTACTGAAACCGGTGATGACGCTACCGCCAACACCTTGGGGCAAGGCAGATTGAGCCCAGCACCTGCCACGACAACGGATGTGGATGTTGCTAGTCAGATGATCGGTGATGTTTGGGAGTGGACGTCCAGCGCTTATCAGGCCTATCCAGGCTACCAGGCAGCTGAAGGTGCACTCGGTGAATACAACGGCAAATTTATGTGCTCTCAATACGTCTTGCGCGGCGGCTCATGCGTGACGCCTGATGGTCACATTCGCCCGACCTACCGCAACTTTTTCTATCCCTACCAACGCTGGCAATTTATGGGACTGCGTTTGGCGGACAATGCGTAGGGACGTGATTTGAGCACTTCAGAGCAAAGACGCAATAGCGTGCACGAAGCAGTCTTAGTGGCGGAGAACTTTCCCGCCGACTTGCTACGGGGTTTGTCTGCACCCGACAAACATATCGCGAGCCGATTTTTCTACGACGCGCGCGGGAGCGCATTGTTTGAACAGATTACCGAGCTTGCCGAGTACTATCCAACACGGTGTGGAAACGGAGATCTTGAACACGCATGGGGCCAATATCGGGGCTGCACTCCGTGATGTCACCGCGATTGTGGAATTCGGTTCAGGCTCAAGCACGAAGACTGAAATTTTGTTGCGACATATGAAGGACCTTCGTTCCTATGTTGCAATTGACGTGTCCCCATCCGCGCTACGCGATGCCAAGCGCAGGCTGGCAAAGAATTTCCCCGCTCTTCATCTTGAAGCCCTTGTTGCCGATTTTTCTCATGTCGTGCAATTGCCAGCCCACATCCAAAAATTTGACAAGGCTGGCTATTTTCCTGGATCTACCATCGGAAATTTTCATCCCGGTGATGCCGTTGAACTGTTAGGAACATTTGCTCAGACACTTGGAAATGCTCGTCGTCTCGTCATCGGGGTCGATCTCTACAAGGCGCCTGATGTACTCAATCGCGCCTACAACGACGCGCGTGGTGTAACAGCCGAATTTAATCTGAATCTTTTGCGCCGGGCGAACATGGAGGCTGATGCTGACTTTGATCTAACGGCGTTTAAGCACCAGGCAGCCTACGATCCCAAGACCGGCGGCGTTGATATGTATTTGGTTAGCACAAAGAGGCAAACTGTGACCGTTGATGGCCAACCCATACATTTTAGGGAAGGCGAGAAGATCCACACAGAACACTCACACAAATACAAACGGGAAGAATTTGCTTCAGTTGCAAAACAAAGCGGCTGGCGCGTTGCGCGTCACTGGACCGATCCGGATGAGATGTTTGCTGTCTTTGATCTCGTTGCAGCTTAGTCAGCGCACCTGCCACCCGTGACGCAACTGCGTCGCCGGGGCTTTCCTAGTCGCTCGATTGTTCCGAAAACCGGGTTCCCACTTTTCGGATCTTGCGACGCGCCCGCCCCGTCGGAGCGCCTTTGGCGCGTGAGACAAATAAAATATCACACGAAGTAAAATATCACACGAAGTGTGTGGTGCTGCCGGAGAGATTCGAACTCTCGGCCTCTCCCTTACCAAGGGAGTGCTCTACCCCTGAGCTACGGCAGCGTGACTAAACTGATAAGTCTTAAATCCCACGACAAACCGACGATGCGCTGTCGGGCTAAATCTGGGTTTACGAAGCGCGGCGACACTGCCACAACACCCCGGGTGGGGCAAGCGCGCCTTACGGGCGGCCTTGTCGCAGAGAACGTGAAGTCATAGAGCGCAATGGTAAAGCAACCGAAAACAGCAGATCAGCAAGGCGGCGACGGTCCTGAAAAGGCCCGCTCTGAGGCGCGCCAGCAGCGGCTTGAAGCAGCGCTTCGAGAGAACCTAAAACGGCGCAAACAGCAAACCCGGGCCCGAACCGACAACACGGCGGATCTGAAAAGCACAACGCCTGACGGAGTGGACACGCCCGCCACCGATGGCAGCGATGATTCGTAAGGCATCGTTTTCGACACGCGGCGCCAAGCCCGGGCCAGACCCTGGCCTGGTCTGTGGCAGTAGCCGGACCGGGCTCAAGACGCTCGGAAGCGCAAAAACACACCGTTTTCATTGCTCGGCTAAGAATTTACGCCCTAGGCCCTTGGCAGATTGGGGGCAAGCAGACTAAGCAACCCGCTCTAAGCTTTTGTTTGGATCCTGTGTCCTGGGGCAAAACTGCGGACACTTTTCCGGAACATGATCTAAGGGCTGTCACATGGCGCCATGCCATGCCGGAACTGCAGCCAAGATTTAATTGGGTGGGGGCAATGGATCGCATCAAGATCAATGGTGGACGTCGGCTTGAAGGCCGAATTCCAATTTCGGGGGCCAAAAACGCTGCCCTGCCTTTGCTCATTGCCAGCCTGCTCACCGATGATCGGCTGACCCTGAAGAATGTCCCAAATCTGGCGGACGTCAATTTGTTGATGCGCATTTTGCGCAATCATGGCGTTGATCTCGCCGTTGATGGAAAAAGGCCCGGCCCCAAGCAATACATCGGCGAAACGTTTCATCTCACAGCGCGCGATATCGTCGACACAACCGCGCCTTATGAATTGGTGTCGCGCATGCGTGCCAGTTTCTGGGTCCTTGGTCCAATTTTGGCGCGGATGCATCAAGCGCGTGTCTCTCTGCCTGGCGGCTGTGCGATCGGTACCCGGCCTGTTGATCTCCACCTTGAAGGGTTGAAAGCGCTTGGCGCTGAGATCGACATTGAAAATGGTTATGTGGTTGCCAAGGCGCCAGGCGGTTTGGTGGGCAACAAGGTCGTGTTTCCAAAAGTTTCAGTTGGTGCAACGCATAATGTGTTGCTGGCGGCTGTGCTTGCCAAAGGTGAGACGGTCATTGAAAACGCTGCACGTGAGCCTGAAATTGGTGACGTTGCGGAATGCCTTGTCAAAATGGGTGTTGAGATTGACGGCATTGGCTCGTCGACCTTGCGTATTCAAGGGCGCGACAGGCTTGAAGGTGCGGTACATACCGTACTGCCAGATCGTATTGAAACCGGCACCTTTGCGATGGCCGTTGCTGCAACCGGTGGCGACGTGACGCTGACGGGAACGCGTGCTGACTTGTTGCAAAATGCGCTTGATACGCTGTCCAAAACCGGCACTGAGATCACCACAACACCGTCAAGCATTCGGGTGCAACGCACCGATGCCGACATTCGGCCCGTGTCTGTTGAGACGCAGCCGTTCCCAGGTTTTCCAACCGATCTGCAGGCACAATTCATGGCCTTGATGACGCGGGCTACTGGCACGAGTGTGATCCGTGAGACGATTTTCGAAAATCGCTTTATGCACGTCCAAGAGCTGGCCCGCCTTGGTGCGGATATTAATATGCATGGCGATACCGCGACGATTACAGGTGTGGGCGAACTGCATGGTGCGCAAGTTATGGCCACGGATTTACGGGCTTCCGTCAGCCTTGTGATCGCAGGCCTGATGGCAGACGGTGAGACCACGATCAATCGGGTTTACCATCTGGACCGCGGCTTTGAGCAACTGGAACAGAAGCTCACCGCGTGCGGGGCGCAGATTGAGCGTGTGGCTGGGGATTGATGGATTGCGCTTGGACGCCGAGACGGCTATCAAACGAGCCGTTATCAGCTGTGTCTGTGTCTCACGGCCCGTCGGCATCTCTGGCTCGATCAAACGGTCTAAAATCGATTCTGATTTTAGGTGGATAATCTGATCTACTTAATCCAACACTGGGCAAGTTTGTGTTGGAATTCAACCAACACTGGGCAAGTTTGTGTTGGAATTTATCCAACACTGGGCAAGCTTGTGTTGGAATTTATCCAACACTGGGCAAGCTTGTGTTGGAATTTAAAGAGTTAGAGCAACTTATCTGCGTTTAATCAAACGCCAGGCGTGCTCTAGCGCCAAGGATCCCGCTCCTATGTCTGATAGGTCTGAGCTCAAATTGATTGCGCTGGATAGCGAAGACCTTGGTGTCCTATCCGCCCATTTGCAGGATGCGGTGCTTCGGGTTGCGGATCTTGCTTACCTCAAGGCTGAGCGCCGTTTTGCAATGGTGGTCAATCGCTTTGATTGGGGAGCAGCGCCAAAATCCAGTGATGGTCAGTTTACGCGCATGCGCGCTGGGCTTCGCTTTGAGAAAGTCATTTCAGCGCAACTGACGGGGCTTAATCTCAAGGACAAATCAAAAGTTCTGTCGTTGATGGCCATCACCTTCGAGAGCACCGAAGATCCATCCGGCATTGTCCGGTTGGTCTTTGCAGGCGATGCCGCCATTAGGTTAGAAGTTGAATGCATCGAAGCTGAGCTGCGCGATCTTGGCGCCCAGTGGTCGACAAAGAAAAAGCCAAATCATCCCGATGATCTATAGCTGTGCAGGAAAGCACGTTGGCAATCATCCCCATACACTAAGAGTAACAAGGAACAGTATTAAGCAAATGGCAAAGTGGTTGGCCACGCAGGAAGACAGTTTCCCCGCTGCATTTAATGCCTTGCTCGCAGACAAGCGTGAAGTGTCGGGGGATGTGGATGCAGCTGTCCGTGAAATTCTTGATGAAGTTAGATCAGATGGCGACAAAGCTCTGATTGCGCTTTCTAAGAAGTTTGACAACGTTGATCTTGCGCAAGACGGTATCGCGATATCGGAGGCGGATATTGATGCCGCAATGGGGCAGGTCAGCGAGGATGAGGTTGCGGCTTTAACCGAGGCGCGGGACCGAATACGCGATCATCACCAGCGGCAGCTCCCCAAAAGTGATCGCTATAAAGACAGCATCGGTGCTGAGCTTGGCGACCGCTGGACAGCCGTTGAAAGTGTCGGGCTCTATGTGCCGGGTGGGACCGCGTCTTACCCAAGTTCCGTGTTGATGAATGCGGTGCCTGCTAACGTTGCTGGTGTGCCGCGCATTGTCATGGTCGTGCCAACCCCTGGTGGCGAACTCAATCCTCTGGTTTTGGTTGCAGCGCGGCTGGCAGGCGTTTCGGAAATTTATCGTGTTGGGGGTGCTCAAGCCGTCGCGGCATTAGCGTTTGGTACTGGAACGATTGCGCCGGTGGTGAAAATTGTCGGGCCCGGTAATGCGTTTGTTGCAGCCGCCAAACGACAGGTGTTCGGCACCGTTGGTATTGACAGTATTGCAGGGCCATCGGAAGTGCTTGTCATTGCTGACCGCAACAATGATCCAGATTGGATTGCTTCTGATCTTTTGGCGCAAGCCGAGCATGACACGGCTGCACAATCGATTTTGATGACGGATGATGCTGACTTTGGGCGTGCCGTGGAACGTGCGCTTCAAGCTCAACTCAAAGATTTACCGCGCGGCAACATCGCGGCTGAAAGCTGGAACAGGTTTGGTGCCATTATCATTTTGTCTTCATTGTCTGAAGCCCCGGCTTTAGCAGATCGTATTGCTGCTGAGCACCTTGAGATTGCAACAGGGAATTGTGAGGAGTTGGCAACAGATATTCGCAATGCGGGCGCAATTTTCCTCGGGTCTTATACACCAGAAGTGATTGGGGATTATGTTGCAGGTTCCAACCACGTTTTGCCGACCGCACGCAGCGCCAAATTCTCATCCGGTCTTGGTGTGCTCGACTTTATGAAACGGACCTCTATACTCAAACTTGACCGAAGTTCGCTTGCGCGCCTGGCACCGTCTGCGATGCGGTTGGCACGATCTGAAGGTCTTGAAGGCCACCGTCGGTCCGTTGAAGTCCGCTTGAAGTCGAAGGCTAACGACGCCGAATGACCGATCCCCATACACCTGAAACACCTGCAAACGCCAAACTTGTAGCGGTCACGCTTGACGAGGCATCGATCGCGCGCGTCGACCCCAAAATAGATCATGAACGCCAAGTCGCTATCTTTGACATTCTGGAAAATAATTCCTTTGTCCTAAAGAGCCAAGAAACGAAGGGCCCTTATCGACTGCACTTGTCGTTGGATGATGATCGGTTGATCTTTGAGGTGTCTGATGAGGCGGAGCAGGCGCTTGAGCGTTATGACATGTCGCTGATGCCGTTTCGGCGCACCTTGAAGGACTATTTTCTTGTTCTGGAGAGCTATTACCAGGCGGTTGGTGAAAGTCAGCCAGCAAAGATTGAAGCGATCGATGTGGGCCGGCGCGGCTTGCACGATGAGGGAAGTCAGCTGTTGATGGAGCGCCTCGCAGACAAGATAGAAATCGATTTTGCCACTGCGCGGCGCTTGTTTACGCTGCTTGCAGCGCTGCACTGGAAGGGTTAGCGCGGTGGGCCAAGCGGGGGCTCATATTCCAGGATCTGTGCTGTTTGTCTGCACGATGAATGCGGTCCGCTCGCCGATGGCCTCAGCCATTTTTCAACACTTAACTGGTGATGCATCCAAAGCAGTGTCAGCCGGGATCCGTCCGGGACTCTCAGACCCGTTTGTGGTTGCGGTGATGGATGAGATTGGAATTGATCTATCTGAGTTTCAACCGCAAGGCCTTGATGCCATTGCAGATCAATCTTTTGACCTGATTGTTTCTTTATCACCTGAAGCGCACCACCACGCAGTTGAACTGACGCGCGTTATGGCTGCTGACATCACGTATTGGCCAACCCTGGATATTGCGCAGCTTGACCAAACAGGTTCGCGCCTTGAAAAGTTGAACCAGTATCGCACCCTGAGAGACACGTTGTTCAAGCGCATCAAACAAGAGTTTGCCCTTGCAGGTGGGCCGACTGTTTAGACCATGTTCGAGCCAAAAGTGGGCACCGGTCTGGCCAACACTGCGCAAGCTTGTGTCCAACATGCCTTTAGGCAATGTTGGCATTAAAGTTTCCAACACTGCGCAAGCTTGTGTGGCCCAACATGCCTTTAGGCAATGTTGGCATTAAAGTTTCCAACACTGCGCAAGCTTGTGTCCAACATGCCTTTAGGCAATGTTGGCATTAAAGTTTCCAACACTGCGCAAGCTTGTGTCCAACATGCCTTTAGGCAATGTTGGCATTAAAGTTTCCAACACTGCGCAAGCTTGTGTCCAACATGCCTTTAGGCAATGTTGGCATTAAAGTTTCCAACACTGCGCAAGCTTGTGTTGGCATTAAAGTTTCCCAACATGATCCCAAACAAAAATGGTTAGAGCACGCCGACAGATTCAATCTCATATGAACGTGCTCTAACACTGCGGGTCGGCGAGGGTAATGAACCAGGCTTCCTGTTCTCCCACACCTTTGACCTGAACCATGCCTTTGCTCTCAAATTGAAACGCATCTGACAGATTGTCTTTGCAGTTCGGGCAAATCAAAATTTTTCCAGGCTCAGACAGTCCCTCAAGGCGGGCGGCCAAATTTACCGCGTCACCCCAAATGTCATAGCTGAATTTTTGCTTGCCAATGATGCCCGCCATAATCGGTCCCGACGCCATGCCGATGCGCATATTAAGATCGAGCCCGGTTTGGCTGCGCATTTCTGTTAAGTAGGCCTGCATATCAACGGCTAGTCGGGCCAATCTCTCGGTGTGGTCTGGAACGGCTTCGGGAACGCCCGCCGCCGCCATATAGGCATCACCAATGGTTTTGATTTTTTCAACGCCGTGTTTGGTGCTAAGCGCATCAAAGGCCGTGACAATGTCATTAAGTGTGGCAACGGTTTTTTCCGCGCCTAACTTGCGAGCCAAAGCGACGAAACCAGTAATATCTGCAAAAAGAATTGAGGCCTCGGGGAAGTTATCAGCAATGATGTCGTCAGGCTTTAGCTTCAGACGCTCGACAATCTCGTCGGGTAGAATGTTGCGCAACAGTAAGTCGATTTCATTCTTGGCATTTTCTGCCAGACTGAAAGCGTAATAAACACAAGCGGCGATCAGTGCGAATGTTGTGATAGTCGCTTGAACGTAGATGGAATTGATAACATCCGGCTCGGCATTGATGCGGGCATAGTCATCAGAGAATTGAAACCATGCATAGAGCTGCAAACCGATTGCAATGATGATAATCGGAACAATGAGCCACAATCGTTTGAGTCCAAAGACAACAAACGGTGCGGCGGCGGCGAGAAACAGTTGCAAATGAACGCCAGCAGAACGGCCCAAATAATAACAGAAGGCAACGAGTGCGAGAAGCTCTGTGACGACAATGATTAAGCCGCCGGTGATATCACTAAATCGATGCGAAAACGGCACCGCCATTGAAGTTCCAACCAGCGCAAGATTGATCCAAACGACGGGTTTGTATTTCTCATAGTCAAGAAATGAGTGCTGGATAGCGTAGATAAACGTGGTGATCGCAATCAGGTAGGCGATCAAATTGAGAATTTTCAGTCTGCGCTTGGTGTCGGTCGGATAACCCTCCGTTCCAAGCTCTGCCAAGTAGGTAAAGCTACGTTTGAGGGCCGGCATATCAGGGACAGCTTGAATGAGACTGCGCCCGAGTTTGGCCAAAAATTCTGAAAGGCGTTGAAACTCAATCATGCGAGGCGTGTCCAAACCTTTTTGGCGAGATGTTCATCTGCCCTGGCGTGTTGTCCTTCGGTGATTAGCCTACGAGCCGACTGTCTGGTGGTAAAACGCTTCTAACGGCGGCTTATGCCGTCATATCCTCGAGCTGATCGATATCGCAGGTGAACTTGCCGCCTTCGCCACGCTCAATTGCGTTGGAAGATTCAAGTAGTGCCAGCGCTGCATTAACCTTGGGTCGACTGGCACCGATCAACAACGCTAACTCACTTTGCGAAATGGGCAGGCTGAGCATGATCTTGCCTTCGATATCTGGCCCTTCTTTTTGTCGGGTAGCGGCGAGGAAAAAGCGCGCCAAGCGAATTTCAATCGGGTATAGGGCGATGCCTTCAAGCTGCTGATCTGCTTCTCTTAAGCGATTACACAAGAACCGGATCACGCCTTCGCGTAGTCCAATGTTGGACTCAATCAACCGCTGAAGAGCGGCTTTTGACAGTGTCAGCGCTGTGACCTTGCCAACCGCCGTCGCGTCTGCTGTGCGTTCACCGCCATCCAGAACAGCAATCTCACCAAAGATTTGACCGGTTTCAGCGTGTGCAAAGGAAAGCTCTCGGCCCTCTGCCGTCAGGACCGACAAGCGGACCCGGCCTTTGATCACGAGGTAAACATCGCGTCCGGCGTCACCACGTGCAAACACAACCTGGCTTGAGGAGTAGTTGGCCTCGCGCATTTCCTCCACCACCGAGCCAAGGGAGTGTTCGGAAAGGGCACCGAAAAGGTCAGTTTTGGACAACAATTCGGCTGCGCCAGCTTTCGAGCTCATGTTGGTGTGTCCTTGTATCGCGGTGGGCTTGAACTTGATTTATCACCATATTGGCCAGGGGTTGCAACGGTGTTATGTGGTGATGGTTGTCAGGGGCAGGGCTGACTTGAGGATAACCGCACTTTGCTCGTGGTGTGGTCACAGCAACACCAGATTCATGAGACAAAGGTCACCACATGACATCGTCGACGGCAAAAACCGGCTTTTTTGCAGCATTTACCCGCACCGATGGGCCACGCCGTGACACGTTGCGGTCCGAGCTTGCTCGTGAGCGGGCAGATGGTATTGCACCGCTCGAAAAACCAAAGCTTGTTTTGGCTTCTGCCAGTCCACGACGCCTGACGTTACTAGCACAAGTCGGTGTCGACCCGGATGCATTACGCCCTGCCAATATTGATGAAACGCCACGTACGGGGGAAATGCCACGCGCGCTGGTGGCACGACTGGCGCGTGCAAAAGCGGAGACAGCGCGTGATCAAATTGCCAACGATCGCGATATTGCCGATGCCTATATCCTGGCTGCTGATACCGTCGTCGCTGTCGGGCGGCGCATTTTGATTAAGCCGGAATATATGGAGGAAGAGACGGCTTCATTGCGATTGCTGTCTGGGCGTTCCCATCGCGTTTTAACGGCGCTTTGTTTGATCACAGAAAACGACAAGGTGCGCACAAAAATTGTCGATACGCGGGTGCGCTTCAAGCACCTGTCGCGGGCCGAAATCGAAGCCTACGTCGCCTCGCGTGAATGGCGCGGCAAAGCCGGTGGTTATGCCATTCAAGGTCTTGCTGGTTGCTTTGTGCAAAAGATTATGGGTTCCTATACCAACGTGGTTGGTCTACCGCTGACGGAAACCGTGACTATGTTGATGAGTGAAGGGTTCCCCATTCACTTCAACTGGTTGCAGGCGGCCGAAACAGACGCCATCTAAGCAATTCTCAGGTAGGCGGCGTGTGGTGGTCAACCTTTTAACGATTTACTTCATGCACAGGCTCCTTCCAGTACGACGTGTGTCAGTCGTTTGCTGTGATAGGTAGGGGTAGGTGAGGTGAGACTTTGTGGGGTTCATGATGACCAAAGAAACTCAAACCGGGACCTGTCCAATGTGTTCACGACAATCCGAGCAGGCCTTTCGTCCGTTTTGCTCCCGTCATTGTGCCGACCTTGATCTGGCACGCTGGTTGAAGGGCAACTATGCCATTCCAGGCCCGCCAGCAACGTCCCTGGATCTGGGGCAGGAGGAAGACGACCAATCCGGTTCTGGCTTTGATCCGAACGCCTAGGCACGCGCGACAATCTGCCGGAATTGTCGTCTGTCCGGGCGCCTGCAAGGGCGCTGGACAGGGAACGGGCAAGCCCCTATAAGACACCGGCTTTGCAGGTGCTTTTCTTGAAGTGCTTGGTGAAGCTATCGAGTAACCTGCTTTATCACGAAGCGCAGATATGTTGCTCAAGACCCGTAGAGACGATCATTCAAGCACCATTAAGTCGACATCGATTTAAACTGCTGTGATCTCGCCCAGATAGCTCAGTTGGTAGAGCAGCGGATTGAAAATCCGCGTGTCGGTGGTTCAAATCCGCCTCTGGGCACCACTTCCCAGTTTCATATCAGTTCAAATCGTTTCATTCCTCCATATTTTTCAATGCTTTAGTCAGCTTTTCTGTTGCAGGCTGTTTCACCCTATTTCGTTGTTTTGCAGTGATTCTGGTGCTACAAATGGTGCTACCTCGGTTCAATTTGAAAATGTAGCACCAGAATGCCCCTTACCACCTTGGAAATAAAGAAGTCTTTGCCTCGCACCAGTGACACTTGGCTCAGTGATGAGAAGGGTCTCCGGCTCCTTATAAAACCCAACGGATCACGATACTGGCGAATGAAGTATCGTTTCGAGGGAAAACAGAAAACTCTGGCACTGGGAGTCTTTCCAGACGTAAGCCTCAAGGAGGCACGTCTCACGCGTGACCAAGCCCGTATTCGGCTTGCTGAGGGAATTGATCCAAACCAAGAGAAGCAACGCCTCAAACGGGAAAAGTCTCTCGAGGGAGGAGAAGCCTTTTCAACGCTGGCGAAGGAGTGGTTTGAACATCAAAAAGGCACGTGGGACAAAAGACATTCTCAGCGGTTATGGAGCCGATTGAAAGTCAACAGTTTTGATGAACTTGATAGACGCCCACTCCATAAAATCCGTCCGCAAGATATTTTACAAACCATTCGTAAAATAGAAGAGCGGGATGCCCTAGATGTTGCAACCCGAACATTGCAGGATATTCGTCGTGTGTTTCGCTATGGCGTACAAGTTGGCAAGCTCACCCATAATCCTGCGTCTGATGTAACGGGTGTCGTCAAGCTTCGGCAAAGTAAACACCGTGCTTCATTGCCCAATGAAGAGTTGGGACAGTTTCTCTGCGATTTGCGGTGCTACCAATCCAGAGGGCGAGTCTTGACTCAACTTGCATTAGAATTGCTCATCGTGACTTTTGTTCGTCCCGGTGAAGTTCGTGGTGCTCGCTGGAAAGAATTTGATTTTGAAGAAAACTTATGGAGGATTCCAGCCGAGCGTATGAAAATGAGAACCGCTCATCTTGTCCCGCTTGCTCCTCAAGCTGTGAGCATTCTCAAAGAAGCCCAACCCATCTCAAACCAATACGAACTTGTGTTTCCCTCAGAGCGAAACAGAGATGAATCTATTTCTGATAATACCATGCGAAGAGCTATGTTTCGTCTCGGTTATGACGGAAACACCAAAGGCAAATCACGCGCAACACCGCACGGGTTTCGAGCCAATGCTTCCTCAATCCTCAATGAGAAAGGCTTCAATGCTGATGCTATAGAACGCCAACTCTCCCACCTCGAACGTAACAAGGTTCGGGCTGCCTATATGCACCATGCACAGTTTCTCGATGAGCGAAGGAAGATGATGCAGTGGTGGGCTGATTTCTTAGACAAAGAGGCTGAGAGGGTTGGATAAGAATGATCAGAGTCTGATGATACTCCAATAGTGTCTATTTCCAGAAAGCTGTTCATAGGACAGCATTGGGCCAATACCGGAAATCACATAAACTTGCGACGGCGGAAGACACGCACGTCATCAGGGCCCAAATCAAACCATTCACCCTTCACGCGCTTGTCCTCAAATCTCTTGTGCCAATAAGCTTCGATGCCGGACGGGTCGTCAGTTTCGATGCTGTGAACGCGGACAAGCTCCTCAGGCAATTGAATTCCGATTTCGTACTGTCGCCTATCAGGAGAATTCGTCCTGCCAATCTTGTAGTACTTGCCTGACTTCATGAGATAGACGTAACCCAATGTACCCTCTGGCCCTGAGGGCGCTTCCACTATGTCTGCATTCTTCGTCTCGTTGACATGCGGTCGGCAGATTTCGACGACGTCATCGAGCCCGCCCAAGTCTTGGCAATAAGACACGATAACTTCAGCACGTTCAGATTGTTTCCCTAGATGGCTTTCAAAAGTGTTGTAGTGCGGGAACTGCTCATCGTTGTGAGACTTTAACATGATATCGCTCAGCGAGGGCCACCGGCCAAGTTCACGGACAAGAGCTACGAGTTTCCCCGCAACGAAATCTCTATCGTAAGCAGTGTTTAGCGATCTACCCTGAAAGCCGGCTTCGGCAACTGCATCATTCCACCGTGCCCAGTGCTTACCGCGCCAGTCGGTTGTCTTGATGCCCGTTTGCTTCGCAAGTGCTCTCATGCCCGGGGGCACACCTCCGTTTTCGGCTGCAAGCCTACGGATCTCGCTGATGATGAAGTCTTTATCCATGGCATGTGCATAGCGCTCAGCGTCGAGCTAAGCAACAAGCGCGGCATATCCGAAAGGGGTCAAACAGAGCCATCGCGCGGCGCGCCGAACAGTCAGCAGTACCCCCAGAAGCCGCCGAACGCGGGCCTTCTGTAGTGGGCGATAAGAAGCCAACTAAACCTTGCGCCGAAGTGGGGTTGCGGTCTGGCGTGCCCTGGGTAGGATGCTCCGACTTTCATTCATCCAGGAGGCAGCATCGCCGCTCCTAGCAAATACCAGTTTTTGAATGCACTTGCCCAACACGCTCCGAATAAGGAGCGACGGCTAATACGGGCTTGCATTGATGTTTTACCCATCGAACCCACAGAAACTGTTGAGGCCACCGTGCTGTGGCGATCACTATTGTACCCTGCCGCAATACTATTTCTGGGAGATAGGGTCGCACAACTCTCCGGTGAGCGTTGGAGCTTGACCGCGTTCTCGCGGAACACCGATTCAAACGAGTTGTTCACTAGTGGATTTTCGTTGCGTTGCGAGCATCTGCGTACCTTCTTTGTTGGACTTGAGGCTCTCGTCAAGCACGGATGCACGCTCAAAGGACGGTTCGATCCGGACCGACTGAGATCCAATTACACGCTGACGCGCGACGATGTTGAGTGGTACTGCGCTAAAACAAAATGCGATGACTTGATTTCCACCGTTCACAGCTTGCTGAATTTGAGGAATGATTTCGCGCATTCAATAGAAGATTGTGAAAACCTAAAATATGAGGGATTAGAACTCAAGATTTGCTTCTCCAGATCGCATCTGCATCAGCATTGCGGGCGCACAGGCCGAACTGCTGACGAAAGCGATTTCATGTTTTTTGTCGAAGATGCATTTCAAGTCAGTTCGAGGCTGATCTCGGCATTTCAGGTTGATCAGCATCGGCAGATTGATATCCCACGCCTCCCAAAAATCGCCAAAGATTGGATAGACGAGCAATCGGCCAAGTAGTCTGACCTTATGTATCCATTGTCGCCACCCATCCGGCGATGCTGCAGCTGCTCAGGGCGGCTATGGGTCTTGGTTGTGTGAAAACGCGCATCCGTAACTTTCGGCTAGAAAATCATTCTACAGTTCGTGTGAGCCGACCAAGATTATCGGCTGTTACGCCAAAAAAATCGCACGCAAAACGCTGATTAGCGCGACTACGCCAGCAGTTTCGAAAGTTGCACGCAAATTCATTCTACTAGAATTGAAACCTCGAACGTTTTCACACAGCCTGGGTCAACAGCACGCGTCAGTTTGCCCTGTCAGTTGCGACAGGTCTACCTTCAGTAGCGGAAGTTTGGCCGAGCGAGCGGTTATCTTCAGCTCTGGTCTCAGCTGCAGACGCACTGTACAGCTAGACTAACTTCAGCGTCGGGCCAGAAGCCACCCGAAATCACCCCCCCCCCCGGACCATGGGGATGGCCAAGGGGGGAGTGGTAGCTTGAATACGTGCGACTTAGAACCCTTTGAGCACTGTTCCTGCCCAAAGCAAGAAATATGCAAGTAGCGTGACATAGAATAGATTGCTGGCGATCATTGGCCCGACAACGGGGATCAAACCGCCAACGCCAAAGAATTTAATGGCTATCACAAGTGCCATCAGAATGGTTGAGATCAACCAGACTACATATTTTGGTGCCGATAGAGACATTGTGCATCCTTCCCTGTTTTTGAACAGGTGAATCATAGCAGACCTTTTGAGACGGGTGTCGCGGCAAACTGAAAAACTGAGTTTCTGCTTTTAAGGGAAGCGCTTGAACCAAGAAAGTATATGTTGGTGGTAGGCTGTTCCCATCATCCTTACAGCCTAAAATTCAGAAAACCGTACGCTGGACCCTTCCCTGTTGCGTGCGGTTTTTTGTTTCTAGCTATACGACGGTAAACACCATAGCTTGTCTCATAGATTGATCCGCTTCGGGTCAACTTGCGAAAAATGGTTCATGGTCACTTCAGGGCAGTGATTCACCTGAGAACAGACATGATCAAATTTCGGGAAATCAAAGCTATGGAGCGACGTGACGGGCTTTCATCCACTGGCTGACTTCACTATATCGCCAACCAACACTCCCCACACCGAGACTCACACGCCTTGGAAACGCACCTTTTTTCTCCATACGCCAAATCGTGGTGCGAGACAGCCCTATCATTTCAACCACGTCTTTGGCACGCACAATGCGTTCAGGTATTGCATCAACCGAGACGCTTGGAACACCATAGTTCGTGACATTTTTCAGGAGATATTCCAGCAATTGATAGCCGAAAAACTGATGTTCGGATTCGGTTACCTTGATAAAACTGAGCTTCCCATTTTCTTGTAGCTTCTCGACATCGGAGACAGGGCAACGCAAAAACAACGAAGCCTCATTGAGACTCAAGCGTTGATAGAGCGCGATGCCCATAGAGTCAGCAATGTCCTTGTAGATATCGGGAAACGGTGGTCGCATACGTTGTGTTCATACAGCATGTTGTGCTAAAAATAATAGGAATCTTGAGGTCGTATCCTTTTGGTGAGCGAAACAACCATGTCAGAAACTCCCCATACATTTCATGTCGGTGATGGCTCTCTTCGGCATCGAATAGACGATTATTTAAAGGCATTAGAAGCGTACGGGAACGTTCAAACCAGCATGCAGTTTACTCATGACACGCAATGGTCTGACACCCTTGGACACAAAGAAGATATTGTTGAAGCCGAAAAAATCCTCAAACAAAGCCTGACACGGGTCACTGGTGCGATAGACTTAAAGGAATTGAAAGAGGCTCTTGAGAAGGGCTTGATAAACGAGGAACAAGCTCAGAAGTTTTCTCAAGTGAAACAAGCCCAAGACTTTGAGCAACTTCAGAAGGGTCAAACGCATTCTCTCAAATCGGGACAAGGACAGAAACCGTAAATATTATTCTTGAGTATTGCCACAACAACAAAGAGCCCAAACGCTAATGGCGATCGAATTACGGATAGAGGTGCTGAACATAGAGCCGCTGATTTGGCGGAAGGTACTGGTGGCACCAGATATCACGCTCGATGCACTTCACCTCGTCATTCAAGGGGCCATGGGTTGGCAGGATTGTCATCTTCATATGTTCATCATTGATGACACAAAATACGAACCCCAGTTTGAGGATGACTTCGAATCTGAGGAAGAAACTCAGGATGAAGCTAAATTCAAACTTTCTTCATTGGTCAAGACAAACAGTGAATTTGAATATTTCTATGACTTCGGTGACAACTGGCATCATCGGATTATAGTTTCAGGTATTTCTGACAAGAAAATTGAAGCTTCACATTGTGTCGGTGGCGAACGAGCTTGTCCGCCAGAGGATTGTGGTGGTCCCTATGGATATCCCGATTTTTTAGATGCATTGAGTGATAAAAACCATCCTGAACATGAACAGTATTCGCAGTGGGCAGATGGGTTCGAGCCAGAATCTTTCAATATTTCTCAAGCAGATGCATTGATTGCTGCATTGTCTCGATAGGGCTGAACAATGGGGGCCTCCTTAAAATTTTCACTGTGTCTCAATCAGAATTTGTTGACGCAAGTTACTTTTCAAATCAAAGCCTCATGTTTGCACGAACATAGGTATTTTATTTTGGATTATTTGGGCACGTCACGCTACGGCGTGACCGGGCTCTACTCGTGCCAAGACACTTAGTGTCAAGGCACTCACTAAGCCACAGCGAAGCCGTGTCTCAGCCACAGGGGTAACAATCCTTCGTGCGAAGGCTTTAACCGGTCTACCCTCAAGTGCAGAAGATGCACCCGTGAACCGCAAACGTCGTTCGGGGCCAGGTTCGGACCCCCGCCGATTTGATGGACAAAGTTGTCAGGATTCTGCCTTTGACAGTACCTGCCTATCAATGGACCCGTATGAGCCGGCGAGCCAAGAAGTTGACGGGACTGATTCTGAAGGAAGATCGGCCGTGAAGCAACGGTTAGGTCGGCAGCCAGGACTACCCATGAAGAAATCTTAAGTATCTATATTTTCTGTGGCTATCAATCAACAAAACCGCTCTCATTGGCATCATATTGTTGCAAATCTAAAACAGAAATATCTTCAGGCCAACGCGATGGCCACTCAGGTGTTTTAAGTAGTATTGGGTCATCCGTATTTCTTTGCCCAGGGGTATAGGTGCTTGGGTCGTGGTTGGTCACCCTTCCACCATCACCGCCTCGGCAACCGATTGCAAAATACCCAAACTCTTCCAACCTCCAAAGTCGATCATTCGCATTGTGCCAAAATATGCCGATTGAAACGATACCACGAGTTCCAATTGTCACATCTAAGTCAAAATATATATCTTCAACTTCTTTTGGCTTCAAATAATGTTCGGGCACAATTGGTCTCCAATAGCGTCCCAACTTATTTCGAAAAACTTGGAGGTTTTCTTTAACTTTGGTTCTCCCAATTGGGGCAGCAAAAACGGGAACAGTGTTTGTTATCGGGTGGGCTGCATTCTTATGAATTCGCACCATCGCACCGGAAAGTATAAGTGTGTTGTTTTTCATGGGATTATACGTTGTGAGGGTAACGCCGTAGCCAAATGCCTTTTGAATTATTTTGGTTCTCATGATCTTGAGGCGGCCACCTTCATCATTGTTAGTAGCTACCTTATCTTTGCGCCCTGGACTGCGTCCTAGAATAGAACATTTTAGTAAGTAAAAACCCCAAGTGCTCTCATCTCTAAGATCAATGGAATGCCGAGAATCAAGATAGGCGGGAAACTTAATATTATTGGGTGCGCCGCCGATTGCTACCGGAATTACCCTGAATGACTTTTCTCTAACAGCGCGACTCAAGGCAATATCAATCTCTTCTTTGTGCCAAGGCCCCAGGCCATTTTCCCCAACAAACGCCACAAATACTTTTGATCCAGCGATGGCCTCAGGAAGACGGTCTATCCACTTTTCCCCACCGATTAACTCCCAGTCGTCCTTCCAAATTCGTATTCCACAATCGTCTAAACGGCGGGATATGCGTTCGACTGTCTGTTGCTCTCTACTACTATAGCTAATGAAGGCATCATACGCGGTTACTACATCGTAAATATGATCTGTTTCAAAATTCATGAGATCGCATACTCCAAATAATCTAATCTACTGTAAATGGTTCGTATCAAACCTGGGCAACCTCTTAAGGACAGTTAAAGACCCGGCCCATCATGTGGTCGCAGTTGTGCAGGGCGGATTACGCCAACGTCTCCTCCTTACACTGTGCAGAGGCCACATCAGAAACACGCGAAGACTTTAACCGTTCCCTCCTCAGGTGCGGAAGCCTTAACCCGTGAACTGCCAACGCCATTCGGGGTAGTTCCTTCCATCTTATGGTTGTGTCGTGCTCAACATCATCTCAGCAAAGGTACGACTTGGGTGTCTTGACCCTTTTGGGTAACAATCCCTCGTGCGAGATTTCACCAAGAAACAACTATCACCGAGCCTTCTGTTTAGCTCTCAGCAACAGAAATACTCGAAGGCTTTATCTGGATTGCCGGTAATCCCCCCGCAAAATAGTGGTGTTCAAAAGTAGAATTTTCTCGGCATAATAATCTGAGGAGATTTTTGATGAAGACGTCACGATTTAGCGAAGCTCAGATCATGGGCATCTTGCGACAAGCAGAAAGCGGTGTATCAGTCACAGAACTTTGCCGCGAGCACGGCATGAGCAATGCCAGTTTTTACAAATGGCGGGCCAAGTTCGGTGGCATGGATGCATCGATGATTGCAGAGATGAAAGATCTGGTTGAGCAAAACCGCCGTCTCAAGAAGATGTATGCCGAAAAAAGCATGCAGAATGATCTGCTGAAGGAGGCGCTTGGAAAAAAGCGCTGAGGCCGTCTCAGAGGAAGGAGATGGCCGTTTACGCAGTCGCGCAACACAAGGTCAGCATCGCGTTAGCCTGCCGGGCATTTTTGATCAGCCAGACCTGTTATCGCTACGAGCGCAAGCTTGATGATGACAATGCAAGGATTGCCGATTGGCTGGTTCGCTTGACGACCAATCGTCGGACATGGGGGTTCGGCTTGTGCTTTTTGTACCTGCGTAACGTCAAGGGTTTTGGTTGGAACCATAAACGTGTTTATCGGATTTACTGTGAGTTGGAGCTGAATCTTCGGATCAAACCGAGGAAACGGTTACAGCGCTCAAAGCCGGAACCTCAGGCTGTACCAAACCGTCCCAATCACACCTGGTCGATGGATTTTATGGCTGACCAATTGGGCGATGGGCGCGCCATTCGCACATTAAACGTGCTGGATGATTTTAATCGCGAGGGGCTTGGTATTGAGGTCGACTTTTCGCTGCCTGCGGAGCGTGTGGTGCGCAGCTTGAAGCGGATCATTGAATGGCGCGGCAAGCCGTTGGCGATACGCGTGGACAATGGCCCGGAATACATCAGCGGAACGCTGATCGCGTGGGCTTCGAGGGAAGGTGTTCGGCTTGATTATATCCAGCCCGGCAATCCCCAACAGAATGCTTATATCGAGCGCTACAACCGCACGGTTCGCGGCGAATGGCTGGGGCAGAATATCTTTGCAACGATAGAGGAGGCGCAGGAGCAAGCCACCAAATGGCTCTGGACTTACAACAACGACCGTCCCAACATGGGGCTAGGCGGGATCACACCTGCCATGAAATTGAAACTCGCCGCTTAAGTTCTACAGGCGGACCCCATTAAAAATGGGGGGATTACCCCTCATGAAGATGGCAAGGGTTTCAACCTGGATCTCCAGGCCATGCCCCTTGATGGTCGTCTTGTTCTTCGTGAACCTAAAGCCGACGATCAAAGTGGTGAACAGCCTAATGAGAAAAAGGCTGCCTAAGCCATCGGTGATTTGATGTAAATCAGATCACCAAGAAGAGCTTACTGCTTCGGTAGTGGGCTCTTTTCTTTGGATAAACTTTTTTAGAGCAATAAAATATAACCTCGAAGAGGGTGTTTGCTATAATCAGTAACACTATGAATTTTACAGCAAATATTACCAAAGCAAATGATGAGATAAATCCCCAAGCAGTGAACATCGAAACTGGTGAAGTACTGTTTATAGTTGGGGCGAACGGAACTGGGAAGACGGGTTTTGTTCAGGATCTTACGAGTAAATATCGCAATAATAATTACAATGTAGTGCGCATTCATGCACAACGGCATGTACGAATTGATAAAAGTAGTAATACTCTAACGGCACACCAGTATAGAACAAACAAACAAGCTGTACAAAACCAAGAAGGTAACCCAACGTTTCGGCACAGCGATACGCATGCCGACACACGGCTAAGCTTACTTTTATATGAGCTGGTAAAAGCCGACAATGATCGCGCCCATGCAATCGCAACACATGTAGAGAGTGATGAGACCGCTACTGCTAGAACGTATGCTCAACAGCGACCAAGTATTCTTACGCAATTAAACATGTTAGTGGCAAACGCAGGTTTTACGTTCTCGGTATCTTATGAAAACGAAACCTTCAATGCAAAACACGGAAGCGGACAACCCTTTGCAATTAGTCAATTATCAGATGGAGAGCGTGCATCTCTTTTGATGATATCTGAGGTGCTTATTGCACCGGACAATAGTGTAATAATTGTTGATGAGCCAGAACGTCATCTGCATAGATCAATATCCGCCCCCCTACTCACCTCGCTCTTACGTCAAAAAAATACTTGTGCATTTATAGTGGCAACCCACGATATTGACCTGGTTTTAGACATGGGTGAACACAGGACAATACTGGTGCGAGGAGTAATGTTTCAAGGGGCAGAGCTGAAGGCATTTGATTATGATGTTTTAGGTAACGCAACTGAGTTGGATGAGAAAACGAAATATACAATACTCGGCGCACGTAGGGTGGTCGCGTTCACGGAAGGGGAAACAAACAAGAGCTTAGATACACCAATGTATGCTGCACTATTTCCAAATACGACCTTTAGTGCGGTTGGCCCAAGTCGTGAGGTCATCAACGCTGTAAGAACTATTCGATCATCAGAAGACTGTCATTGGGTCAAAGCGTTCGGGGTTATAGACGGAGATTTTATTGCCGAAGCAGGCCAAGACAAAGAAGCACTACGTGAAGCTGGGGTGTTTGTCGCAAAAAAACATTCAATTGAAAGTTTTTACTATGGCAGCTTAGCACGGGGTGCGGTCGCAAAACACCAAGCACAATTCGAAACCTGGGATGCTGAAACTAGGCTAAAAGAGTTGGAGGCAACAATAATCGCTGAACTAGGAAAAAAGGAAACTCAAAAGCATCTTGCTTCATATCGTGCTGAGGCAAACGTTCGGGGGTCGCTTAAAACTCTAGCTCCAACAAGGCAAGACTTGGTGTCAGGAAAGGTAAAAACTATCAAAGTGGATATTTCATCTCCATTTGAGGATGAATTGTCAATTATTAAGGAACTACATAAGAGCGGAGACGTCGATAACATCATAGAGAAATACAAAATTAGAGAGACGGGCGTACCGAATGCAATAGCGAGGATGCTTGGGTGCCAGGATAAAAATCAATATCACCGCTTAGTCATACATCTCGTTAAAAAAGATAGTCTACTGCGACTAGCTCTCAGAGCCTGGTTCGATGATTTGGCAGTATCAATCTCCTAAAAGGAAGAAGGCTTTCCTTGGGTTTAAAACCCAATGCTTCAAAGCCTCATTTTCGGAGCCGTGGCCCGTACCTCTTTTGAGGGACATGGATCTGAACATGCGGCGCGCCCTCATTTTTGGAGAGTGGTTCGCAGAACCACACAATAAAGAGAAAAGAAAAGACCCGATGGTGTTGGAAACCATCGGGCTTATTGATGAAGCCTTGCACGTGTGAGGTGCTGGGGCTTTGTGTCCTTTGGCCAAGAACCAGCTGATTATATCACACAAAAAGTGATATACTTTAAGCCACGTAACAACGTGTCTATGACCAATCCAGAAGGTAACCGTCCGGTGAGTACCGCCTTACATACCCTTTCGAAGGCGATCATAGTGTCCACTTAATCCTAAGTGGACACTTATCTCATGGCTGGAAAGACAAGAGCGCGGCGGCGGACATGGAGCACGGACTTCAAGACGCGTGTTGTTGCTGAGGCATCGCAGCCCGGCATTTCAGCTGCCCAGATCGCGCGTCGTTATGACCTCAATGCGAACCTTCTGTTCAACTGGAAGAAGAAATACGGTGCTGAAGCGACCCTGGTGCCAGTTGAGATTGTGTCTGACACGGTACCGGCGATTTCGGCGCAGCGCGAAGGTTTTCATGAACCCATCAATCTTGCAGCGCCTGCGTCAGGCAGCCCTGGATTATCCAGCATTGAGATTGATCTCCCATGCGGGGCACGGCTGCGTTGCGGTTCCGACGTTTATTCAACCCATTTGGTGCGGGTTCTTACAGTTCTGCGATCCAAACCGTGATCCCGGTTCCTGTGCAAACGAAAGTGTGGCTGGCTGCTGGCGTGACGGACATGCGCAAGGGATTTAATGGCCTAAGTATGCTGGCACAGAACGCATTGGAACAGGATCCGTTCTCAGGCCATTTATTCGTGTTTCGTGGCAGGCGTGGCGATCTATTGAAGATCATTTGGTGGGACGGTCAGGGCGCATGTCTGTTTTCCAAAAAATTGGAACGGGGCCGGTTTGTATGGCCGTCGCCGATCAATGGCAAAGTGACGATCACCTCGGCACAGCTTGCCATGTTGTTGGAAGGGATTGATTGGCGGATGCCACAACGCACATGGCGTCCGTTGAAGGCCGGATAGTTTTTTCTGCGTGCTCTTTGACATTGTGGATTCATTTCGCGTGGCGAATAACGATATGTATTCGGCCATGATGATCGACGCTGGCCATACAGCACAGGAACAAAGCTGATCTGCGACGGCTGCTGGATCAACGCGACGCCGAGATTGCCAGACAATCAACAGAGCTTCAGGCGCGTGATCTTCTGATTGAAAAACTCAAACTGCAACTTAGCCAATCTGAGGCGGCAACGGTTCGGCACGAAGTCAGAAGCGTTGGACAAGATCATTGATCAACTTGAGCTCGCACTTGTCGAAGCGGAAGCAGCAGCAGAACAGCATTATTGTGAACCACCATCCGCTGAGACGGAAGCCAAGCAACAACCAACGCGCAAACCGTTGCCCGATCATCTTCCGCGCGAAGATGTTGTGCTGTCTCCCGGTGTTACATGCCGAGCAGTGTGGTGGTGCATTACGTGCCCTCGGGCAAGATATCTCAGAGACCCTCGAATACGTCCCCGGACGCTTCAAGGTGATCCGAACGGTTCGACCCAAGACTGTCCTGCCGGTTGCTGTGAGACCATTCATCAGGTTCGCGGCGCCGTCCATGCCGATTGAGCGTGGTCGTCCTTGCCCTGGGCTGTCTGGCGCATGTGCTGGTCAACAAATACGCTGATCATTTACCACTCTATCGTCAGTCACAAATTTATGCGCGCGACGGCATGCATCTCGATCGTTCGACACTCGCCGATTGGGTTAGCGCGGTCATCCGCACTTACTGGAACCACTCGCTGAGGCAATCGGCCGTCATGTGATGGCAGGAGCGGCGATCCACGGCGATGATACGCCGGTCAACGTTTTGGCTCCAGGAACAGGAACAGGCAAAACCAAGACCGGACGGTTGTGGGTCTATTTGAGAGACGAGCGGGATTGGGTCAGGCGATCCATCATCCCGCCGCGTTTTACAAGTTCACGCCGGATCGCAGGGGCCGTTGGCCACAAGACCATCTCAAAAACTTCTCAGGTTGGCTGCATGCCGATGGCTATGCAGGCTTTGAGGAGCTTTATCGGCGCGGCAACGTCAAAGAAGTGGCTTGTCTTGCTCATATCCGTTGCAAAGCTTCTTTGACATCCACGCGGCGCAAGGATCGGGGATTGCCAAAGAAGCTCTGCAACGGATTGCAACGCTCTACAAAATAGAAGCCAGCATTCGTGGCAAGCCGCCCGACCGACGTAAATTCGCCAGACAAGAACCGGCGGCACCGCTCATCGACGACCTTGAAACTTGGCTGCATGCCCAGCTGACACAGATCTCAGGCAAGTCAGCCTTGGCCGGTGCAATCCGCTATGGCCTGACGCGTCTCAAACGGCTGCGGCCTTATCTCGGAGATGGCCGTCTCAGCATCGACAACAACGCCGCCGAACGCGGCATGCGCAGCATAGCGATCGGGCGCAAAGAACTACCTGTTCATGGGCTCGGACAACGGGGCGGAAAATCTGCTGCCATTGCCTACGCGCTGATCGAAACCGCCAAGCTCAATGGTATCGATCCGCAAGCTTGGTTGAGCGATGTTCTCACCCGCATCGCCGACCACAAAATCAACCGGATCGACGAACTGCTTCCATGGCGGTATACTCAGAAAAGCTGAACCAATGCAGACGGCGGACGCTTACTATACACGTGAAAATTATGACGGCTCTTGAAGCCAAGAACTCGTTTGGAAAATTCCTTTCGGCTTCTCAAAGAGAGCCCGTAATGGTGACCAAAAACAATCAGGAAGCCGGGGTGATGTTTTGCATGGCAGACCTTGAAAATCTTGCACAAGCGTATCTCTCTGAGAGGGAACTACAAAGAGTCCAAGACGGGAAAATAGGACTTGTTGAAGCTCTTATGTTCCAGGCACACATAAACAAGAAAATTGCGAAAAGTCGTCAAGAGTACGCCGAAGGGAAGTGCATAGAAATGAACGAAGAGTTTTTTGAGAAACTGAGGTCTCGTGTTTCTAAAACCTCATAGTTGATACTGATTGTGGGAAAGCTTGAGAGCGTTGTAATTATTCTCATCCTTCCACATAGATTTTACGTTTCATGCAAAATGATTATACTCACGTATAATTAGTTCATCACTTTTCAAACATGACTATCAAGACCATGACCGCAACCCTAGCAAATAGAGAATTCGGTCGCTTTCTGGAAAGCGTTCAGAAATGACCTGTTTTGCTTACGAAGAAAAACCGTCCTGTAGCTATCACCATGTCTGTAGCAGATGCTGAAGCGTTTCTTGAGTACCGTATTGAAGCAGGAATTCAAAGAGGCTTGGATGATGTGAAAGCTGGTCGTTTTTTTGAAGCAACACCAGAGAATATGGGAGCGATGAAAGACCGTATAAAATCCAGCACGTAGTATGAACGTTCACTTCACTGGAAACTCGGAAGCCAACCTTACCGAGATACATATCTATCATCGAGACTATAGCGTATCCTTTGCAGATTCATTTCATGATGAAATTACCGATTTTACGATACAAAATCTATCGACACATCCAAGACTTGGTCATGAGTACAATCCTGAGAAAGGTATTTTTAGGCTCATTTATAAAAGGCGTTATAACATCTACTATCTGATACAGGATGATATCATTCACATCCTGTACATTTTGGATGGGCGTGTTTCATTCAATGCAGATTTAGAGCAACCAGAGTTCAAAATCCCGTCTCTTGATTAAATTATTTCACATCTCACTGCTTTGGTGAGACAAAAAACGACATTCCTTCGGAGCCGACACCTCTCACCATATCGACAGGTCGAACAGAAAGCACCCGAAGGGTGCGTAATGCAAGTGGAGCAGGCTATAAGCCTTGCCTGCAGTGAGTATGTCGATAGGCTAAGAGTGTAGGCGGGAGGATTCTTTGAACCTTTTACGTATTGGATATTAATGGATATAATTGGATACCAGTGGTTCTCTTATTTTTACACGGCAGAGGCGTGCCCTCTGTCTTTTCTATTAAATCCACGCTGGCTTTTTCATACAAAAATTGACACCTGAAAATCCCCATTACAATCATTATTACAGCAGTATCGCTGTGACATTTTGAGGATATATCAATGGCTAAAACCAATGGTAAGCCTGCCTTCAACGTCTACACGGTCGATGACCGTGGGGAGGGAAATGATCCTTTCTGGTTGAAGGTAGGAGCGGCGTTTCCCCACAAGGATGAGAAAGGTTTTAATCTTGTGCTTCAGGCACTGCCAACCGATGGTCGGCTGGTGCTTCGTGAGTATCAGGAACCAAAAACATAAAAACTTTTTTGCCGTACTCTCTCATTGACCTCAAGGGCTACTTACACGTAGCCCTTTTTTTTATGCTTTTATCCGAGCTGATATGAGCGGGAGAGCCGTGTGATTTCTTGAGTGTTCCAACACCTCAAAACTCACCAAAAATGATGCATCAGTCACAGCCTCAGTGATAGAGCTTTTACGTCTTCGCTTACGGGCTTAGCAACAAGCCCTGGCTAACGCCACCTTCAGGTATGGGCTTGTTTCAAGCCCTCTAGCTCCGACAAACGGCTCCAAAAATGAGACTGGTGGTGGTGGTGACACCCATCGAACAGAGAATATTCATGGTTCTGTACTGAGTTCGTAGCTCTGCTGGTGTTAAGTTCATAGGAGACCAGATATGCTAACACAAAGGCTATCTGCTTCTCTTTTGGTTATGAACGTGGATTGAGCGTGTTGAAATCAGATTGGACGCCTGCGGACCACTTCAACTTCTAAGATTCATTGGTCAGGACAATATAGTTAGGGTGTCGATCAAGCTGTTTGCGGTTATTGGATCATCTGACCAATAGTCTTGTGTATCCCGCATGCCGAATTTGGTCGAAGCAATTTGCTCTCACCGCGAAGAATCAAAAGGGGTCGACCTGCGTTGGTATCTTCATTCGAAAAACCTGAACCCAACCATTTTGCATTGGTGGTGTCAGATAGTATCTCCCATATTTTATTGTTACCCATCACTGAAGAAATAAGGAACTTCTCTTTTGCCGAGAATCCATAATTAGAGATTCCATTTAAAGAAAGCTCGGCAACCTCATGCTCATTTTCATCATACCGCCTAGTAACGAATGAGCTGACATGGAAATTTATGGCTTCATACGTTGTGAATATTTTCGTTTTTATTTGATTCGTACATTTTCTTGGAATCCAGCCTTTGAAGCAAATCCAAAAATGTTTTTCGCAGATCCACTTTTCGTATTTGACCTTGGAACTACCCAGCAATAGACTTTGTGAAGCAGTTTGAGAATATTGCGCAGCGTCTGCGTATTTACGTCGACAAGAAGATGAAGGAAGATTATTTCGAATAATTTCACGATGAACTTTCTTGAGATTTGGCATTGCCAATGCCAAAACAATTTTCAGTCGCACAAGCTCCTGGTCGGTAACAGGGTTTTTCGCTGGCGAGTAAAGTATATATATTTTACCAGCTAGTTTGAGTTCTTGACCAAAGAACTTTACGCTGGCCGCTGGAATTGTTGCTATTTGCGTAGTCAGCTCACATGGAAGATGGTTCGACGTGAAGTGCGAAGCAGCAAAGGCCTTTCCGACAAAAATTGGACCAAGGGGGAGTTCTGGTGCTTTTTTCCAAACAGTATACACGGACTCATAGTCATCTAATAGTTGCTCCTCGACGAATTTCAAATTTCCGATCTGCCTCACAATCGTTGCCACATTTGCAATAAATGATCGATCTTGACGTCCGTACTTACGAGCCCGCTCCTTTGCTTTTTTTAGAGTTTTTGAAATTATCGGCATAAGTGCCTTTGTATTAGAAATATGCTGTTGAATTATTTTGAGTTCTGCCTCCAACTCCTCATCTGTAACTGTACCATCGCGAATCTTTCCCTCAACAATGTGCTTTTCCGAAAAATACTTAGACGTATTTATTGAGTTCTTGTTTATTTCTCTCGTCGCAGGATCTGATGTCACGTAGCGAACATAGCTAAAATTATCATGCGATGTAGGCATAGCGGTCACTTGACCCGCACGAGCAGCGAAATCAAATTTGGACATGATATTCACTGTGAAGGGCAGGGATAATGCTCTATTTCTGCTTGAGGAAGTTGACCTCTCACTAGATGGATTCAGCACTTCTTCAATTGTAGAGCCGACTAATCGATTCCCACTATTAAATTTCAGTACCGAAGATATCAAACGCTCCCAGCTTCGGTTATCAATTTTGAGGACCTGCGGAGCTACCCTTGGATCCACATTCTTCGAAAACTTTGGTACTATATAAAAGAGGTTCGGAGTTGCTAAACAATTGGCATACGCATTCGCTGGTATAAGGACGATTGCTCCACTGTCACCCAGCGATATGCGCTCCAATTTATGTCCCCATTTCAGGGCTAGGTTTGGATTTGTTTTTGCTAAATCAACCGCATTTTGTGTTGCTTCTGCAGTTAAAAGGAGACCCTTGAATACTACGAATTTTACTTGGTCCGCATTCGTTTGCAATGTGTGCTCAAATGCGGCTCGCCAAAGCTCCGGCACCGTCTTTAGTTTGATAGAAGCATCAGACGAATTATTTCTGCCATAGAACAAAATCCGCAAGTTAGCTGTATCTTGACCGTCCTGTGTGCGAATTTGATTGTAGTAGGAGCCCATACTGCTTTGTGCTATATCACACTCAGCGATAGCTGCAGAAGAAAACATAACAAAAATTATCGCAAAGCTGAATCTAATGCACGCAAAGCTACAAAACATATTATCTCCATTAGCTAATCAATCTTCAAACAACCTCGTTCCGTGCTCAAAATAAGTGACTGGTTGATATAGTTTATTTTCCTAATATCACCACCATAATCCGCGTTCCAATAGCGGCTCAATATAAGATTTGGTAATTCTGCACTGGTGGCTGAAAAATCGAATTCAAGGTCTCGCGTACCTTGACGACTGAACGTTGCACTTAATTTCTGCGGCAGTTGAACCAGGGCTACAAACGCTGAGGTGCTTCCGATCTTTACTTCAGCGAAGAATGAACAAATGCCGCCCTCGTTTTGGATGGTGCCATCCCTTATAAGGGTGTCCAATCGCCCACAAGGATCGTTGGCTACATTAAAGTCAGCCATCACATCTTCTTTCGCGATCCTTCCGGATGAGTTGTGGAGCCTCGACGCAAACTTGTCTATCGATGCATTAATCGCGGAACCTGCCACGTCCGGTATATACTGACACCATGGTGAATCCGGATTGTCACATTCATGGACACAATCTAACGTCTTCGTCTGGTTTTTAGCTAAACCATTGGCAACAAGTGTCACATTTTTATTCGACCTGTTCAAAAATCTAATGTTGGTCGAGAAGTGGAGTTGCAACAGAGTATGCCGGATGACTTTTTCGCCCGTCTCGTTTAATGAATAATGAGGTGCAATACACTTGCGTGTATCCCATTCAGCGTTGCAGTTTTTAGCCTTCCAACTAGCCACAGTGCCATCAGCCACTTTGCATTGACACACCTCGTTTCTACAGCCAGACAAGAGCACAGATAATGATATTATTGAGGCTCCTAATCCAACAAAGCTCAGCCTATGTCTACTCATTCTCCCCTCCCAGAAAAGTTGCTATTTGAGAATTTTGGCGTGTCTTCCTACAATGTACGAAAAATTTGAGAATGTTAATATCTAAATTCCTGAAAAATCCTCCCTTGGGCTTGGTTTTAGAAATTGGAGCTCTTTTCTCGAGCACAGTTTTATGCATGTTGCTCTGCAACGCGTTCTGTCAATATTGGCCTATCCCAAACACCATTCCGGTTCTGAAGATTTAGCACCTCTCTTATTATCGAACTCCATGTTGATCGAAGCTTGGCGTGCAGATTCGATCAATCAGGTTGGCAACTCTCATTGCGCTGTGAGTCTTCTCACTTCCGCACATGCCCCAAATGAGCCAGTCCGGACACTACTCCACCGCACCCGCTTCACCTCGGCAAGCGGCCCAATCTCAAACCCATGGATACCCAACGTAGCTTAGAAAAAAACCACAGGTTGTCGCAACATTCTGACTGTTTCGATGTTCGCCTTTCCGATTGCTTCCCATCTCAATTCACAAAAATAATCACCTTACCTTCAATATAAAAGATAGCCAACACACAGCAGAGCTGACTCCGACGTTTAGGTGGTGGTGGGGTGTCACAATCAGAGCCATTCAATTGTACCGCTGCCTCTCACTGTAAAGAACCGCCCTCGGTATGGTTTAAGGTCGAGTATTCCGAGTGAACGGATTCTTGACAGCTTCGCGGAGTGCGCGGTTTGCAAATTCATGTCTCAGATGTGAGATGATTTATTTTCTAACCATAATATTATGGACGAGATAACAGTAGATGAAATCATGGCAATCTTTCAGGAGGAACAACTCCCAAAAGGATGTTGTGAGCTTCTTTTAGAACGCGGAAGCGGGTTTGTCGAAACGTTGATTAATGAAATTCCGTTTTTGACAAACGAAGATAATCCTCGGATTGAAGCCGAGGACTTAGGGGGGCTTTAAACCCCTCTTTTTTTATATCCTAACCCCCAAAATTATGGACACAAAAAGTGGAGCTCAAAAGGAGCAGACCCTAAAAGATTATGAGAAGTTTTCACTTCTCTGGCAGGGCATAGAAATAACCGTTAAACGGGCACCCGAATATTATCCTGGTGTCATCGCGCACCTTGAAGTTCAAAGTGCACATGACGAGAGGCTTCCCATTACCACAACTGGATATAGGTCTCATTTTTGTAAGAGGGCAGAAGTAGAGGAATACGATGATCCTGTTGCCTATGTTCAGGCGCGGCTGGAACACATGGCAGAAAAACCAGAGTGGAAAGCCTACCTGAAAACTAAAAATATACAGAGCCTGTTTTAGTTTCCTGGGGAGGGGGAGGCTTCATTTCGTGAAGCCAATCCAGTTTGATTTTGGCTTTTAACTTGAACCCCGTGAGGGGTTCTTTTTTCTCAAACGGAGTTTATCGCTTCCCGTCTTACATCCCCATTCCCCCGAGTGAAATACGTCAAAATATTTGACTTTTCCTTAGATTGTCATACACTGTCTGACGTTAGCTTATTTCTTAACATTTGGATCATGACACAGATGACCACTGCCCGTTTTTCCATGAGGCTTGAGAGTGAACTCAAAGATTGGCTTGAGGAAGAAGCCAAGCGACATGACCGCTCTGCTGGTTACATTGCCGTTCAGGCAATCAAGAATATGAAGGAAGCCAAAGAACGCAAACGTCAAATGATTGAGGAAGCAATAGTTGAGGCAGGCAAGGGAGTGTTTATCTCTGAGGAAAAAATGACAGAGTGGTTTCTGTCACTTGGGACAGACAATGAATTACCAGAGCCTAAGCCGGATGTATTTCTGAAACCACAAAAATAATGAAAATCATATATCTTGCCAGTGCCTCACCAGACCTTCGCTGGTTTAAGCAGTATTACATGCGAGTTTTTCCAGCTGGGAGAGAGAATGCAGACAAGCACTTCCTTGCTACTCAAACAACTCTCAAAAACAATCCCCTCATCGGTCACCCATCAGAGAGTGTTGCAGGAGCTCGTGAATTCTCCATTGCTAGAACCCCATTTTCCTTCATCTATCGTGTGCAGGAAGACCGCATAGAAGTGTTGCGTGTCATAGACAACCGCTCGGACTGGAGTTCTGAAAAGTAGCGTATGGTGTTTCTTATGTATGAGCCTCGAAAGAGGCTTTTTTCATTTCTGGAGGAGCAAGGGAAGACCTTACATCCGCATACTTCAAATGAAATACGTCGAAAAATTTGACTTCCAATCGAAGGCAAAGATACTGGTGTATATATTTCGTGTATGGAGGGTGGCAAGATTGCATCTTTCGGCGTAAGGTGCGTTTCACTCACTTACACCGTAAGTACATCTTGTGAGGGTGCCACCCTTCAAACCCAGGTCAATGGGATACCCTGGGACACCTTATCCGAGTCATATTATGCCATCGAATTCTGCTGAATACCAACGTCAATACCGCCAGAAAAACAGCAAACGAAAAAAGGAAATCTCGGTGGGGCTTCCGACCGAACTTCATAGGGAGTTCTCTGCGTTTGCTCAGAAACAAGGCTGGTCTCTCGCTGGCTTGATGCGAGAAGCCACGAGTGTGCAAATTCGTGGCAGTCACTTGAAGAGCAGGAAAATCGAGGAAGAGCTGAAAGAGCTTCGATTCCTCATTTCCAACATAGCCAACAACGTCAATCAGATAGCTCGGCATTCCAATCAGGTACAGCAGGTTGTTGACGAAAACGAGTTGTTCCAGCATCTTCAAGAATTGGAACAACGTGTCACTCAGTTTGTGGATACCCGTTTACAGCAATCACCATGATTATTAAATCGATGCCCCACAAGGAGTCGTCCCTCACGTCGTTCACGAAACTGGCTCACTATTTGAGCAGTGAAAAGTCAGACTCCCGTTATGACCTGCACCACCACTGTTACGGACGTCGTCCAGACGATATTGCTCAAGAATTCTTCGACAATAGCCAGCTCCTCTCCAGGAGAAGTAACGGCAACTATCTCTACCATGAAATAGTCAGTATCTCGGTCAAAAAAGAGAGCGACCGTGAGATGTTTAAGAAACGACTGCGTGACATTTCCTTGAGATATATCGAGGCACGTTGTCCTCGCAATATGGTCTTTGGCTGTGTGCATGAAGACCACGAACATAATCTTCATTATCACCTCATGGTCAGTGCCAATGAGCGTGGAGAACGTACTCGCACTCGTCTGACCAAAAAACAATTTCATCAACTCCTGCGAGACCTCGAAACACATGTGCTCACGCAGTATCCCGAGCTCAAACAGAAAGAGTTGATAAACGCCGAAACCCAGACCGAAAAAATGTCAGTGAAGGCAGGGGAAATGTATCGCCGTACTGGCAAACTGCCTGAGCGAGAAGAGGTTAAAAACACCCTCAAGGAGGCAATGGCTCAGACCCATTCCATGGAGAACTTTTGTTTTTTCCTCTCGGAGCGAGGGTACGGGTTTTACACCCGTGGAAAAAACTTTGGGGTGCTCGTTCATCATGAAAACAGCAAGAGCCGAAAATACCGTTTCTCTACCCTTGGCGTACATGACGAATTTGAGAAATATCAATCTCGTGTTTTGAAATCTCAGACATCAAAAGAGACCCACACCCAACGAACAGGAGATTCCCCTCGTCCCAAGCGAGACCTCCCGCACTCCCAAAAACCACCCCCACACACTGCTCAAGAATCATCTGCCGTGGAGAGCAAAGCAGAAGTCCCCCAACCTTCCAAGCAGGAAGATGATATGAAACTTCGAGATGTGCTGGGAATACGAGAAATCCAGAAGCAGCGAGCAGAGAAGCAGGCTGCAAAAAAGACAGCCGAGCAGACACAAAAAACCGTTCGTCACTCGCTGCAACAGGCAAAGAAGCAAATCGTTGAGGAAGTCACCAAAGAGTTTCACAAAGAAACGGAAAACAAGAAACAATCCAAGTCGAACAAACACTCAAAATGAATCTTTCTCTTATGGGTCTTCTTCCACCAAGTCCGAGCGTACGTGGAGCGTATTTTGAAAAATAAGACTCTTCCAATACTTTTGAAATCACACCAGCATGCCAATACAAACCACGCACCGTCTTATGAAAATGTCTTTCTCCCTTATGGGAGCGGGGATGACGTATCTTTACAAAGGATGGGCACTCAACCCGAAGACGGGAGCACAGTTTGCTACCGCGAAGGATTATAAATCCTATCTGTCATCCCGAAATAAGGGACTCCTGCTTGACGGTCATTCGCTTCGTCTCTCAGAGGAAGTGAGTTTTCAAAACGTGGCAGTGTACGGGGTGACGGGAAAAGGAAAATCAACGTCCTTTGTTCGTCCCATTATTTTTGATAAATCCAACTCTGCCAATGTCCTGATTGTCAATGATATGAAAGGCGACCTGTATCGAGATACCAGCGGGCACATGAAGTCAAAAGGATATCGCGTTATCGTTCTCAATCCTCATGACCTCGCACATTCCCATAGGTACAATCCGTTTCTGGATATTCAGCATGACAACGAAACCATGCACATGGCTCAGATGTTTGTTCAGTCAGTGGCTGGTTCCAAAGAACCGCTCTGGAGTTCGGGAGCTGAACGTTTCGTCACCTTCTTTCTCAAATGTTTGAAAAAGAAGGGCATGCCGTACAACAACCCGCACAATCTCTATTATCTGTTTCAAAATTTTGGTGAGGACGGGAGCAGGCTCCACAGGTTCGTGGCTGAGTGTAGTTATGATGACCCCTTTATGATCAACGAGTGGAAGTCTCTCCTCTCCGTCCATAAAGACGGTATCCTGAGTTTCATCATGAATGCCACGACCGCACTGAAAATCTTTGCCAGCAAGGATGTGTGCACCCTCACCGCATCAAGCGATATTGACCTCTCCACCCTCAGAAAACAGAAGACGATTATTTATGTCATCACGCCTCCTCAGTACGCAAAAATGTATCGTCCATTGACGAGCATGTTTTTTCTCAGTCTGCTTCAAGCGTGTATGCGAGAGCTTCCAGGCAAGAGAGATTTACCTGTCTATTTTCTCTATGATGAATTTGGAAATTCGTACCTCCCAGACTTTGATGTCTTTGCCACTACCGTGAGGCAGTACCGCATATCGCTGATGTTGTTTATGCAGGGACTGAATCAACTCTACAAAACCTATGGCAAGGAGACGACGAGTGTCATCCTTTCTGGTGTCGCGACTCAAATCAGTTTTGGAGCGGCCGAACAGGACACGGCTGAGTATTTTGAGAGACGTGCAGGCAAGGTGCGTGTTCTGCAACGCCCAAAACTTTCAGACCCACACATAGAGCAACACAACGAGTATTCTCTTATCACTGCCTCTGAAATCCGAGAGTTACCAGACAACACGTTGCTGGTGATTTCTGATAATCGAAAAACCACGCTCGTGAACAGTCATCCGAGCCACCTCAATCCTCGATTTCTCCGACTTATGAAAAAACCACCTGCTGAAATTCTTTCAACAGGTGCCGATACTTTAGAGTTCCTTCCGATATGAGAATTATAACCTTCCTCAGAGACCGTGCCTATGACGTGGTGTATCGCGAAGGAGATACCGCTCTGCAGTTTCTGGCTGACCTCATTGCAAGTCCTGATGAGGGAAGAACTGAAAAATATCATTCCAGAGAACTCCGTCGTCGTGAAAAAGCTGGGGAAACGCCTCTTACTACTGAGGACAAGAGAGTCTTTCAAAAAATCCTCGCTCGTCACGAAAACGAAAAGGTCACCCATTATTGGAAACGCAAAAAAGCCTTTCTGGCTTTCCCTCACAAGAAAGACCTGGTGGCTCAGTATCGTAAACTTGAGAAGAGAAAAGAACGCTCAGACCAACTGACGACGAGTCAAGAGAAACGAGCGACCCGCAAGAAACTTGAGGAGGAGTTTCGGGCAATTACGAGTCTCAGGTACGCTTCTCAAAGTACACATAGGCAACGGTGAGCAGATGTTTGATGTACTGCTCACTGGCATATATCTGGCATGTTGTGGCTATGCCGTTTGGCGAGGACATCAGAAATTCTATATCGTCATTGCACTCCTGCTCGCACTCATATTTCAGTATGTTCTTGGGTTTTCGTTTCTGGCTAAAATCATTATTGCAGTAATTTTTGTATTGTATTTTGTGTTCTCAGAAATGGAAAAAGTGGACGTTTCAAAAGTTGCTCCGAAGCCGAAACCAAACACAACTGATTCCTCCTCAAACGAACCTCAACCAGATGAAGAGGTAATCCCCCCATTTTTAATGGGGTCCGCCTGTAGAACTTAAGCGGCGAGTTTCAATTTCATGGCAGGTGTGATCCCGCCTAGCCCCATGTTGGGACGGTCGTTGTTGTAAGTCCAGAGCCATTTGGTGGCTTGCTCCTGCGCCTCCTCTATCGTTGCAAAGATATTCTGCCCCAGCCATTCGCCGCGAACCGTGCGGTTGTAGCGCTCGATATAAGCATTCTGTTGGGGATTGCCGGGCTGGATATAATCAAGCCGAACACCTTCCCTCGAAGCCCACGCGATCAGCGTTCCGCTGATGTATTCCGGGCCATTGTCCACGCGTATCGCCAACGGCTTGCCGCGCCATTCAATGATCCGCTTCAAGCTGCGCACCACACGCTCCGCAGGCAGCGAAAAGTCGACCTCAATACCAAGCCCCTCGCGATTAAAATCATCCAGCACGTTTAATGTGCGAATGGCGCGCCCATCGCCCAATTGGTCAGCCATAAAATCCATCGACCAGGTGTGATTGGGACGGTTTGGTACAGCCTGAGGTTCCGGCTTTGAGCGCTGTAACCGTTTCCTCGGTTTGATCCGAAGATTCAGCTCCAACTCACAGTAAATCCGATAAACACGTTTATGGTTCCAACCAAAACCCTTGACGTTACGCAGGTACAAAAAGCACAAGCCGAACCCCCATGTCCGACGATTGGTCGTCAAGCGAACCAGCCAATCGGCAATCCTTGCATTGTCATCATCAAGCTTGCGCTCGTAGCGATAACAGGTCTGGCTGATCAAAAATGCCCGGCAGGCTAACGCGATGCTGACCTTGTGTTGCGCGACTGCGTAAACGGCCATCTCCTTCCTCTGAGACGGCCTCAGCGCTTTTTTCCAAGCGCCTCCTTCAGCAGATCATTCTGCATGCTTTTTTCGGCATACATCTTCTTGAGACGGCGGTTTTGCTCAACCAGATCTTTCATCTCTGCAATCATCGATGCATCCATGCCACCGAACTTGGCCCGCCATTTGTAAAACGACGCACTGCTCATGCCATGCTCGCGGCACAACTCAGAAACAGCAACGCCGTCTTCTGCCTGGCGCAAAATGCCCATGATCTGGGACTCGCTAAAACGTGACCTCTTCATCAAAAATCTCCTCAGTTTATAGTGCCGAGAAAATTCTACTTTTGAACACCACTATTTTGAGGGGGGAATACCACGTCATCACCGAAAAAGAGAGTGCCTGGAAACCCCATCAACGACCAAAATTTAAAAAAATGCTCAAGGAGCTTTCGTATAAAACACCAAACAGACGAAGAGCTGACGGTATTCTATCACGGCATCCTAACAGACTTTCCAGAAACGCTTTAGAAGCTGGGATGATTGTGCAAATGCTTGATGATGAACTGATTAAAGATCTCTTTTTTCCTGCTTACAGTTTTCACAACGATACGTCGTGAAAAGAACACCTCACAATCGAGTTTGCTCGTGCCAAGGGATACACCGACCAACTTTCAGAAGTGGTCTCCAGAGGAATCCGTCATCGTGAACTCGAAGGTTGAATGACATCGCAGGTTAAGTACGGCTACAGCAAACGTCGAGAACATAAAAATCCCCAACTGTGTAGTTTGTTTCCCATCCCTCATGATGAGCAATTTCCTGTGATGCAAAGGATGTTTGAGTTGGCAAGCCAGGGGGCTTCAACAGCACAAATTGTTTGCTATCTCCAGGAAGAGTTTCCAGATATTCAGTTACGTCTCACAATATCAGCTATTGATAGGAAGTTGCGTGATAGTTTTTATTGTGGGCGTTGGCTTATCAGAGGTGGGACGAAGCATGAAAGAATGATTGACCTTAATAAAATTACGCTCGCAGATGGGACACGTTTTCAGCCCGCCATTTCCTCAGATGAGTTCGATAAAATTCAGCAGATACGTAGTGGGAATAGGAATGGTATTATGTTCAAAAATAGAAAGCGTACAAATCCATTTCCTGCTCTTGTGAGCTGTTCTTTTTGCACAGGACAGATGTACCCAGCTTATAGAAAGATAACAGTAGCGTGAGGTGCTAAAAAGGAGCAATTAGGCTATGAGTGTCATAACAAAATAGATGGGCAAGTATGTAGCCAATCACGAATCAAAGCAGATGTGCTGATTGAACATGTCTCTTCTCAATTGTCATTTCGCAAACAGAAGCTCAGCAAGGTAAGGTATCAACGCTATATATTGAGTGTGCATTTATTTTCAAAGAAGAAGAAGGATTGGACGCGTCAAGAAAAAGGGAAAGTCAGTCAGTCTTTGTGAAAACTGGTTGCCGAAAAAATAAAGCTGGTGCAACAGCGAGCCGACCTCATTAGTGCTCAGTGTTATGACGACCATTCAAAAGAGCAGTTTGAAAGTCGTATTGATGAGCTTGCAGATTTGATTGAAGGACTCAGACACAGAAAATCTAAAATCACTCATCAATCTGATGAACTTTGTGTTTCTTTTTTTCGCTTTCTTGAACCCAGAGAAAACCTGCTTCACTACTGGGTTTCTGCAGATTTCGAACAAAAAGCAAAAATATCGAAAATTATCGTCTTGAACCTAAATATAAGAGACAAAGAAGTGGCTATTTCAAGCTGGAAAAAGCCCTTCTCCGATGATGAAGAAGGGCTTGAAGAAGCTTATGGTGGAGCCCAGGGCGAAGACCTTGAACTAAAACTCCAACAGCTTCGGCACTGGTATTTTGCTCCAGAGAATGAGGAGATACAAGACAACCTCAACCAACTCTCATCGGAACTTTCTTGTGAGATACAGCCCAAATATAAGCTCGTCAAAGATATAGCCAAAATCACTTGAACCAAAAAAGCGAAGAGAAAGCAAACCCTCTAAGCTCTGATGATATGTAAGACACTTTGAATGTCAAAAAATTGGGAAGTTCTATTCCCCACGACACGTGGTTCTACATCGTAGCGTGTTTCGGAATCAAACCCAGTTCAAAAAATATAGGGAAATGGAACGGGTGCTCCATACAGTGCTTACGAAAATATAGTCTCTTACATATTGAAATTCAATGAGGCACGATTTTTTGTAGATTTAATCAAATGCCTGCTTCCAGTTTTCCAACAACATCACATTCCCATATTGATGTGCTTTTGACACATGCCTCTTGTCGGCGGTGATAAACACGCCAGCTTGGGAAATAGCCAGAGCGTGGTAAGAACTGTCATAAATTGAGGGAAAACCAGCTTTCTTGTTTCCGTCTTCTGCCATACGCATGGCGAGTTCAAGCTGATGGATTGTAAGGGGAGCAATGACCAGATAGGACTTTTCGAACTCGCGTATCGTAGCGAGTGCATCTGAGAGCGAAAAATCATTCTGTGCGGCAATGGAAAGTACTTCGTAGAGAAAAACATCTGGGCAGAATACCTTGATGCCGTTTTTTCCGATGTGTTGGAGGAGTTCGATGACATCGTCTCTTCCAACTTCCTGAAGGAAAATTTTGGCATAGACCCCGGAATCAAGAACTATACATTTCATGCTCATGAGGAGGATTGTAAGTCAGATAATTCGTGGTCTTTGCCTTCACGCAACATGCGGATAATTTCCGTACTTGATATCACCGATTCGGCTGGATTGATCTTCCCGACATTATCCATCAAGGACTGAAAAGCCTTCTGTCTTTCTTCTTCCTCAAATGCCTTATCGAGTGCCTCATTCAGTTTCTTGGTTTTTTCACCACGACGAAGCATGGACAAACGTTTCTTGTTGTGTGGTGTCAGATAGACGGTGACGCGCTCGACCTGCTCTTTGATGGCTTCAGACATTTTCATTGTTTCCATGGTTACATAGTATGTCCTCATTATATGAATACATAAGTGAGGAGTCAAATATTTCAAGCCGAGAAACACTCAAAGTCCCCCTTACGCGACCTATGGAAAAGATGGCAAAAGATGCAGGAAACTGTAGTCAGAATGGGACTCCCCAAAAGTACGCTCTTCCGGTTTTTTAGGAAAAGTGGTGCTACATTGCGCCCTATTCGGGAACCGAACCCAGTTCAATTAATATAGCCAAAAGGGAGTGGTGCTACATGTGGTGCTATCAACTTTATCTTGATTGTTATTATCTATTATTTTCAATGATTTAGATGTGTAGTTCAAGATCCGCCTCTGCCACTCTATCTTTCTTTCAAATGACGAATTTTGGCGATTGCGCAGTGCGCGTGGCCAACGCGATGTTTGCCGATGACTGTGATGATGTGTGCCAGTTGTACGCGCCGGGTTGTGGGGCTTGGAGCATACGGTCTGCGATTGATTAAACACAGACAAGTTACACTAGATCAACCTGCGAAAAGTTGGGTTCGACTTTGAGCAGATAAGTTGATCGCCAACCATGGAATAGAGCGTCGCGCAAATAGCTTTGCTGGCACGAGAAAAGGCACAGACGCTGTAGATCAACCTGCGAAAAGTTAGGTTCGACTTTGAGCAGATAAGTTGATCGCCAACCATGGAATAGAGCGTCGCGCAAATAGCTTTGCTGGCACGAGAAAAGGCACAGACGCTGTAGATCAACCTGCGAAAAGTTAGGTTCGACTTTGAGCAGATAAGTTGATCGCCAACTATGGAATAGAGCGTCGCGCAAATAGCTTTACTGGTACGAGAAAAGGCGCAGACGCTGTAGATCAACCTGCGAAAAGTTAGGTTCGACTTTGAGCAGATAAGTTGATCGCCAACCATGGAATAGAGCGTCGCGCAAATAGCTTTGCTGGCACGAGAAAAGGCACAGACGTTCTAGTTCGCGGTGCCAGGTCCGAAAAGCTTCAGCGCGGCTGATGACACAGCACCGCCAATCACACACGGCAGTCCAACTTCAACATGGCCAAGTGCGCCTGCGGTAATGCAGCCAAGCGCCAGTGCTGTTTGACCCGCCTTGCCCCACCAGGCTTTGCTGGTGTCAGACTTCGGCCCACGCGCCTTAAGCGTTTCGATAGAGGCTAAGGCCTCCTTTCTCAAGGTCTCTGTCTCAAAGGTTTCAGATGCCATGATGACGTCGCGCAACGGCGCGCGCACATTGGCCGGTTGCGTGTTCATCTCTACTTTAAGGGCATCGAGCAGGGCTTTGTCGCGTGAGGCATTGGACGCCAAGGTCCACTTGGCCATCGACCCAATGGTCAGCCGTTCCAGTTTGTTTTGCTCCGTTGACCAAGCAAGGGCGGAGACGATGCGCTGAACCGGCTCTTGGTTGCCAGTGGCAAAATAGCGACCCCAATGCACGTCGAGCACAAACGGACCTTCGTCCATCGGCAGATTTTTCAGGGCTTTGCCTTGGCCATAAAGATAGTGGCGAATGAGGACCGAGCGGGCGGGCATGCGTTCTGTTGCACCCGACAGAACACCGCGCCAGTTGGCCAATCCGGAATAGGCAATGGCCTTGATCAATACGACTTGATCCGATGGTGGCAGTGGGAAGGATTGGGCGACCAAACGTTCTGCGCTGAGCGGATTGGAGCCCAAAACACCTGCGATAAAGCCGATATAGACGCCGGCTTTCTTGTGATCGAGAAACAGGCCAAGTCGGCTCATTGAGTGGATGGCGATGGGCAGCTTGCCGGGCTCTGGTTCAAGGCGATAGCCGTTGATCCATTTCAGAATATGCTCGCTTTTTGCAAACGGCTCGGCAGCTGTTTTTTTTGCTTTCGCAGAAGCGATTGGGGCAGAAGCAATGCTCCACATTATCAGGGCAGCGAAATAAAATATCGTTTTGGAAGAAAACATTTGTGGCCCCGGTACAACAGAGTGTCGTGAAATGTCGTGAAATGAGTGGGCTGGAGACCCCGGTAGCGGCACTAAATTCCACAAATACGGCAACTCTTGGGGACATCGCACTTTTTGGGGTGTTGCCCTTTAGGAAACAGTGTTTAGCTATTTTAACGGTATTGGTTTCTGACTTGGCGGATGGCTCAAGACGTTGTCTCGTATTTCAGAAGTATAGCTTTTGTATTCAAACTGGGTTGCTTCAAAGACTTTGGATGCACAGGCAACGTTGTGTGCTTATCTTACCGCACCATCCAAAATCACGGGTGCAGAATAAAGGGATTGCTTTTTTTTGTGCCGCGAAGCGGCTAGTTCAAGAATTGATAGTGTTAACTAGTTGTTTACAGCCCAAGCTTAGGGTTGTGTGAAGTTTGTGGTGCGTTGAGTCCGTTTACATTTATTAGGACCAGGCTACAACGCAATGGCCTCACTTGTTAAACTTCAAACTACGGCGATTGTCGTGGCGGTTGCAGTCTTATCGGGCTGTGCCATCGCGCCTGTGCCGTTGTCTGATGAAGAAATTACATTTGCCTCCCAAGAGCGACTGTCTCTGGTGACGGCCAACCAAGAGCCCGTGCACGGGGCGATTGGTCTTTACGAGGCGATGTCGCGGGCACTCAAATATAATCTCGACCACAAAGTTGAGATGTTTGAGACAACACTCAGAAATACAGAGTTCAACTTAGCCCGTTACGACATGCTGCCGGATTTGGTGGCTAAGGCGGGTTATGACGGTCGCGATAAGTTCAATGCGTCGAGTAGCCAGAACCTTGTTACAGGCGTGCAAAACTTTGGCGAGTCGACGTCGCGCGAAAGAGAAATCAAATCTGCCGACATCCAATTTAGCTGGCACATTCTTGATTTCGGCCTGTCTTATGTGCGCGCGCGTCAAGCTGCCGACAAGGTGCTTATAGCTGCTGAAATGCGGCGCAAGGTGGCGAACCGCATTATCGAAGATGTACGCACGGCCTTTTGGCGTGCTTTAAGCGCTCAGCACCTCATCGCTAAGCTCAATCGTTTGGAGGGCCGGACCAGAGCCGCCCTTGCAAACACACGCCGGCTTGCTGCAGAAAAATACACCTCGCCGATCACCTCGTTGTCATACGAACGCGAGTTGATTGGGATCAAGCGCACCATTCAAGAGCTTGAGCGTGATCTCAATATCGCCAAGCAACAGCTGGCTGCACTGATGAATCTGCCGCTAGACCAAAGGTTCACACTGCATGCACCGCGCAGCTCACACAGATCACTGAAAATTCCGCGCCGGGTCGATGACATGATCTGGACGGCAATGCAGAACCGTCCTGAATTGCGCGAGTTAGACTATCGCCTGCGTATCAATATTAACGATGCGCACGCTGCGCTGTTGGAGCTGTTGCCTGGGCTTCAGGTTTATGCAGGTGCAAACTACGACAGCAATGACTTCTTGCTGCACAACGACTGGGTGACTTGGGGTGCTAAGGCCAGTTGGAATCTAATCAAGGTAGTCAATTATCCGGCACGGCGCGCGGTTGTTGACGCCCATGACGGTCTGCTCCATCAACGTGCCTTGGCAACAACGATGGCCATCATGACCCAGGTGCACGTAGCTCGCGTACGCTTCCAGCATTATAGCAAAGAATTAGGCACAGCGCGCGAATATCTCAACGTACAAAATCGATTGGTTCATCAAATTCGTGCTGAAGCAGCCGTTGAACGTATTGGCGAGCAAACGGTCATTCGCGAAGAGATGAATACGTTAGTCGCAGAGGTGCGCCGCGACATTGCGTATTCCAATCTGCAAAATGCCTACGCCAGTATTTTTGCTTCTATGGGGCTTGATGGCTACTGGAGCGAACTTGATTTCGATGCAAGCGTGAGCGATCTTGCAAAATCTTTGCGCGACTTGTGGCGCCACCGTGCGTCTAACGTGAACGCAAGCTTGCACCAGGTGCGCACCAACTAGATCAACCTGCGAAAAGTTGGAATCGCGACTTTGAGCAGTTAAGTTGATCTCTAGTGATGAGATACAGCGTCGCGCAAATAGCTTCACTGTGCACAACAAAAGGCGCGATGCTCTAGGTTTTTAATAGTTCGATTGGTGGGCCAGTCTTTAGTGTGGGCCAGTCTTTAGTGTTGGTCAGTCTTTAGTGTTGGCTGTGCCGCCCCGGTCGACACTTTGTTTGCGGCTAAGGGTTGCAAGCCCGGGCCATCGCTTTTGCGGAATTCGTGGTGCAGCCTCGGTAAGCGGTGCAGAACAGCCGCTCCACCTTTGAGTACGATAGGATTGCGCTGCCCTCGTCACAGCTGATGATCAATTCATAAATCGGACCCTTGTCGATCGCCGCTTCCAGGCGCGGGTCAACAGGGGAGTGGCCACGATCGCCATAGGCCGGATAGAGCGAAAAGCCCGTGGCAACGGTCAACGCATACAACGCCTGCAACATTGATGGTCCCTCAACCTTTAAACAACTTTTAGTTGTTTCCAGCCTAAGGCGTGTTGTTTTGGGGCGCGAGCGAAAGCCTTTTTTAACTTTAACGGCGCTGACAGGGGCGCTTGATGCCCCCTCTTCGGCTGCAAAAATTACCTAATTGAGGGCCGATGCTTGGACGTTATTTGGCGGCCTAAAAAATATCCCCATGCTGCCAACAAGGACAGGTCATTGGGTGCTATTAAAAGGACTAGCAATGTCAAAGAGTTAGTGCATTTTGGTGTTGTAATTTTTCAGGCTGCATTGGACCTGCTGATGCGTTGGAAAAATAGCTATTCCGAATCAGCTAGGCTCCAGAACTACAACGAGATTTTAGCGCTGCAGCCTTGAGGGCTCAATGGCTGCAACAGCAAAGGGGGGCTTGGCTTATTGGAGGTTTCCAACACGCTAGGTAGTTTTGACGTGAATAAATTCCATTTATATCAGCAAATTCGTGAAGAGCTAGCCACGAACTACGACAAAGAGTTGCGAAATGTCTCGGCTCTGCTTCAAGAGGGTGTTGAAGCTGTTGCCGGGCCGAACATACGCGTTGCGTGTTTCAAAACAGAGTCCCTTGTCGCCAATGGCGATGCCAGTAAGGTGTTTCGTGAAGAGATGAGCGAAGCGGTGCGGCTTATCTTGGAGCGCTATCACCGTAGCTTGCGCAAAGAAGTCGAAACCCTGGGGCTCTCATTTGAAAACGATGACTGGACGGAGTCGCAGGCAGATCGAAACGGATCTCCCAATCGAACAAGTGGCATTGCCAACGGAAACAGTGCCGAGCCGCACTAATGGTACGTTGGCAATATGATTTATGAACTTGGTAGTGTTGAAAGCTCATTGCGGCACATGAGGGCGTTACGTTTGCAAGTGAGATTGGAATTGAAATTGTGGCGGTGATGGGTATTGCTAACGACTTAGACCGGAGCCTGAATCTCGGCGTATTGAGCGTCCGCTCAGTGACGAGGTTTGCGTTTTTGTTGGCGCGACAGTCTTCCGCCCGATCGTCAGCAACCCGATTGGCGCTGGTTGTACTTTTGATTCTCACCAGCCTGATCTCGATGGTGACACAGTTAAGCGCTGATGCTTGGTTGGACCGGGTGGAGCGTAATTTGCGGCGTATTGAGTCTGTATATAAATATGCGGAGCCCGCAGGTGTTGGTTCGAAGCGCGCCACAGAAGTTCATCGCGCCTGTATTCATAAAAATGATCAAGACGCCTGCGCCAAATTGATTTGGCGTAGGCCAGACCTTTTGCCTATTCGGGATTGGGCCGTTGGGACGGCGCATATCAAACGCGGCGAGATGCGCGAGCAAAGTGGCAATGTGGCTGGTGCCCTTGAGGACTACCGCGATGCAATGGGTTATCATCAGTTCAGCAATCTGGCCGCGCGCATCAAGCGCCTTGAGCTTCGCCAAAAGCGCGATACTGAAGCTGCCGCAAAAGCTCAGGCTGAGCGGGAGGCAAAAAACGCGGGCGAGGAAAAAACAATTGCGAATGCGCCGAGTGCTTCGCCAACTCCAACATTGGCAGCTTCATCTTCATCTGCTCCAGAGGCAGAGTTGGCGTTGCCATCAAAGCAGACACCATTACCGTCCGATTTGGCACCGTCGGCATTGGCCGGGCACAAACTGCGCCATCCGATTGTGGTTGTTGGAGGCTGGGCGGCAACAGTTGCTGATAAAGATGGAATAAAAAACGAGGCGACCATTTCAAAAACATCTGCCTCAGCAGAAACTGAGAACAGCACTGGGTCTGTCGATCAAATCGACACTCAGGCACCTGTTGCAGTAACGACGACCAGCCAAAACGGATCGCCAACTTCAAACACATTTCCAGAGCAGGGGACGACCCTTGCAACGCGATCTGCGCCGGTTCGGGTGATGTCGAACCCTGCTCAAAACTCAACGGTTGCCTCACGATTTATTCCAGGACACCAGCTCGCGTCTTTGTATGCGACAGCATCACAGCAAACGGAGGCGGCCGCCCAAGCCCCGTCGCCTTTGCAAAATAGCGGCAACAAATCCGCCGACATAGTGCACAGCAATCCATCACTCCCTGCGGCACGGAAAAAGGCTGAAAAATCCCCTGACCACTTGCAGTTTAATGTCAATGAAGATGTGGTGCGATCTCTGGCGCGCGTTAGAAAAAAGACCAACGCCGTGATCACAACATCGTCCTTGCCTGATCGTGTGGGCTATCAAAATCAATCCCACCAACGCAAGGTCATGTTATTGGCTGTCATTTTAACGCTGACATTGTTGTTGTTTTCGACTGCCGTAGTTGCCATTGGTTGGCGCCCGTCATTTCCATTAGGCTTACCGCGCCAAGAGCGTAAGCCGGTTTTAAGCGTTGATGATCTTGAGCATCTTATCAAAAACCGCAGCGCTGAGGTTGACGCTGCCGTGGTTCCCGTGCGCGGTCATTGCTCACCCAAAATTAATGCTGTGGCTAAAAATATTGAGCCTTCTGCGCAGCACGCCGTGACTGCAACGGACGCGACTTCTATTTCCGATGGTGGGACGCACAGTGAAGCCATAGGGAACGAACATGAAGCGTCTAAACGAGCGGTTGCTGATGCAGATAGCGCGCGCCCAATGGGTGATCAAAGCGTGCCCCCGGTCGCCGTGCAATCCAAGGATCGCATTTCGAGCGTGCACCACCTGGAGCCAAGTTCGATCCATGTCCCCGGGCGGGCTCAACAGTCAGCGTCGAAATTCAATGTTGACACTCTTGGGGCAAGTATGTTGCGCCGCGTGTCGTATGGGGCCGCGGGTTTGGTTGTGGTTGGAGGCCCCCACGAGGCGAGTAGTGAGGCGATCCTTGCAAAGGTTGACGGCGCCCGTCAGGCAGAATTTCTTGAGCGGCGCGTAATTTTGGATACCTCCCAGGCCCAAGCTGTGGGTGTTCTCAATCTGTTTGCAGTAGGTAGTGGGTCAAATAACGATCTACTTGCCGCGAGTCATAGGTTCAATGCGGTGTTCGAGCTTCATAGCGCTATCTTCAAAAGCATTTTCGGTGCGCGCTTTGTGTACGATCAAAAGGTGATGTTGCGTAACCTGGTGATGGTGCTCCAGGCGATGCCCGGCAGCAGTCTTAAAACACTATACACGATCCTTGAGAGCCCACGGTCTCTTGAACCCTTGCATGATGCTTTGGCTGACATTAATAGCGTTTCAACGCGGCTATTCTTTACCACTGTTTTTTCGAGCGATGAGTTTACCGACAAGGCAGAGTTTATGTGTGCCCGACTGGCACCGGTGATCGAGAATGAACTCGTAGCCCATTTGTGTTGTGGCTGGCCGATGTCAGATCCAATTCAAGAGTTGTCATCGGATGGGCGCTGGATTTTGTTGGCGCTCGATCCTGATAAAGTGATGCCGGTACAAAAAGCAGTGCTGGTGCGCTGTTTGTTATCGGTTCTGGCCATGCAAAACGGGGCCATGGGTGCCGACAGCACAAGTGAGATCACCACGACTGTATTCGCGCCCAACCTGAATAACGAAATTGGTGGATCAGCTTCGGATATAGATTTCTTACTCGGCCAGGTGAAACGTGCCGGCTACAATGTACTTTAGGCTGCATTGGTGCGTGACGCCAATTGGATCTATAGGCCTTAGAGTTGGCGTATTCCAACAGCTCATGCTCTCGATAATCTTATTTTGCGGTCAAATAAGAATAACAGGGCGCACACAGGTGCCGCTACCGATGCTGGGTTTGACCGGCTAGCAAAAATGTCTCTTTCCCTTCGCGTGCGGTGTTCACAGCGAGGCTTTTCTCATACCAGTGAAGCTATTTGCGCGACGCTCTATCTGATTGCTGGCGATTAACTTATCTGCTCAAAGTCGAACCTAACTTTTCGCAGGTTGATCTAGGAGGGTGTCGTTTGGCTGACACCGCTCCGATAGGGCTGTTTTCATAGAGGTCATATAATTTTAATTCGGCAATGTTTTTTGCTGAGGTCTCTGTGGCGAATGCCTGCCAACAAGACAAAATTAACCAACTGCCGAAACGGTTTTGTCACCGCTCGGGCCTACACTTGGTCAAGACTTTTGTGGTTGTGATGAGTGGGTTTGATCAAATGACTATTCTGAAAGCACTTGGCACCGTGCGATATATGGATCTGGTGTGTGGCATCGTGCTCGCTGTAGCGATCATCGTGACCGTACCTGCAGTAGCTTGAGCGGGCGTCTCTTTTTTAATTATTTCGTTTGGATGCAGTGGCTCCAGAAGACTCTGGTTTTTGAGCGTTTGATGTCAACGCTCGATCTTACCCTGCGTCATCGGATGATAGGGTGCGCCGCGAAGGTGGCTCATGCAAGCGTGACTCAAAGAGATTAAGTTATGGCCTTCAACCGGAACGCCTTTGATCGGGATGTAGACTTTTTCCAAGTATATGATTGCTGCTTCCGATTACATCGTGACTAGAGCCGACGATCAATGGGTCTGGTTGGCCAACCGCATGCAAATCCTTCTTCGGATACGGAAGCGAAGACAAAAAATGCTTCATACAGTTTAGGCGGGCACGCTTTTTGTCGTTCGACTTTATGATCGTCCATGGCGCGTCAGCGGTATCGGTGTAAAAGAATGTCGCTTCTTTTGCTTCCGTGTAGTCATCCCATTTATCAAGAGATTGGCGGTCAATAGGCGATAGTTTCCATTTTTTTAGAGGCTCTTTTTCGCGCGAATGAAACCGCCTCATTTGCTCTTCTTGTGTCACGGAGAACCAATATTTGTACAAAATAATGCCGCTGCGGACCAACATGCGTTCGAGTTCTGGTGTTTGACGCATAAATTCAAGATAGTCGTTGGCAGAACAAAAACCCATAACCCGTTCAACGCCAGCGCGGTTGTACCAGGAGCGATCGAACAACACGATTTCACCACCATAGGGCAAGGTGTTCAATATAGCGTTGGAAGAACCATTGTGTTTGTTCGCGACGGGTCGGCTTATCAAGGGCAACGACGCGCGCGCCGCGTGGATTGAGATGCTCGATAAATCGCTTGATTGTGCCGCCCTTACCCGCCGCATCGCGACCTTCAAAGAGCAGTACAATTTTTTGATTTGTTTCTTTAACCCAGTCTTGGGCTTTGAGGAGTTCTGTCTGTAGTTCTGCTTTTTTCTTTTCGTACGATTTCCTACTAATCTTCCTCTTGTAGGGAAACTCACCCTTTTCAAAAATCCTGCGAATCTCATCTCGGTCATGGCGATCGATGCCAATCTTGTGCGCGCGATCTTGAATCGGCTCACCTGCTTTGTGACCGTCACAACTGCCGTCGACCTGGCCCAATTCGACTGGAGCAGGCGTGGCATTGTTTTTGACAGCTGTACTTTGAGAGTCCTCACCCATTGGCAGGTCACTCGGTGTCAGTTTGTCGGGATCGGTCTCATGGCCCATGGATATTCTTAAATGATTGAATTGGCTGAAAAGCGTGGGGAAGTTAGAAGGAGGTTTGCATTGACCCAGATCAAGCGTGCTCCAAACCCTTGAAACCGTCAAGTGAGAGGGACGGGTGGCGAGCCTATTGCCCAATTGATTTGAACTGTTACGGACAGACACCGCCAAGCGGTGTGTTGTGCACCTGCCTCCTTCGGTAGTCTCTGGAGTGTTCTGGTCTGGGTCTTAGAATGCAAACTCAAGATGTAGGCAACCAGGCCGTCCGTGTGCTGTGCCGGAATTATGAGATCCGGCATTGTTGGATGCGAAGCTTGAAGCCAGACTTTGATTGCGGTGCCCGTCATGCCAGCGGTATTGGCGGTCTTACCTCGAAGTAGACCGCGAAGCAGATCAATTTAGTATACCAATTTATACGGCCTGGCAGGTCGCGTTGACGCTGCTACGATTTGTTCGTTGATCGCCTTGAAAGAAAGGCGTCCTATATCGAATAAGCCGTGTTTATAAAGCGGCCCAGAGCAAAGGAGCGGATCTGTATGGAGCCGATACGGTGTCAGACCTGTGCTATCCGCCATCGCGCGATTTGTGGGGTAATCTGTCCGGATACTCTTTCAAGTTTGAATGCGATTGCCAGGGAGTGTACCGTTCGGGCTGGGGAGGTTATTCTATCACCCCTTGATGAATCACCACCGCTGGCAAATATCATTTCAGGTGTCGTGAAACTCACGAATGGTCTTTCCGACGGACGTTCGCAGATCGTTGGCCTTCAGTTCGCATCTGACTTCCTGGGGCGGCCTTTTAAAAAGACGTGCACCTACATTGCTGAGGCTGTCACGGATGTCACATTATGTTCTTATCCACGACCGGAATTTGAAGCGGCGTCTCAAGCACATCCTGACCTCCAAGATAATCTATTAAAGCATACGCTTGATGAATTGGATGCGGCCAGAGAATGGATGCTGTTGTTAGGTCGAAAATCGGCGCGCGAGAAAATTGCGAGTTTTCTTTTGCTCCTTGGTCGGCGTAGCAGGGGCGAAGGGTGTGGACAGCCAAGCGAGATTAATTCCGTTTCGCTCTTGCTGCCGCTAACGCGTTCGGATATTGCAGATTTTCTTGGTCTGACAACTGAAACCGTGAGCCGGAAATTGAGCAAGTTGAAAAACGAAGGCTTGATTTCACTTGAGGGTGGAAAAGCTGTCGTAATTCCTGACCTGGAACGCATGAACGCGGTTGCTTTAGGCCAATGACAAGGCCGGAAATTCATCTTTTAATATCGCTGCAGTAGAGGTTTTGTCAGCCACCATAAGCACACCCATGATGTGGTAGTTAGAGTGTTTCGTTCAGCGTTTGCTCGGCCACAGCGTTTGCTCGGCCAGCGGCAGCATGACAGTTTTTTTTAGGCCGACCTGACGTCGTTTGGTTTCAAATACACCTCTCAACATGTAACCAAACGATTCCGGATTAGGAACGGTATTTCTGTGTAGAATTGTTTCTAGTGTCGTAATAAGCTCACTTGCTAGGTCTTCGTCCGATTGGCGCTCCAAGCGCAGTCGATTTATAAAATTCAGAATGAAGGTGCTTTGGTCGATATGCTGCTCCAGCAATCCATACACCTTGTCCTCTTCCACCAAGATTTGTTTTGCCCAGCTTCCCTGTAGCAATGAGACCAGCGTTTGTGAGACGCACTCGTGCGGCAATTCCGGGAGCGCGTCTGCAATGTTTTCAAGGAGACTGCAGGTTGTGAGTTGTGAGGAATAGGCGTCTCTCAAGAAATCCAAAGTTTGTTCAATCGTACTGTGATCGGAGTAACATCCACAGGTACAATGGTCAGCGAGAATAGCCTTTGATATTTCATTTGGCATTCTATGAATTCCTATGAATTTCGGTGCAATTCACAATTGACGAGTCCGATCCTTGAGTTAAGGTTAGGCCGCAGATCGCTCTAATTTGAGGATTCCAGTCTAGCGTGGAACCAATAAGTTCCACCTTGATCTGCATCACTGTCACGCTTTGATCTAGATCAAAGCGATTAGGGTGGATGAACAGTCAGGTTCGCCAAAAGGTCTCAAATTAGAGTTTTTTAGGGATGCGCAATGCCGGACACCCGGGTCGAGAGGGAAACATTCAGCAGTATATTAGCAATTATTTTTGCCATTTTATTGGTCGCGATAGGCATTTCGATTGGTGCCGGTTCACCCAGTGGCGGTATGTCATTTCATGGATGGTGTTTGGCTTTAGCCGCAGCGGCCTCGGTTCGTCGTCGCTGGATATAATTTATTCGGGGCTGGAAGTAGCTAAGGGTTAGTGGTTTGCGTGTTTATGCCAATGTTTCAACTGGTTTCGCAGCTGATTGGGGTTGCCCCCATTGAATCGCCATTCACACGCCTTCAAAAACCAGTAAAAGTTGTCCTGTTTGATACCATTAAATTTGCGCATAGGCCGCTTGGCCTGGTTCCAAAAGTTCTCAATACCATTGATGTGATTTTGTCTGTCGGCGAACAGCTCTGTGTGCTTGATGCGCATGTGATGAACGTCCGACACATCAAGTGCATTGCAGGCCTTGAACGTGTCCGTGTAGACAATGCTGTCCGGCCTGACATTTTCCGCAATGATGGGTAGTAGTGTCTCTGTTTTGGCGTTTGGAATGATCGCCGTATAAACTTTGCCACCACGCTTTAATAGGCCAACACCAGCAACTTTCCCGCCTGCACCGCGAGAATTTCTTGCTCAAGACCGAGGACATGAAGCGATGACGTCGGATCTGATAGCGAAGATCGAGGCACTGAAGGCAGTGTGGCCGAACAATATCGCGGTGCAGTGCTTCGACCCGGTCTACTTCGGGACGCTGTCCGAAGCCCAACAGGGCCGACTGCTGAAATGTCTGAACTCTGGACTAGAAAACCCGGACAGTGAGATCGGGTGCTATGCCTGCCAGCCATCGGATTACGACGATTTCAAGCCGTTCTTCTCCAAAGTTCTCGCGCGCTACCACAAGGTTCCCGAAGGTGCCCGCCACAAAAATAACTGGAGCCTTAAGGGCGTCGAAGGTCTGCCTGAGGACGCTGTGCTTGACTTGGCGCGACTGGGTCTACCACCGCTATCGATGCGTGTGCGCACCGGGCGCAACCTCAAAGATTTCCCGTTGCCTGGCAGCTTGACCAAGCAAGACCGCATCGGCTTGGAAGAAAAGATGATGGCGGCCTTCGAGACATTGATCGCGATGCCTGATTATGGCGGGAAGTATTATTCCCTGACGCCGGGCAACCCCTGCTTCATTGACGAGGCGAGGTATCAGGGCCTGGTAGATGCGCACATCATGTTTAAGAACATGGACAATGACCGTTTTCTGACCGCGGCCGGAATAGCAGCCGACTGGCCTTATGGCCGCGGCTGCTATGTCGCCTCCGACAAGGCGTTCATCATCTGGGTGGGCGAGGAGGATCACCTGAGACTCATGTGCATGCAGCGAGGCACGGTGCTCAACGATGTATTCGACCGATTGAAGTCTGCCCTTGATGTGGTCGAGGGCATCAAGGGTTTGGCGTGCGCGTATTCGGCGGATTTCGGTGTCGTCACATCCTGTCCGACAAACCTTGGCACAGGCATGCGTGCGTCGGTCCATATCGCGTTACCGAATCTCACGGCGGATGGAACCGACGCCAAGGTAAAAGCGATTGCCAAGTCGCTGGGATTGTCGGTGCGGGGCGTCGGCGGCGAGCACACGCCGATTGGGGCGGACGGTACGGTCGACATCTCACCCTCGGCAAGGTTTTGTATCACCGAGGCGGAAATTGTGACGGCCCTCTACAAGGGCATTGCGCTTCTGACTGCCGAGGAAAGTAAAGCTCAGACGGCAGCTTGAACAGCGCAATATTGCAAGCTGTCAAGTGACAGAAGGGGGACATAAGCACCTGTTCTGGCTAACGCTGAACCGGTATCCGCATTGGGGCACATCAGCTGATGTAGCGACCGGTTGAGATCACAGCCTGGGCCCAGGAGCCGAAGTTCCCGTTTCTCACCTGAGCTTCAGCAGATTTCGCAAGGCCAGCAGGAACAAAAATATCAGGATCGCGCTCAGAACGTTTTGAAGGAGCGAAAAGAAAGACGTCCAGCCCGGCACATAAGGAAATCGTTTGTTGGTATCGCTAAAACCATACAGGCAGCCGTAGGTGCGGCGCGCTGCCTGCGCGCGATCCCAATTGATCAACACGAATGCATTCTTGATAGATAAGGCGAAGGCTTCGAACACTGGGCTTTCGTCCATCCCTTCATGACACGTCCGGTCGGCGACAATGCTGACGATACCTTGATAGGTCGAGCCGGCGCCCTCGCGCAGCGTGCGTAATCCGTACTCCAGATTTGGGCAGATGCTGGGCCAGATTCTTTGCTCTTGCTGCTTCTGCTGGCCATCATCGGGCAACGTCAACGGTGGGCAGGTGAACAAGGCTGAACGTGTGGCGACGGGGTGCTCTAAGTAGGCAGCGCCAGGATGAGGCCAGAGGAAGATAATCGCGAAGATAACGATAAGACCGGCCCAGACCGCTGCCGGCATAATCAACGAGCGGCCGAAATCCGACACCGCGCCATAGGCCCAGCCAAACCAGAACCGGCCTGAGCCCGCCGGCACGCGTCGCTTATCGATGCGGCGCACGTTCACCATGTTCTGGTCGTTGGGGTCCTTTGCTTTGTCAACCACGAATGCATCGAAAGCCTTACGATCAACGTCTCGCGTGGCCGTTTGCCAAGTGCCGCGATCGCCTGGATGCGCCTCGATCACCTCATAGACCCACAGTCCCCAGGGCCTGTCGCGCCAGAACCAGCGGCAGCGCATTTCCTGCGCGTGAAACTCCAGCTCGCGCTCGTGGTCCTGCGCGTCGATCGCCAGCTTGCGCAGTGCTCGAAACTTGGCCTCATCGTCTTTACCCCGGGTGACCGCCATACGAGCCACGCCTAAAATTCGTGCAACCACGTTACTGTAGGGGCGCGGGTCGGAATCCCATTTTTCTGTTCGGCAGACCGGATCCTTGATCTCCAGGTTATCCAGCCGAGGCGGCTCGTGAAACGACGCCTCGATCAGATCTGGAACCCGATGAAATGTACAATTGGCCAGCGAAAAGCTGATACGAGAATGGCACGACGCGAACGAGGCCGGTCCATGAAAACGTGACGACTTAAACGTGATTGGGATATTGATTTGACAGCGGCTAAAATCAGCTGTCTTTTGGAACTCCGCCTCTCCAAAATTTGCAGCCCCGGTCGCGGTGGCAGGATACGCCGCACCGAACTGCGCCTCGCGGAACCTTGCCTCCCCGCCGCTGAACTGCGCCTCGCGGAACAATGCCTGCCCGCACCGAACTGCGCCTCGCGGAACGATGCATCCCCGCCGCTGAACTGCGCCTTGTCGAACCATGCATCCCCGCCGCTGAACTGCGCCTTGTCGAACCATGCCTGCCCGCCGCTGAACTGCGCCTCGTCGAACCATGCCTGCCCTGGAGACGCCTCTTTGTCGCCGAAAATTGTCCCGTCGAATGCCACTTCACCTGGGAAGATGAAACCGGTAAAATCAGAGCCACCCGGCAGACAGAGGTTTGAAAAGCTTGTAAATACGAACGAGTGATATCGGTTCTGCTCGGAGTCGTCCTGCCAGAACCTCCCTTCCTGCCAGAGCCCCCCTTCTTCCTGCCAGAGCCCCCCGTCTTCGAGCTGGCGCTTAAGTGCCACCATCCCCTCGGCCCACGTGTTCCAGCGTTTGACTGCGGAACCCTCGCTGTCGCCTGGTTGCGTCCAACGGTTAAGCGTCGCCTGCAACCGAGCCTGTGCGAACCGCTCCCTCACTGCCCGCGTCTTATCGTTCTGTTGATCGGGGTTTCTATCGCCCTGCCACAGCCCGAGCTGTTTCAGCCCGGCAATTTCGGTGACAATCAGCCTGGCCCACGGGTTGAGCTTAATCAGCTCCGCTTGCCACGCCGCAGCGTCATACGCATCCGTACTCCCACCGTCCGCGCCCGCGTCTGCGACATCATCCGCGCCAGAAATCCCGTCCGCCATTCCAACAACTTCCTCCGTTACAGTGCCCCCAACAATCGGCCCAGTCACACACCAGGGTCAAGAGGTAGGCCGCTGCACCGAGTTTGCAGCTTCTTTTATTCGCCCAATCGAGTTGAGCGCGTCGGCTGTAAATTTGTTGGCGAAGTACGCCCTGACCGCCCAGCCAAGAAGAAAAAATAGGGTAGGGAGAAGCAGCAGGACTAGGAGTTTTGTAATGATGTCGACGGCGAAAAGATGAAAAAAATGACCCAGCCAAGATTGGTTGGCTTCAAAGGAAACAAGCAAAACACTCCCCCCCAGATACTACGTACTAATACTCCGGGAGTATCTAATAACAATCAGGGTCTGTATAGGGAGAATCCTTCTTTTTGGGAGGGAAGCTTAGATAGCTCACAAGCGATACCAAGCTCAAGTCTGATACAGCCAAAAAATTTACCTTGGCTATCACGGCTACACCCGCACGGAAGTGTACGCAGGAAATCGCATTCCGTTTTAAAAATTCAAGCGACGTTAATGACCGCTCAGGGTCGTGTGTCAGGGGCAGGGTCAGGGCCACTCGTCAGGGTCAGGGTCAGGGTCAGGGTCAGGCTTCAAGGGCGACGATGGAATGCTTTTGCATTGCTCTCAGGTGCTGACATCATTGAAGCATGGCGCAGGGCTGGTCCACCTCGTGCTGTGGCAGACAGCATTGCGACTTATGGTGGTGTATGGGCGGATTACTGCCGGCATCCATTGAGTTGGCTGGGGAACCAGGATTCGAACCTGGACTAACGGAGTCAGAGTCCGTGGGTCTACCGTTAACCTATTCCCCATCGACCGGTCGTTAAGGGCGATGTGTGTGACACGCGCGAGCGTTATGCGCGGCCTTGGCCATAGCGTCTCAAGGCTGTCATCGGTTAGCTTCTATACCGAGTTGATCCTAAAGCATCAAGCGCTGGCTGCGTGTTGTCAGCCAACACCCAGGCGGCATATCGTCTAGGAACGTCTTGAGAAACGCATGACTTTCCCCGTAGTCTTCGTGCACTGAACCAGTGCCAAAGACCCGATTTGCCGGCGTTGGTACAATCGTTGTTCGGCGCGCGCTCCGCCTTTACGAACCTCGATAACCTGTTACAGTGGCTGTCAAGTGCAACCAGAAAAGATGCTTGATGAGAAGGTGGATGTCAGCCCAACGGGTGCGGTGTAAACCTGGAACCAGGCGCTGGGGACAGGATCGTGGGCGCGCCATCAGGCGAACATCACAGTCCTGATCAGGCCGAAAACCGCGCAATGCGCGGCGATGACGGCAGTGATCAGAGGACTTCCGATACCAACGCATCCCGCGTTGCTTGCAATCGTCGTGACGGCAAAGATAAAGATAGTGTCGGCAAAGCCCGCGTTGCTTGCAATCGCCGTGACGGCAAAGATAGTGTCGGCAAAGATAGTGCTGATCCTGATCCAAAGGGTCACGCTGGCAAGAGGTGTCGCGCCAAGCCGCCCGCCAACCCGAATACTACTGCAAACAACAACCAGTCTGTAAACCAGTCTGCAAATCAGTCTGGCGGCGGGAAAATTAGCGATGGTGATGGTCCAAACGCTTCGCAGCCTAAATCAAACCAGCAACGAAAGAGAGGCTACCACCGTCCACCCGGCGATATTTACGGTGCGCTTGATCTTGGGACGAACAATTGCCGCTTATTGCTGGCCCGTCCCTCACGGCGCGGCTTCAAGGTCATAGATGCCTTTTCGCGCATCATCAGGCTTGGCGAAAATTTGTCGCAAACCGGCCGATTATCCGAAGACGCGATGAAACGCACGATTGAGGCACTCAAAATATGTTCGCGTAAATTACAACGCCATCGCGTCAAGCGCGCCAGGTTTATTGCCACCGAGGCCTGTCGCATTGCCGCCAATAGCGACGAGTTTTTGCGCCGTGCCGAGCAACAATCGGGGTTGGCGATCGAGGTATTAACGCGGGAAGCAGAAGCGGGATTGGCCGTGCAGGGGTGTGCATCGCTGATCGATTCTCAATCACGCTATGTCCTCGTGTTCGATATTGGTGGTGGTTCATCAGAACTGATCTGGTTGGATCTAGCCAAGCGCGGTGCGAATATGCATGGCACTCACGTTGAGCGTGTTGAGGCGGTTGAGATAATGGATGCCTGGACGTCATTGCCAATTGGGGTGGTGACGCTGGCTGAAAAATTTGGTGGCCGACATGTCACTGAAGAGAGCTTCAAGGCAATGGTTGCCTACGTCGCCGAGTTGATTGCACCGTTTGAAGCAAAACATGGGTATCGAGACAAAATTGCTAACAGTCCGGCCCACTTGCTTGGAACATCGGGTACAGTCACAACGGTAGCAGGCATTAAACTCAACCTGCCGCGCTATGATCGTGCCCGTGTTGATGGCGTTTGGTTGAGTTCTGATGATGCCCACGATGTCACCTACGATCTGCTTCGGCAAAGTTACGACGAGCGTGTGCGCCAGCCGTGTATTGGCTCAGACCGTGCTGATCTGGTGCTCGCTGGCTGCGCCATTTTGGAAGCGGTGATGGGGACCTGGCCGTGCACACGTCTCAGGGTCGCTGACCGCGGTTTGCGCGAAGGGATCTTAGCGACCTTGATGACAGAGGATGGTGTCTATAGGTCTGGACGGCGCAAGCGCAGCGGTGGCCGTCGGTCTCCAGCCCAAAACGGATCTTAGATCCAGACTGGAATTCAGCGATGAAAGACAAAAAACCAAGCCGCTCCGGTCCAGGGGGTGGTCAACGTATGCTCCACACCAAGGTCAAAACCGCACGTGGGCGTAAATTGTCATCAACACGCTGGTTGCAGCGCCAGTTGAATGATCCTTATGTGGCGGCTGCCAAGCATGAAGGTTTGCGCTCAAGGGCGGCGTTTAAAATCCAGGAGATGGATGACAAGTACAAATTTTTGAAACGCGGCGCAGTGGTGGTTGATCTGGGCGCCGCTCCAGGGGGGTGGAGCCAAGTGGCAGCCAAGCGCTGCAATGCTATTTCAGGTTCTGGTCAAGTTGCCGCCATTGATTACCTTGATGTTGAAGCCTTACCGGGCGTTGATTTTGTCAAAATGGATTTTATGGATGACGGAGCTGAAGAAGCGCTTTTGGCGTTTCTCAAAGATGGCCGCGCTGATGTTGTGATGTCGGACATGGCGGCCCCAACCGTTGGCCACCAAAGAACCGATCACTTGCGGATCATAGCGTTAGCTGAAGCAGCGGCTGACTTTGCCTGCCGCATACTAAGGCCGGGCGGTGTATTTGTATGTAAGGTGTTTCAGGGCGGCACCGAACAAACGCTTCTTGATATCTTAAAGCGTAATTTCCGCACTGTGCGCCATGTTAAGCCACCGGCAAGTCGAAAAGACAGTGCCGAGCTTTATGTGTTGGCAACAGGTTTTCGTGGCAGCGATATATGATGTCTTGTGTCACGACATGAAATTCAGAGTGCACAAACAGCAGCGGCGACCGCTGCTGCGATCGCCGTGCTTAGAAACTCGCTTATAAGCGAGCTGAAACAGTCAATTTAGATGACGTCGATTTCAGCTGGCAGATAGCTTGTGACCTCAAGGCCAACTTCTTGCTCGCGTACGGCGGGCTTTGTCCAGGTCTTCATAGTTTCCTCCACTAGTGTTTAAATGTCCTTCGAAGGGGACGTTGGCAGTTCTACCGGCCTGTGACATTAATGTCTAATTGAATCTGCACCCCTAAGCGATTAGAAAAACTTATTCTTAAATCGCGCTGGGTGGGGGGTGCGGTCCCCGGCTGAAAGGGCCTGCTTTTCCGATTGCCACGGGCGGTGTATAGCGAGCCACTGACAGCCAGATCTACCCGGCCTGGCACCCTAAAATCTTGGAGGAGAAACCCATGGCTAGCCGCCCGATCACTGCCGATTCCGGGCTCGCGTTAACGTTCGATGACGTGCTGGTGGTGCCCGGCGTATCGGAAGTGATGCCTGGTCAGGTTGATGTCTCGTCCTGTGTTACCAAGGATATCGGGCTCAATATCCCCATTATCTCATCGGCAATGGACACTGTTACCGAAGCCCGGCTCGCAATTGCGATGGCTCAGGAGGGCGGTATCGGAGTTCTCCACCGCAATCTTGATACCCCGGAGCAGACACGCCACGTCTCACAGGTCAAAAAGTACGAATCCGGCATCGTGTTGAACCCGCTGACGATTACGCCTCAAGATAAATTGTCCGAGGCGTTGGCGATGATGGCCGATCATCAGATCTCGGGTATTCCAGTTGTGGAAAAAAAGGGTGCGGTGGGAGATGCTGGCAAACTCGTTGGCATATTGACTAACCGTGATGTCCGCTTTGCTACCAATCCTGGTCAGCCGGTGTCAGAGCTGATGACCAAAGAAAAATTGATCACGGTCAAGCGCGATGTATCAAGCGATGAAGCCAAACGTTTGCTACATCACCATCGCATTGAAAAGCTCGTCGTCGTTGATGACGACTATCTGTGTATTGGATTGATCACCGTTAAGGACATCGAAAAAGCGCAAAAGCACCCCCACGCTTGCAAAGACCTTGCGGGGCACTTGCGCGTCGCCGCCGCGACCAGCGTCGGTGATGATGGCTTTGCACGTGCAGAAGAACTGATTGGAGCCGGCTGTGACTTAGTCGTCGTTGATACGGCTCATGGCCACTCAAAGAGTGTGCTGGATGCTGTCAGCCGCATTAAGAAGCAATATGCCCATGTGCAAATTGCAGCTGGCAATGTTGCCACTGGGGCGGCGACGCGGGCTCTGATTGAAGCGGGCGCAGATGCCGTTAAAGTCGGCATTGGTCCAGGCTCGATTTGCACAACGCGTATTGTTGCCGGTGTCGGCGTTCCGCAATTAACGGCGATCATAGATTGCGCAGAGGAAGCCCATAAACACAATGTGCCTGTAATCGCTGATGGCGGGATTAAATATTCCGGTGACATCGTCAAAGCGCTGGTTGCAGGAGCCGATTGCGTCATGATTGGGTCGCTGTTAGCCGGCACGGATGAAGCCCCCGGCGAAACCTATCTCTACCAAGGCCGCACCTATAAATCCTATCGCGGCATGGGGTCAGTAGGCGCGATGGCGCGCGGCTCAGCAGATCGCTATTTCCAACAGGAAGTGAAAGACTCGTTGAAGTTGGTGCCAGAGGGCATTGAAGGCCAAGTGCCCTACAAAGGCCCGACAGACGCGGTGCTGCATCAGTTGGTCGGCGGGTCTGCAGAGCAGGCATGGGCTATACAGGGGCTCGTAACCTGAAAGAATTACGAGAAAAAGCCAAGTTTGTGCGCATTTCACCAGCAGGAATGCGCGAGAGCCATGCACATGGCGTCTTGATAACGCGTGAAACACCAAACTACCCTGGCAGTGCGTAGTTAGTTTTTCAAACACGACAAGGGGTGGCAGATGACACAAACAGATCTATTGTTGCCGGTGTTTGTGCTAATCGCGCTGACATTCGTACTGTTGTTTCGCATGATATTTTCTCGCATTGGTGCAATCGCAAACAAAGACACAACGATGGCAGAAATTGCGGTGGAGTCCACCGCCTATCCAAAACCTGTGCTTCAGGCCGCAAACGCCTTTCACAACCAATTGCAAGTACCGGTGTTGTTTTATGTACTGGTCGCGTTCACGCTGATCTTAAAACAATCTGATACCGTCATGGTGTGGCTATCGTGGATTTTTGTCGCATCGCGCCTTTGGCATGCCTACATCCATTCTACGCATAATCATGTGCGCTCGCGTTTTAACGCTTTTGCCGTTGGTGTGGTGACGCTGATGGTGATGTGGGCGTATCTTGCGTTCAAATTCTTCACTGCCTGAGACGTTCTTCACTGCCTGAGACGGGGGCAAGACACGCGCAGTGTCTCAGACCCGCCCCGTGTTCCAACAAGGATAAATCCCCCAAATGCGTCACGGCGCTTTAATGCAGGCGGCCCAAGAGGTCCTGCAAGATATTTTTGAGCGCCATCGACCAGCCAATATGGCGCTGGCTGATTGGGGTCGTAGTCATCGCTTTGCCGGCTCCAAGGACCGCTCGGCGATCGGCACGCTTGTGTTTGACGTCTTACGTCAAAAGCAATCTCTTGGCGCACGCATGGGCGATGACAGTTCGCGGGCGCTTGTGTTGGCGGCAGCAGGAAACGCACTGGGGCTCAATGCTGCACAAGTTGGTGACGTTGCCGCGGACGGCGCTTATGCCATCGGTGAACTGAGTGAGGCGGAAGACGCAGGCCTTGCCCGGCCTGTGCCCGAAGATGCCGCGGTTGAAATTAAGGCCGATGTTCCAGCCTGGCTTGTACCCTCGCTGACGCGTGTATTCGGGAATCGACTGGTTGTGGAAGGTCAGGCCATGGCGCGTCGTGCCCCGATTGACCTCAGGGCCAACACGTTGAAAGGCAATCGGCATCGGTTGGCCAAAGCGCTAGATCGTTACAATCCTGAATTGACACCGCACGCACCCGATGGCGTGCGCATTCCCCCACCAGGGCCAGGCAAGAAAGCGCCTGCCGTTGAGAAAGACACCGCACACGGCAGGGGGTGGTTCGAAGTGCAAGATGAAGGCAGTCAACTGGCCGCGTTATTGACCGGTGCCGGTCCGCGTATGCAGGTACTGGACTTGTGCGCAGGCGCTGGCGGTAAGACCTTGGCGCTGGCGGCTGCGATGCAAAATACCGGGCAGCTTTATGCCTACGATAAAGACAAAACCCAGTTGCGTCCCATTTTTGAGCGCTTAAAGCGGGCTACCGTGCGCAACGTTCAGGTGCTTGATGCGGGTGATGAAAAACAACTGCTGGATTTGGGCGCGCGCTTTGATGTTGTGCTGGTTGATGCGCCGTGCTCGGGGTCTGGAACATGGCGACGCCGACCCGATAGCAAGTGGCGTTTGAGCGAAGAAAACCTCAAGCAGCGTATTGTCGATCAGCAAAGTGTATTGAAACTCGCGGCTGGTTTGGTCAAACCTGGTGGGCGCGTGGTTTACGTAACGTGCTCGCTTTTAGCTGAGGAAAACAGCGACCAAGTTGCATGGTTCCTGGCTGAGCACGCTGACTTTTCTCAGCAATCAAATGCTGCGGTGTGGCAAGCGGCGATGGGCGATGATGAAGCGCTTGTTTCAGCTGATGGGCAAGACGCAGGCCTGCTTCTCACACCTGCAAGCCACGGTACAGATGGGTTTTATATCGCCAGTTTGCAGCGCCAAAGCTAAGCACATCGTGAACCACCCTCGTTATTGCAGCACAAGATACTGAAATGCCAGCATTACGATAAAGGCGGCCGTCACGGCACTGCCAACCTGCGAACCTGTTGCGTCTTCGGTGGCGTCAGGCACCAGCTCGGCAAATACCATCCAAATCATGGCACCGGCTGCAAGACCAAAGCCAATGGGCAGCAGTGGATGGAACGTCTCAACAAACAAATATGAAGGAACCGCCATCAACGGTTGCGGCAGGCTGGAAAAGATGGCCCACAGCGCTGCTTTCCAAACCGGCGTGCCAAGCGGCACAAGAATAAGCGCAATGGCCAAGCCTTCTGGAATATTATGTATAGCGATTGCAGAGCTAATATAGGTTGCAAGCTCTTCACCACCGCCAAACGACACGCCGACCCCGATACCCTCCGCGAAGGAATGGGCTGTCATAATGCCAACGACCAACAAGGCACGTCGCGCGTCAAGCCCAGTCAGCTCAGCGATCTCGTGCGGTTTGCCGTTGGTGATGAGGCGATGCGAAATAAAAATAGCGATAAGCCCAATGGACAAGCCAAGAAGCGTTCGCTCGGCTGAGATGGTAATACCTTCGGCAACCAGACTGTGGCTGGCCGCCAACATCAGACCCGCGGCAATTGCATTAAAAATCGCCATCCACCATGCAGAGACATTGCGCAGAAACAGAAACGGAAGTGCACCAACGCCAGTCGCAATCGCAGTTCCGGTCGCAATAAGGAGGACCGTCCAAATATTGACTTCAAACATGGGGATTTAGCGCCTCAGCGGTTGGCTTTCTCAAGAGACACCATAAGCTGTTCCAGGCCTGATTCCCAGAGCCGATTGGCGCGTCGCTTGACGTGGCGAAGCGCGCCTTGACGCAACTTTGACTGGATGGTTTATCCATCCACACTTAACCGCACTGCATTTGGTTGCGCGTCTAGATGTGCACGTGCTGACGTAAAGCGACCCATGACCGAAACTGTACTCATCATCGACTTTGGCAGCCAAGTCACACAGCTCATTGCGCGCCGCGTGCGCGAAGCTGGTGTCTATTCAGAGATTGTGCCGTTTAACAATGCGGAAGACGCATTTGATAGGCTCCGTCCTAAAGCGGTAATTTTGTCTGGTGGTCCGCAAAGTGTGACCCAATCGGATACACCGCGTGCGCCATCTTGGGTTTGGGACAAAGGCCTGCCGGTGCTTGGTATTTGCTACGGCGAGCAGACCATGGTGGCCGAGCTTGGTGGTGGTGTTGAATCGAGTGACCATCGTGAATTTGGCCGTGCTGAAATCGAAGTGGTTGCAGACTGCGCCCTGTTCGAGGGTGTTTGGGATCAAGGTGGCAAAGACCAGGTCTGGATGAGCCATGGTGATCGCGTGACGCGCCTGCCGGACGGGTTTAAGGCGGTTGCGGTTTCTACTGGTGCGCCGTTTGCAGCCATCGCGGACGAGGCGCGACGGTTTTATGGTGTGCAATTCCACCCCGAAGTGGTGCACACCCCAAAAGGTTATCTCTTGCTTTCAAACTTTGTCCATAAGATTGCCGGTCTTAAAGGCGACTGGACGATGGCGCATTTTAAATCGCAAGCCATTGACGCAATCCGCAAAAAAGTTGGCACGGGCAAAGTCATTTCTGGACTGTCGGGCGGCGTCGACTCGGCCGTTGCCTCGGTGTTGATCCATGAAGCCATTGGCGACCAACTGACCTGCATTTTTGTTGATCACGGCCTGCTCCGCCACAACGAAGCCGAAGACGTCGTTTCCTTATTCCGCGAAGCCTACCACATCCCACTGGTGCACGTAGATGCGCAAGCGACGTTCCTGGACAAGCTGAAGGGTGTGTCTGATCCTGAACAGAAGCGCAAAATTATCGGTGGGCTATTTATTGATACGTTTGATGCTGAGGCCAAAAAAATCGGTGGTGCGGAATTTCTAGCCCAGGGTACGCTCTATCCGGATGTCATTGAGAGTGTCTCGTTCACCGGTGGGCCGTCGGTCACAATAAAATCCCACCACAACGTGGGTGGCCTGCCTGAGCGCATGCATTTGAAGCTTGTCGAGCCGCTGCGTGAATTGTTCAAAGATGAGGTACGCGCGTTGGGCCATGAATTGGGATTGCCTGACCACTTTATCGCCCGCCATCCCTTCCCAGGCCCTGGCCTTGCCATTCGTATTCCCGGTGAGATTACGCAAGAAAAGATCGATATCTTGCGCCAAGCGGATGTGATTTATCTCGATGAAATTCGTAAAGCCGGACTTTATGATGAAATCTGGCAAGCGTTTACGGTGCTACTGCCCGTACGCACGGTTGGCGTGATGGGAGATGCGCGCACCTATGAATATGTTTGTGCGTTGCGCGCCGTTAATTCAACAGATGGCATGACGGCGGATTACTACCCGTTCCCACACGACATGTTGGGTCGCGTTGCGACGCGGATTATCAATCAAGTCAAAGGTATCAACCGCGTGGTCTATGATATTACGTCAAAGCCGCCCGGCACCATTGAGTGGGAATAGGTGTGTCATGCGTTGGCATGACGGCACAGAATTCATTTCATAGACATTACCCAAAAAGAAAGCCCTTCGGCCGGGGATACCGAAGGGCTACTTTTTGTCGCCGCGTTCCGGGGACCTGCGAGGGGTGAACCCGGCGATAAACAATCGAGCAGCGCGCTGGGTGAGGAGCGTTGGGATGTGGGTGACGCGCTGTCGATGATTGGACTTTGCCACGGGCACTGTTTGCCTGCTGTTCCCTAGGTGACAGGGATCAGATTGATTTAAAAAAAATACTAGCGGCCCATAACCCAAGTGTTCATGGGGCTTGCACCTGCCTGCGCGTTTTGGTTAACCGCGTGCAGTAGATAAAAAAAAGCCCCTCGGAAGGGGGACCGAGGGGCTTGGAGATCAACCGGACGGGGAGGAGGTCCGGTTAGGGGGAGAAGGAACCAGGGGGAGGAAGCTGGTGAACTCTTCATGAGCCAGACATTGCCCGAATCAACCGGGTCGGGCTGTTCCAGGTGAAACAGGGGGGTCATTTTTTTGTTTTATGGGATGTTTTTTTGCGTGTCAGGCATTGGGGCTGGCACCATGCTCGCGATGGTTTTCGCGCACGATCTTCAGCACGTCTTGGGCCGTCACGTCCGTTGGTAAGGCGTTGAAGTCACCATCGTGCTCCAGCGCTTTTTCGAGTAACCGATGAAAGTCTTCGCGGTCGACTTCCCTGGCACCGAACTGCATCAGGTGGGGTGTCACAAATTGCGTATCCAGTAGGACAAAGCCGCCATGGATCAGGCGTGCCATCAGGTAAGACAGCGCGATTTTTGACGCATCACGTGCGGTGGAAAACATGCTTTCGCCAAAGAAAGAACCACCAAGCGCGACACCATAGAGCCCGCCCACAAGTTGATCCCCCTGCCAGGCTTCAATTGAGTGGCAGTGACCTAAATCAAACAGGTCGCGGTAGAGGCCGTGTATGCGGGTGTTGATCCAGGTTGAACTGCGTCCCGGTTTTTCTTCAGAGCAACCACGGATCACCGCGTCAAAGTTGGTGTCGACACGAATCTCATAGGGCCGATTGCGAATGGTGCGCGCAAGGCGACGTGGAATGGAAATAGCATCTAAAGGAAGGATGCCGCGATGCTGCGGTTCAATCCAATAAAGTGCTGGCTCATCAGCGCTTTCAGCCATGGGAAAAATCCCGCAACGGTAGGCCTTTAAAAGGACCTGCGGGGTGATCTCAGGTAGTAGGTCGTCGCGTGACGCCATGTGACCTGCGCTCCAGCCACAGCGGATTTTGCTCGCCGCTCAAAATTTTCTGCCACCGTTTCGACTGTTGCCTTGGTCGAGACAGCACCCCAGGTGCGTGCGATCGGATGGCTTCAAAAGAAAATTTAGTGTTTGTCGAGAAATTTCTCAAGCCAGTGGATGTCATAAACGCCGTTTGCTACATCGGGCTGCCCAATGAGCTCGATAAACAGCGGGATTGTCGTGTCGATTCCATCAATCACAAATTCCGACAATGCCCGTTTCAGACGCATAAGGCACTCATTGCGTGTTTTACCATGGACAATCAGCTTGCCAATCAGGCTGTCGTAATAAGGCGGGATATTATAGCCCTGATAGACGCCGGAATCGACACGAATGCCAAGCCCACCCGGTGGATGCCAATAAGAAATCTTTCCAGGCGATGGGAGAAACGTTTCCGCATTTTCAGCATTGATGCGGCATTCGATGGCATGACCCGAAAACGTAATATCACTTTGAGAGAAAGACAGCGGTGCGCCAGATGCGATGCGGATCTGCTCCAGCACAAGATCAATGCCAGTGATCGCTTCAGTAATCGGGTGCTCAACTTGCAGACGGGTGTTCATTTCGATGAAGTAAAACTCACCATCTTCGTAGAGAAATTCTACCGTACCCGCACCACGGTATTTGAGGCCGCGCATGGCATCAGCACAGACTTCTCCGATGCGCTGTCGGGTTTCGGCATTGAGTGCAGGGGATGGTGCTTCTTCCCATACTTTTTGGTGTCGGCGTTGCAACGAGCAATCGCGTTCGCCTAAGTGGACCGCGTTGCCATTGCCGTCACCAAACACCTGAATTTCGATGTGCCGCGGTTTTTTGAGGTACTTCTCAATGTAGACGGCATCATTGCCAAACGCTGATTTGGCTTCGTTGCGTGCATTGGCCAGCGCATCAGCAATATCGTCTTCGGTTTCAGCTACCTTCATGCCGCGTCCACCACCACCGGCTGCAGCTTTGATGAGGACGGGGAAGCCCATGTCCTTGGCAACTTTACGCGCTTCGGCTTCCGTTTTGACTTCGCCCTCAGAACCCGGCACCACAGGAATACCAAGCTTCTTGGCAGTTTCTTTTGCTGCGATCTTATCGCCCATCACATTGATGTGTTCGGAAGTCGGGCCAATAAACGTGATGTTGTGTTCTTCCAGGATTTCAGCAAAGTGGGCGTTTTCTGACAAAAAGCCATAGCCGGGGTGGATGGCATCGGCACCGGTGATTTCGCAAGCCGCCAACAGGCGTGGAATGTTGAGGTAGCTGTCTGTTGCCGGTGGTGGACCAATGCAGACGCTTTCATCAGCTAAGCGCACATGCATAGCATCAGCGTCAGCGGTGGAATGAACGGCAACAGTTGAAATGCCAAGTTCCTTGCACGCGCGCTGAATGCGCAATGCTATTTCCCCGCGATTTGCGATCAGAACCTTGTCAAACATAGAGTGTGGTGTCTTCCGGGTTTTATCTTTGTGTCAACGGCAACAGGACAGGCAACTATTCTATGATCACGAGAGGTTCGCCAAATTCAACCGGCTGACCATTTTCAAAAAGAATGGCGGTCACCGTACCCGACCTAGGTGCCGGAATCTGGTTCATTGTTTTCATGGCTTCGACGATTAGCAGCGTATCGCCTTCGCTAATCTTTGTGCCGATGTCAATATAGGGTGGCGCCGATGGTTCTGAAGAGCGATAGGCGGTGCCAACCATCGGGGCTTTGACCGCACCTGGATGATTGTGTACGTCGTCACCACTGGCTGCCCCATCACCTTGGCCTGCAGCAAGGCTGTCTGTGGCGGCGGGTGTAGGCCCTGCTGCAACGGGTGCGGCTGACACCATGACAGTTTTTGCAACACGAACTTTCAACCCGCTTTTTTCAATTTCAATTTCGCTGAGACCAGTTTCATCCAGCAGCTCCGCGAGCTCGCGAATGAGCTGTTGCTCTGTTCCGGCCTTGGTTGATTTGTCTTTGGCGGTCATGCGCGCTCCGTTTATTTTTTTTCGCGTCTCTATTTGTCTTTAATCGTTGGTCGCGATTGTTGGTCACTTCGTTCAAAGGTAAGAGGTAAGCGTCTAAGTTTGTTTGCTAGCCAGTATACCAGCCATGGCCTCCACGGCGAGAGCATAACCTTGCCCTCCGAGCCCGCAAATTACCCCGACAGCGGCTTTGGAAACATAAGAATGGTGGCGATAGTCTTCACGCTGGAAGATATTGGATAGATGAACTTCAATGATGGGCACGTTGGCAGCCTGGAGGGCATCAAGAAGGGCGACAGAGGTGTGTGTGAAGCCGGCGGCATTCATGATAATGCCTGCTGCCTTGTCACGCGCCTCTTGCACCCAATTTACCAACTCGCCTTCTAGATTGGTTTGGCGAAAGTCACATTTAAGACCAAGCGCGTCAGCGCGTTTCGAAGCCAGCGCAGCCACATCAGCGAGCGTTTGCTTGCCATAGATTTCTGGCTCACGCTTTCCGAGCAAATTGAGATTGGGTCCGTTTAAGATATAAATCGGCTTTGGCATTGCTGGTCAATTCAAACACGGCTGGAGGTTCGCCTGATTGGGCCGACTCTACGTCGTCTTGCGCACCCGATCAGGACCAAGATGCCCAGCTTTACCAGCTTTTGTTGCATTGCGGAAGACCGTCACGGCATCGACCTTAGTCTGTCAAGACAGTTCTAGTCCCGCGATTAGCAGTAGGAGCAACCATCTTTGCGCAGCTTTTTGATATGGCCCGCAAGTTGGTCAAAGAGATCCTGAGGGGCCCCGCCGATCGATTGATCGCCAATCAGAAAATGAGGCGTTCCGTTAATGCCCATGCTCTGAGCCAACTTTTTAACGCTCTCAATCTCTTGTTTGACAGCACCAGAATTGAGGTCAGCTTTGAGTTTGTCCATGTCAGCACCTGCTTCTTCGGCCGCCTTCAGCGCACTTTCCTCTGTTGCCGGCCCACGTGCGGTAATCAGTTTTTGATGCACCTCCCAGTACTTGCCCTGCTGGCGCGCAGCCAAAGCGACCTTCGCCGCTTTTTCAGAATTGGCACTCAGGATCGGATATTCTTTGAACACAACGCGGATATTCGGGTAGGCTTTGATCAACTTGGCAATATCAGCAAACCCACGTTTGCAATATCCACAGTTGTAGTCAAAGAACTCAACGACTGTAATGTCGCCTTTTGGATTTCCAGCCACCGGAGCGTTCGGATTGCGGTAGATTTCTTTTGCGTTTTCAGAAATCGCTTTTTTGGTTTTTGCTGCCTGCTCTATTTCCATCTTGGTTTCGAGCGCAGTTTGTACTTCGTATAAAATTTCAGGATTGTTGAGCAGATAGTTTTTGACGATTTTTTCAATGTCTGAGCGCTCGTTGGCGGAAAATTTTCCAACTGCTTCTGATGCGGCTTTTGGCGTTGTTGCGGCATCAGCCTTTTGAGCCGTGTCAGCTGCTTGCAGGTTTGTCGGGCCCTTAATTGTCCCATAGGCGAACCAACCCATAAACAGAATCAGAACGGGCAGTGCCAGCAGATGTGTGCGTCCACCACCAGATGCACGTGTTGAGACAGAATCAGGTTTTTGAGAGGTCATCTGAGTAGGGGCTCCGCGTTGGCTTCAGGCATCGTTTGAATAGTAGGACTTTCTATCGCGCGCCTTGGCCAAATAGGCAATGGTTTGGCCAAAGCTATGGATAAGATTTAATCGGACTTAAGCAATCTGCGTCTAACAAAATCCAGATAACTTGATCTAGCGCCTTAGTTTAAAACGGATGATGTCATCCGCCTTAATCCATTCAGGTGAGTGTTTGGGTAGACCAGCCTGGGCACGCTGGGCAAAGGTTTTGGCCTCTTTAACCGAGCCGAAATAAAACAGCCCCTGTGCCCGCGCCAGATAGCTTTTCGGATACAGCCCTTTGTTATGATAGGCTTGGCCCAACAAGTTGTAGGCGAGTGGGTTATCATTCTCGATAACGATGGCTTGGCGGATGAGTTTGATCGCCTGGTTAGTGTATTTTTTATTACGGGTTTGCAACATCACTTGCGCCAACTGTACGCTGATAAGTGGCGCTTTATTTTTAAGAATTGAGATGGCCCGCTTTAATGGCGCAATGGCTTCTTTAGGTCTGCCTGCCTTTTGCAACAGGTCGCCCTTGATTTCCCAGAAATAAGGATTGCCTGGATAGTCTTTGATCATTCGATCCATTTCTAACACGGCGCGGTCCATGTTTTCACGTCCACCTAAGCGAAAGCGGGCCACGGCACGTGCATAGCGCGCTGGCAGGGATGTGTTGCTGGCTTGGTACCGGTTAAAGACAATCGATGGGTCTTCTATGTAACCTGAAAGTTTGGCGCGCATCATGGCGTGGCGATGGATCAATTCAGGGCTATCTTTTTTGTTGGCATGGGGGCTTGATTGAACCAACTGGCGCAGTCGTGCGATGCGTGTCGTGGCGACAGGGTGTGTACGAGCAAAGACATCCTTGTGGGCGTCAGAAATATACTCCTGCTGGGCGAAACGTTCGAATGTTTCCAGCATGCCAACGCCACTTTGGCGCGTTGCATTTAAGTAAGACAGGCCTGCTTGGTCGGCCGCCGATTCCTGAGAGCGGCGCTCAGCTGTTAGCCCGCGCAAAATGAGTTCCGTGCCACCCAATGCGATGCCTTGTCCGGCTGCACCGATTTCACTGCCGGTATCGCCACCAGTTGCCGCTCCACCGATCAAAGCGCCAATGCCGAGAATTTGGGCCAGCAAAGCGCGGGTTTGGTCTTGTTTGATACGCGTTCTGAGCGCTGCCAAGTGGCCGCCTGCGATGTGTCCAGCTTCGTGTGCCAGAACGCCGATGACCTGATTGGGTGTTTCAGCCTCCATCAATGCGCCGGTGTGTATGAAAACGTTGCGGCCATCGACGACGAAGGCATTAAAGACCCGATTGTTGATGATCCGGACCTTGACGCGACTTGAACCAAGACCGGCAGCGCGAAAGACGGGCCGTGAATAGGCGTTGAGCAAGTTTTCAATTTCTGTGTCGCGGATAAGGGGGAGCCCTTGGGCGTTGGCAGCCTTGGGCGTGGTGATACTTGTCGCCAGCACGACGATGGCTACTGCCAGAACGTTGAGGGAGGTAAGGCGCAATGCTTGGCGGAAGGTCTTGTGCGAAGAAATCATATCAGTCGATGGCGCTCTTAAGTGTTTTTCCGGTACTACACAAAACTACGCATTGTGGGTGCATTCAGTTCTACTTTGCAGTTCACTCAGCACTAGATCAATCTGCTTTAAATCGGTTCCGATTTAAAGCAGATAGTTTGGTTTATTCCAAAGTGTTAGAGCATCTTACCTGCTTTTGAGGAAACGCAGAATGCTCTAGGCCCAGGTGGCGTGAGGTGGCATTTTAGTCATGATAGACGCCCCAACCAATCCCAGGTTTGAGATTTACAGTGGTTGAAAGCCCCAAAATTCAGCCAACCCTAAACACTTCCCCGTGTTGATCACTTCTGACACGGCACACCCTGCACAACTTCTATACCTGAACGCTTCGCGTTCTGCTGCTAAGAGAAACCAGATCCTTACTGAACCCCCGTCAATGGGGCGACAGAATGGCATGATTGGAATTGGCGCTGAGGTGTGGTGATTGGGTTGAGTGGTGGGCCTGTTGGTCGGGCGCGCCATCTGAATAAGAATGCAAGAGGGAACCATGACTGGCTCTGAACGCAGCAAGATATCGAGTTTTATCGTCATGGACGTGATGCGCCAAGCCGGTGAGCGCGAAGCCACTGGTGAACAGGTTCTTCATATGGAAGTCGGTCAGCCGGCAGTCCGTGCCCCTGAGACGGCGATTGCGGCGGCCAAGGTGGCGATGGACCGAGATGCTCTTGGTTATACCTTGGCGCTTGGATTGGGCAGCTTGCGCCAGCGCATCTCAGATCATTACCACGACACCTATAACGTCTCAGTTGACCCGGCACGCATTGTTGTCACCAGCGGCTCGTCTGCCGGATTTGTTCTGTCCTTCTTGGGCGTGTTTGATCCAGGTGAGAGCATCGCCTTGCCGTCGCCTGGGTATCCCTGTTACCGGCATATTCTTTCAGCACTTGGTTTAAAGGCACCTTTGTTGCCAACCGGACCAGAGCACCGATGGATGCCACGGGTTGAAGATATCAAAGCGCAGCATGAGGCAAGCCCATTGTCAGGCATGGTGTTGGCCAGTCCAGCCAATCCAACGGGTACAATGATTACGCCTGAGCGTTTGACAGAGATTGCGCGTTATTGTGATGCCAATAACATTAGGCTGATTTCAGATGAGATTTATCACGGTCTTACCTATCACCGTGGTGGGCAAACCGCACTTTCTGTTTCGGACCGGGCGATCGTCGTCAATAGCTTTTCCAAGTACTATGCGATGACCGGATGGCGCATTGGTTGGATCGTTGTGCCAGACGAATTGGTGCCGGTGGTTGAACGTTTAGCGCAGAATTTTTATATTTCGCCGCCTACGATTTCGCAGATCGCCGCTGAAGCCGCCTTTGATGGGGGTGACGAACTAGAAGCCAATCGTGCTGTCTATGCCGCCAATCGCGATGTTCTCGTTGCCGGGTTTCAAGACCTGGGTTTGACCGAGTTCGCGCCCCCGGATGGCGCGTTTTATCTCTATGTTGATATTCGCAAATTTGGCGTCGATGCGGCGACTTTCGCGAAGCAAATGCTTGAAGAAACGAATGTGGCGGCGACACCGGGCATTGATTTTGATGCTGCCGGTGGCCACCACTTCATTCGCTTTTGTTACGCAGGCGCGACAGAGGACATCGAGCGTGCGCTCGGCAGGCTCAAGACTTGGCCACGTTTGCACACGCCGAATGAGGTGACGTCCTAAAGCCGACCCGTCTATTTGCTATTTGCGACCAAAACTTCGGTTCCACCAGCCGCTGCGGTTTGAGGTTTGCCCAGCCTCGCTTGCAGGAGGTGTTTCAGGTTGCGCGCCTGTGTCCTTGTCTGGCGCGACATGTTCATGTTCCAGTTTTGGAGCACTGGATGACGACGATCGCCGAGGTGATTTGGGTGATGGTTTCTCGGCTTCAGAGGTCTCGACGGCAGGTGTTTCGCGTGTCGCAGACGCAAGTGCAGGCTCGCGCCTAGGGGCCGTCTTGGTTGGCTCTTTGTCAGGCCCGCCTTCGCTAGCATCTGATGAGGCACGGTTGTCATCGTTACCGAGCTGGGCTTCAGGGTGTTCCGATTCGTTCTGGGCATTCGCTTCGGCACCGTTTGCCTCCTCGCCTGCCTCACGTCCACGACCGCGACCACGATTGCCGCCACGGCGACCGCGTCTGCGGCGCGGTTTGCGTGGTTCATCACCTGTGGTGTCTGGACCAGCGGCATCTACGGGTCTATCTGTGTTAGGGACTGCACCGGTGATATCAGGCTGTGGGCCTTCACCTGCAATGGCGCCGTCTTCCCGTGCAGCACGGTTTGTACCGTTTTGGTTTTCGCCTGTCTCTTGATCGAGACCAGCCTCATCGCGCCGACCGCGGCGGCGGCGGCGGCGACGTGGTTTTTGGTCCTCGTCGGCCGCGGCCTGTTCATTGTTGCGCTCGCCATTATGTTCACCGTTGCGGTCATTGTTACGGCCACGTCCGCGCCCGCGACCTCGTTTGCGGTCTTTGCCGCTGTCTTGTGGCTGTTCAGGTTCAAAGCCCCAATCCATGTTGACAACGGTTTTCTCTGGGCCACCAATCCCTGCAGAGCCTTCTGTGACTTTGCCAATGGTAAAGTTCGCGCCCTGCATTTTTTCACTGGCTTCGACTGAGACAGTAATTCCATGGCGATTCTCGACTTCGTTTATGAAACCACGCTTGTTATTCAGGATGTAGATCGCGGCCTCTGGCGACGTGGTGGCAACGATTGATGATGGTTCGCCCATCAATACGGCATCTTCAATCGCACGCAATACGGAAAGGGCAACGCTTTCAGTTGAGCGGATGATGCCAGTGCCCTGACAATGTGGACATTGCGTTGTCGAGCCTTCCAGAACGCCGGTTCTCAAACGCTGACGAGACATTTCCATAAGGCCGAAGTGGGAAATGCGACCAAACTGAATGCGCGCCCGGTCGTGATGCAAGGCTTCTTTCAAGCGCCGTTCGACAGCGCGATTGTTGCGCCGCTCATCCATATCGATAAAGTCGATCACCACCAAACCGGCAAGATCGCGCAGTTTCAATTGGCGGGCAATTTCTGTTGCCGCTTCAATGTTTGTGGCAAGGGCGGTTTCTTCAATAGAAAATTCCCGTGTGGACTTGCCGGAGTTGACGTCGACGGCCACCAACGCTTCAGTTTGGTTGATGATCAGATAGCCGCCAGAGCGCAAGGTGACTTGCGGGCTGAACATGGCGTTTAACTGGCGCTCAATACCAAAGGTGGTGAACAAGGATGCCGATTGCTGATGGTGGATCACGTTCTTGGCGTGACTTGGCATCAGCATGCGCATGAAGTCTTTGGCCTGTTTGTAGGCAACATCACCAGCAACCAGCACTTCATCAATGTCTTTGTTATAAAGATCGCGGATCGAGCGCTTGATCAGATTACCTTCTTCATAGACCAGACTTGGTGCAGACGATTCAAGCGTCAGATCGCGGACGCTCTCCCAAAGTCTGAGTAGATACTCAAAATCGCGACGCAATTCCTGCTTGGTGCGGCTGGCACCCGCAGTGCGCACAATGAGTCCCATACCCTCTGGCACATCAAGTTCGTTGGCGATTGTTTTGAGGCGCTTGCGGTCCTGCGGGTTGCTAATCTTGCGCGAAATGCCTCCGCCACGCGCGGTGTTCGGCATCAACACTGTGTAGCGGCCAGCCAGCGACAGGTAGGTCGTGAGTGCCGCACCCTTGTTGCCACGCTCTTCTTTAACGACTTGCACCAAGATCACCTGACGGCGCTTGATGACCTCTTGGATCTTGTAGCTACGGGGCCGACGGCGAGGGCGCGATTGTAATTCTTCAAGGGCGTCGTCTTCGCCAACTTGGTCAGGTGAGTCGTCGGCTTGTTCGTCTTGTGGTTGACCCTCGTCTGAGGCTTCTATTTCAGCGTCCTCGTCAGATGTCGCGGCGTCTGAGACAGGTGCCTCATCATCGTTGTCACTTTCTAAACCAACAGCAATGGCCTCACCAGAATCACTGGCGAGCGCAATTGTGGTAGGGGCTTTGTCTTGATCGCCCGAGGCCGAGACAGCCCCCTCTAGGTCATCTGTTAGAGCTATGCTCGCGTCTTCATCGGTGTCAGCGTCGAGGTCATTATCATCTTCATTCGATGAAACGATATCATCGTCACCCGTATCCAGGTCATCGTCGGTGTCATCGGCGTCTGCGCCATCGACCTCAACGATATCCTCAACTTCGGCATCGTCAGCTGCGGCTTGTTCAGCCTCCGCCATGGCTTCCTGCTCAAGCAATGCTTGGCGGTCGGCCATTGGGATTTGGTAGTAGTCTGGATGAATTTCGCTGAAGGCGAGAAAGCCGTGGCGGTTACCGCCATATTCAACAAAGGCAGCCTGCAACGAGGGTTCGACCCGCGTTACTTTCGCGAGGTAAATATTGCCGCGCAGTTGTTTGCGCGACGCAGACTCATAATCGAATTCTTCTACGCGGCCTTGTTTAAGCACCACCACCCGAGTTTCCTCTGGGTGGGTGGCATCGATAAGCATCTTATTAACTGACATGGTTGTTGTGTCCTTCGCGCAGCGCCAAGGTTCAAGCGCTGCCCGGCCAAAAGGCCATGGCGCGCGAATGATGCCCCTAGGGTGCGCGTGTTGAGTTTAAGTGAGTGTATTTGGGTAAGTGCGTGCGCTGGGCTTTGCTGATGCCGCAAAATTTGGGCGGCCGGACGCAACCCACGGGCCGCACCATTAGGTGGTGCGTTGTGGTTCAGGTCCGAAGGGCAAAGACAGCGCATAGTGTTTGTGTCTTCGTGCAATCTGGTTATGCAGCTCTGGCCAGGTCGTTGGACCGGAGCGCGTGTGCTTCATTCAGCGCTGTGTCTGGTGCCTATGGTCAGAACTGGCCAAATGGCGAAACTGCGCGCGCGAATTGGGTCTTTGGGCTGGTCAATTGAACCTGAGCAACCATGAATTCGGTCACCTTGAGGCACTGAAACCAATCCAACGCTTAACGCGGCAAAGCGTATCCATTTTGGGTCTAGACGGTGGAAAGACGCAACTTGTGCGTGCTGTCTAAGCTCGTTGTGGCCCGTTTTGCCGAGGTTCCACTTTAAAACTGGTCATTTCGGGGACAAGCTATGGCTGGCGCGGGCCCGCGGGCCATATTCGCACTCCAAGCGGGTAGCAAACGTCCTATGAAACGACCAAAGTGGTCTTGTAATATGTACGTGCTGGCCGGGTTTGAGGCAAGCACCTTTCCCATGATCTGGTCCCAATTGAGCACCAAATCCCCTATCAGATTGATCGAGTTTTACAAATAATGTGTTAATCTGGGGTGGTTAGGGGGTATTTGGCAAGCAATAAAGAGCCGCGATCCAACGGGGGTTCGATGCGAACGATTGGTTTCCTCGCCATCAGTGCGGTTTTGGCGGCACTCTATTACGCGCCAAACACAGTCTCACGGCTGGTGCTTGACGCAGCAACTCTAGCCGGTTCCGGGTCTGGTGCCAACGAGCTGGCCGAGGATCCGTCACGGGGCTGGTTGCGCCGTGCTGAGGTCATGCCGGCGGCAGAGGCCGTGACCATCAAGCCGTGGGAAACCGTAGCTGAAGTTGTTGCTAATGCGCGCCTGGTACGGGTGACGGACGCGGCTGTGACACGCGACGGTGCAACCACGGTCTTCACCATGAAATTGTCGCAAGGGCTGACGGCGGAAGTGTTCACCCTATCTGATCCTTATCGCGTTGTCGTCGATATGCCAGAGGTTGCGTTCAAATTGCCGGACGGTACCGGCAAGGAGGCGCGGGGGCTCGTGCACGTGTTCCGTTACGGCTTGTTTTCGGCTGACAAGGGCCGTGTGGTGCTCGACACGACCGGACCGGTGCAAATTGAACGCGCGCGTATGGTGGCCACCAACGACGGCATGAAGTTTGAAATTCGTCTGGCCAAGATGTCGCGAGCTGATTTTGGCCAAGGTACAGGTGCCAATCGCGCGGCGGCTCTGGTGCCAAAACCAAAACTGAAACCCGCCCTCACCGAGCCAGAAATGGCCGGTGACAAAGCTGCCGCTCAATCCAAACCCGTTATCGTCATTGATCCAGGCCACGGTGGCATTGATCCAGGCGCCGTTGGGGTTTCCAATCTGCTAGAAAAAGATGTTGTTCTGGGTGTCGCCTTGGCGCTGCGTGATGTGCTCAAACGATCAGGTGATTTTGATGTTCGATTGACCCGGTCGCGGGATGTTTTTTTGTCATTGATTAAGCGTGTTGAGCTGTCGCGTGGCTACAGCGCAGATTTGTTTGTTTCGCTGCATGCCGATTCTATTTCCGACGAAGAAACAGCGAAATCGATTCGCGGCGCCTCGGTCTATACGCTCTCCAACCGGGCCTCTGATGGGCTGGCACGCATGATGGCGGAGAAAGAAAATGCCTCTGATTTGCTTGCCGGTATCAGCAGCGATGAAAGTCTCGGCGCATCTGATGTTCGCACTATCCTGATTGACCTAATGCAGCGTGAGACATCCAATTTCTCGACTGAATTTTCAAACGTGTTGCTTGGTCAATTGCGTCGTGATGTGTCTTTAACGCGCGGCCCGAAGCGGTCGGCGGCGTTTCGTGTGCTGAAACAAGCACATGTTCCATCTGTGCTGATTGAGCTTGGTTATATGAGTCATCCCGGAGATGAACGCTTGATGCGCACGGCTTATTGGCGCCAGAAAATGGCAAAGTCTATTTCCAAAGCAATCCGGAGCTATTTCCGCAAACGCCAAGCAAGACGCTAGAACAACTTGCGCTTTGTTAGACCCTGAGAAGGTGATCTAGAGCTAAAATCTTGGAGAAGTGAGTGACAGTCGTGGCTAAAACTGCGCCAATTAAAAATGACGCTTCAGCGTTCTAAGGATCTCACCGCCTACCAGAGATCATGTGGCCCACATTCCATGGCTTTCGCTGGCAGCTTCCGAGAGACGAATCACCCCCTGAGTGCGTGGATACACGGCCTAAACCTGTGCTGTCTGGCGTCTGGTTCGACCGCTAACGGCGGCGGGATGTCGCAGATGTTGACCTTAATCTTACAACACCTGCGCAAAATAACGCGTGCTCTGCCAATCTCACGGTATTCTTTGCCCAGAACGACGATGATCCGCCACAATCCATGCTATTTTAACCTGGGTCAGCCACCTTGTGGAGGCACTGGCTGAGACAAGCCAGGACATCGATTTTTGGCCTGGATTAGCAACCCAAGCGGGCCCTGTGGCAGGCTTGTGCCGACGCACTGATCTACCGACGCACTGAAAAATAAACGGATTTAAGAAGCATTTGCAGCGCCCGCCCAAGTAATGACCCGGGTGACACGCGCTTCGACGAGGAAACTGAAGAGGCCGATGAGAGCCCCAACGCTACCACCTCCTGTGCAGCAAAAGCCGCACAAAAAGCACAAGCGGCGTAGTCGCAGCTTATTGCTGAGTTTTCTCGGCTACAGCTTCGGTGCTGGCGTTGCATTGTTCCTCATTGCTTCAGCGGTTGTCGCCTACGTGTTTTATGATGCGTCACGTGATCTGCCGAGTTACGAAAGTTTGGCGAGCTATGAGCCTCCGGTGATGACGCGCATCCATGCCCACAACGGCGCATTGATTGCGGAGTACGCGAAAGAGCGGCGCATTTTTGTGCCGATCAACACCGTGCCCAAGCTTGTTACGTCAGCGTTTTTATCAGCTGAGGACAGTCGTTTTTACGAACACGGTGGGCTGGATTTTCAAGGTATCGCACGCGCTGTCTTTAAAATGGTGCAGGCAAAGATTGAGGGCGTAAATCGTCGCCCTGAAGGCGCCTCAACAATTACTCAGCAGGTAGCGAAAAACTTTTTGCTGACCAACAAGCGCACGCTAGATCGTAAAATCAAGGAAGCTATTCTGGCGATCCGTATCGAGCGCGCCTACACCAAAGACAAAATTCTCGAGCTTTATCTTAATGAGATTTATCTTGGCATTGGCTCTTATGGTGTCGCGGCAGCAGCGCTCAACTACTTCAACAAGGAGTTGAAGGATCTAACGATAGAAGAAGCGGCGTATCTGGCTGCTTTGCCAAAAGCGCCGAACAACTACCACCCGTTTCGCCACACCAAACGGGCAACAATCCGGCGGGACTGGGTGCTAAGCCAGATGTACAAAAATGGTTACATCACCAACGAACGATATGAACAGGCACGCAAACAACCATTGAAGGTCAACTTCCGCACAACAGGGGCGCATATTTTCGCAGCTGAATATTTTGCAGAAGAAGTACGCCGGTCTTTGTTGGCGGAATACGGAGAGAAAAAACTCTACACCGGTGGCCTTTCAGTGCGCACCACGCTTGAACCGCGCTTGCAAGGGCTTGCCAAGAAAGCGCTGATGAATGGCCTTGTTGCGTTTGACCGACGCAAGGGTTGGCGCGGGCCGGTGTCAAAAATTGATATCAAGGGTGATTGGGGGGTCGCTCTTGGCAAGATTGATTCACCGACAGATATCTTTCCATGGCGTTTAGGTGTCGTGCTTGATGTTCAACCCAAAAAAGCCATCGTCGGTTTGAAGCCTGGCAAAACGCAGGCTGGAAAAATTGTCAAAGGCCGGGAAGCAATTGAACTCAAGTTCAGCGAAGTGAAGTGGGCAAAACGCAAAGGCAAAAGAGCGCCCAAATCTGTACAAAGCGTGGTCTCAGCCGGTGACGTAATCTACGTTGCGCCAAAGGACTCCACAAAGCTTGAGGGGGTCTGGACGTTAATGCAGATCCCTGAGGTCAGTGGCGGACTTGTCGCGATGGACCCGCATACCGGCCGTGTGCTTGCCATCGCTGGCGGTTTTTCATTCGACATGAGCCAGTTTGACCGCGCCGTGCAGGCCAAGCGTCAGCCCGGGTCATCCTTCAAGCCGGTTGTCTACGCCGCTGCATTGGATAATGGCTACAAGCCGACGTCGATTATTCTCGATGCACCAATTGAAATTGAACAGGGTCCGGGCAAGGAAATATGGCGTCCTGAAAACTACAATAAGAAGAGTTCGTATGGGCCGACTACACTCAGAACCGGCATTGAAAAATCCCGCAACCAGATGACGGTGCGACTTGCCCAGGACATGGGTATGCCGTTGATCACCGAGTATTCGCGACGCTTTGGCGTCTATGATGACTTGCTGCCAGTTCTGTCGATGTCGCTTGGGGCCGGTGAAACCACTTTGTTGCGCATGGTGACCGCCTACTCTGTATTTGCCAATGGCGGCAAGCGGGTGCGCGCCACGTTGATTGACCGCATCCAGGATCGCTGGGGCAAAGCCATTTGGCAGCATGATCGGCGTACCTGCAGCCAATGTGTTGTTGTTGATTGGCAGGGCGGGATTCCAGAACCGAGACTTTCTGATGATCGCCGCCAGATTATTGATCCCCACACTGCGTTTCAAATGACGTCAATGTTGGAAGGTGTTGTCCAGCGCGGCACGGCAACGCGCTTGAAAAAACTCAACATGCCGCTCGCTGGTAAAACCGGCACCACCAACGAAGAAAAAGACGCTTGGTTCATTGGCTTTTCACCCGACCTCGTTGTCGGTGTCTACGTCGGTTTTGATACGCCCAAACCGATGGGCAAAGGCCAAACAGGTAGCACGGTTGCTGCACCAATTTTTGGCGCGTTTATGAAAATGGCCCAGGCAGGCAAACCTGTAACGCCATTTCGTGTGCCTCCTGGTATTCGTTTGGTAGAGGTCAATGCGCGCACAGGTCTGCGTGCCGCCCCTGGTGACCCCGCCACCACCCTGGAGGCCTTCAAGCCCAACGAGTATCCAGATGACGCCTATTCGGTTATAGGCTTTTCCGAAACCGTGGGTGCTGATGGCCAGCCAAATGCGGGTGCCAACTGGCAAACCGGCCCGGCCCCACGCCGACCAAGTTCAATTGGTGCTGGCCGCGGCGGCCTCTGGTAAAGTCTTCCTGAATTGAATGGCCTTCAAATTTTTCTGTGCGTCTCTACGCTTGCGCCGATACGCGCGTTTGCACCTTGCTGCTGACGGCCCTATTATGCAAACAACTCCCAACTTTGTTTAAGCCGAGGAGGCCCGCAATGCGCGCTGAAGCGCAAAAACTTGTCGAATCTATTGAGGAGGCGCTGGCTCTCCTGAGGAGGCATCTTTGACCCGGCGCAAGCCGAGGCGCGTCTGGCCGAGCTCAATCACCAAGCCGAACACCCAGACCTTTGGAATGACCCTGCCAAGGCACAAGCTCTCATGCGTCAGCGCCAGCAGTTGGACGAGGCGCTGAACGTTCTCAAGACTTTGGAAACGGATCTTGATGATGCGCGCACGCTCGTTGAGCTTGGTGAAATGGAGGGCGATAAGGACACCATCAAGGAAGGCGAGACCGCGCTTGCGCGCATTGTTGAAGATGTTCAAAAGCGCAGCGTTGAAGCGCTCCTTTCAGGTGAAGCTGACGCAAACAACACATACTTAGAAGTTCATGCCGGTGCCGGTGGAACAGAGAGCCAGGACTGGGCGCAAATGTTGCTGCGCATGTATATGCGCTGGGCTGAGCGTCGCGGCTTCACTGTCAAACTAATTGATGAAAGCGCTGGTGAAGAAGCCGGTATCAAGTCGGCAACCCTCGAGATCAACGGTGATAAGGCGTTTGGCTGGCTGAAGACGGAAACCGGCGTGCACCGCTTGGTACGCATCTCACCATTTGATTCCAATGCGCGGCGCCATACGAGTTTTGCTTCCGTCGGCGTTTATCCGGTGATTGATGACAGTATTGAAATCGATATCAATCCGTCTGATCTCGACATTTCATTTACGCGCTCAAGTGGTGCAGGTGGTCAGCATGTCAACAGAACAGAATCGGCAGTGCGTATTGTTCACAAACCATCCGGTATCGCGATCTTTGCCCAAGAGCAGCGCTCACAGCATCAAAATCGTGACATCGCCATGAAGCGTCTCAAAGCTAGGCTTTATGACCTGGAATTGAAAAAGCGCGAAATACAGGCGATGGAAGAGAATGCGGCCAAGTCAGATATTGGCTGGGGGCATCAGATCCGGTCATATGTTCTGCAGCCGTACCAGTTGGTCAAGGACCTGCGCACAGGCCAGCAAAGTTCAGATCCTTCTGCCGTACTTGATGGCGAATTGGACCCGTTTATTGAAGCCGCCCTCGCCCACCGACTTGAAGGCGGCCGAGATGCCGTTGAGGTTGAAGATGTCGTCTAAGCTGATACTCAATTGCGATTATTTAATCGGCGACTTTGATGCTGGCCTAGTGCACAAGTGGGCGCGCGATGTCTGAAGCACCAAGACTTAACATCCTAGAAACCGGCGGGTTTTCGGACTATGCGCTACTGGACAGTGGCGGCGGGCGTAAACTTGAACGCTTTGGCACGATTGTTTTGGATCGCCCCGAAGCGCAAGCCATGTGGCAGCCGGCATTGGGGGTCAATGATTGGCGCCAGGCGCATGGCATTTTCTCAGGCTCAGACAATGACGAGCAGCGTGGCAAGTGGCAGCTCCAAAAGCCGACCCCTGACGCTTGGCCGGTGTATGTTGACCGTGTAAAAATGGAATGTCGGACGCAAGGGCTCTGGCATCTAGGGCTGTTTCCAGAACAGCTGCCGCATTGGATGTGGTTGAAGGAGCGCATTGAAGCTGGTGGCGCGCGAGGCCACAAACTGCGCGTTCTAAATCTGTTCGCCTATACAGGCGCGGCATCGCTCATTGCAGCGGCTTCGGGGGCAGAAGTCACCCACGTTGATGCTTCAAAGAAAGCCATTGCGTGGGCCAAAGACAATCAGGTGGCCTCGCACCTTGATGACGCCAAGGTGCGCTGGATTTTGGATGACGCCTCAAAGTTCGTTGCTCGGGAAGTCCGGCGCGGAAAAACCTACGATGTTATTTTGATTGACCCACCCAAGTTCGGTCGCGGACCCAATGGTGAAGTCTGGGATCTTTTTCAATCGTTGCCTGGATTACTGCAAGATTGCGCCAAGCTCTTGAACGATGGGTCTGCCGCACTCATTTTGACCGTCTATGCCATTCGGGCCTCAAGCCTCGCGTTTTATGAGCTTGGTCAGCAGGTGCTGCGCGGCCAAGGCGGCGCTTATGAATGCGGGGAACTGGCTATTCGCTCTGAGGCCGGTCAATTGTTGCCGACTTCGCTCTATCTCAGGTGGACACGGTGACATGCCAACACGACCTGTCAGTCCAGATCAGCCGTTGGTGATTACGAGCCTGCAGAATGAGCGCATCAAAGCTATTCGTGCACTTGATATGCGCAAAGAGCGTAAATCTACAGGCCTGTTTGTTGCCGAGGGTACGTCGGTCCTGGTGATGGCTGAAGAACGCGGCATTGCACCTGAAACCATTGTGCGACTGGCCGACAACACTGACGAGCCACAGCGGGCTAAAGAGGTGTGTGCCTGGGCGGCGGGACAAGGTGCAAACACTCTTTTGGTGACAGCGCGTGTGCTCGGAAAACTCGCCAACAAGGACAACCCGCAATCTTTGCTGGGTGTGTTTCGCCAACGCTGGGCTGAGCTGCCCAATGTTGCTCAAGAAAAGCTGGATGACGTTTGGTTAGCGCTTGAAGAAGTCCGCGATCCTGGCAACCTCGGCACCATGATCCGCACAGCAGACGCTGTCGGCGCAAGCGGTATCATTCTGATCGGGACCTGTTGTGACCCGTACGCGCGCGAGTGTGTGCGCGCAACGATGGGTTCAATTTTTTCTATGCCTTTGGTGCGCGCGAGGCGTGAGGAATTTGTTGCTTGGCGCAAAAGCTGGGCCGGTGATGTCGTGGCAACGCATTTGAAGGGGGGGCAGGATTTTCGCGAGGTCAGCTATCAGGGACCAGTATTGCTGGTGATGGGAAGCGAAGGTCCTGGCCTCAGTGAACAGCTTGTAGGCGAGGCCACCAAAGTGGTGCACATTCCGATGGCGGGCCAACTGGACAGTTTGAATTTGGCTGTTGCAAGCGCACTTGCGCTTTATGAAATCAAGCGACCCATCTTAGGCGGCAAGGGCTAATCAGCTTTAGCAGGCGCAACCGCGTTTGGTGTTTCTCGACCCCTTACGATGCGCTTGGCCACATCGTCATGGCGATAGCGGCACCCGCTCCGCAGATCAGCAAAAACCATTGCGTACCGCGGCGTATTTTTGCACGGCGATTTTCGCGACGGGCTTTTTTGAGCCAACGAAGACTGCTTTTTGATGGCGACTGGGCTTTGTCCTCAATCGGATCGGTTGAGACCCAAAAGAAGCCCGTCCTACGTCGATTGCTCTCTACGTTGTTTATTGTTGAGGCGGCTCGCAGTGTATTTTTTTTCATGAAGGGTGTTGGTGGCGTAGGCTTGGCAGCGTTGGCCTGGGCGGAGGTGTGCGTTCCATTTCTTGCGTTGCGAAATTCATCTCCGTGTCGACGTTCTGTTGATTTTTTTGTCAGGACTTTTTTGAGTGCCTGGGAGAGGCGCTGTTCCTCTTGCGACGGACCGCCAGCCAATGAGGTCTGGTTTTCATGGGGCTGGCCTTGAGATGGCAAGGAGGCGGACTTGTCTGAGGCGGACTTGTCCTCCGCGCGAGGGGTTAAACAAAACATACCCCAGCCTCCCCTCTGCGGGCAGACTGCGCCAATGCCTGAGGTTTAAAGAGGCAATGGACTTTAAAGAGATGGAGGACAATACGATTCATGTCTGCACAGGCTTCTGGCTGTCGCCATTGGCCCAGACCCGCCGCACGTCTGGAATTGTTTTTTTGTATGGGCCAACCCTCAATTTTGGCCTTAACGGGAAAAGTGTAGTCCAATTGTCTTTGTACGACAAGACTATTCAAAAAGTGCCCAGCATCCCGTTCCCAGTATCCCGTAGTTCCCAGTATCCCGTAGAGCCTCGCGCCTTTATCTCGTACTAGCGGGGCTGTTTGCGCGACGCTCTATCCCAAGACTCTATCCTATGATTGACGATCAACGTATCTGCTCAAAGTCGAAGCCAACTTTTCACAAGGCCGATCTAGGTTGGCAGAAACAGCTGACAAGATACGAGAATTTATGCCTTGAGCCTCAAGTGACTCTGTTCAAGTTGGGCGTAGGTCATTTGATTTTATGTGGCGGTTAGGGCTAGTTCGTTGCAGCGACAAAATAAGGAGATGAAACGCATATGATACCGATGATTATAGGCTTGGGGATTTTTCTTGGTGTGCATTTGTTGCCGACATCACCAGATTTGCGGCAGGGACTGGTCAATCGCTATGGCGAAACGGCCTATAAGATTGGTTTTGCGCTGATATCGCTTGTCGGTTTTGTGTTGATTGTGGTTGGCTTTCACAAGCTTCAATTGCACCCAGAAAAGGCTGGTCCATTGTGGGATCCACCTGCTTGGACACGCCATGTCGCACACCTTTTGATGCTGCCGGCGCTGATTGTGCTTGCGGCGAGCTATATTCCATCGCGCATTCGCAGCGCGCTCAAACATCCGATGCTGGTATCGATCAAGCTTTGGGCGCTGGCGCATTTGATTGTAGCCGGTAGCAGCCTTGCGGCTCTTATCCTGTTTGGGGCATTTCTTGCCTATGCTGTTTTTGATCGCATTTCCTACAAGCGCCGCGTAAGCGCTGGCGGGCCTGCAGCACCATCATCGTTGATGGGCGACTTTGCGGCGATTGCGATTGGAAGTGCCGTTTATGCGGCCCTCTTGTTGGGCGGGCACCAGTGGCTTATCGGTGTACCGGTATCCAACATTTCGCTGTTCTAGAGCGTCTGTGCCTTTTGTTGTACACAGTGAAGCTATTTGCGCGACGCTCTGGCCCATGACTCTATCTGATGACTCTATCCTATGATTGGCGATCAACTTATCTGCTCAAAGTCGCGTTCCAACTTTTCACAAGGTTGATCTAGATGATCTGTGCAACTTAGACGGATTGAGTGCCAGCATATAAAAAGGGCCAGCGCAAAGCTGGCCCTTTTGACGAAGTCGGGTTTATTAATCAGACTTATTTCGTCAGAATGATGAAGTCGGTGTGTTGCCCGGTCTCAATGCTCTTTGGATAGTCAGAAACGATGATTGAGGAGCCAGCTTTTATCAGGTCTTCAATCTTGTCGCGCGCATCTTGCGAGATTTTGATCCGGTCAAACGCCAAGCGCGCAGGGTTAGCTTTCGATCGTTGACGGCGCAGCCCTCTCTTCTTGCCATAGCGCTTGCTGTAGCGCGATAGAGCAGTGCCGTTGTAACGCTTGGTTCCGTTTTCAACGGTTACGACATTCCATTCGAGTTCGTTGCCATTGGATTTTTTATCGATGGCGGTGAACAAGTGGGTGCCAAGTGCGACCGCTGGGCTGTGGATGGTGACAGGAATATCCAACACTGGATACCAGCCTTGACGGGCATAGAGGCGGCCTGTTTTGCCACTGATGAAGATGGAGATTGGTTTAGAGCGCTGCTTTTCTTCTTCCTTGTAACGGACGATTGCAGTTTTAGCGTTTGCCAAGCGTTTTTTCACTGGCCCCAATTTACCTTTCGCCACTTTGAACGTGCTGGCAGCAAGAGCTACGTTTGCTGTCAAGCCTGCGATGCGCCGCTGAGCGCCATAGACGGTTTTTTGGGCGGCTTCTGCCGCATCGCTGAGGCGTAGTGCCCGCCTATCGAGTGCCTGCTCAAGTTCAGCAAACTTTTGCAATCTGTCTGCGGTTTGATTGCGAGAAATGTTGCGATATTTGCGATCAAACTCTTTCAGCTTGCCGTGCGCATTAGCGGCCTCTGAGGTTGCCTTCTTGGCTTTCTTTTTGCGTGCATTGATAGCGGCCTTGCCCTTGGCGAGGGCGGCCTGGGCTGCCTTTAATTCGGCGGCTGTGCGCTTGGCATCGATATGAAAGAGGTCAAAAGCCTGCCGTGTCGCGACAAGTTCCTTATCGATACTTGCTTTGCGATTCAAGCGTTTGCTGCGGTAGGTGTTGGCACGTTGCGATCGTTTAGGATCATCAAGCGTCGCGACTTGGGTTGCATTTGCGGGCCTGACCCCGATGACGGCACCAAGATCAGAATCGATACGGCTCTCAGGTTTGGCGGTAGCAACGTCAACCGTTCCGGTTGTTGAGATCGCGGCTTCGGTTGTTGATTGTTCACCGCCTGGGAAGGGTTGGAACAGGCGATCATCATCAATGAGTGTCGGTTTGACAGGGTCGTCAGCCACAATCACGCGGCCGTGCATGTTTGTGATGCCAAATAGTGTTTTGGCAAACGAGTATGGAAGACGAATGCAGCCATGCGATGCCGGATAGCCGGGCAACGGACCACCGTGCATAGCAACACCGGACCAAGTGATACGCTGCATGTTGGGCATTGAGGCGCCAGCATAGAGATTGGAATAGTGCTGCTTATTTTTCTGCAGGATCGTGAAGATGCCTTTGGGCGTGTCCAGGCCACGGCGACCTGACGAAATCGGAGACTCTGCAACAAGACCTTGCTTGTCGTGCACATAAACGCGTTGCTTTTTCAGCGAGACTAACACCAGCACATCGCTGACAGGTTCACGCAATTTCTTTGCATATGTGCGGCGTGACTTGCGTGATCTGGTAACGCGACGGACCCGACGCTTCTTTTTTTTTCGAACATGGCCACGTGGCCGGTAGCGCGGGCCGGTATATCCAAAAGGACTCGAATAATAATATTGGGCTGTTGCACCCCCGGGCATGGCAATCGTGCCAAGCAAGGCCATGCCCACCACGCAGGCGAGCGTGGCCAATGTCCCGGCAAACAGGGATGCGCTCCGTTTTAGAACGCGAAATTCGTGTGTCACGATGTTATCCACCATGGCTCCATAACGTAAAATTGGCTTTGACCAAGATCTATCCCCATCGCCCTAAATCTTGGTTACCAAAACCTAAGTAGTCCTTGCAACTTGTAGCACTAAAATATGGTTAGGAGGGGGGCTGGGTGTTGCCGCCAATCAACGTTGACCTTGATTGGCCTAGCTATTGGTCAATTCGTGCATTTTTGGCTAGTTAGTTGGTCATCACATCACAGTGAGAGACCACTAAAAAAGGCCTATAAACTAGTTTACTAGCGCCGCGAAAGGATATTTGCGTCCACTATGTCCCAAATTACGACCGCTAAACGCCGCTTAGCACCCGATATTACCGCTCTCAAAGGCGTGCGTCCGATCGTTTCACTAACGTCCTATCACGCGCATACGGCGGCAATTGCCGACAAATACTGTGATTTTCTGCTGGTCGGGGACAGCCTGGGCATGGTCATGCACGGCTTTGAAACCACGGTGCCGGTCCCGTTGGACCTGATGATCATGCATGGCCGGGCCGTTGTTCGTGGAGCCAAGCGGGCTTTGGTGGTCATCGATATGCCGTTTGGCACCTATGAGGAGAGCCCGGAAGTGGCATTTCGTAATGCAGCCCGGGTGATGAAAGAAACAGACTGTGGCGCTGTGAAATTGGAAGGTGGTCGCCGGATGGCCGAGACCATTGCCTATCTGGTGGAGCGCGGCATCCCGATAATGGCGCATATTGGTCTGACGCCGCAGTCGGTCAATGTGATTGGCGGGTTTAAGCCACAGGGGCGCGATAAGGCGGATTGGGCCAATCTTGAGGAAGATGCCCGGGTTGTCGCCGAAGCAGGCGCGTTTGCCGTCGTTCTTGAGGCCTTGGCTGGCGAACTGGCCGAGCGAATTACAGCAGCTGTGGCCATTCCTACTATTGGTATTGGGGCCTCGTCAGCCTGTGATGGGCAGATCCTCGTGATGGAGGATATGCTCGGCCTGTCGCCGCGCGTGCCCAAGTTCGTGCGTGAATTTGGCCGCATTGGTGAAGCCATCGAAGGGGCCATCTCATCGTATGCGGATGAAGTGCGGGGCGGCACCTTCCCAGCCCCAGAACATAGCTATGGCGTCAAGCAGGGCGGCAAAGGCCGCTCAAAGTTAGGCAAACCGGTCACCAAAGCCAAAGCCGAGGCCACGAAAAAGCCGAAAAAACCACGCATCTAGCTCTGGAATCCGTAACGCTTCGATGCGCCTGTCGTGGTCTGGTTTGCTTTTTCGGGGTGCTTGGTTATGTATCCGATTGGCTTGGGGCGGAGAGAACCCCAAATTGATCCAATTTCAAACAGATATAGACGAGTAGGGCGGGCGAACCACGATGGTCGATGAAAATGAAGGATTGTTGCGCGAAGTTGAAGAAGAGCTTCGCAAAGAGCGACTAAACAACCTCTGGCAACGGTATGGCTCCATCCTTTTGGTTGGCGTGGTCCTGCTCGTTGCTGGTGTTGGTGGCTGGAAATATTGGCAAAACAAGCAAATCGTTGCCGCACAGACAGCGGGCATGACCTACCAAAGCGCCATGACAACGCTTGCCAATGGCAAGACTGAAGATGCCTTGAAAGCATTTGATGACCTCGCCAAGGGCGGCCAGGAAGGCTACCAGGCGCTCGCGGCATTGCAGGCAGCTGGTGCACATCTCAAGCAAGGCAAGACCAGTGAAGCCCGCGCCGCATTTGATCGGGTCGCGGCCGATACCACAGCCGATACGGTGCTTCGGGACTATGCGACGCTGCAATCGGTTGCCCTGAATATTGGGGACGCTGACTTGTCGGACGTTCAGAATCGGCTCAACCGTTTACTAGGTCAAGATTCCCCTTGGCGTGCCAATGCGCATGAATTGGTCTCTTTAGCGGCCTTTCACGGCAAGAAATACGATGTTGCCAAAGAGAACCTGAGGGCCATTGTGGCGGATCCAAAGGCGGCACAAGGTACAATTCAACGGGCCAACACATTGCTGGCTAGTATTGCGGCTATGGAAGTCGCCAAGAAGGGTGTTGGTGGCGTTTCAGATGCTAAGCCAGCAGCGGTAACGCCATCTGAACCGGCAAAATCTGAACCGGCAAAAAATGACACCGACAAGGCGGAGACGGGTAAGGTTGGCCCTAACTCTTCCGTTGAAAGCAACGCGACACCTGAGAAAAAGGAATAGCAAACTGATCTTCGGCCACCATACTTTTGAAAGTCTATTGGAACGTCGATGCGCTTTGCGGTTGCCTAGGCCGCGTCGTGTTGCTGTGGTGGCAGTGCTGGCTAGTGGTGTCATGCTTTCAGGCTGTAGCGGCGATCTTCCCAGTTTGCCTAGTCTGCCGAAGATGAAAGATCTCAATCCTTTTAACGAAACCAACCCACCTCTGCCAGGCAGGCGCATATCAGTGATGCCGCAGAAGAAAAAAGTGCCAGGCGAACTGGCTGATGCCGCCGTTCCGATTACTCTGCCTGCACCTAAGGCCAACGAAGATTGGACCCAGCCGGGTGGACAAGCCAACAACGCACCGGGACATCTGACACTAGCGGCTGCCATAAAACAGACGTGGAGTGCGGATGCAGGTGCCGGTTCGTCAAAGAAAGGTCGCGTCACGGCGAGCCCCATCGTTTATGGCGGCCGGGTATACACGCTCGACTCCAATGGTCTTGTTAGTGCCTTCCCAATGGTTGGCGGGAGTGCGGTATGGAGGTCATCACTCAAGCCGACGTTAGAGAAAAAGCAAAAGCCTGGGCTTGGAATTGATTTGTCCTGGTCTGGTTTAACAGGCGGAGAAGAAGGTGGCGGTTACGGTGGTGGCCTGGCCATTGATGAAGGCCGCATCTATGGCGCAAGCGGCCATGGTGCTGTTATCGCCCTTGACCCAGCAACAGGTAAGCGGCTTTGGGAAAACAATCTGGGACTGCCGATCCGGGCTTCGCCTACGGCGGCAGGTGGCAAAGTGTTTGTGGTCACGATTAATGGCCGCTTTTATTGCCTGTCGGGCCTTGATGGCACGGAAGTTTGGTCTGTGCGCGGGCTGCCACAAACGGCAAGTTTGATCCTCAATGTGTCGCCTGCAGTGGACGGCGACCTCGTTGTTGTGCCGTATCCGTCAGGTGATGTGGTTGCTCTCAAGATTTCTGATGGCACGCCGGTCTGGTCTGAAAATTTATCGCGCACCCGATCCTCATCCCAAATGACCTCGCTGTCAGATGCGGCCCGCCCTGCAATTGATGGCGGTACGGTTTTTGCCGTTGGCCATGCAGGGCGCATGATTGCAACGCAGGCCAGCACTGGAGAGCGGTTATGGTCACTCAACGTGCCAAGTACCCAGACACCATGGGTGGCAGGGGACAATATCTTCGTGGTTGATACCACCGGCCAGCTGCTCGCTATTTCGCGTGTTCACGGCAAGATCAAATGGACGTCCAAACTGCCAGGACCCGCAACATGGTCTGGGCCGACATTGGCGGGCAGCACACTGTGGCTGACCTCCAACAAAGGTCAGCTCGTCGGTGCTGATGCGACGAGCGGTCGGGTGACCTCGCAGCAAAGCCTCGGTGGTGCGGTTTATGTCGCCCCAGTAGTGGCGCAAAGCCGGATGTTTGTGCTCACAGACAGCGCCAAATTGATTGCTCTTAACTAAACCAACGTGCACCCTATCCCTGAGCGCCAATCGCGTTTAGTTTGGCCCCTCGTTTCCCATAGTAGCTGTGCGCAACCCATCGCCCCTCGGAGCGCGGTGCGTGTTGCCAGTTTTGGTATCAAACTAATGCGGTCTCAAGATCCTGTCGCAACCATTGCCATCGTCGGGCGCCCCAACGTTGGCAAGTCAACGTTGTTTAACCGCCTTTCACACACACGCGCTGCGTTGGTGTCTGATATGCCTGGCCTGACACGAGACAGGCGGGATGGGTTGGCAGAGTTTGGTTTCCAAACGCTACGCATTATTGATACCGCTGGACTGGAAGATGGCAAAGAGGGCAGCATTGCCCGGCGTATGCGTGAGCAATCTGAAGCTGCTGTTGCAAATGCCGATCTCGCACTGTTCGTAATTGACTCGCGCGCAGGCGTGACACCTGACGATGAAGCTTTTGCTCGTATTGTCAGAAGTAGTGGCAAGCCGGTCGTTCTTGTTGCAAACAAGTGTGAAGGGCGCGCGGGCGAGTCTGGTTTTTATGACGCCTATCAGTTGGGTCTTGGTTCACCCGTTGCGATCTCGGCGGAGCATGGTGAAGGCATTGGCGAGTTGACGGAAGATGTGCTGGCAGCACTCGGCCTTGACGCTGTCGCCAGTGAGGATCAAAGCGAGGCTGACGTTGGGCAGCAGCAAGACGAGCAACGCCCCGTGCGGGTCGCGATTGTGGGGCGTCCCAATGCTGGTAAATCCACATTGGTCAATGCTTTGCTGCAAGATGATCGCATGATCACCGGGCCGGAACCGGGACTGACACGCGATTCCGTTTCCACAGATTTCTCTTGGCAGAACAGATCCATCCGTTTGTTTGATACCGCGGGTTTGCGGCGTAAGCCGAAAGTGGTGGAGCGTGCAGAAAAGCTCTCCAACAGTGATGCGGTGCGTACCATCCGCATGGCGGAAGTTGTTGTGTTGATGGTGGACGTGGAACGTCCTTTTGAACATCAAGACCTGACCATTGCCAGTTTGATTGCAGAGGAAGGCCGCGCCCTTGTGGTGGCACTCAATAAATGGGACCTCGTTACCGATAAGCAACAAAAGCTGCGCGACTTGCGGGAAACAGCCCAAGAGAAACTCTCAGATCTAACGGGCATTCAAATCGTGCCGATTTCAGCGCTTTCTGAGAAAGGTCTCGACAAGCTTATGAAAGCTGTTTTTGCAACGCAAGCAGTTTGGAATACGCGGATCGGAACACCGAAGCTTAATCGGTGGTTGCAGGATGCAACTGCGCGCCACGCCCCGCCAGCTGCAAGTGGTCGGCGCATAAAGTTGCGCTATATCTCCCAGCCCACGACTCGACCACCAACTTTTGCTATTTTTTGCTCTAAGCCGAAGGACTTACCGAAATCTTATCTGCGCTATCTGACGAAAGGGTTACGTGAAGCGTTCAATCTTCCAGGTGTTCCCATCCGACTAAAATTGCGCAAGAGCGACAACCCCTTTGAGGGCGATAAAAAGCGTCGTTGATCGCAGTGCATGGTAACAGGACACGCCATCTTATTCTGGCCCAAAGAAATTTTCCCGGTACACAAATTTTGATTTGCTGTTGAACCACACACACTTCCCTTAACATTAAGATGCGTGTTGTTCTTTCGGTTGTTGGAGAACCGCAATCAGCGCTGGATTTTCGATCAACAAAGCGCTAGACTTTGCTTCGGATCTCAGTCGCGTAGAAACACCATTTGCGAGGATTGACGATGAAGCGCACACGTCTTTTGACCGTACGGCCTGAGATTTTGGAGCGTGCCTGGATGGCGGCTATCACAAGCACCGTTGTTGTTGCGGCCATGCTTATTGCGAGCGCTCCAGCCGGTGCGATTAGCCAACGCGTCAAGACCGCCTGTAAGAGTGACTATTTCCGCCACTGCCCAGCCTATGAAGTTGGGACGCCACAATTAAGAACGTGTATGACCAAAGCCGGCAAGCGCAAGCAGTTGTCGCGGCGCTGCCTGAGGGCGTTGATTGATACCGGTCAGGTGCCGCGCAGGTATCTCAGAAAATTGTAGGTTTCGATACCTTCCATGTAAGGCATTTCCTGCATTAAGGTGCGCGCAAACAATCTGTTTTGCGCGCCCGTAAAGTGCGTCTTGGATCAAACGTGACATGAGCGAAACCGACCAAACTGCTTGCGAAGTGCTGTTTTATCAGCTTGAGCGTCTGCCTTTAGAGCAGGTGCTGCCAAGCTTGGTGGAAAAGACACTGGCGCGTGGATGGCGTGCTGTCATTCAATCGGGCAGTCAGGAGCGGTTGGAAGCGATGGATGCAACGCTTTGGACGTTTCGCGATGACAGCTTTGTGCCACACGGTACCAAGAGCGATGGCCCCGGCGACCGTCAGCCGGTTTATCTGACAACCGAGGATGACAACCCCAATGGGGCTGGCGTGCGTTTCCTCATAGATGGCGCCAGCACCAGCCATTTCGATGGCTATGTGCGCATCGTCTATCTGTTTGACGGTCGAGACAAAGATGCCGTCGCCCAAGCGCGTGAGGCGTGGCGCGCTGTCAAACAGGTGGGCTGCACCGCTACCTATTGGCAACAGGGCGAGAACGGTGGCTGGCAGAAAAAGGCCTGACACCTCGATCACACCGCTTGCCTATGGTTTCCAACACAAGCTTGCGCAGTGTCCAACATGCCTTTAGGCAATGTTGGTTTTTAGTTCACCAACACAAGCTTGCGCAGTGTTGGCCCAACATGCCTTTAGGCAATGTTGGTTTTTAGTTCACCAACACAAGCTTGCGCAGTGTTGGCATTAAAGTTTCCAACACTGCGCAAGCTTGTGTTGGCCCAACATGCCTTTAGGCAGTGTTGGGTGGTTTTGCGCCCGGACACATGATCCAAAACAAAAGACCAAAACCAAACGATAGAGCACGCCCACTAAGACATTCTAAGATGGACCTGACCTAGAGCAGCCTCGAGCCTTTGTCTTGTACACAGTAAAGCTATTTGCGCGACGCTCTATCTCATGACCCTATCCCATGACTCTAATCCCAAGGCTGGCGATCAACTGATCTGCTCAAAGTCGCGTTCCAACGTTGCGCAGGTTGATCTAGTGACGATAATTCGCAGCAATTCTGCAACAGCCAATCGCCAATCGACGCCTCGATACCGGCAAGCTGTGTATCGGTCAGCTTGGTGCCCCAATTCAAACCCAGCCTAGTCGCTTACTGCACGCGCGCGCGGCTCAGTCCAACGTGGTGGCCATCTTTTGGGCCATCTTTTGGACCGCAGGCCTGAGTTGGTGCAACGCCTGCGGGGGCAGGTGTCAAGAATTGGGGATGTTGGGCATGCTGTCTTTGAAAGTGGTGTTACTCGCTGGCCAAGTTGTGGTGCCGGTGGCTGAATTCGATGCCATTGATGAGCCGATATGGTGTGCCGAGACCAACGGCTTGGTGGCTCAGATCAGAGGACTTGGTGGGCACGCCGTAAAACGTCGCTATGAGGTTGATGGGCGCACTATGGAGTGGTTCTGGAGTGAGACCGAAGAAGTGATCATTGAGCATAATCCAGGCGGCGACAGTTGTCTGGTCCGCATGCGCACACCGGGCTGGTGAGGTTAGTTTGTTATTTTTGCAAGGACCGCCACAGCGCGCGTTTAGAGCTGTGACCTTTCCAGATTTTTAAAGCCAATGGCGGTACTGCAACCGCTTTGTCGAGATTGATCACCAACTCAAAATTACGGGCGTTTTCTAATCCCACAACACCTGCCAGATTTGCGCTTTCGAAATTCGTGAGCCGCACATTCGCGCCTGTCAGGTTTGCGCCACGCAGATTAGCTTTTGTGAAATCAGCCTCGGTAATATTTGCACCTTTAAAGTCAGCGCCATTAAATTGGGAGAAGGTAAATTTGACCCGGTTTAAGTTCGCACTGTGCAGAATTGCGCCTGAAAAGTCGCAAGATGTAAATTCATTGTAGTAACGCGTTACAAAAAGGGCTTCGCCCGGACGCTTCTCATAAGGACTGAGATCAGACAGGGTTAGGTCTGCGCCACGAAAGCGGGCTCCTGAAAGATTAGCTTGAATGCGTGTGCCAACGAGCTGCGCACCTGAAAAATCAGGCGTGTCGGAAAGGTTATTCGACATATCGCGATAGACGGATGGGCGCAGAAGTGTTGCGCCACTTAAGTTTGCAAAGCGAAGGTCAGTATCAATAAGCGTGGCGCGATCCAGCCTGGTATTTGAAAGATCTGAGCGGCGCAAGTCTGCACCTGTGAAGTCAGTGCCATAAAAATCTGACTGTGAAAAGCGCGCGCCTTTGAAGTTTAAACCGGAAAGATCAAGGTAGGTGAGGTCGCGGTTTGAGAAATCAACGCGCTCTCCAGGGGCTGCGCGATGCAGGCGTTGGGTGATCTCGCGCACTGAAACGTCAGCAGCGTCCGTCGACACCGGCTGTTGAGCGTATGCGCTTGATCCTACGACAGGGATAGTAAGTGTAAGTGCACATCGCAACAGTGCCGACTTGAGCTTGGCTATTGTCATCGTCATAGCCTACTGTTTATCACGACCTTCAAAGGGGCCAAAGCCGCCGCCGGTTGGGGTGGCGATGGTGATGCTATCGCCTGCATTCAGCGTGATCTCAGCACAACCAGCCAGATCCTCACGTTCACCATTGGCACGCTGAAGGCTATTTCGGCCAACTTCGCCGACGTCACCACCGGCAAGACCAAACGGTGCCACTTTGCGGTAGCCGGATAGAAGCGCCGCCGTCATTGGTTTCAAGAACCGCAATTTGCGTCGGGTGCCATCGCCGGCGCACCATTTGCCTTTGCCGCCTGATCCCCGCCGGATGGAAAATTCATCGACGACGACGGGATAGCGCAACTCCAAAATCTCAGGATCCGTCAGGCGAGTGTTGGTCATGTGGACCTGGACTGCCGATGTGCCCTCGACGTCACGCCCGGCGGGACTGCCGGAACAGATGGTTTCGTAGTATTGCAAGTCGCCATCGCCGAACGTCAGATTGTTCATGGTTCCTTGCGAACTGGCCAGCACACCGAAGGCTGCAAACAACGCATTGGTAACGACTTGGCTGGTTTCGACGTTGCCCGCAACAACCGCCGCTGGGGGCTTTGGGCTGAGCAATGAGCCTTCTGGTATGACAATGTCGAGCGGCCTCAGGCAGCCAGCATTGATTGGTATTGCATTGCCCAACAAGACGCGCACGACGTATAGCACAGCAGCACGCGTGACGGGTTCGGGTGCGTTGAAGTTGTTGGTTTGTTGTGGCGATGTGCCGGTGAAATTGATCTCTGCGCTGCGCTCTTTCGCGTCAATTGTAATCGCGACTTGAATGGTGCAGCCGTCATCCATCTCGACCTTGAATTTCCCATCCTGAAGGTGGGTGAGGAGGCGGCGTACGGCCTCTTCCGCGTGATCTTGGACGTGATGCATGTAGGTCTGCACGATATCGCGGCCATACAGGGCACACATGGCGCCAAGGTCGTGTGCGCCCTGGGCGTTGGCGGCTACCTGGGCCTTGAGATCAGCAACGTTTTGCTCTGGGTTGCGCGCTGGGTAAGGCGCATCTCGCAACAGGCGAAGGACCTCGTCTTCAAGGAAAACGCCGTCCCGCACCAGCGCAATGTTATCGATCAAAACACCTTCTTCAGAAATTGTGGTGGCGTTCGGGCTCATCGACCCTGGTGTGATGCCACCGATGTCGGCGTGGTGGCCTCGACTGGCGACAAAGAAGTCAATGGTCTCAGAGCTGTCATGAAAAACCGGCGTGATAACGGTGATGTCAGGTAAGTGCGTGCCACCCTCATAAGGCGCATTGATCATGTAAACATCGCCGGGCTTCATGGCGCCCGAGCGCTTTTTGATGATCGTGGCGAGGGAGCAATCCATTGAACCCAAATGCACCGGCACATGGGGTGCGTTGGCAACCAGGTTGCCGTCGCTGTCAAACACTGCGCAAGAAAAATCTAAACGCTCCTTGATGTTGACCGACTGGGCTGTGTTGGCAAGCGCGGCTCCCATCTGTTCGGCAATCGCCATGAAGTGATTGTTGAACACTTCCAACATCACCGGATCGGCTTGGTTTGTGATGGTCTGTCGGACGGGCGGTGTCGTTCGCGAGAGGATCAGGACGCCGTTTTGAGAACATGTTGCAGACCAGCCTGTTTCCAAAACGACAGTTTGATGATCCTCAATGACCAAAGCGGGACCTTGGATGCGATTGCCAGCCGTCAAGGCGGCGCGGTGAAACACTTTGGCGGCATGGTCGGTGCCTTGGGAATAGAATGTGGTGGCTTGGCTTGGTGTGGTGTTGGTGTCATCGCCGCATTTGTTGGAATTGGTATCGTCATGTTCAAGGATGGCACCACCACCGGTCGCTTCAATTTCGAGTGTGGCGATGATTACGTGTTTTTCTGGAGATGAAAATCCATAGCGGCTTAAATGTGCGCGCTCAAATTGTTTACGCATCGTGGCGGGATCTGTGAGTGGGATCGGGAGTGCGCTATCAGAGCCAGCGTATTTGAGGTGCGCGCGTGTTGAAAGGGTGGTGTTTTGCCGACGAACGCCAGCGCCCTCCAATTCCTCGAAGACGGAATCGGTCAGGACTTTTGCCCGTGCTGAAAGCTGAAAAAGCGTTTCTGTGCTTAACGACTGCTCTATCGTGATGGCGCGTCCTGCACGCATATCAGCAAGCCCCATACCGTAGGCTGACAGAAGCCCCGACAGAGGGTGGATAAGAATTGTTTCAATGCCAAGCGTATCTGCAACGAGGCAGGCGTGCTGTCCGCCCGCCGCACCAAAACACTGCAGCGCATACTGGTTGACATCGTGACCGTGTCCGACAGATATTTTTTTGATGGCATTGGCCATGTTTTCAACGGCAATGCGCACGGCACCGTCTGCAAGATCGAGCGGTGTCTTTTGTCCTTTGGTTTGTTTCGCCAAGTCTGAAAATGCAGCCTCCGCCGAGACGACATCCAATGGGTCTCTGCCAGATGTGCCGAACACACGCGGGAACCAATTGGGCTTGAGCTTGCCGAGCACGACATTGGCATCAGTTACCGTGAGCGGGCCGCCGCGGCGATAGCATGTTGGACCTGGGTTTGCGCCTGCGCTGTGTGGGCCAACGCTTAGGCGTACACCGTCTGATGTGATGATGGAGCCACCACCAGCGGCAACGGTTTCAACCGCCAGCATTGGTGCATGGATGCGAACGCCTGCCACAGTGTTTTCAAAGCTGTGTTCAAAGTGACCGGAATAGTGGGCAACGTCGGTTGACGTGCCGCCCATGTCAAACCCAATAACTTTGTTAAAGCCCAAAGCGGTTGCGGTTTTCGCCATCGCCACCACACCACCAGCAGGGCCAGACAGCACTGCGTCACGACCACGAAAGATTGACGCCGGGGTGAGCCCCCCTGACGACGTCATAAAGTCAATTCTCGGGGCCGATTGGCCACCCTTTGTTTCAAAGGCGGCTTCGACGCGTGTGACGTAGGCCTTCAATACCGGTGACAGGTAGGCATCGGCTACTGTGGTATCACCACGGTTCACAAATTTGATCAACGATGAAACGTCATGGCTGGCTGAGATCTGCCTAAAGCCCAATTCCTGGGCGACCTGCATGGCACGCCGCTCGTGATCGGGGTGGGCATAGGCATGCATGAAGACAAATGCCACTGAGGCAATGCCATCATTACGTGCGCTGTTTAGATCTTGGCGAAGGCGATCAACATCGAGTGGTGTTTCAATAGTGCCGTCAGCGCGTACACGCTCGATTGCTGCAAAGACACAGCGATAAAGTTGATCCGGTTTAACGATCTGTTTTGCGAAAATGTCGCTGCGCGCCTGGGTGCCAATTTCAAGTTGGTCAGCAAGCCCTTCTGTTACGACCAAAACCACCGGCGCACCCTTGCGCTCCAACAGAGCGTTGGTGGCAACGGTTGTTCCCATTTTAACCGAAGCGATTTTTGAAGAGGGCAATGGTGTGTCTGGCGGAACATCCAAAAGGCGGCGCATGCCCTCGACGGCAGCGTCTTCATACGCTGAAGAGTTTTCTGACAGTAGTTTGAGGGCGTGCCGCGCGCCATCAGGTGCTTCAGCCACGATGTCGGTGAACGTGCCGCCACGATCAATCCAAAATTGCCATTTCGACGATGTTGAGCTTAGGTCTTGGGTCATGCGTGCGGAATTTAGAGTAACCGATCAAGGTAGGAAACGAGAGCGCGGAACCTTTTCTTGTACACAGCCAAGCTATTTGCACAACGCTCTATCTCATGACTCTATCTCATAACTCTATCTCATGATTGGCGATCACCTGATCTGCTCAAAATCAAACCCAACTTTTCGCAGGTTGGTCTAGGTGGCTGGATCGTTGATACCCACAGGCTTTAGTGTTTTGATGGAAAAAAACAGCCCGCTAGGCTCAGGCCGGCCAGCGGGCTACTACTTAGATTTTGGATATAAAAAATGAGCGCGTTTGTTATCGGAGGCGTCTCCAGGTGTCGTTCTTGCAAATCAAGCCACCGAGAACACAACCAGACAAAGTCAGACTGCTGCCATTCAATTTGACGTAGCCGGAATAGCGCTTACCGTCATCAAGGTTGAGGACGGTGCCCCTCCATTTGTTGGCACCGGATTTTTTGGCACCACACATGATGGTCTTGCCGACTTTTTTTGGAGAGGGAGATTTGACAACTCTCATACCAATGCCGCCGCCACAATTGAAGACTTTGATGTGGGCACCATTACTGCGTTTCCAGGTACCTTTTGGCGAACCTGCAAAAGCGGATGTGCTGGCGGCAAGGGCCAGGACCAGGCCGTAAGTCGCAATTTTTGTGAGCTTTGGTATGTTCATGGTGTTGCTTCTCTCTCTCTGTACTATTTTCTAATTTGCCGTGCTTAGTTTAACGAGAGCGTCGAGCCTTTTCTTGTAAACAGTTAAGCTATTTGCGCAACGCTCTAGCCCATGACTCTATCTCATGACTCTATCCTAAGACTGGCGATCCACTTATCTGCTCAAAGTCGAACCTAACTTTTCGCAGGTTGATCTAGCGTACGCGCGACCAGGTCGCAGTTTTACAGAATACGCCATAGGCGCATCCCGATAGCGAAAGTGCGTTTTTAGAGATCACAATGACGGAGCCTGAGTAGGTTTTTCCGTCCTTGCGATTGTACAGCGATCCCGACCATTTTTTTGCACCGGTTTTGCGGGCTCTTAAAATGGTCAGGCCGATGATGGATCGACCGCGCTTTGCTTTGTTCGGATTTTTACTATCGACTTTTTGGACGTCGGTGATTTTGGCAATCGAGCCACACAGATTGGGTCCGCATTTGTACATCCGGATCAAGCTTCCGTTGCCGGAATGACGCCAGGTGCCAACGGCATCGTTTGCAGATTGCGCATGAGCAGCTGTGAACGGTGCGAATACTGTGATGAGGGATGCGGCAGCAAGACCTGCAAGTGACTTCATGTGGGACCTCTCCTGAACCTTGAAAAGCAACTGTGGCATGGGCCCCATTGTAATCAAGGTCTGGAACGCTTGGGTAATATTGGCCGCCGTCAGCGTGGTTAGCCAACGCGTGGGACTATTCTTGCGCACTATTTACCATTACGTCAAAGGGGAGATTTTACTGTTTATCGCAAAATGCTGATTACGCCTGATCTTACAAGAGGTTGTGAGGGTTTCGGTTGGCGGTGCTGCAGGACTAGAAACGCTCTTTCAAACCACGTACGGCGACGGCCCGGAAAAGTCGCTTTTTTTCAGTTTAGTGCAGGAGATGTTCTGGTTGTGTCGCCGTGATTAAGCCGTGAGCACACCTACAGCGGCTGCAATGGCAATTGTAATCAAAAATGTACGCATGGCTTACCCCTACCTACTAGGTTGTTTTGCAATGGTTGCCAGACCGGCCGCGCGCGCGGATAAGGTCTCGCAACACTGGACAACGGTATGGAGCCTACAAGGTGTTCACAATTTGCATAGACCTGACCGCAGTGCAGCATTGAGCCTCGGTTGAATCTGTTACAAAAATAGTTGTGCGCAACGGTGGCAATGCTGCATAGCAAAACGAGACGCTCGCCAAGGCGAGGTGTTGGGAGCGCCGACTGAGGCGTTTACAAACAACCAGACGTGGGCAAGGGAACGCTAAAGGAGCATGATCATTTATGGCAAATGCTGATGTGCAGCCAGTACCCGGTGTTGCGCCAGGGTTGTTGCAAAAACTATTGCGCTTTTTTGGTTTTGGAAAATGCAGTTGGGGCGATCCTGAGCGCTGCGCGGCGTTCACCAGTGCATTTGTTTCACTCGCCGCAAAAATGGCAAAAGCCGATGGTGTGGCGAGTGCAGCTGAAGCCGAAACCTTTGAGCGATTTTTAGATGTTGAGGCGTCTGAATTGGACAACGTGAGGCGTCTCTACCGACAAGCGGAGCGAGATATCACAGGCTTTGAAGTCTATGCAGATCGCATCGCCACGATGTTGGCGCAGGACTCAGATACCAAGCGACGGGTTTTTGAATGCCTATTCTACGTGGCCTGCTCAGATGGCATTTTGCACCCAGCAGAAGATCAGTTCCTGCATGAGGTCGCCGTGCGCTTTGGTTATGACGAACATACCTATCTGGCTATTCGCGCAACCTTTGTGCACGATCCAGATAGTCCATATGCAGTGCTCGACATCGCGCCGGATGCTTCAGATCGGGTGATCAAAGCGCGTTATAGGAAGCTTGTTGCTGAAAACCATCCCGACCGTCTTATCGCGGCAGGTGCGCCGGCAGGTGTGATCAAAGCCGCAACGGCTAAAGTTGCAGCATTCAACGGAGCCTACGAGCAAATAGAGGCTGCGCGACGGCAGAGCAGGTCATGATATCGGAACCAGACAGCCCATTGGTGGCGGATCTTTTTCCGTCGCCAAATATTGAGCCGCGAAAAAATGGACTGTGTCCGACCATGCTGGTGATGCATTACACCGGACTGGCGACCGCCAAAAAATCAATTGAGATTTTAGCGCGGCCAGATTGCAAAGTGTCGTGTCACTACGTGATTGATATCGATGGCCGTGTGACACAGATGGTGGCGGAAAAGATGCGCGCCTGGCATGCCGGTGTTTCATCCTGGCATGGTGAAACGGATATCAATTCGAAATCAATCGGCATTGAAATTCAAAATCTGGGTCACAACCAAGGCTATCCAGACTTTCCTCAAGCTCAGATGGATAGCGTGCGTGATCTCTCAGTCGACATCTTGAACCGCTACGACATTGCACCTCACAACGTGGTTGCACATTCTGATATCGCATCGGGCCGAAAAACCGACCCGGGTGAAAAGTTTAATTGGGCCTTCCTGCATAGGCATGGCATTGGTCATTGGGTCAAGCCAGCGCCCCTGGATGAAGTTGCACCTAGATTTGAGCTCACAGATCAATCCGCTGTCATCGCCAAAGTACAGGCAAAGTTGTGCTGCTATGGCTATGGCATCGAAACAACAGGTCACCACACAGAACAAAGCGTTACCGTGGTTTCGGCTTTTCAGCGCCATTTTAGGCCAGCGCGGTTTGATGGTGTGATTGATGCCTCAACGATTGCAACGCTTGATGCGTTGATGGATAGCCTTGAAATTGGCCCGCCTGACACCATTGTTTAGTCAGTAAACAGGTCAACAGATTACGCGCTGCTTAGGCCACGACAACAACAAAAAAATGAATTGACCCCTTTGTGCGTCTTGGCCTGGCCCTCTGGCTGGGCCATGGTCTGAAGAATAGTGATTCTTTCCTTATTGAGCTCGCGTACACGTTCACATCGTTGTCGTTTGTTGCACAACTCAGCAGATATCCGGAGCCGCACCATGCATCGCGTTGGAATTATTCCATTTGACACAAAGGCAGATCAGATTGCTTTGCTGTTTGTCACCTCACAAACGCGCGGCCGGTGGATTTTGCCGAAGGGAAAGCGCAAACCCGGTGAGAGCCAAATGGATGCCTGTCATCGCGAAGGGTTTGAAGAAGCTGGCGTGCGCGGCGAGATCCTTGAAGATTTTCCGGTTACGGTTGTTATTGGTAAGCAGGGCAAGAACGGCAAACAGGATATCGTTGTCACCTACTATCCGTTTCTGGTCGAGAAACAAGAAGATGAGTGGCCGGAAAAAGAACGTCGTCAGCGTCATTGGGCGTTGATCGAAGACGCACCTAAAGTTGCCTACAAGGAAGACTTCTTGGCGGTGATCGAGCAGTTCCAGGCGCTGAGGCCATGGATCAAAAAATTTGCACGAGATAAAAAATCATCGCAGCCAGACAAGCCGTAATAGGCACTGTGACGATCCAAGCGGTGACGATTGAATAAACAAATTTTCGTCTGACGAGACGCCGCGTTGTGCGAACGCGTCGGCTTGAGAAGGCCTGAGCTGAGGTGTTATTGAGCTTGTGGCCAGGGCGCACTTTTCTTTTGTTTGGGTTTTCCAGAAACTCTCGCAAGAACCCAACGCCAAAAACTGCGCCAACAGCAATATGGGTTGAGCTGACAGGCAGGCCGAGCGTCGTGGCGATGAGGACCGTAGTGGCGGCTGAAAGTGCCACGCAATAGGCGCGCGGAGAGTTCAGGCGTGTGATTTTTTCACCAACTACGGCAATCAATTTAGGTCCGAAAAGCGCAAGGCCTAACGCGATCCCAATCGCACCAATCGCCATCACCCAAAATGGTATGGAAACCTTTGTTGTAATCTCACTGGAGTCACCGAGGGTCGAAACAATCGCAGCCAGTGGGCCAACGGCGTTGGCGACATCATTCGCGCCGTGGGCAAACGAGAGCATCGCAACACCTATAAGCAGTGGCAGATCAAACAGGCCATACATATCTTTCTTGCGATTTTTGAGCGTGGCCGTACGTTTGGCAATGTATGGTTTGGACAGGAGCCAAGCTGCAATAAATGAGACAAGAGACGCCAGAATAATAATTTCGTTTGATAGTTTCCAGACCTTCTTCAGGCCTTTCATACCCATGTATGCAGCAAACGCTGCCGCCATAAGCGCGATCAGGATCGGCACCCATTTCTTTGCCGCTTCAATGCGGTTGGTAGCATTGAGAACATTGACTTTGATGAAATACAAAAGAGCTGCGGAAACTGCAGCACCAAACACTGGCGAGATCACCCAGCTTGCCGCAATCTTGCCGACCGTTGTCCAGTTGACGAGATCAAACCCAGCGGCAGCAATGCCAGCCCCCAGGACACCGCCGACAATGGAATGCGTTGTTGAGACCGGTGCGCTTAAAATTGTAGCAAGGTTGATCCACAATGCTGCAGACAACAACGCACTCAACATGAGATAGCGAAAGTCCACAATGCTAACATCTTGTCCTGGCGATATGATACCCTTGGAAATGGTCTTTACAACATCACCACCGGCCAGGAGAGCGCCGGCACTTTCGCAGATTGCAGCGATAACTATGGCCGCCGTAATCGTGAGTACCTTTCCGCCAACCGCCGGACCCATGTTGTTTGCAACATCGTTGGCGCCGATGTTTAACGCCATATAACCACCTATGACAGCGGCGACGATGATGATCAGTGGGCTTTTGGAGAAACCTTCGCCGTCAACTAAAAGTGCGACGATGGTGAGAAAGATGACCGATAGACCAACCGGTACAATGTAGGTGCGAAGTCCAAGAGATTGTTTCTGGATATAATCCAGACGCCTGAGGTCGTTGATATATCTATTCTCAGGCTTTTTGCGCGTTGGTGCGTTCATGTGGAGGTGCCAATGCAGTCGCTGTGAGTCGATCGCTGGCTATCAAGTTTTGTGTTTGGTCTCAAGCAGGCAGGGGGTTTTTCTCACATATATACTTGATAGCTGTGTGTTGTTGTCTTTTGGGCACTGAATGGCCTGGTGGCACTGGGCGCTATTTTGAGCCCTGACCGAAAGTCTCAGGACAGTATTTCATCTCTGCGCCATCGGTTTGGGGGGGGCTTTTTGAAGCGCCGCGGCGATATTGTTCCTAGAGCTGACCGAGGATCCTGAGCGCCACAAGATCTATTGCGATCAGAACGGCGAAAAATAGTGCCCAGTGCCACCAGGCGAGCTCAATGTCCTTGGCAAACCAAAAATCCGCCAGGCACCAAGCGGCAATGAAACCCGCCCACACCATCCAACCGGGCTGCAACACAATCAGCCAGACGCAAGCTGCCATAAAGATGGCGTTGGCAATCAAGAATAACTTCATCTTCAAGGCACCCTTGGTTGAAATAGGCGATCTAACTGTTGGTGCTCCAGAAAATCTAGTTAATGGGTGAGAGGATACGTTAACACGCATCGCGCACCGAGCTAAAACCATCGGAGCGCAATGGATGGTTTCGCATTGTCACATTGCACCGCCTCACCTATAGAGATGGTGCCAGTCGGCCGGGTGATCGCTGCTGGATGCAACGGCTTTGTGGTCAATTGCATCCGGTGGAGGAAAGTCCGGGCTCCTTGAAGACAGGGTGGCGGTTAACGGCCGCCGGGGGTGACCCCAGGGAAAGTGCCACAGAAAGCAAACCGCCCATTGCACTTCGGTGTAATGCGGTAAGGGTGAAAGGGTGCGGTAAGAGCGCACCGCGTGGCCGGTAACGGTCGCGGCATGGTAAACCCCACCCGGAGCAAGACCAAATAGGGACAGCCTTGGCGCGCGCAAGCGCAGCCTAAAATCCGTCTTCAGATCTGCTGTCCGGGTTGGTTGCTTGAGGCGCATGGCAACATGCGTCCCAGATGAATGATCACCCGGATGCCAATGCTCTTTGAGTGGCGGTGGTCCGACAGAACCCGGCTTACAGGCCGACTGGCACTTTAAATCTACCCGGCTTCAAGGGATCAAACCCTTCGGCTGCTTTGATGCTCGTCTCATTTGCCTATGATCCCTGCTGACGTATAGATTGGTGCCCGACATAGTCGAGCGGCACTTTGAGTGATGTTGCCAGGACAGGTGGAGAAAATCCCGTGCATTTTTGCGACAAACTTCAACAACTGAGTGTTGCGCTTTTTGTAGTGGTGGCAACAGCATCTGCCAATTACAGCGCGGCTTATGCGCAATCCTGTGACGCCAGCGCGTGTCCTGCCGTGAAAGTTTATGGCGAGAGCAAAGCAGCCATTTGCCGAGCCTGGGCAACAGAAGCTGTGGGCCAGCAACTTGAGAATGAGCAACGCTCATGTGGCAATACTGGTGAAGATTGGCACTTTGATATCAAGTTGCACTATCGGATCTGTGGTGGCCTTAGCCAACTGGATCGTGAACAATTTTCAAAGGCGCGCGCCGATTTGTTGAAACAGTGCCGTGCCGTGCCGAAACGAGCCTCCACTAAAACAGATGCCAAGCCTAAAAAGGCTAAAGTAGGCAAGGTTCCTGAATGGGACGAATACTGCCGCAAGTCCTATATGGTCGATTCGCTAAAGGTGGCGCGCACGGCCAAGGAATGGAATTGCACAAGCGTTGACCCGCAACTGCATTTGTCCAAGCAGCGCCACTATGATTTCTGTGTCAAGGAAGCGCCAAAGGGCGCTGGTGATTATCCGCTGCACGATCTCCTCGGTGATCGTCAGGAAAAAATTCAAAGCTGCCAGCAAGCGGCGGCTGTGAAAAAGCCGATTGATCGCAAAGTGATGATGCGGAGACGGGCGTGCAGCAAGTTTTCCGACATCTTTTTAAACGCGAAGCTCGAAAATGATAGACTGAATTGTGCCTACTCTGGTGATGATTGGCACACCAATTGGAACAAACACTATCGCGGGTGCACCAGTCTGAAACTTTCTGATCGCTTGCGTCTGATCAACGACCGTCAAGCTGAAATGAGGGCTTGCCGCGCGAAAGTTTTCCCAAAAGGCCAACTTGGATCTGATGATCCCGATCTGGCGCCAGATGCCACAGGTGAGAATGGACGCGGCCGATCAACGGAAAAAGTGCGTAAGGCGTGCGATGCTTATGCCAAAGATTCCGTTGCGCACGAGGCAGCCAATCAACAGCTGAATTGTGGCTTTAAGGGTCCGCTGTGGTCGCTTAAAGAAACCGTGCACTTCAATGCCTGTGTCTCAAGCCGTGCCGATTATGCGTTTAAATCCAACATGGCACGTGATGCAAAGTTGCGCCAATGTACAGCTGTACGATTGTGCAAAGATCCGACGCGCGCCAAGACTCTGTTTTGCCAGGATCTCACAGGTTTGGTGCCGCCAAACGCCAACTAACTGTGTGCTGTCAGCGGCCTCATGCTTGGCAACGGAGAATTATCAGGTGTGGGTGCTGTTTTTTACGTTACGGCAAATGGTAGCCCGTCTTCATCACTTTTAAACGGCCAGTAGCCTGGTGTTTCACTCGCGTCCACAGGCGCCGAAATGGCATCGCTATATAATGTACCCTCGTGATAAAAATATGAGATTGTGGTGCGGAAGGTGGTGATATCTGGGCTTTCCGGTGTGTCGAGAACGCTGCGCGCGACCGTGGTCACGCCAACCACTTCACGTTTGGAAATGGCTTGCTGCAATTCCTGATCGTCCAACATTTCCTGCAAGACGCCAGATGCGATCTCAACCAGGTTTTTCCCGCGCCAGTCCTCAATAGATGGCCGCTTGACGAGGGCCGGCTTTGAAACCGCAATCAGTTGCAAGTTTTGCGTGCGCGTTAACGCGCGCGGGACCGGACAATTGACCACAGCAGCAATCAACGACCGCAAAAACACTTCCGGTGGTTCAAGAGCCAAATCGCGCAAATGTTTTTTGTATTGAATGCCGGGGTTGTCTTCACCGCGTTCCCAACGCGAAATCGTGCGTTGGGATACGCGCATAAGTTTTGCCATGTCCATTTGGCTCAACCCATGTCGCAGTCGGTAGTGCTTGACAATTTCATTCCAGTTTTCAGGCATGGTATCCATTCAAAATAAGTCATAGTTAGACGTTGATCGACAACGTGCTGGGTCGCTACACGATGCGTGTGGTCATGGAATGGTTAGACTGGCTGCAGCTATGTCTTAGCTTGTGTTTGAAGTTTAAAAGGTGAGGTGACTCATTTTCAAACTCTATGATCGCAAGAGCGGGGAGGTTAGCGGCTTGATATATAATTTGTATTCGATGTATCGATTGACACACGAGCCGCTAACCTATTCATCTGTTCGTGTCTGTCAATGAGTTAGCGTCAAAGGAGTTTTATTTGGCGTGTAGGGGAATTCATTTCCACCCAAATGAATGATCTGCATCAGTTGAAACACTGCAAGATGTCTGCAACTAACGATTGATCTTTGTGGTGCGGTGTAGTGCGTTTTTTTTTAGCGCCTGCACGTCCTTAACCCTCCTGTAACTGCGGCCTGTGCCAGAAAATCCAGACACATCTGCGCGACTAGGCCATCGCGCCTTTTGTTGTGCACAGTGAAGCTATTTGCTCAACGCTCTATTCCATCACTCTATCTCATGACTCTAATCTCATGCTTGGCGATCAACTTATCTGCTCAAAGTCGTGTTCCAACCTTTCGCAGGTTGATCTAAGTGTGGATAGCTTCATTTCACGGTCCATGCGACTCGGGTAGTTCTGCTGCTAACTGGGTTGATGAAAAGTGATAGGGCACATCATACGGCATGGAAAATTGTCGGGCTTGCAGCACGCGTGGTGCGGATCAGTGCGCCGCGATCTGGAATTTTGAGACGCATGTGATCGCGTGTTTGCGCGGCAGCGCCGAGGTGGCGCAACGCTCTGGTGTGTCGCAAAATTCAATTGCACATTTTATTGTGGCGCTTTGTCATGATGATGTTGCACGGCACACGCTTAGTGATTTGGGTGTCGATCCGCGCGCGCTCAAATTTGAGATGGTGCAGCTTGTGGCCTCCGCGCGCACCTGAAGCGTATCCTCAAGCTTGGGCGGTTGCGATTACGCGGACCAACCGGCGCACAAGATGAGTTTACGCTTGTGGCAATCGCACAAAACCTCAGGAGACTTGCCAAATTGAAAGATCAACCGGCCACCCAGACAGATATGGCGTGAAGAATGATGGATCGGCGAGAAAGTGAGTGACCACCAGCCGCAAAAAACCAGCTGCTTCGCTCCGAAATCAAGGTCTAGAAGGGAGAACAGCCGACTTTCGCAACACTATCGGCCGAGGCTGTGTGGAAACGCTCTGATCTGTTAATGTTGATGCATTAGCAGGAGGTTCGGCATGAAGCGTTTCATTGAAGGTGATGATCGGGCACAAGGGCTTTTGTTCCCGGACCATCTTGAAGACTTTATAAGTGAAGATAATCCAGTTCGTGCTGTTGATGCATTTGTTGATGCGCTTGATTTGGTCGACCTCGGTTTCGGCGAGGCGGCAGCGACGGGAAGACCCGGCTATCATCCATCGGTTCTGCTGAAGATTTATGTTTACGGTTATCTCAATCGGGTCCAGTCGAGCCGCCGTTTGGAATTGGAGGCTGGTCGCAATGTTGAAGTCATATGGCTGACCGGTCGTCTTGCGCCGGACTTCAAAACAATTGCCGACTTTCGACGTGATAACAGCAAGGCGATCCGAAAGGTATGCAGCCAATTCGTCATACTGTGTCGTCAGGTTGGGCTGCTCGACGGCAATGTTGTTGCAATTGATGGCAGCAAGTTCAAAGCCGTCAACAATAGAGACAGGAACTTCACACCCGCCAAGATGAAGCGACGTATGGCAGACATTGAAGCTAGCATTGAGCGTTACCTTTCTAAGTTGGATGCTGCTGACCGCAACGAGCCTGCCTTACCAGCAGCCAAGATTACTCGACTGCAGGAACGCATCGTTAAACTCAGGGAGCAGATGATAGAATTGAATGCCATCGATGCCGAGGTGCAAAAAGCACCCGATGCTCAGGTATCGTTGACTGACCCCGACGCACGTTCCATGAGGCACCGAGGCGGAGGCATTGTCGGTTACAACGTACAGACAGCTGTTGATGTTGAACATCACCTGATCGTTGCGCATGAGGTAACATCATCTGGCAGTGATCGAGGGCAATTGGTGAAGATGGCCAATAAAGCGCGCCTGGCAGTTGGGAGCAAGGAAATCACTGTTGTTGCAGATCGGGGGTATTATGGTGGTGAACAACTATTTGAGTGTGTCAATAATGACATCATAACTTATGTGCCCAAGCCACTCACATCGAGCGGCACCAAACGAGGGTTATTCATCAAGCAGGACTTTATCTACGACGCCAGGAACGATGTTTATGTTTGCCCGGCTGGCCAAATTCTAACCAAGGGCGCTCATCGGTCAGATCGCCAAAGCGACGTCAACTTCTACCGACATTTGACAGCCTGTCCGAATTGCCATCTCAAATCGCGCTGTACGACAGAGAAACTGCGCCGTATCCGACGTTGGGAGCATGAGGATGTATTGGATGATATCGAGCGTAGGTTGGAAGAAAAACCCGATGCTATGCAGGGGTCCGAAGAGCAACGGTTGAGCACCCCTTTGGAACATTGAAGGCCTGGATGGGGTACACCCATTTCCTGACCCGAACACGAGAAAAGGTCGCCACTGAGATGAGCCTCCATGTCTTGGCCTATAACTTCAAACGCGTTCTCAAAATTATCGGTATCGGTCCACTGATGACAGCCCTGAAGGCGTAGTCGGGCAGAACAACCAACACTAATTATTAGCCAGTACGCGCCACCACAGCCCTTATTCGGTCAAACAGAACCCCTTTGGGACAAATTACGGCCTTGGAATAGCAAAACGCCAAAGACAGCAAAGCAGAGGCTCAAAGCACGCAATCAAATGCGTTTCCACACAGCCTCGGCCAGAGGCGGACAATTCAAGCTCACATCGTAGCAGTCTTGGCACTCGGAAATCGCACGGTTGGCAAAACCCGCTTGTAGTACTCGTTTGAGGAACTTATAAAGTGTAGAGCATTTAGATGCTTGACGAAATATTCGAACTGAAACTTATGAAACACGTAGTTATACTAGTTCATGGAATCCGCGACATCGCACGTTGGCGATCCGAGATACGTCAAACGTTGGAGGACAATGGATTTATTGTTGAACCGACAAACTATGGAAGAATGAACCTTTTCGAGTTCTTGCTTCCATTCTCTCTTTTTCGGGAACGCGCAATAGGCCAAGTCTGGACGCAGATCCAGCAAGCGAGTGCAGAGCACGAAGGTGCTAATTTCTCCATTATTGCTCATAGTTTCGGCACTTATATCGTAGCGAATATTCTTAAACGCCAGTTCAACTTTAAAGTAGACCGCGTCATATTTTGCGGCAGCGTCGTAAAATATGATTTTCCATTCGAGCAGATACGCGCGCGATTTACAGCCCCACTACTAAATCACGTCGGCACAGCAGACCCCTATCCCGCACTGGCTGAGAGCACCACAACAGGGTACGGATCCGCCGGGACATATGGTTTTTATAGACCGGGGACCCTGGATATCTTTCATAATGGCGCAGGACATGGGTATTTTTTGAATTCAGACTTTTGTCAAAAACATTGGGTGCCTGTTCTTCTCGGTTGCCAAGCCCCTGCAGGAGATGTGCCTGCTGAACAGCCACCTTTATGGGTGCGCTTCATCTCCATTGTAAAAATAAAATATATCCTAGGCGTGGTTGTTGCGGCTCTATTAATATCCGGTTCGTTAGTGTCCTGCACGCCCAAAAAAAATACAACCGATTATCTGAAAGCATTGAATATTGCGGCGAATTTGTCTTCGTTTGAAGACCAAAAAGACGTTATTCGTCTTTACTGCCAAAGGGAACCGAACAAGCGTGAGGTTGACTTTTTACGACGTATAAAACGCCCGGAAATAGATCAATCGAACTCATATTCGACTGCTGCGTCGAAGTTCCAGAAAGCAAAACCAAATGAGCGCCAAAACATTCTCACAAATGTTATTACAAGTGGTCAAGGAAGCGGCCGGTCCAACTGTTTGGACGGGGGTTATGAAGTTATTGATGGTCGATTATTTTGTAAGGGTCTCGGTCCCGTGCTGTTTGTTCAGGCCCTTCAGGGTGGTGCAATCAGCGGTCCGAAATTAGTTGTCATTCACTACTCCGGTTCCCGAGGAATAGATGGGGTTATTAATTACTTTAGCCGCTCCCAATCCAGTTCTTATCATGTTCTGATCGATCGTAACGGCGAAGCTGTCCAGCTCGCGTCATTAACACGAGTCGCTTTTCATTCTGGCAGCTCAACGTTTGGTGGAATGCGCGTTAACAGGATTAGTGTAGGAATTGGGCTTGAAAATTTGGGCCTCCTCGACAAACGAGATGACGGTCAAATCGTTGATCCTTTTGGCAACACCGTACCGTCAAGCGAGGTTGTGGAAGTTGTGCCTGGAGAGTATTGGCACAAGTATTCAGATCAGCAAATTCTAGCCCTAAATCAAATAATTAAAGCCCTTCGGATCCGATTTGGACAGCTCAAAATTATTGGTCATTCGGAGTTTGCTCCACAGCGACTTGACCCCGGCCTAGCTTTCCCTTGGGGCAGAGTTGGACGTTCACGATGAACCAATGTGAGCTCGGATGACCGTCACTTGGAAGATATAGCTGCTGCTCTCATTCTGGTTGCGCAATAATTGCGCATTCCTAATTAGATCTGGGGTATGATAATAAACGTGACATCTGACGGCAGTACACGCTCTTCGAATTTCTTTTTTGCCATTATCGGCTCCGCCTATCTTGATACAAGCTTGTTTTTCAATTTGGTGGAATGCTCGGAAGGTGCATCACCTTTTGGGCCTTAGGCAGACTGCGTTTGGGATGGGGCGTTGCGTCCGCTTTGGGTCTTGGTTGTGTGAAAACGGACTGCCAAGAGCGCTTTCGTCCTCACTATCGTTGCGATGCTTGATTTTTTCTGTTTTGACCGTTCCAACGCTTGTCAGAACGTTTGTTGACCGTTTAAGCGGACCGTAACACGATCAATCTGGCGCGATGTATGGCGCTGTTAGGCCCTGATCGCCGCCATCAGCGGCTTGATACCGATGATGTTCATCACCCGGGTCAGATTGTAGGCGAGCACGTGCAGCGCCATCTCGGTGGCGACGTTCTTCAATCGCTTCATCAGAAAGTGCGTTGCTCCCATGCGCGCTTTGATCGTGCCGAAGGGATGTTCAACCGTTTCGCGGCGCGTGCGCATGGCCTCAGGGCTTTCATCCAGACGCCGCTGAACATCCTCAAGCACGTGCTCATGTTCCCACCGCGTGATCGCGCGCTGAGAAGCTGTCGTGCAGCGTTGTTTTAGTTTGCAGCCGACACACGCCCGGGTCGCGTAGCGCCGCAGGTTAAGGCCGTCACGTTCCCGCTTGTGAGACACGAACGTCAGAACTTCATTCGCTGGACAGATGTAGGTGTCATTCCTAGCGATGTACCGGAAGTCGGCTTTGACGAACCGGCCCCTCTTAGCGTTGTTTGAAGTCTGAGGTTTGGGCAGCGTGACGGTGATGCCAGCCTGCTCGCAGGCCAGTATTTCTTCACTCTTGAAGTAACCGCGATCAGCAACGACACTGAGTTCGTCGACCTCAAGCGTGGCTTTGGTCAGCTTCGACATGTGCGCTAGTTGGGAGGTATCGTTGCCGGTCATAGTCACGTCGTGGGCGACAATCAGATGGGTCTCGGTGTCGACAGATGTTTGAACGTTGTAGCCGACAACACCGGAGCCACGCCCGCTGGTCGCCATGGAACGGGCATCGGGATCGGTCAGGGATATCTGCTCGCCCGGTGTTTCAAGCATCCGGGCTTCGAGCTTTTCCAGGCGTTGCATCTCCTCTGATAGCTTGGCGATTTTCTCTTTTAACCGCGTCGTCTTCATGGTGTTCGCCTGTGAAGGCTCTTGCCGATCGGTGCTGTCGAGCTGGTGCAGATAGCGCGTAACACTCTCCTCAATCTGAGCCCGTCGCCGCTTCACCTTGCCCTTGGTAAAATTGTGGTCCCGATTGTTGACCGCCTTGAATTTGGAACCATCAATGGCAACTCTGGCGCCGGCCAGTAGACCAATCTCACGGCACAGCATGACGAACCGGGTGCAGACCTTGCGGATTGCAGGTCCGTTATCTTTGCGAAAATCCGCAATCGTCTTGTGGTCGGGAATGAGACGTCCCGTCAGCCAGATCACCTCCATGTTGCGACCAGACTCACGCTCTAAGCGACGACTCGACTGCACATGATTGAGATATCCATAGACGTAGAGCTTGAGGAGAACGGACGGATGATACGATGGCCGGCCCGTTGCTTTGGGGTCAACACTGGCAAAGCCAAGTGCGCCAAGATCCAATTCATCGATGAAGGCATCAATCACCCGTACCGGGTTATCCTCGCCAACCCAATCTTCCAGACACTCCGGTAGCAACGTCGCCTGATCACGATCCGCACCCTCAATAAACCGCTTCATCTGATCCTCCCCTCAAAGGATGGGAGAATCATATCAGCATTCGCGTTTTCACACAGCCTGGGTCAAGTGCCGTCTGTTGCAGCGCAATGTGATCACGGAAACTCCACCCCAACAAGCAGAAGAACTGTCTTGACGAACGTAGTCTGTCGGCTGTGCCCTTAGCAGCGGCGGTGCGTATCAGTAGTCTTCGACGAGTCCTTTGGGCCGAGGCTGTGTGGAAACGCTCTGATCTGTTAATGTTGATGCATTAGCAGGAGGTTCGGCATGAAGCGTTTCATTGAAGGTGATGATCGGGCACAAGGGCTTTTGTTCCCGGACCATCTTGAAGACTATATCGACGAAGACAATCCGGTTCGCGTGATTGATGTCTTTGTCGATGCACTTGATCTCAAGGACCTCGGTTTCGATCGCATGGTTCCTGAAGCCACCGGCAGGCCAGGCTATCATCCCTCAACGCTCTTGAAGATTTACATCTACGGCTATCTCAACCGGGTTCAATCGTCGCGCCGTCTGGAACGCGAGTGCCAGCGCAACATCGAGTTGATCTGGCTGACCGGTCGTCTTGCGCCGGACTTCAAGACCATCGCCGACTTTCGCAAGGACTACGGTGAGGCGATCAGGAGTACCTGTCGTCACTTTGTCGAACTGTGTCGGCGTGCCAATCTCTTGGATGGCACGAGCGTCGCAATCGATGGCTCTAAGTTTAAGGCGGTCAATGGGCGGGACAAGAACTTTACCCGGGGCAAGATGCAACGGCGTATGGGTGAGATCGAAAAATCCGTGGCGCGATACTTGTCGCAACTGGAAAGCGGAGACCGCCGGGAGGCTGCTGGTGGAGCTCCACTGCCGCAAGTCAAGGTGATGCGGTTGACGGAGAAAATCGATATCCTGCGTCAGGAGGTCAAGCGGTTGAAGACCGTTGAGACGCAGATGCTGGAGGCGCAAGACAAACAGATCTCCCTCACTGATCCAGATGCGCGTTCGTCATGTCGGAGACATGCTTCCAGCATAATGGCATCGGAAGACGCTGGCGGATCAATGTGTGAAGCGCGTTTTGCCCTATTGGGCATCGCAAAGCCTGGGCCGATCTCGCCATCGCCAACGTCGCGGCAGGGACATCTTCTCCCGCTGTTACGCGGGAATGCAGTGATTGGGTTATGCAGGCTGGGCAGCAGCCTCCTTTGATGACCAGTTAAACTCAGTGCCATCGATCCACATGCGGTGCAGAATAACGGCCAGCTTTCGCGCGACCGCGCCTTTGGCTTTGCGGTACCAGCCGCACTGCATGATACGCGCAATGCCGATAGCGTCGTTGCGGTCGGATTTGTTGATCTGCATCTTGAGCGCCTGTTGGTGCTTATCCCAAGCGCCGTTGCGGCATGGGTGGAACATGGCGCCGGCCAAGTACAAGATTCCAATAATTCCACGACCTTGCATCGAAGACGCCGGCCGGCGCCTTGTCGAGTGCGGCGCGTAGCTCAGCATTGCCGACCTGTTGGCGTAGTGCTTTCACATCCTCAAACGTGCCATAGGTCAGAACGTGAGCGATGAAGTGCTCCGTGTAGGAAACCGCGTCTTCCGGTGTTTTATACCAGACGCAGCGTTTCGCAACACGCGCCAGCTCTTCGGTGAGTTTTAATTGCGTCATCGCCCCAGCTTCCGCTCAAGTGTGCGCCCCTGGATCGGTTTTAACCGGGGCAGATTTTCCAGATCAACCGCCGTCACAGCATCGACCAGGCACTGCTTGGTTGCGTCAGGTACCAACGATAGATCGCCGTCTGCGAAGTAGCAAAGTGCTTTCAGCACATTCTGGGGATTAAACGGTGCGCCGTAGATGATCCGCCCGGCAGCAAGTGCAGTAGACAGATCGATACCGCTCTCGATGAGTGCCGCAATGTCCATATAGTCCTTGGCCTCGGAACGCAGTTGAACCACGTTGGCCTTCATACCGGCAAGGTCAATAAGCGAAGCTATTTTGAGATCAATGTCGGCGGCAATGAGCGGCTCTTGCACGCGCCCGATGCGCGGTACGCCAAAGAACGAGATTTTCACCGGTCCCGCGCGATCCACGCGGCATGTGAGGGTATTTTCATCCCGCTGCAGAACTTCGGCCCCGTCGAGAAACGGAACGGTACGCAGAAGTGTTGCGGCATCAAAGAGTTCAGAGCCGAAAAAGTCGAAGTCAACCGATTGGCGATGGCCCAGATGGAGAGCGATCGCCGTGCCGCCGTAGAGAACGAAACTGTCTGGAACGCCGATCAGCTCACCCCATAAACGAAGTTGGGGTGGCGGCAGAATATCGAGCTTTGGTGCGAGTGATATCGGCATATGATTTCAGCTTTTCTTAGCAGTCTAAAGCATTGTCTCCTTTAATGGGATTCACAGACATGCTTTAAGCTTCTATTTTCGCGTGTCGTTTTTCCAAAAACCGATTGCCACTTTTAGGCGACACACTATAGCAAGTGCGGCTCACGCCCTCAAATGTATTGCAATTGGTCATGGACGTTCAGGAAGTGCTACGATTTCCGGCCTGCCGTACTTTGCGAAGAGATCGTTCAAGGCCTCGCCGATCATGTTTTCCATGGAGCGACGTTGTTCGGCTGCCAGCATCTTGAGCTGGATACGCACGTCCTCGGCGAAATATCCCGTCACCGGCTTCTGGCCGATACGCGATGCAGGTGCGCACAATTGATCAACGCCTTCGCTGCCGATCATCCGTTCAGGCTTTTGTCCCTGAAGGGCGGGCCGTGTACTGCCTGCGGCATCAGCAAGTGCTGCGAGATTGGCGCGTTTTGGCGGCATTGTTTGTTCCTCTTTTAGTTGGTTTGTTGACTTGTCCACATGTAGTCATCTCCAAGCGGTCCAGGATGTCGCCCAACATATGGGCCATCTCAACGGCAGCCTTGCTGCCCGGCTCATATTCCGAGACGTCCAGACCCGACGCATAGGCGTCCTGGAATGTGACGCGATCACCGATCGTGGTTGCGCAAACGGGTATGTTGTTGGCTTTAAGCCAGACGATGGTTTCAAGGTGGCGCGTTCCAAACGGTTTGACGCGCATTAGGATGGCATCGGTGCTGCCCGCCATGGCAATGAGGTCGCGGGTTGCGGGCACGGATTTCAAATCAACGGCGGAGGGTTGGGACGGTCGTTGTTGTATAAGTCCACAGCCATTTGGTGGCCTGTGCCTGGGCCTCCTTGATCGTTGCAAAGATATTTTGCCCCAGCCATTCACCGCGTACCGTGCGGTTGTAGCGTTCGATATAGGCATTCTGTTGGGGTTTTTGTCATGGTGAAGCCATGCTCCGCATGGACGCTGAATATAATCAAGCCGTACGTCTCGCTGCTCGGCCCAGGTCATGAGTTTTGCGCTGATATATTCCGGACCGTTATCAACCCGGATGCTAAGCGGTTTGCCACGCCATTCAATGATCCGGTTCAAAGTGCGCACCACACGCTCCGCAGGCAGTGAAAAGTCGACCTCAATACCAAGCCCTTCGCGATTAAAATCATCCAGCACATTCAATGTGCGAATGGCGCGCCCACAGCCCAGTTGGTCAGCCATAAATCCATCGACCAGGTTTGATTGGGCCGGTCTGGCACAGTCAGAGGTTCAGGCTTTAAGCGCTGTAACCGTTTCCTCGGTTTGATCCGAAGGTTCAGCTCAAGTTCGCGGTAAATCCGGTAAACCCGTTTGTGGTTCCAACCAAAGCCCTTGACGTTACGCAGATACAAAAAGCACAAGCCGAACCCCCATGTCCGACGATTGCCCGTCAAGCGAACCAGCCAGTCGGCAATCTTCCCATTGTCATCATCAAGCTTGCGCTCATAGCGATAACAGGTCTGGCTGATACCGAATGTCCGGCAGGCCAGCGCGATGCTAACCCCATGTTGTGCGATCGCAGTGAACGGCCATCTCGCTTCCGTTGAGACGGCCTCAGCGCTTTTTTCCAAGGGCCTCCTTCAGCAGATCATTCTGCATGCTTTTTTCGGCATACATCTTCTTGAGGCGGCGGTTTTCTTCCGCCAGATCGCCTTCAATTCAGAAATCATCGAGGCGTCCATGCCACCGAACTTGGCCCGCCATTTGTAGAAACTGGCGCTGGCTCATCCCATGCTCGCGGCACAGCTCGGACACAGGCACGCCGCCTTCTGCCTGGCGCAAAAGGCGCCATCGTGCTCCGCGCGTTTACAACACGACGATCTGGGTGTCGCTAAAGCGTGACCTCTTCATCAAAAATCTCCTCGCTCAGTAGGCCGAGAAAATTCTAACCACGAACACCACTATTGTGCGGGGGGATTATCATTTGGCGTACCGTTGACAGCGACAGTTGAAACACTTGCCGAGCCCGCCCTGACCCGCTACACAGAGCGCTCGTCGAGCTCAGGTGGCGGTTTCTGGGCACTCCAGGACGCAATTGCCACCAATCGTCGATAACTTTAGGGTGTGGCTTTTCCCGCCACAGAATGTGTGCTGCAAAGCACTTGAAAACCCATCCATGTCAATGGACTGCGCTCGTAGCTCAGCTGGATAGAGCACCAGACTACGAATCTGGGGGTCGGGAGTTCGAATCTTCCCGAGCGCGCCAAAATACATAATAAAAACAATCACTTATAAAAGTGATGTGCTCCGTATAGCACCCCAAATTACCCTTACACATGCCTTCCACATTTTTACACATATGGGCTGGGTGTGATGCTGTTTATTCTCGGTGCCGCGATGTGCAAACCGCTGGCGTTACGAAGGTGCCAGGTTTGCTAGATTTTGAATTGGAGCAGGGTAGGGACAGGCAGGATCAACGGCACCAATTCAGCCAAGAAAACTCGGCCTTATGGAGCAAGCGCGCGGAGGTTCATGGCCGGATCAACGCCTATCAATCACAAATCGCTCAGGCGAAGCATGACCTAGCGCATATTAATGCCGCAATCGGGCTATTCACGAACGAAGACGATCAGCGCGTTCGGTATCTTGTCAGTCATGGCTTCTTCAAGAAGGGTGAGATAGCGGATATCGCGGTCCGTCACCTCGAAGTTGACGGCGAACTGACGACCCGGGAAGTCGCTGAACGGGTGATGGGCGAGCGCAAACTCGACAGCTCAGACACGACGTTGCGGAACTCCGTCGTCTTCAAGGTTGTCCAGGCGCTGCGTCATGCCGCCCGACGAAAGCTCGTTTGCATGGTCGAGAAACGCAAGGGCGTGTGCGTTTGGGCTTTGGGAGAGAAAGCTAGCCTGCGCGTTGCCAGTATCCCTTCCAAGCCCGACTGACCGGTGCACAGAGACTGTTCACGATGAGCTGCTCGACGAGGTCACCGTTACTTATCGTACAATGGTCCTCGAGCCAAGCCGCATGGGCCGCATACCCGTTTAGATAGGTTGGCCCAACCCTGTGATGCTGCCCTCGGATCATTCGGCGTAGTCGGGAGAAATAGCTCTCGGCTCCGTTTGTATGGATGCCATCGCCGCGGCTGTAAGCCTCTGAATGATCGACCCGATCCGTGCAAAACATCCCTTCCAGTAGATCCCAGTGCGCGATCATGTCGGCCATGACATGAGATCCTGGCGCAATCCGGTTCCCGGCGAACGTCACGCCTTCGCTCTCGCGGCAAAAAACGTCTGTGAGTGTGCGCCCGCCACGCTCACGCAAGGCCACAACACTGCGTCGCTCGGCCCGACGATTCTCGCGCAGCCGCCGGTCGATACGATCCGAGCTTCGGTTTGTGGGCCGCACATGGCCGCCGACAAAGGCGCCGTCAACCTCGATCGTTCCAGTGAGGACCAGGCCAGCCGTCTCAGTCGCAAGCGCCGCACGTAGCTTGTGCATCAATACAAAGGCCGTCTTGTAAGAAACACCGATGGTCCGCCCTAGCTGAAGAGCGGACATTCCCTTGGCTGCATTGGCAATGAGTGCAATAGCGCCAAGTAGGTCGACGAAAGCAAGCTTGTGAGAGGCGAAGATCGTGCCGGATGTCACGCTAAACTGGTGATGGCACGCTTTACATTTGAACTTGCGGCGGGTCGTGATCGCGTAAGCATCGTCGAAACCGCAATGCGGGCAGACTGGAACCCCCGCCGTCTCTGGCCACCGCAGCCGGCAAAAACGTTGGTATGCGGCTTCCTCACCCTCAACGTAGACCGTCCTGAGCGAAAGCGTGCGCGCCGCCGCCGATAACAAGAAGTGCTGAGCCATCCTAACCTCCAAAAAGAAAGGATCGCTTTGATTCGAGTCCACTCAGAGTCTGCTCTGAGGCATCATCGTGACCAGCACCTCAAATGGGACCCTCAGTAAATGACAAACATAATCAAGAGATTGAATCAGCTTGGTGCGCTTGCTCCATAAGGCTGAGAAAACTTACACAGTCTCTTACACATATGCGGAATCTACGGGAAAATAATAAATAAAAACAATAGGTTACTATCCAGCACCGGAGACTACGAATTGTAGCTAAAGTGCACGGGCCTAAGTTGTGTGGATTACGATGTTAAAAAACTAAGGGGCTGGAAGTAGCTAAGGGTTAGTGGTTTGCGTGTTTATGCCAATGTTTCAACTGGTTTCGCAGCTGTTTAAGGTTGCCTCCATTGAGGCGCCATTCGCACGCCTTCAATAACCAGTAAAAGTTGTCCGGTTTGATACCATTAAATTTGCGCATAGGCCGCTTGGCTTGGTTCCAAAAGTTCTCGATCCCATTGATGTGGTTTTGTCTGTCGGCGAACAACTCCGAGTGCTTGATGCGCATGTGATGAAAGGCGGATACATCAAGCACATTGTAGGCCTTGAACGTGTCCGTGTAGACAATGCTGTCCGGTCGGACATTTTCCGCAATGATCGGTAGTAGTGTCTCTGTTTTGGCGTTTGGAATGATCGCCGTATAAACCTTGCCACCGCGCTTTTCGTCTGCCGCCGAAATAACTTTCATCAGCCTCAATCTCACCGGACAATTCATCGCGCGGCATTGCTGGCAATCAACTGGCGCAGGCGCATGTAAAAACGAATGGCCGTGTTGGCTTGGACCCCGACCAACTCCGCCACAGCGCGCGCCGTGGTGCCGGCAATAAAGTGCTCAATCAACCGGCTTTGCTGGCGCGAGGCCAGCCTGCTTTTGCGTGCATACATCGTAGCTTCTTTAGACCCCATATCAGGTCTTAGCTACGTCAGCCCCTAAAAGAATTTCGGGTTTTTCATCAACAATGAGGCAGACCTCAACGGAGGTAAACTGAAGTCGTTCACTTCTACGCGGGTTGATCAAACAGCAGTGTTGTAAACCAGATACATCTGAAGGGAATAATATGTTGTTTGCACAGAATACCGTTCATCTAAGAGCATTCTTTCGCGATACTCTCCCAATATTTTGTCGGGGGCTATTATGTTTAAGTGTTTGCGTAGGGCCTGGTTTGCGGGAGGATTGTGCTCTTTTCTAGCGGGTTGCACGGTTCTAACCAGTGAAACAATTGAGCAGCTTATTGCCTCAGGCAGCCGTGCGCGTGGCGTGTATTATTCACTGTCCAAAGGCGTCATTGAAGTTACGCTCAGTGTCGACCCCACCACTCTTGCTTTTGCTTTAGAACTTGGCGACGAAATCGAGTATATTCCTGATCGCAATCACAAATATTTTTTGAACTATCGTCCCTTACCAAATTATCACGATCAGATCGTTGCAAAAGTCAACGACAAATCATTTTTGACTCATGTCAAGTCCACAACGATCGATAAGACCGGCAATGTCCTTGTCAATCTCGCCAAAGCGTTTGGGGCTATAACAGGGGCGGGCGTTGAATCCGCATCTGTGCCTGAAAGTCGCGAGGTGCTTTTCAGTGCGGCAATAGACCCAACCGATGACAATGATCGAAATCAGACAATCAATAAAATCAACAATGCGATAAATACCTATGTTCAAAATCACAAAAACAGTTGCCTAGAATTGGCTGATGACAATTTAAGTGCTTATGGGAAGTGGGAAGGAGAAGAGTTTAAATCTTCAAATAAACTCCGCAATCGACAGAGCTATCGCGGGACGGTGTTGTCTGGTCTGCAAACTGTGCGAGACCAGATATTAAAAAGCCTTCAGGCCCCGAACCTTGGCCCCAAACAATCCTTCGAAGCTGCTGATCTTGTACTGCCTGATCTGCCAACTTATCCCGCAAATATGAAGGTGGGTGAAGAAAAGGAAATTTGTGAGAAAACGGTTTTAACCGACCCAGAGCACGAGCATATTTGTTTCTGCCATTTTGCTTTTCCAGATCTCGCCACGGACAACTCAAGACATTGCGAAACCGATATCTTCAAGAAAGCAGGATATCTGCAGCATATCAATTATCAGATTAACAAGTGGCAAGGATTAGAGACCCAGGCAAAAGATGCTGCCGACTCTGCGGCCACTCGAGGCACTGCTCACAAACATCAACGTGCTCGGTGTGAGGTAATTAAAAAGTTTAAGGCACCGAACGCGCGCATTGAGGTCAAAAGCTACCGGTCTGAAGCACAGCATCGCTTGCAAGACGCTGCCTGGAGAGGTGGGAGCAAAGGTCATTGGCAGGCCTATGTTGATCCAGAATTTGTACAAGCCACAAAAACGGATTGTTCTGTTGGTATTTGCTACCGCGCCAAAGAGCCCTGGCGTATTGATTACGCGCTTGAAAACGCTCATGGACTTAAGGAAGGTAATGGCACTCGGATTGTCGAACTGCCAAATAAGTCAGACCTTGTTGCGCTCGATATTCGGCGTGCATTTCTCGTCGAAAAGGTTTCCCATTTTGAGTTTGATGCGAATGGATTTCTAACTAAGGCCTATGTCAAAAAACCAAGCGAACTTCTGGCTTTGAGCGAGCTTCCACTTAATATCATGGACGCCGTTCTCGAGGGATTTTCATTGCGGTTTAACATCTTGTCGGAACAGAAAAATGTCGCCGAGCGCGAAATCGAACTTCTGAAAGCCAAGAAAAAACTGTCGGACTTTCAACTCGCGTCGGGTGGTGGCGTGGGTGGTGTAGAGTCTGCAATTTTAACTCAAGCGGCGAACCCAAGTTTCAATCGAGTTACGAGTTTTACAACACTGAATCCTCCAAATTAGATTGCGAAGGACGAGCGTATGCGTTTTTTCTCCCATACGACCAAGGGCCGATCTGGATACAATCTGTTTTACCGACTTGGCAAAAATATACAGATATTGATTTTTGGCTTATGCTTGTCATCGGGCGTTGCTGGTTGCACGATCCTAACCAGTGAAACGCCGAGCGAAATACTCAGCGCCAATCGCATGCAACTTGGTGTTGCATACAATTTGCCGCTCAGTGTGATTGATGTAAGACTTTTTGTTAATCCAGAGACTGCAAAGTTTGAGCTTGATGTTAGCGGACCGCGGTCAATTCCAGACCCAGAACAAAGATACATCCTACGATATCGTCCACTTCCAAATTATGATGATATAGTTGATGTTACTTTGACAGAGAAATCGTTTTTGCAAACTATAGATTCAACAACCAAAGACCAAACTCCGGACATCATTGTAAATCTATTCAAAACTGTAGGGCAGATTTCTGGTAGTTTTGAATCGGCTGCTATTGGTGATGGAATGAAGCCGATATCAACGGTAACGTTTGATCCACTAAATGACAATGAGCGCAAAGACGCTCTAGTGAATCTCAACCAGGCGCTGACAGCTTATTCCAACGCTAGAGCAAAGCTTTGCCACAAGGACGGGACTAAGCCCGCAAAACATAACTATGTCAATCGTTCGGTTTGCGCCAGATGGGACAAATTTAGCGAAATCGCGATGACCAAAACTGGTGGCAAGGGTGGGCGTTGGAATCGCCAAAATGTTCAAGAAGGCCCTGTGCGTCTGCGGGCAGTTCTCGCGCACAGTGATCATTCAAAAAACCACCATCGTCCCCAAATAACAAAAGCGCAGTATGAAACCGAGCCGGAAGAATTCCGTGATTTAAGACATGGAAATTGCAATGTCGGGATATGTTATCGCCCGCTCCTTCCCTATTATATCTTTTATCAAGTGACGGCCTATTCTGACGTCCAAAATTTAACGCACTACCATCGTCGAGGTCAAAAGTACGATGCAACTCCATCAGATGAAAACATTCGTCACCGCTACGCGCTATTGCCAAACAAGTCGCCACTTGTAGAGATTGACATTCGCCGCGCATTTTTTGTGCAAAAAATTCAGAAGATCAAGTTTAGTGCGCAGGGCTTTTTGTCGGAGTTACATGTCGACAAAGAAAGTGAGCTGGAAGCAATATCCGTGTTGCCTGTTTCCATTATTACTGCCGTTGCAGAAGTTTTGAGATTTCGAGTTAAGATTTTAAATAGTAAAAAAAATGAAGCGGATGCCATTCGCGGCCTTGCTGAACAAAAGAAAGAGTTGCACCGCCAGCAAGCTCTATTTGAATCAGCGGCGTTGCGTTCACGTGACCGCTACGATCGGTCGACAGCTGCGGCTATAGTCCCAACCAGTCCGACAACACCAACCCCGTCAAATGATGAGGATATTTCTTTCTAGAAAATTGTGAAATAGAGTTTCGGTACCGAGCGCATGTTTTCATCCCATCCCTTCAGCCATTGTCGCTGGAAATTGCAATATTGGTTTCGATTGAGCATGGCGTTGATTCTTGTGACTGCAATGGACTGCTCACAACAACAAGCGTATGCACAAAGTAATGACTTGCAGTGGTTATTGAGGCCGGTTCGCGGTGCAACGTACACCCGCCAACCCAGCACCCTGATCCGGGAAGACAAGTCAGTTATCCAGATAAAAGAACGAACAGTGATAAGGCGTAAAAAATCTAAAAAAAAGGACATCATCTCAAAACTAAAAGATGGTCTGCCTGAACAGGCTTCAAGAAGCCTCCAGTTTCATCCAGCCCAAAGAGCGGGTAAAAAACGCGTTGATCGATTTGGCAGAGTCGTGAGCCTTGTCCAAGACTCACGCATGAAAGTGCCGGAAAAGAAACTGACAATATTGCCATTTAGCGCAATTGTACGTTTGCAAATACTATATTCAAAAACAAACACGCTTTCTATGGGAACTGGATTTCTTGTCGACCCAGGTGTCGTGATTACAGCAGGCCATATCTTATTTAGTGAAAAATATGGGTTGGCAGAGCAAATTGCCGTCACGCCTGGGTGTACGTTATCCAGGGCAAGCTATCCACCAGACCCAAAGTTGACCCAAGTGGTCCGCAATGATCGATTTCGTCGCCACCCCTTGTGGGCGAGACCAACATTTGAAGCCCAGTATGATTATGGGGCGATTTTGTTGCCTGACAGAGAATTATTCAAAGATTGCGGTGTATTTAAACTCAAGGCGTTTAGCGACATTGAGCTCACAAGTCATGTTCGAAAAAAAACCAGTGGATTTGCTGTTTCTGGCTTTCCTGTTGATCTTTCTCCGCGCGGCACCACTCAGTGGCGCGACCTGGGTCCTCTGAAGAGTTCGCCAAGTGACCGTGGCTTCATCCGGCATTTGATAAATACGTACAAAGGTCAGAGTGGATCACCGTTGGCTTTTATTGGGACAAATAAAATTACAATGAAAAAAGTTCCTGTCGCTTTTGGCGTACATTCTCGTGGCAGTAAAACGGGTCTGCATAATGTAGCGGCTAGAGTTAACCAGAGTTTTTTGAACTGGGTGCAATTGCGCATTGAAGAAGTCAAAAATCTCAATCGTAGTGAGCGCTGAGATAGGTCTGTGAAGGGTTGTTAAAATTGCGGTCTGAGATCGAATTTTCGAAATTGGTTTTTTTACTTCAAACCCGCGACCTATCATTTGCCGAAATGGACTTTGCATTTCACTCATCGACGGTGAGGACGACCAGTTACCTGACGTCTCAAAATAAAACTTGGCGCGCTTGGGCTGAGATTGTTCAAGTACGCTTTTCGAGGAATGGGACACCTGGGGGAATAGTTATGTAAAGAGATTAAAAGCATCGAAAGCGACTGTGTTGCTCTCGACGCTGGCCAGAGGCGTGCCGCTATTCAGTGGCGTTACTGAATAGCAAATAGGAACTTACGAATGTCTTTGAGTTTAAAGGTTTGGGGCTCATTACTCCCAACAGGCATTATTGTAATTTTGTGCTTGGCTAGGTCATTGCCCAATGGACATTCGCGGTGTTCGTGATTTTTGGAAGCCTCGACACGATACTGGACAAGCAAGCGTTTTCCTCCTTCGACATCGGCTATATCAAGACTTAAAAGGGAGTTGCTATTATTTTTTTTGCCATCAGTATTTTTTTTATTGCGACCCATTGAAAGATTGCCTTCGCACAAAAGCAACATGAGATCGCCCTTGGTTATTCGCCCGTAAATCGGTTTGGCAGTCGGTGCGTTGAGCTCAATGACGTCGTGCGAAATCGCAACGGCACGAACAATATTTAGCTTGAGTTTTCGTTTTACTCTGTTCTCTAGTGCTGGGTCAAAGTCAGCGCTGGTTAAGAGCCGTACTTTTACGTCCTCAGGGCTTCCAATGTTGTATTTGTTTAAGATTGCAGCGGCGAACGATACAAGTGGTGCAGCCAATGACGACCCTGACCGGAAAACCACTTTACTTGCCTCGCCGTCCTCGTGAACAGGAACCCGGCAACCCGGCGCGGATAGCTCGACGTTTGATTCACTCCATGTCGATTGGCGGTCTTCAGGCTTGCCGTTTGCCTTAAGTGAACCAACAATAATCAAATTTGGAAATTGTCCACCTAGCGCTGCTGGGTGCTCGTTGTTTACCTGTCCTGGTCTGTTTCCAGCTGCTGCCACGAAGAGAGCATTGCGTTTGCTTTTTAGTACCTCCCTTAGGCCTTTTAGTTCCTTGTCGTAAGAGATGCTCAAATTTATGACTGCATTGGAGTTCGTTCCCACTTCCATAATGTTTGCTAAATGTTTTTCGTCTAGAGTTCCGTATTTCGTTTGAAAAATGTTGATTGGGCGGATTTTAATAGGGTCATTCATGAGTTTCAAAAACCGGTCGAAGTAAGCGCCGCCCAATGCAGCTGAGACGACATTGGCACCGTGCCCTGATTTGGGGTACTCTTTGTCTGGCTGTCGTTCTTTCCAAGATTGTATTCCACTACGCGTAAGCGCAGCACCGTATCGCGCGGCGGTAGCATCCGATACACCAGTATCGGCAACAACAATCTGGCTAGGGTGGTGCAAAAGCCGGCCGTTGGCCTGGTTCAGTCCGATAACATGGAGCAATTGCATCGCATCAAACGGGTATGTATTCGAAGGTGGTTTTTCTTTCGGGCATTTGTCTTCCGGATCCGTGAGGACAGTGAGGTGGCCGATTTCCTTAGCTTCACTGTCGGTCACTGACGTTGGGCGCAAATCCTTATCCAACAACGCTGTGTTATCTTTGTGCAATGCGGCAACGATGATTCTTTGCGCCGTTTTTTTGTCAGTTCTGGTAGACAAAGATAGACTGCCCCAGCCATCCAGAACTTCGACACGACTAGCTGGAGTGCCGGTGCCCCATTGTCCGCCTGCCCAAGAGTCCATAGTCCAACGGTCGGTTGTTATAGAATTCCACGTCGATGGGTTCACTACGACCGTCGAATTGCCGGCCCATCCTGGATAGCCGGTCGAATAGTTTCCGAAACCAATTTGTCCAGGCTTTCTAAGACCAACGATTAGCGGCTGATCAAGCAAGTATGGCAATTTTTTTGAAGCTAAACTGTTTTCGGTCGATACAGGAATAACTTTTGAAGCCGTTAGCTTTGGCAAGCGTAGACAAAAAGGCAGGACCATATCCTGATCGCTTTGAGCACTGGATTCGAATGACAGGGGAGCCGCGAAATTGGTATAATTTGCGGCCTTCTTCTGGAGGATGTGTAAATATGCCTTATCCCTGCGTCCGCAATGACGCGAGATCAGGTCGCCCAGTTTCTCCGATTTTTTCACATGAAGTGTCGATGGCGCCCCGACATCTGCCAATGCAGCTGTTGTTGCTGCCCCGATCTGTTTCTCGTTGGCGCGGACCAAAATGCTCTCGTTTGCCGCTGCCCTTAGGCTTAACAATAGACAGCTTCCAACAAGCAGGGGTGCGATCAGCAGATATGATATGCAGCAATGCCTATGAATGTGCATCCTCGTGACCTCTAATCAATACATACGAGTGATCCAATGCGCATCGGTGATACAGTCGCCGTACCTATCGAGTGGCTCAACAGACAGTGTGTATAGATACGAAACAGTTGTACAGAAATACTATGGTTGACAGTTGGCCGTGGACACATCGATACCACAAATTTCTAGTGATGGGATTTTAAGCCTCTCAGACCACGCCTTAGCCCAGTCTTTCGTCCAGGTTTCAAATGCTCCTGTGGAAGTAGCAGAAAGGTAGGATACTTTTTTAATATCGCCGCGAGAGTTGACAGCCATAACTCGTCGGCTCTTTTTTGCCGGATCGCGATAAACGTACGCAGCTCCGCCGCTATCGCCGTAACAAATAGCGGCGCCGCCAACGGTCGTTGCGTAGTGCCGCGCCCACTGATCATTCGTAGCTTTTGGAAGTCCGTCGGGTTGTGTTGCGTTGGTAACGGGTCTAATTTCGGCCTCGCCTTCGTACTGAACTCCGTAGTTGTCATCAACGCCATCTTTTTTTTTGCAGCCGAACCCTGTTAGAAGAATTTCTAAATCAGTCTGAAGAAGAGTCGAGTTAAGATTTATTGTTTCAAATGTAGCAACTGGAATGTCATCGTTTTTTGCGATGCAAAGTGCCCAATCAGCACTCGTTGTCTTGGTCCCTGCACTTGAGGTTGATGGCGTATAATCAGAATGATGTGCACACTCAACTTGAATGTCTTTGCCGCCCGCTTTCAGGCTTCCTTTAGCACCGTTACCAACACAATGTGCTGCTGTTAGGAGAATTCTGGGACCAATCGCAGTACTCGTACAGTTACTGAATGCGAAGGTTGCCGGCCAGTCTGCTACTTTTGACTTCCGCCCGCCAATAATTAGAGGTTCGACACCCGCATTGTCTTTAAGGGGTGTCATGATAAATCCTTGTGACATGGCACTATCGGCGACACAGATCATCGTGAAGAGCGTAGCAAAACAAACAACAAATAAAATCTTCATATCGATAAACTCCTTAAACAATACCCCAGAAATAAAATCACCGGGCACGTAATTTCCGGATCTCGCTGTATAATGATCGCTAATTGCGACCACTCAAATAAAATACAATATAATCCTCTAAATCTGCGTCGCGCAAGCCCCCATAGGCGCTGATGTCGGACAGCAGGTATCGACAAAAAAATTGAGCTGCTGCTTGAGCGCATCATGGAAAGTGGCAACCCCACCGTTATCACAGCGTATGAGAAAAAGCTTGCAGGGTTGGAAAGAGATAAGCTTGTGCCCCTGACCTCTACAATGCCATTGTAGCGCTCTCCCAACTGAGCTACGGCCCCATTTTGGTTGGGAACTTTTATGTATTGGCCAAGAGGGCCACAAAAGTCCGTGAACCTAAAGATGTGTCCTTAAGCCGATCACTGTCAACATTCAAGCTGGAAGTGGTCGCATCAACCGGGCACGTACAGGTGTCCTATTAAGCCCAGCTTATATGAGATTCGGTTTTTTTAGGCGAGCTGCTAGATCATGTTCGAGCCAAAAGTGCGCGCGGGCTTGCGCCCGGAATATGATCCAAAACAAATGGTTAGAACACGCCCACTGATTCAATCTAAGATGAACAGGCTCTAGTGGTTGTCGCTCACCCCTTTCTTAGTCGTGCCAACAATAATCTCCGGCACCACAGTATCGTCCTGATCATCATCAGTTGCCAGGACTGTATTGTTGTCATCGTCATCGTCATCGTCAATGTCGTCGGAATCTTCGATATCTTCGATTGATTCCGCTGCATCCAAGGCATCATCACCCTCGGTGGTAGCTTTGGCAGTCGTTTCTTTCTTTTCTTCTTTGACAGGCTCTGGTTCGGGCGCTGGCGGAGGCGCTGTCGCGATCACATATTCCGTGTCGCAGATCGGGCAGACAATCGGGTCACGATTGAGATCATAAAAGTGCGATCCGCAATCGTCATTTTGGCAGGTGCGCTTGGTGCCGCGCGCAGCTTTGCTGGCCATGTTGTCCTCATCCTCTCATCATCGGAATTTTTGAGGCCTCTGCCATATCGCATAGCGGTTGTCAAAACCAGGGATAAAGTGTCCTGCCAAAGTTGGCACCCGGATGACGCGAGGCGCTCGGTTTGGCCTCACCCAGGCGGCGTTGACACGGTGGGCCGCTCAGGGCTCTATGCCGTAAACCTTGTTCGTGCCGCAACCACGGCACCGAAGCCTCATAATGGAGCGCCAGTCTGGCCCGTGACAATCGCCGATCGCCACCCCCTATCGTCCTTTAAAACAGATGCACTTTCCGGCCGCATTCGTGTCCCTGGAGATAAATCCATTTCCCATCGGGCGCTGATTTTTGGCGCTTTGGCGCTGGGTAGGACGACCATCGACGGGCTTTTGCAATCCTCAGACGTGATCGCGACGGCGGATGCGGTGCGGGCGCTGGGTGCCAAAATAGAACAGCTCGGCGAGGGTCGTTGGCAGGTGACGGGGTGCGGAACCGGTGGCTTGATCCAGCCCAATGCCGCCCTCGACTTTGGCAACTCTGGCACCGGTACGCGATTGATGATGGGTGTCATTGCAGGCCACAACATCGAAGTGCTCATTGAAGGTGACCATTCATTGTCGAAGCGGCCGATGGGCCGTGTACTGACGCCTCTGCAACAGATGGGACTGGAGGTGATCGAGCCAGATCGCAGCACACTGCCGCTTACCGTGCGTGGCACGCCAGACCCACTGCCGATCAGCTATACATTGCCGGTTGCCTCAGCGCAGGTGAAAAGCGCTATTCTGTTGGCGGCCTTGATGGGGCAGGGAACGACGACCGTTATTGAGCCTCAGCCAACGCGCGATCATACCGAACGGCTGCTGAAAGCTTTTGGTGCCAACATCAACGTGTCTGATCTGCCAGGCGGCAACGGCGGACGCCATATCGAAATGACGGGTCCGCATGAACTCGCGGGTCAATCAATCAATGTGCCAGGGGACCCCAGTTCAGCGGCGTTTTTGATCGCCGCCGCAATTTTGGTTCCGGGCTCTGAGATTACCATTGAAGGTGTGTTGATCAATCCAGCCCGTGTTGGCTTGTTTGAAACCCTAAAAGAGATGGGTGCAGACATCACCCTGCAAAATCAGCGTGAAGCGGGTGGTGAACCTGTTGCAGACATTTGTGCACGTTCGTCAAAGCTCAAAGGCGTGACAGTTCCGGCAACGCGAGCGCCAAGCATGATTGATGAATATCCGATCCTGGCCGTGCTGGCCGCATTTGCAACAGGCACGACACTGATGCTTGGGCTCGGTGAACTTAAAGTCAAAGAAAGTAATCGACTGAGTGCAACCGCTGACGGGCTGAAAGCCAATGGTGTTGTCGTTGAGGTTGGGGATGACAATCTGACTGTACATGGCATGGACAACGTGCCAGGCGGCGGTCTTGTGACAACGCACCTTGATCATCGTCTGGCGATGGCATTTCTGGTGATGGGTCTTGCTAGTGAAAATCCAGTCACGGTTGATGACGTCACCATGATCAACACAAGTTTCCCAGAATTTCGCGGGCTGATGGCGGAGGTCGGCGGCAGGCTCGGTTTGGTCGATGAGGGGACAGCCTCATGATCATTGCACTTGATGGTCCTGCGGCCTCCGGAAAGGGCACACTTGGCAAGCGCATCGCGGCGCATTACGGATTGCACAGTCTTGATACAGGGCTGCTCTATCGGGCGGTGGCGCTGTCGCTCATCAACCGCAGGCTAAAGCTTGATGACGTCTGGGCGGCGGTCGCGATGGCCCGGGCCCTTGATCCAGAGCGGCTTGACGATCCGAACCTACGCCGAGCTGATGTGGGTGAGGGGGCCTCTGTGGTTGCCAAAATCCCCGAGGTGCGGGCTGCTCTGTTGGCCTATCAACGATGGTTTGCCCGCCAAAGTTCAGGAGCTGTGCTTGATGGTCGGGACATTGCGACGGTCGTTTGCCCCGACGCAGATGTGAAGATTTTCGTTACCGCCAGCCCTGAGGCCCGCGCCAAGCGGCGTCATCTGGAATATCAGGCCCGGGGCCTTGAGATGACGGAATCGGACGTGTTGGAGTTGATTGTGGCCCGCGATGCCCGCGATAGTGGCCGCGCTGATGCGCCGCTGAAGCAAGATGAGGGTGCTGTCTTGCTTGATACGACCGAGTTGGATATAGATGCCGCATTCGACGTCGCTGTCGGAGAGATCAAGAGGAAGATCGGCCGGTAGAAGCGTGTTTGCCTTTAGGCGGCGCTTCAAAATCAAACCGGTGGGGCCAAAGCCCCTCCAGGCGACATCACTAAAACAACCCCTGAAATTCTTTGAACGGGCGACGTGCGCCCGGCTGTGTCCGCACAGTCGGCGATTGCTGCGTTCAAATCTAAATCCGGTCCGTGGCCAATGGCTGAACGGACGATCCAGACAATACCACACGCTCGGTTTGACGTGTGGGTGAGCCCAACACAACTTTAGGACGTGTTGGCACGACATGAGCCCAACACAACTTTAATTTGAGCCCAACACAACTTTAGGACGTGTTGGCAGACCAATTAAGGAGCACCTATGAACGCTGAAGTCAGCAACGAAATGACACCGACTCACGATGAATTCGCAGCCCTGCTTGCAGAAAGCCTTGCCAAGGATGACCTGATTGAAGGGTCTGTCGTAAAAGGCAAAATCATTGCGATTGAAAAAGACCAAGCCGTCATCGATGTTGGATTAAAGATGGAAGGCCGGGTGCTGCTCAAAGAGTTCGCAATTGCGGGCCAAGACCCCGAACTTTCCGTTGGCGATGCGGTTGAAGTCTATCTTGAGCGCATTGAAAACGCTCTTGGTGAAGCTGTTCTCAGTCGCGACAAGGCGCGCCGTGAAGAAAGCTGGACCCGTCTTGAGAAACAGTTTGAAGCTGGTGAGAAAGTTACTGGCGTCATCTTCAACAAAGTCAAAGGCGGCTTCACAGTTGATCTTGATGGCGCAGTTGCGTTTTTGCCAGGCAGTCAGGTGGATATCCGCCCAGTACGCGATATCGGTCCGTTGATGCATCAAGAACAGCCGTTCCAAATTCTGAAAATGGATCGTCGTCGTGGCAACATCGTTGTCTCACGTCGCTCGGTTCTGGAAGAAACCCGCGCCGAACAGCGGGCAGACATCGTTTCGCGTCTTGCTGAAGGCCAGGTTATCGACGGCGTCGTCAAAAACATCACCGACTACGGTGCGTTTATCGACCTGGGCGGCATCGACGGTCTGTTGCATGTCACCGATATGGCATGGCGCCGTGTCAATCATCCAACGGAAATTCTTAACGTTAGTGATACGGTCAAGGTGCAGATCATTCGTATCAACTCTGAAACACAGCGTATCAGCCTTGGTATGAAGCAACTTCAGTCCGACCCATGGGAAGGTATAGAAGCCAAGTATCCAGTTGATACCCGTCTCAAAGGTACTGTCACAAATATTGCCGACTACGGTGCGTTTGTTGAACTGGAAGCTGGCGTTGAAGGCTTGATCCACGTTTCAGAAATGAGCTGGACCAAAAAGAACGTGCATCCTGGCAAAATCGTTTCGACAAGTCAGGAAGTCGAAGTGCAGGTGCTTGAAGTTGATCCTGCCAAACGCCGTATCTCTCTTGGTCTAAAACAAACGCAGGACAACCCATGGGATGGCTTTTTGGCGACGCATCCGAAGGGCACCGAGGTTGAAGGCCCAATTCGTAATATCACCGAGTTTGGCCTGTTTATCGGCCTTGAAGGTGGTGTAGACGGCATGGTCCACTTGTCAGATCTGGACTGGAACAGAGCCGGTGATGAGGTCATCAAAGACTACAAAAAGGGTGACACTATCAAGGCTGTTGTTCTTGACGTTGATAGCCAGAAAGAACGCATTTCGCTTGGCATCAAGCAGATGCAGGGCGATCCGGCCGATGAGATGGCACGCTACAAGAAGAACGATCAGGTCACCTGTGAAGTCATTGCCGTTCAAGAAAATGGCATTGAGGTCAAATTGGCTGACACGGAACTGACAACCTTCGTCAAGCGTTCTGATCTGTCGCGTGATCGTTCTGAACAGCGTCCTGAGCGGTTCTCGGAAGGCCAAAAAGTTGATGCCGCAGTAACCCAAGTCGATAAGGCTTCACGGCGCATTTCACTGTCGATCAAGGCGCTCGAAATCGCCGAGGAAAAGCAGGCGGTTGCCCAATACGGTTCGTCGGATTCAGGCGCTTCACTTGGTGATATCCTGGGTGCGGTTATCAACAAGCAGAAGGATGAGGGTGAGGGCGATGAGGCCCCCGCTGCTGCCCCGGAAGGTGATGCAGACGCCAACAACGATGGCGATGGCGACAAAGCCTAGTTGAGACAAACGATTTTGAGGCCATGGCGAACGCGTCCTGGCCTCAAGTGTTTTTATGTAATTAATGGTTGGCTAGGCGTATTTGGATCGGACGTTGCGAGCAATGGGTTGCCTGCTTACGCCTCGAGGGCCCAAGTGATATAGGGCCTAAGTGCCGTCGCATTTGTCCGGCCATTTAGTTGATCGACGATTATTTCGAATGTCCGCCATTTTTGGAGTAAGCCATGTCAAACGACACAGATCTTATCCTCGACCGCAGGCGTCTCAGGCGCAAGCTTGGCATCTGGCGTGTTGGCGCGATCATTGCCATTTTATTGGCACTCGCGGCTTTGGTTGCACGAGGCAATGACTCCGCGTTTGGCGGTAGTTCTCAAATCGCGCGGCTCTCGTTTGAAGGCACCATTACTGAAGACCGCAAGATGCTGAAGCTCATCAAGGAGATTGGTGAGGAAGACCACGTTAAAGGCGTACTGTTGTTCGTCAACAGTCCGGGCGGTACGACAACGGGTGGTGAAGGCATTTATGAAGCGGTGCGCAAAATCGCAAAAAAAAAGCCGGTGGTGGCACAGTTCTCAACGCTTGCAACGTCGGCAGGTTACATCGTTGGGCTTTCTGCTGATCATATCGTTGCGCGCGGAAACACCATCACCGGCTCGGTCGGTGTGTTAATGCAATATCCGCAACTCACAGAACTTTTCAAGAAAGTCGGCGTTGAGATGAAGACCATTCGCTCCGGCAACTTGAAAGCGCTTCCCAATCCATTCGAACCTGATGATCCCGAAGCGCGTGCGGTCACGCAGGAGATGGTCGATGAAGGCTTTCAATGGTTCTTATCCTTGGTTAAAAAGCGCCGCTCAATTAGCGCTGGTGCCGTTCCAGGTTTGAAGGATGGCCGCATTTTTTCTGGTCGTATCGCGCTCTCCCACAAGCTCGTGGATGAGATTGGTGGAGAGACTGAAGCCGTCAATTGGCTCAAAGAAAAGCGCGGCGTTGAAAAAAATGTGAAAGTCGTCGATCGCACTCCTGTGGAGAAGGATTTCTTCGGTTTCGGTGTTGGAGCCAGTATTTTCGGCGCTTTTTGGGATGGATTAACGAGCCGCTTATTGGGTCCGTATGCCAGCGTTTTAAGTGCCAAGAATCTTCCACTTGACGGCCTCGTCTCGGTTTGGCAACCTCCAGAAAATTGAGTAATTTCAATCACTTTTCTAAAGGTGTCCTGTGATAAAGTCCGAGCTAGTCCAAAAGATTTCGGCGACCAATCCGCATTTGTTTCATCGTGATGTGGAACGCATCGTCAACGTTATTCTTGATGAAATCATCAATGCCATGGCGCGCGGTGATAGGGTCGAGCTGAGAGGCTTCGGTGCCTTCACGGTAAAACATCGCGAGGCGCGTCAAGGTCGCAATCCGCGGACGGGTGAACCGGTGGCAGTGTCTGAAAAGTTTGTGCCGTTTTTTAAGACCGGCAAAGAACTACGCGACCGGTTGAACAGTGGGTCTTAAGACCCGAGTTGTATGGTGCCAACGCGCAGGGTTATGGAATTCAAAGAGGTTAGACGGTGCTGAATCGGTTCTTGAGTCTTGTGGTTGCAATTCCCGTGGGCATTATGCTGATCGCATTGGCCATCGCCAACCGCCACGAGGTGTCACTCATTCTCGATCCGTTCCAACCTGATCAGCCTATGTTGTCGTTGGAATTGCCGTTTTTTGCCTATCTCTTTGGTGCGCTTGTGCTTGGTGTCATTCTGGGTGGTGTTGCTGCTTGGATGTCGCAAGGCCGCTATCGTAAAGCAGCGCGCAAGGAAACACGCGAAGCGGCCAAATGGCGTCATGAGGCGGATCGACTGACCCGCGAGCGCGATGATGAAGTGGCGTCACGTCAAAAACTGATGCTTCCGGCTGGCGAGTAGCCGCCGCCCGACTAAACCAAATTCAAGTGACCAGCCACCATCGCTTAATTCGCGCGGCAAGGGCCTTTAGGCAATGACGAGCCAAACATTCGTAAAAATCTGTGGCCTGAATGATGATGCCAGTGTTGCTGCTGCCATTGACCATGGTGCAGATATGCTTGGGTTGGTTTTTTTCGAAAAAAGTCCGCGACATTTGACGGCGTCGGTGGCTGGAGCCCTGGCCCGCCAAATTCGAGAAAAGTCTGATGAAGTTGCAGTCACGGCATTGCTGGTCAATCCCAAAGACAGTGCGCTGGATGAAGTGATGAAGGCTGTGCGTCCAGACTTCATCCAATTGCACGGCTCGGAAAGTCCTGCCCGCGTTGAATGGATTCAAAGCGCTTATCATGTGCGCGTGATTAAAGCGGTTGGGATTGGCTGTGATGACGATGTTCACGCCGCCATGGCTTATGAAGGTGTTGCCAACCGCCTCCTGTTTGATGCCAAGCCCGCGCCAGATGCAGAACTCCCTGGCGGCAACGGCTTGTCCTTCGATTGGACCATCTTAGACGGCCTCAGTGAGACGTTGGCCTACATGTTATCCGGTGGGTTGGACCCCGACAATGTGGCCGAAGCCATACGCCTAACAGGTGCGCCAGGTGTTGACGTCTCATCAGGCGTCGAAACCCAGCCTGGAAAGAAGGACCCTGAGTTGATCCGCCGCTTTATCCAAGCAGCCAAGGCGGCTAAAAAGGGCGTCTAGAGCATCGAGCCTTTTCTCGTACCAGCGAAGCTGGTTGCTCGACGCTCTATCTGATGACTGGGGATCAACTTATCTGCTCAAAGTCGATCCCAACTTTTAGCAGGTTGATCTAGCCGGCCTGTGAACAAAGCCCGAAGGTGATAGGCAAAAATATGAACACCGTCTCACACGAGAACCGCAACAGCTATCGCACGGGGCCTGATGGCAATGGCTTTTTCGGCCAGTTTGGCGGGCGTTTTGTTGCCGAGACGTTGATGCCGCTGATCCTCGATTTGGAACAAGCCTACGAAGACGCTAAAGCCGATCCTGAGTTTACCAAAGCGCTTGAAACGCTCATGACCCATTATGGGGGACGGCCAAGTCCGCTTTATCATGCTGAGCGTTTGAGCGAACACCTCGGTGGCGCCAAGATCTATTTCAAGCGTGATGAGTTGAATCATACCGGCTCACACAAGATCAACAATTGCCTGGGCCAAATTCTGCTTGCAAAACGCATGGGCAAGACGCGAATTATTGCCGAGACGGGAGCGGGTCAACATGGCGTTGCTGTAGCGACAGTCTGCGCCCGTTTTAGTTTGCCGTGTGAAATCTACATGGGCAAGCTCGACACCGAACGCCAAAAGCCAAACATGGTGCGCATGAATCTACTCGGCGCCAAGGTCAACGCTGTAACGTCTGGTGCGATGACGCTCAAAGATGCCATGAACGAAGCGCTGCGCGATTGGGTGTCCAACGTTCATGATACTTACTACTTGATTGGCACCGCCGCGGGACCCCACCCTTATCCGGAAATGGTGCGCGACTTCCAATCGGTGATTGGTGAAGAAACGCGCCAGCAAATGATGGAGATGGAAGGGCGCCTGCCTGACAGTCTTGTGGCATGCATTGGCGGAGGGTCTAACGCAATCGGCCTGTTTCATCCCTTCCTGGACGACACAGACGTCAAAATTTATGGTGTCGAAGCGGGAGGCCACGGCATTGAGCACCACAACGGGCATGCCGCTTCAATGAGTGGTGGTGCACCCGGTGTTTTGCATGGCAACCGCACTTTTCTGTTGCAAGATAGCGATGGTCAGATCATGGAAGGCCATTCTATTTCTGCTGGCCTCGATTACCCAGGCGTTGGACCGGAACACTCCTGGCTCAAAGACACGGGTCGCGTTGAATATGTAGCGATCACAGACACTGAAGCCTTGGACGCCTTCCAACTATGTTCCAAACTCGAAGGGATCATTCCAGCGCTTGAACCAAGCCATGCGTTAGCCTGGGTCACAAAGCTTGCGCCGACTTTACCGGCAGACCACTTGTTGGTGATGAATTTGTGCGGCCGCGGTGACAAAGATGTGTTTGCCGTTGCAGAGCACCTAGGCCTTGATATCTAACAAGACGTACCGCTTTAGGTGCTGATTTTCGCGAAAGCAACAAAGATTATGACAACACAGGTATCGCGCATTGATCGCAGGTTTCAAGCGCTCAAAGCTGAGCGCCGCGGCGCCATGGTGACGTTCGTCACAGCTGGCGATCCTGATCCTGAAACCGCCATGGAGATCTTAAAAGGTCTGCCTGCTGCAGGTGCTGACATTATCGAATTGGGGATGCCGTTTTCTGATCCGATGGCAGATGGGCCGGCAATTCAAGCTGCAAGCCTGCGCGCGCTCAGGGCAGGTCAAAACATGAAGCGCACGCTGGAAATGGTGCGCACGTTCCGCAATTCTGATCCCGATACCCCCCTCGTCTTGATGGGTTACTACAACCCGATCTTTGTTTATCCGGTCGATGCGTTCTTGGATGAGGCGGCAGAAGCTGGTGTTGATGGCATGATTGTCGTTGATGTGCCGCCGGAAGCCGATGATGAACTGTGCCTGCCGGCGATGAAACAAGGACTGAGTTTTATCCGCTTGGCGACGCCAACCACAGATGCCAAGCGCCTACCTGTAGTTTTGAAAAACACCTCAGGCTTTGTTTATTACGTTTCCATCGCAGGGATTACCGGCACCACCGCTCCTGTGGTAAATGATGTCCAAGATCAGGTGGCCCGTATCAAGTCTTCAACGCCGCTGCCGGTTGTTGTGGGTTTTGGCGTTAAATCGCCGGAGCAGGTCCAGGAACTATCGCAAGGCGCCGATGGTGTGGTTGTCGGCTCGGCTCTGGTCCGGGCGATTGAGGACAGCTTGGCGGGAAATGGCTCGGCAACGGCCGAAACCGTGCCCGCCGTGCTTGACTTGGTAAAGCGGCTTTCCGCGCCGTTACGCGCCTGAAGGTGGGCGGTCGGGTGCACTTGAGGTACCAAGATTGCCAATTTACAACTGGCGAAATGGGACTATTTAACGATCTTTGATCCCGCCCCCCTTCACAAATCAGTGTCGGGGGCCATGTTAGAGGGTTAAAGATGCTAGACTGCCACGCGGCACAAGATGCCAAGCGTAGATCAAACTGTCTTAAAGCGTTCCCGCTTTAGGACAGGTAATTTGATCTGTTTCTAAAGTGATAGAGCAGCTTATCTGCGTTTGAATAAACCCAGGCTGCTCTAGCAAGGAGTTTGCTGAGCGTGAACTGGATTAATAACGTTGTTCGGCCCAAGATCCGCAGCTTCCTCGGCTCTAAAAGCGAGATGCCGGAGAAGGCTTGGCGGACATGCCCTGAGACGGGGCAGATGGTCTATTACAAGGACCTCGAAGCGAACCAATTCGTTTTTCCAGGTTCCGAATACCATGAGCAGATGGATGCGCCGACCCGTCTTGCACATATCTTTGATGACGTTAATTTTGAACGCGTTGCGGTGCCCGAGGTGGTGCAAGACCCACTTAAGTTTCGTGACAGTCGTCGCTACACGGATCGACTAAAAACTGCCAAGACTGAAACAGAGCAGGACGATGCAGTTATCGTTGGAAAAGGTCGCATCGAGGGCCTGAATGTGGTAGTTGCGGTGCAAGATTTTCGCTTTATGGCCGGGTCGCTCGGCATGGCGGCAGGTGAGGCGATTATTGCAGGTATGCAATGCGCACTTGCGAGCAAATCCCCATTTATCTTGTTTTCAGCATCAGGTGGCGCACGCATGCAGGAAGGTATCCTGTCATTAATGCAAATGCCGCGCACAACGATTGCTGTTCAACAACTGCGCGAAGCAAACCTGCCATATATTGTGGTGCTGACTCACCCGACGACAGGTGGTGTCACTGCGTCCTACGCCATGCTTGGAGACATTCAGATTGCTGAACCAAAAGCACTGATTTGTTTTGCTGGCCCGCGCGTTATTCAGCAAACCATTCGTGAACAATTGCCAGAAGGTTTCCAGCGCTCCGAATATCTTCTGGAGCACGGGATGATCGATATGGTGGTGCATCGCCATAAGCTGCGCGAAACGATAGCGCGTGTATGTAGTGTGCTGACGTCGCAGCCAAGGTCCAAGAAAGCTAACTCCTCCGCAGGCCAGATGAATGGTTTAGCTCATGTAAACGGTGCAGTGGTTGCAGAAACGGGCATCGAAGTTGCCACCGCCGAGATGGCTGACGACGATGCCGTTGTTATTGAAGCCCAGCCGGTGAGCCAGGAAAAGCGTTTTTCTACGCAACCCAAGACCGGCGGCGAAGCAGCTGCTGGGAAAGGTAGTGCCACGACCAAAAAAGTGGATACTACGCCAAAATCTGCTGATTAGGTGATGCTTTAGAGCGCGTTCGTCTTAAGGCTGAATTCAGTGGGCGTGCTCTCACCTTTTGTTTAGATCTTGTTCCGGGCGCAAAACCGCGTACACTTTTGGCTCGAACATGATCAAGTTTTCCTCAACCCCTTATGGGCTTCCTTACACTTCAGGAGATGCCGTCTGACCCGTCCAATTACGGATTGGTTGAAGTTACTCTTTGTGCGCTTGTTCGGAGCTAGCGTTGTCGTGCGATTTCCCTTAGAGACGATGGGATGCAAGCTCTTTCGGAAGGCTGAGCAATTGATAGGTAAGCGCCAAGTCGGCTGATGAGGTCAATGGGCGATCGAGGCACGGGCGAGGCATGGCCAAAAGCGACAAACTTCTTGCTGATTTAAAGCTGCTGCATCCGCGTCTGATTGATCTCTCGCTCGGGCGCATCGAAACCCTGCTTGGTAAGCTGGGCGACCCTCACAAAAAGCTTCCGCCGGTCGTTCATATTGCAGGTACCAATGGCAAAGGTTCTGTCGCAGCTTATCTGCGCGCAATTTTGGAAGCCGCTGGTTACCGTGTGCACGTCTATATCTCACCGCACCTCGTACGGTTCCATGAACGTATTTCTTTGGCAACCTGTGAAGGGCCTTCAGAACCCATTGCGGAAGACGCACTTGTCGATGTCCTAACGCGCGCTCAAGCTGTCAACGATGGTGACGACATCACCCAATTTGAGATTACGACGGCGGCTGCATTGTTGGCGTTTTCAGAGACACCGGCGGATGTTCTGTTATTGGAGGTCGGTCTTGGTGGTCGCCTTGATGCCACCAATGTCGTCGCTAAGCCAGAACTCAGTGTGATCACCACGATATCAATGGACCATTCCGACAAGCTGGGTGACAGTCTTGAGAAAATTGCGGCTGAAAAAGCCGGTATCATCAAGCGAGATGTGCCGTGTGTTGTGTCACAGCAGGACGAGGGTCCTCTGGCCGTGATTGATCGAAGGGCCGGGGAGGTTGGTGCACCAGTGGTTGCCTGGGGCCGGGACTTTGATGCATTTGAACAGCGCGGCCGATTGATTTTCCAACGCGATGACCGTTTATTGGATCTGCCGATGCCGGTACTGATCGGTCGCCATCAGGTGATCAACGCGGGAACAGCGATTGCGGGTGCGCTTCAGCTTAAGGCATTTAATATCGATGATCGTGCCATTGAAACGGGATTAAAAACTGTTACCTGGCTGGCGCGCATGCAGCGCTTGGATAGTGGACCGTTGCTATCGCGAATCTCTACCGGAACTGAGTTGTGGCTTGATGGTGGGCATAACGCTGCTGCCGGCCAGGTGCTGGCCCAAACAATGGCGGATCTTGATGAGCGCAGTGCCAAGCCTGTGCACCTCATTACTGGCATGTTGGCGCTCAAGGATGCCAAAGCCTTTCTGGCGCCTTTCGGTGGGCTTGCACGTCATGTTATGACGGTGCCCATCCCAGGTTCGCATGAAGGCAGTCATGCGCCTGACATATTGGCAAAAGCAGCAGCGGACATGGGTCTTCGAGCGGAAACGTCAACGACGGTTGAAGCCGCACTGGTGCGCCTTGAGCATCAATTCCCAGGCCCGAAGCGCATTCTCATTTGTGGCTCACTCTATTTGGCGGGTCATGTTCTGGCTTTGCAAGAAGGTTTGACGCCTGAGGCAGGTTGAAGAATTTCTCAGAAAAAAAACGGAGCGCTGATCTGCAGCGCTCCGTTTTTCATTTCTATCCAAGCTAGCGTCTAGAACGTCGCGCCTTTTGTTGTACACAGCCAAGCTGTTTGCGCAACGCTCTATCCCATGACTCTATTTCATGATTGGCGATCAACTTATCTGCTCAAAGTCGAACCCAACTTTTCACAAGGTTGATCTAGTGCTGTTAGGCGATGATCGATTGATTGATCCAGTCTTCTAGCTTTTTCTTTTGCACCAGGGCGCCGGTGTGTTGAGCAGCCACTTTGCCGTCTTTAAATAGGATCAAAGTCGGCATGGCGCGAATACCATATTCACCTGTGATGCCTGGGCTTTGATCAACGTCAACTTTGACGACCTTGACCTTGCCCTGCAATTCAGCGGCAATCTCGTCCAGAGCAGGTGCCATTGCTTTACATGGCCCACACCATTGGGCAAAAAAGTCGACCAGAACAGGTTCTGATGACTTTAAAACTTCATCTTCGAATGTGCCGTCTGAAACTTCATTGGTCGCCATTGCAGGAATTCTCCTTGAGTTGGATGTCGCAGCGCTAGGCTTAACGACTCTTTGTTGGTTCCTAGGTAGGTACGCGATCAACTCCCGTCAAGATGCGGGCTTTGCAGTTGCCATAGCTGGTCCTGGTAAAGGTCTAATTTTGCAGTAGGAATCTCCATTATCGTTGGTCCGTCCGTCCACAATAGGGCGGCGCGGATTGGGCGGTCGCTGTAGATCTGACCAAGGGCAAGCCGATAACTGACGAGCTGATAAAGGTAGGCATCCGCCACCTCATTGAGTGTCGCAGGTGGTGCACGATTGGTTTTAAAATCGACGACAAAAATGCTGTTTCCAAGATCAGCCAACCGATCAATAGCCCCGCTAAGACGCAAATCCGGGCCTGATCCCGATGGCCGTTTGAGATTGGCCACGATAGGAATCTCCGCGCGACTGTTTACGCCAAATAACGGAGCGAAGTCAGGGTCTTCGAGTATGGTGAGTGTTTCAGAAACAATATTAGCACGCGTTGAAGCAGCAAGGCTTGCCCCGCGTACAGCGATAAAGTCTTGCGCAATCCGGTGCCTGTTGGCGGCATCAAAGTTTGGTAAATGCTGCAGTAGGGCGTGGGTGAGATTACCGCGCAAAAAGCGGTTGCCTTCTTCAAGTGCGACCGGGCCACGCGGTGCAGGTGCAGGTGCGGATGCAGATGATGGCTCTGGCTGCGTTGCAAGCGGTTCGCCTTCATCATCAATTTCGTAGGGTGCTAGTCTTGATGGCACTAGCGGGATCGCGACTTGCGGCTCTAACGGTGCGGGCGTCGCGGCCCAACTCGGACGCGGTGCGCTTTGACCACCAAGACGGAAGCTCACTTTCGGTTCTTCTATATCGGCTGTTTGCGGACACTGGGTTCTGAAAACCGATCGGCCAGCATGGTCTTCAGCGGGACTGAGTGTCTCCTTCAATGCACAATCAATCAGTTGATACCAACTGTTATCGGCAATTTTATCACGCGGTCTTTCAAAGCCTGCAATATATAGACGGTCACGCGCCCGCGTCATTGCCACGTAAAGCAAGCGATTGCTTTCTTCCGTCTCAGCGGCTACCCCGCTGGTTTTAACCTCTCTGATAGCCGGTAATTTTGTGGCACCCTTGATTGCCCACACAAATGGCGCTGCAGTGCTTTGCGGCCGGTCAATGTTCGGCATTGAAATTACAGGCGTTGCTTTTTGTGAGGCGGGCTTCGCGCACGTGTCTGGCAAAAACACGATTGGCGCTTCAAGTCCTTTCGCGCCATGCACAGTCATCACACGAACCTCATTGCGGCCCATCTCCAAGTCGCGCTTAACTTCATGACTTTCAGCGCGGATCCAGCTCAAAAATCCGGAAAGGGACGGTGGTTCTTGCTCGTCAAAGGCAAGGGCCAGGTCAATAAACTCATCAAGCGCATCACTGGCATCTGGTCCGAGGCGGGCGAGCAGTTTGTCACGAACTTTGTCGCGATCAAAAAGACGCGCAAAAAACTCATAAGGTGGTGCGAAGTCAGCTTGCTTGCGCCAGCGTTTCAAGGTTTCTGCAGCGTCATTAAAGCGCGTATTTTTTGGCCCATTGTCCAGCAGCATTTTCCAAAGCGTTTTGAGTTTGCGATTGGGTGCAAGCGCCATCAGGTCATCATCGTCAAATCCAAAGATCGGACTTTTGAGAACTTCTGCGAGCGATAAATCATCTTCAGGTAGTGTAAGGAAATCTGCAAGCGACAACAAATCCTGAATGGCAATCTGATTGAGTAGGTCGATGCGATCCGCACCCGAGACGGGGATTTTGCGCGCCTTTAGAGCTGCGACCATGGCCGGTGTGAAGGGTTGGCGTTTGCGCACAAGGATGAGGATGTCACCGGGTTGAATAGGCTCACCGGTCGAGCCCAATTTTTCACCTCGGTTCAACCAATGCTCGATCGTGCCTGCGATGCGATCAGCAAGTTTGGCAACTGGATCACCGCGCTTGGGTTCTCCAAGTGGTGTCCACGGATTGGCGTCGTCAATGTTTTCAGCGCTCTCAGTCGGCCACACTTCAAAGACACCAGCTTGACCAATGCGTTTGGCGAGGTGTTCGACCCCGGTTTCAGTTGAGCTGAGGCCTGAGGTGCGCGACGCGTTAGAAAATACGGCGTCAACGGCAGCGAGCACGGGTTCGGTTGATCGAAACGACAACGTCAAAGGCACTTGATGCCAGGGCTGTCCTGACGTTCCCGCAAGCGCGCGAAATTTGGCACCTTGTTGGGCAAATTCCTTAGGTGCAGCGCCTTGGAAGGAGTAGATGGATTGTTTTTCATCACCGACGGCGAACACAGTGCGCGTTTCTTCAGACGCGCCAAGGCCTGTGAAGAATTCTGTGCTGAGAGCGCCAATCAATCGCCATTGGTCTGGGCTGGTATCCTGGCTTTCATCTACGAGAATGTGGGCGATACCTTCATCGAGTTTATAGAGCACCCATTCAGCGCCCGCCTTGTTGGTCAGTAACGCCGCTGCGGTTGATATCAGATCCGAGAAATCGAGCGCTGATTGGTGCCTTTTTGCGCTCGTGTAATTCTGCATGACCGCGTCTGCGATGGTGTAAAGCGCGAGTGTTGCGTCAATTACCGTTCGGGAAAGCTGCTTTTCAAACAGCGTGAGGAAGGAGTTGGATGCCGTCGTGAGCGCCGTTAGTTGATCGGGATAAGCTTCGCCAAGCGCCTTGGTCATCAGTTTTGCGCGGGGCTTTTTTTCTGTCGTCATAAAAAAACTAGTCAGTGCATCGACGCGCGCAGTTTTACGTCTTGCATTACAGGCACGGTCTAAGTGTTGTGCGGCTGTATTATCTGTTTTGGTTCCCGTCCTCAAAATGTCACGCGCTGATTGAAGTTCAGTATCCGACAGCAATCCCAACATCTCGCTGGTGATGCTCTCAAACGTCGCGGTTTCAGGTACCGAAAAGTGAGCATGAAGCAGGCTACGTATGCCTTTGGGTTCAGTGCTCGCGATCTTGTGCATGTCCTCCAGCCATTGGCGCTCGTCGAGTGCCTGGCCTAAAATGTCGTCAAAGTGATCATCAGCGGCATAGGCAATGGCATCGGTAAGGGCGCGGCCCAATGTGCCCATCGGTTGCGCCGTCGCTGCCAACAGCACGCGATCAATCGCGTCACGAATAAGTGTCTTTGCCTCGTTTTCATCGAGAATGCGAAAGCCCGGCGCGATACCCGCTTCGAGCGGGAACCGTTGCAGCAGTCGTTCGCAAAACGCGTGGATGGTTTGAACTTTGAGCCCGCCAGGTGTTTCGATGGCGGAGGTAAAGAGGGTGCGGGCATAGTCACACTCGGATTGCGAGGCGGGTGCGCCTTTCAATTCGTGCAACGTCGCCTTCAAATCGTCATCGGATGCCATCACCCATGTGGCCAGACGGTCAAAAATGCGTTTTGACATTTCTGCTGCTGCAGCCTTGGTGTAGGTGACGCACAATATGCGTTCTGGCTTGGTGCCGGACAGCAGGAGCCGTAAAACACGGTTGGTCAGAACATGCGTTTTGCCAGTGCCAGCATTGGCGCTGACCCAAACGGAGGCTGCGGGATCAGAGGCCTGCTGCTGCAGTTTGTTTGTTGCTTCAAGAGCTTTTTTGATCGTGTCGAGACGTGGCGCTGTCATTTTACGCGTCGCCCCCATCGGAATCCGAACCAGACCATTCCGCAACACGGGCCAGGTGCGCAAAGTCGTCAAAGCGATAATCAAATTTCTGTCGCCGCAATGCCGTGTAGGGTGTTGCGGGGTCGTCGTAAGCGGTAGCCAGTTCCTTGAGTTCACCAACCACACGTTCAGCCGTTTCTTTGATATCTTTTTTGGCGAGTACAGTATGCTCTTCGCCAGGCGGAATGCCGCCTGAGGCCGAAATGAAGCGCAAAGCGCTGACGGCGCGCGTATCATCGGTTCTCTCGAAACCTTCGCCCAATAACGCAATTGCGGCTTCTAGAACGAGTTGCGGTGACTTGCCCGTTTCAACATCTTTTTCGGATGGTGGCTTACCGGTTTTATAATCGGTGATGATCAAACCTGTGTCCGTGACATCAATGCGGTCTGCCCGCGCGCTAACTTCAAATGGCCCCCCTGGCGCTTTGAATACCAACGAGCCTTTTGTTTCCTCAACGACCCGTGACACGCCCTGCCGTCTTTGGGCTTCGGTTTCAGAAAACCACTCAGCAAATCGCTCAATACGCGGCAGCCAAAACGCTGCAATGCGGGGGTGCGCCTTATAATCCGCGATCACGTCATTTGCTTGTTCCATCAAGGCGGCTGCCAGTGCATCTTGTGTTTTGATGCCCTCGGAGCCAATGGGGTGCGCTTTAGAAAATCGGGCCAGGGCTTCATGTATGATGCTGCCGCGCAAGTCTGGACCAGGGGCCTTGCCCAGCGGATCGAGTGGTTCGAGATCCAAGATGTTGCGTGCAAAAACCGCGTATGGATTTTTGATCCAGCGCTCAACGTTGGAGACACTCATTTTGCGGGGTCGGAGCGCGACCGGAGGTCTGGGTTGAGGCGCGGTGATAGATGGGACACGACGAACGTCGTCCCGCGCACGCGCCCATTCGACCCAAGGTGTTGTGGATTGCAGCAGATCTTCTGCATCAAGTCCTGCCAACAGGGCACGAATTCTCAACAACCAACGCGAGGGTACGGTTGGGTCTCCACCTGTCTTTTCAGATCGCGTCAGATAAACAGTGTCGGCGCCCATCAGGGTTGCAAAGTCTAAGGCTTCGCGGCCGATGTCTTCTTCTGGTGATGGTAGTTTAAGTGAATGACGCATGGCACGATTGAGCCACGGTCCGGGATCAGCTGTTTTGGGCCAAACGCCTTCGTTCAGTGAGCCTAATATGATGACATCAGGTTGTTGAAGGCGGGATTCAAACAACCCCCAAATAGAAAGGCGCGGATGGACTGGGTTGCGTTCGCGGATATTTAGTCCGACAACAAGACTGCGATAGAGGTCAGCATAGTCCGCGCCTGTAATAGAAAGTTCCGGCGTGGTGTCAGAAAGTAAATTGGCAAAGAACAGACTGCCTTGCTCGCCGGCTGCACCCATCCACAAGGGCGATGTCGTGTCTGTGTCACACGCTTCAGTATTTGGTGCGTCTTCCTTAAAATTCTTATCGTTGCCGTTTATATTTTGAGGTTTGCTGTCTTTTTTATCCGGATGAGTGGCCAACGCCTCGGCGGTTTCAATATGCGCACGCACGAAAGCGTTGAGGTCGTGTGCACCGCGCCTGTCAAAAAGCGGAACCAACGGGGTGAATGCGTCCGTTAGTCGCTCCATTATCAGATGCGCGTTGTCCCAATCTTCGGTGTGAATGCGCCTAACGGATTTGTGCAGCCGCCGTTTCGTCTCAACGTCAAGCCGCGCGCGAAGGAGAGCATCATTGATGCCATCAAGACCCCGGCCAAGATAGGCGGTTCGGAAGGCTGCAATCTCCAACGCCCGGGCCGTCTTGCGAATCGTGAATGGGTCGAGACCAAGGCGGGCAAGCGGGTGTTTTAACAGGGCGATCACATCGGTTGGTGCAAAGTCGCTTGAAATGGCGGCGATGACGAGATCCAAAAACGTGCCGGGCGCTGTTTTTACAAACGGTCGGCCCGCAGAATCGTCAACACGAATGCCCCACGACTCGAGGCGTACACCGACACGTCGCGCCAAAATTCGATCTGGCGACACCAGTGCTGCCGTTCGACCCGGCGTTTCCGCCACTTCGCGCAATATAAGAGCAACGGCTTCGGCTTCATCTTGCGCGTTGGGTGCATCGATCACTTGCACGCCTTCAAGCGCTGTCTTCAAGTCACTGGCAAGCGTGTTTGGCAAATCCTGCCACGCCTTGGTGGTCGTCGCAGGCCGCAGGGCCTCGCTGATAAAGCGTTGCCGAATTTTATGTCGTGGTTCTGCTTTGGCATCTCCAACGGTTTGAACATCGCCACGCTCAAGCCCAAGTGTATCCAGTAGTCTTTTGAGACCATACTGCGGGTGTTCAGGATGACTGAATGATGTGAACGGCTCCCCATTTTTCTGAATTGGCGCAATGGCCTGCCAGCTTTTCTCGTCTAGGGAATGGTCGAGGCCGGGTAAGATAATTGCGCCTTGCGGCAAGTCGGCGACAACGCGCATGAGTTCCGCCGTCGCTGGAATGGAGCCCGTTATCCCTGCAATGATGACCGGTGTTTTAGGTGGATTGGATCTCAACCGTTGCGCTTCTGCAAGGATGGCCGCATTGCGACGGACAACCTTGGATGTCGCCCCACGTTCTTTGAGATGACCAGGCCAAGCCTCGGTCACAATTTTTAGAAAATCCAAGGTTGATTGCCAGTGCGCCGAAAAATTGTCTGGTACGAGGTCTTTCAAGCCTGCAAGGCTTGCTCCTTCGCGTTCCACAATATCCATCAGCTGAGCCAGTTCACCGGCAAGACCGGCTGCTTGTGCAGGTGTTTGATGGCCGACATAGGTGGCCTGATCTGCAAGCTCGGGGTGCACTCTAGCGTCTGCGTTTTCGGCCATGGCTTTAGACCAGTGCAACACCAAGCGGGTCAGCGTGACCTTGCGTTCAATGTCATCAATTGCAGGTGGCAGTGTTGCGACAACGTCGGCACCTAGGCCCGTCAGGTCTGTAACAGCTGCGAGCAGGGCGAGGTCTTCATCGCCTTCTGTGATCGATACAATGCGTGGCAATAGCAACGCCTGATCACCGCTGGCGCGCAAAAAAGCGTCCTGCATGGCGCGGGTGGCACGTGGCGTTGGTAAAATCAGGTTGATGTCTGGCAGCGCAAGTCGTTCAGGGGTGGCACCGCCTGTGGCAGGAAGATCGCCAGACAATACGGCGCGTGCAACGGTATCGAGAAACGGTGCGCCGGGTGCCAGCGTTAAAACGCGTGGTGCGCCAGCGGAGGTTCCGGTCTCGGCCGGTTGTTTTTTAGGAGCGGTTTGCGCTGCCATCTGCAATCCACTTCTCTGCTGCGCTGAGCGCTTCGGGTGTGCCGATGTGCATCCACGTGCCATCAAGCGTAATACCAAAAACGCGGCCTTTGGAGATGGCCTGATCCCAAACCAAATTCATTGAGAAAGCCCCTTTTGGAGCCTCAACAAATAGGCGTGGGTGGACAATTGAAACACCGGCAAAGACGAGCGCATCGGTATCTGAGGTGCTGCGTCGCCTGAGGCGGCCCGCTCGGTCATGAAATACAAAATCACCTGGCCCGTCATACCCTAGCGAGGGTTTGGGATATGCCAGTAACATCAAGCAGTCCATTGCCGCGTCATCCCATCGGGTCAACAGACGTGAGATATTGTGCGTCTCTTTCGCTTCTATCCAAACGGTATCAGAATTATGCGTCAGGAAAGGTTTGTCGCCAAGTTTATCCAAGGCATGCACAACACCACCACCGGTATCAAGAAGTTCGGCGCGCTCATCAGACAGAATAATTTCCGGTGCGCTGTCACGGGCACAGACGTGGTCAAAGAGCTTGTCGGCGAGGTAGTGTCCATTAACGACGGCGCGCCGGATCCCAGATTTCTCCAATCGATCGAGGACATGATCAATCAATGCCATGCCAGCAAACGAGATGAGCGGTTTTGGCAGTGTATTAGTGAGCGGGCGCATGCGCTGACCATAGCCAGCCGCGAGCACCATAGCCGTATCAACCTGTGCTGGAGGCACGTTGAATTCGTCCTTCTCTGTCGCCGGAGATTATAGCTTGTCATGGCACAGTCTTGGTGATTCTAACATCTCTAGAGCAACCTGCGTTTTGTCAAACGTAGGTTGTTCTAGCTCTTTAAGGTAGATCAAATTATCTGCCCAAAATCGATTCCTATTTATGGCGGTTTGATCTAGGAAAATTACAATCCACCCATACTTTCAGTGCTTTGAGCTCAGGATGGTCCAGATTACGAGCCAGATAGCGCCATATGCGCGGTACATGTGAGAGGTAGTGGGGTTTGCCATCGCGCTTGGCGAGGCGCGCAAAAATCCCCAGAATTTTCATGTTGCGCTGTGCGCCAAGAGCGCGAAACCGAAACAGCGTTTCTTTTGGATTAAAAGGTTCGGTGTAGTCATCGGCAAGCGTCGCTACTTCGCTGCAGTAGTGTTCAAAAAGGCTGTCTCCCAGATCCACTGGCACATCAAGACGGGCGTCCTGCAATAGAGACACAAGATCGTATTCTGCCGGCCCGCGCAGCGCGTCTTGAAAATCGATCACACCCACGCGCGCCGTCCCTGCCTCATCCGGCTGCCAGATGAGATTGGGCGAATGGAAGTCGCGTAGCACCCAGTGGTGATTTGATCGACTGGCTCTGTCAAACAGGGGCCTACATAGGGTTTTAAATTCTGTGCGCGCTGCATCAGGTGCGGGCGCGCCCTTCACGTACGGCCAGTACCAATCTAACAGCAGTGCACATTCGGTGTGCATGAGGTCAGAGGAAAAAACCGGCAGGCGATAGTGTTTTCCGTCAGGAAAAGTCCATGTGTGATCAGCAATGTCAGCGCGCAATGTGATCAGTACGTCTGTTGCGGCTTTCCATAGCGTGGCCTGATCAAGCCCTGCTTTAAGCGCGTCACCGAACACCTGATTGCCAAAGTCTTCTAAAACAAGCAGGCCTGTATCGAGATCTACGGCAAAAAGTTCAGGCGCGCTGATGCCCGCCTCGTGTAGAGAATTGGCGATAGCCATGAATGGGTGCACAGTCTCGGCAAGGTGAGCCAGCTGGCTGTAGGTCTTGCCATCACGAACAACGGGGCCATCTGATTGGGCGGGTGAATCCATGAGCAGCGCAGGCGCGGGCCCGCCGCTAAGGCGGGCATAACTGCGCGCAGAGGCATCGCCTTGCAGGTAGGAAATGTGGGCCGCATTCCAATCAGACCGCGCGCTTAGAAAATCATAGATGGTCTGGATGCGGTTAAGGCGACCGTCCCAGGTCCCGGTTCCCGTTAGTGTCACCTGACGTCGGTTTAGATCCTCTGTATCGCTAAGCGAGATCGCGAGACGATTTGGTGACAGCCCAGCGTCTAACTGTTCAGGCCATTCAACCAGCAATGCGCCTGTTTGCAGCAACCCGTCCAGGCCAAGTTCAAGAACTTCGTCAGGTTCCTGTATGCGATAAAGGTCTAGATGTGCGATCGCAACGCGACCGTCCGAGTAACCTTGGATCAATGCAAAGGTTGGGCTTGGCACTTCAAGACTTGGGTCGTTGTGGACTGCGCGAATAACCGCACGCGCAAGTGTGGTTTTACCAGCTCCTAAATCGCCGGCAAGCGTGATGATATCGCCGTTGGCAAGTTTAAGCGCAATCAGTTCTGCAATGCGCCTGACGTCGCCTTCATCAGCCTTGGGAACTTGCCAGGTTGCGGTCATCGCTTAGAACTTTCTCCGGATCAGCGCCTTGGGTTGCGCGTTCGGGAAAGCGAACCGTGATGCGCGTGCCGCGACCAACCTTGCTGTCAATAGCCAAGCCGCCGCCATGCATTTCAACCAGACTTTTGACAACAGCAAGGCCAAGTCCGGCACCACGGTGCTTCGATCCGTGGCTGCTCGATTCAAAGCGGTCAAAAATGCGCGCATGCTGTTCCTCAGGTATGCCAACGCCATGGTCTTCAACTGAGAAGATAACCTCACCCTCCTGGCGCCAGCAGGAAACCTCAACCGTACCCTGGGGTTCTGAAAATCCAATTGCGTTGGACAATAGATGCGATAAGATCTGCGCAATGCGTTTTTGATCAGCAATGAAGGTACCAATATCGTCTGCAACGGCAATGTCTAATGTGAGTTGGCGCCGTGCTGCTGATTGACGGACATGATCGATGGCCGCGTCAATGGCCTTGTTAGGGTCAGTCTCGGCGAGGTCGAGTTGCAGTTCGCCTGCATCAATCGTCGCGAGGTCTAGCAGCCCGTCAATGATCGACAGCAATGTTTTTGACGAACCTGTGATGTCACTCAAGTATTCTTTTTGTTTCGCATTCAAGGTGCCGATGTGCGGGCTTTCCAGGAATTCGCTAAAACCAATGATATTGGTCAAAGGCGTTCGTAGTTCATATGAGACATTGCTTATGAAGCGGTTCTTCAGCTTGTCAGATGCTATCAGAGCTTCGTTGCGCTCGACGAGGGCGCGTTCATAGCGTTTGGAATCGGTCACATCTGCAAACGTCAGCAGCGTGCCGCCGTCGGGCAAGGGTGTTGAGGCATAGTCAATCACACTACTGTCAGAGCGCATCATTTGACCATCAACCGGTGCGCGCTGATCTGAAAACGCGATCACCGCTTGTCGAATGGTTTGCAACGCCTCCTTATCCTGGCAAAGAACAGTGGCATCGCGCACAAATTCATCGATGTGCGGTTGTTGTTCAATGGATTTTCGAGATAGCTTCCACACCGAAATAAAGGCCGCATTGGCAAGTGTCAGGCGGCCATCCGTACTAAACACTGCGACGGCTTCTTTGAGGCTGTCCAGTGTTTCGCTTTGCACGCGAATGAGCGCATTGTACCGGCTCTCAAGGGCCAAGCGTTCGGTTTCATCGGCGTAGAGATATGTCACACCGCCATCCGGGCGATGCTCGGCCATGATATGCAGCATGCGCCCATCAGCTAAGTGCCACCAATCATCAATTTCCTTGTTGGCTTCATATACTTTGAGAATTTCGTCGCGCCATTCGCGGTAGTGCACCACTTCGGGGAGGCGGCCTAGTTCGCGCAGGCGATCAAGAATGGCACCATCTGTTGGTTTTGTTTCAAGCCAGTCTTCATCGATCTGCCACAGCTTGCTGTAGGCCTCATTGAAGAATGTCAGCCGTTTGTCGGGACCAAAGACCGCAACAGCAGTTGCTACGCGGTCGAGTGTGCGGTCATATGTTTCAACATAGCGGTTGAGTTCACTTTGCGCTGTTTCGAGTGTTTCAATGTCGATTGCAATGCCAGCAATCGCATCGCCCATCGGCATAACGCGAACATCGTGTGATTTGCGCTCACCCCCAATGACCAGGTGGATGCGGTCCTGATAGGGTTTGTTCTTGCGAAGGGCAGCTTGCACGGCTTGACGCTGGCGTGATTCCAAGAGTTCGATCTGACGTGAAATCACTTCCTCTTCGTCATTTGCTTCAACAGCTTTGACGTAGGCTTGGTTGACCCAGATGAGGCGTTGGTCGAGGCCGCGCAACCAAGCTGGGGATTCAAGTTCGTCGAGTATCTGGCGACTAGCGCGAATGTCGCGGGCAAGTACGGCGTGATGGTCGAAGATTACGGCTAAGTCTTGCTTGTATCCAACAGTGTCACGAAAACGTAATACGGCGCGACCACCTGTAGCGCGTCCATCTGCTTCGATGTGCACACCTGAAGATGTTTTGACGATAATGCTGAAGGATTGGCCCTCGGTGAAAAGCTGGTCGAGGTGCTGTTTGAGAGCCTTTGCGCCGAGCGCCTCAAGCCAAAAACCAAAACGCAAAAATTCTTGAGCATTGTTGGGGAGTCCTTGCACGTTGGTCAACGTGTGCGTCACGATCTGCGGCGGCCTGGAATGTTCCCAGTAAACCAGAACCTGAGGTTCGGCGTGGATCATCGCTTCCGCAGTTGCCAGATCGCGCTTGAGGCGTTGGGTCTCAGATCGTCTAAGGTCGGCCTTGCGGCGGGCCTGCCAAAGTGCTTTGGCAAGGAGCAACACGCCAATGAGGCCAAGTATTAGGATGCCCGTGCCCAGGACGAGCGGTTGATAGTCGTTGAAAGAGGTGTTGAGGTCGTTGCTGTTGGAGACGGCGATCGTGAGGACGGCGGCGACCACAAACCCGGCGACCAGCAAACTCGTAAGCTGGACCTTCGTTTTTCTATGTCCGATGGTTTGGTCGTAAAACGGCATTGTGGGATATTTGGCGTTCCATGAGAGGGCGGGAAAAGCAGAATGCGGGCAGCATACAAAAACCACCGGCCGGCCCTGTTGGCATGATCTCGAATCAGTTGGGATTATGGCTGGCCCACTTTATGCTGGCCAGCGCGTCAAGGCCACACCGCCCCCGAGATATGGGGCTGGTACGAGCTTTACACAAGCGCCTTGCTCTTCAGCGCGCTAACCCTGTGAGCCATAAAAAAACGCTCGGATTGGTGTCCAATCCGAGCGTCGATGTGTTGTTTAGGTCCAGTCCAGACAGCTCGAGCTGTCATTTGAGGTTTGGCAAATAGACCGGTTTAGTAGCGATAGTGGTCCGGTTTATAGGGACCCGTTGTCTTGACGCCAATATATTCAGCTTGTTCGTCGGAAAGCGTCGTCAGGTTGGCGCCAATTTTGGCCAGATGCAGGCGCGCAACTTTTTCATCCAGGTGTTTTGGAAGCGTGTAGACGTCGTTTTTGTACTCATCTGTATCGCGCTTGGTCCACAGCTCAATCTGAGCCAGCGTTTGGTTGGTGAACGAGGCAGACATCACGAAAGAGGGGTGGCCCATTGCGTTACCAAGGTTCACGAGGCGTCCTTCGGACAGCAAGATGATACGTTTGCCATCTGGAAACTCAATCTCATCGACCTGTGGTTTGATATTGGTCCACTTCAGATTCTTCATCGCGCCAACTTGGATCTCATTGTCAAAGTGACCGATGTTGCAGAGGATTGCGCGGTCTTTCATGTTGCGCATGTGATCCATGGTGACGACATCTTTGTTGCCGGTCGCTGTGCAGATAATGTCTACCTGCGGCACAGCCTCGTCCATGGTCACGACTTCATAACCTTCCATGGCGGCTTGCAGGGCGCAGATCGGATCGATTTCCGATACCATTACGCGGCAGCCCGCATTGCGCAGTGAAGCAGCTGAACCTTTGCCGACATCGCCAAAGCCTGCAACCATGGCGACTTTACCGGCCATCATCACGTCGGTGCCACGGCGCACACCATCAACAAGGCTCTCGCGACAGCCATAAAGGTTATCAAACTTAGATTTTGTCACCGAGTCATTGACGTTGATCGCAGGGAATAAAAGCTTTCCAACTTTTGCCAATTGGTACAAGCGATTGACGCCGGTTGTGGTTTCTTCAGAAACACCGCGAATGCTTTTCGCCAGTTCTGCAAACCAACCTGGCTTTTCAGTCAGTGTCTTTTTGATGAGGGCAAAGAAAACTTCCTCTTCTTCAGATCCAGGCGAATTCAGGAAGTCGGTGTCGCCGTTTTCAGCACGCAAGCCGTAGTGCACGAACATGGTTGCGTCGCCACCGTCGTCGAGGATCAGGTTTGGCGTACCGCCGTCACCCCATTCTAATGCACGGCGGGTATAGTTCCAGTATTCTTCCAGCGTTTCGCCCTTATAGGCAAACACTGGCACGCCAGAGGCTGCAATTGCTGCCGCTGCATGGTCTTGTGTTGAATAGATATTGCACGATACCCAACGCACATCGGCGCCAAGTGCGGTCAGTGTTTCAATCAAAACCGCAGTTTGAATGGTCATGTGCAACGAGCCCATGATCCGCGCACCTTTCAGCGGTTGGCTTGGACCATACTCTTCGCGGGTCGTCATCAAACCTGGCATCTCAGATTCAGCGATGGAAATTTCTTTGCGGCCAAAGTCAGCCAGAGAGATATCCTTGACGATGTAGTCGCCGTTAGAAGTCATGCTTACATCCTTTGTTTTGGACTGGTGGCGATCGGTCAAATGGGCACCGTGAATTCAATAGAGGTGTGCCCTACGCCATCTTGGTGATCAGGTCTTGGCGGCTCTTGAAGCTCAAATACAGGGGGGCCGCTGTCCCGCTTCCGCCCATAGCTCCTGGTTTGGCGGTTCTTGAATTGGGAGAGGGAGAGTCCGCCAGCTGCGGCTTCTATAGCGGGCAGCTTGCCAGAACGCAACAAGACATAAACAAGTCTTTATGTCTCAGGGGGGGGTACTCCCAGGGGGTAAGGTTTTGCGGGCCAAGATGGGCCGCGACGGTTTTAAAAGGTCTGGTCGCGGATGGGGCTTGATGATGCAACTCTAGGTTGGGGGGAAATCTGAAGGCAAACAATGGTCTGGGGGTGCGTTTTTGGGGGCTCGGTTGGGTGGTCTTCCATAAGCTGGGTGTGGGGGACGTGGGGCGCGTGCTTCTTGATCCGGTTTTTTGGCGCACTCAGCTGTCAGAAAAAAAATGACGCTTCAGCGCCAAGTTGGATCGCGGGTTGATTTGAAAGGTTTGATTAACCAGGTCTCTTAATCGGTCACGTCCAGATATCCTGCAATACGGGCGATATGGTTTGCAAAAGTGTTATCGGATGACAAACAATTTGATTAATTTCCACGACGGTGTGTTTTTGCATTCTTTCAGGCGTGTTCAGTGCGTGCGATACGTCACTTTGACGACAAAATGCGATGCTGAAAAATTGGTCGAATTTATTTTCAAATGGATCCTTTCCGGTCCCAGCTTCTTAGCCGTCAATTTGGTTTATCCCCTGATTAACCGGTGAATTTTGGTACAATGAAGCTATGAAATTCGAGAAAGGCGCTCCGCGCTCCGCGCTTTCCCCGTCCGCAAGAAGACACAAAGAATTGGCTTCACGGACATTGGGTGGGAAAATGAAGTTGGCGTTAGAAATCAAAGTTTACTCCAAAGCCTTTTGGCTGGATCGCAACGGTGGTGTTGCGGCGCTTTTTGGCGTGGGTGGGCTTGCAGTGTTAGTCTTGGCCGGAGGCGCGACCGCATTTGATCACGGGCAAACCGCGCGCGCTCACACAACTTCCATCAAAACCGCGCCTGTGGGAGGTATTGACCGTGTAGCGGGAACCACTGATGGGACTGAAATCAGTGCCCACTCAATGGCGGCTGGCAAAAACGTCGGTGCCAATATTGAACTTTCTTTAATGCTGGATGTCACGGGTTCTATGGCGGGCGATAAGATTGCCGCTCTCAAATCCGCCGCCAAAGATTTTGTTAAACGCCTGGTTTGGGACGATCAGAGCACATTCAAATCACGCATTGCTTTGGTGCCATTCTCTTCAAGTGTCCGTCTTCCGCGTTCTGCGCAGGCGATTGCGACAGGGCCAAGACAAGCGACTAAAATCAAAACTGTGTCTAAGTGGCATTGGTACAATGGTTGGCATTCAGTCAATCAGACCTACTACAAGACCAACTGTCTGGCTGAGCGCACGGGCCCTAACGCCTATACAGATGCCCCACCAGGCGAGGGCGATTTTGTGATGTCTGTCTATGCGCGCGAAGCATCGACGACCTGTGATACGGGGGCCTCAAACGTCATCGTGCCGCTGACCAACGACACGTCGGTCTTAAAATCCGCAATCGAGAGTCTCAACGCCACAGGTAAAGCTGCGGGTCAGTTGGGAGCGGCCTGGGCCTGGTACACCTTATCACCAAATTGGAACCGTCTTTGGCGGTCGCACGATAACCAAGCCGCAGCCTATGGGGTAACCAACACCAAGAAGATAGCGATCCTGTTGTCTGGCGGTGATAACACGACGCAATATGCTGCCGATGGCACGGTGAGCTCACGTGGAGATGCTGCCAATGGGTCGTCGACCAACCAGATAGGCGCGATGTGCACGGCAATGAAGGCGTCTGGTGTTACCGTCTATACAATAGGTTTTGACGTTGCTTCGGAATCTACGGCATCGAATACGCTTTCGCACTGTGCAACGGATGGGGCAAAAGTGTTTACGTCAAACAATGGGGAAGATCTTCAACAGGCATTTCGGACAATTGCTCAGGAAATTATTGCGTCTAACCTTTCGAGCTAAATAGCAAACGTCTCGTGCAAAAAAAGAGCGCTCCAGGCTGGGCTCTTTTTGCCGTTTTATTTCCTGCTGTTGTTATGAGCGCGACGATACCTCGTCGATCAGCCCTGCTCGGAAAGCTCTTCGCCAAAGCCTTGCTCAATCAGCGTAACAATCGCCTCAAGTGCTTCTGGTCCATCAGGGCCCTCAGCAGCTAAATGCAATTGAGCGCCAGGGCCTGCAGCCAGCATCATAAGACCCATGATCGAGGTGCCTTCAACAGTTTGGTCATCGCGCGTTACAGTGATTTTGGCATTGAAGCCTTCAGCGCATTTGACAAATTTTGCCGAGGCACGCGCGTGGAGACCCTTACGATTAATAATCGTGACGACAGCTTCGGGGCGTTGGGAGGACTTCAATTCGGGCATGACAAAAATTGTTGTTTCTTAATTGTGGCCTGACAGTTCTTGACTTGCCACCTTGATATATTTGCGTGCTGCATCGCGTGCCTTGTTCACGGCTTCGGCTATCGGCACTTCGTCTCTTAGGCTGGCCAGTTTCACAAGGATGGGCAAGTTGATGCCAGCAATGACCTCAACCGGAATTTCGTCGATGACCGAAATGGCGAGGTTAGAGGGCGTGCCCCCGAACATATCTGTGAGAATGATGACCCCGTCACCGTTTTCAACTGATCGTGCGGCTTGCAGGATTTCATCGCGGCGCTTGGTCATGTCATCTTCAGGGCCAATCGAGATCACTTCTAAGTTGTCCTGATGGCCAACAACATGCTCCAGCGCATTGCGGAACTCGACCGCCAAACCACCATGCGCGACAATCACAAGCCCGATCATGTTTGTTCGTTTCCTCCTTGATCGTGCCTTGAGACGTCGTTAGCCCAAAGCCGCGTCGGCAAAGAGTTACAACTGTTCACCGGAGACGCAAGTCCTTTTTCGACCTGGAAAGGTCACTTCTTTATTCACTGAGACGGGGCACGCCACTGAGTGCAAGCAGCACCTTGTTCGCGGCAGATGCATCGTAGGCACAAATTTGAAGGATAGGCAGAGTGGTAGCACAAAGTTCAGTGCTCGCTGATGCTTCTGGTAAGCGTTCAATATCCTCACAGACCACCAGATCCACAACGAGCGCGACCGGGACCGCGCTTTTATGCGGCAGACGATAGATGCCAAGCCCTCTAATTTCAATCAGCCCTACAAGGGTTTCAGGTGGGCTGGCAATCAGTTCGGGTCCACGTTTTTCAACGGCAACGCGGTCATCAGCAACCAGGACTGCGGCGTCGGCGATTAACGATGTTGGCGGGTGCATGATGCACCTCAGTGCAAGATCAGATTTACCGCACCCGGATGGCCCGCGTATCAAGGCCGCCTTGTTGCCAAGTGCGATCGCCGTGGCGTGAACTATATCAGGCGCGTCTGCCACTTGTAGTGCTCCCGCGAGATTGGTTTGAAATGGCAGGTAAGTGGATGATAAAACGCGCGCCTTCGATATCACCGTCTGGTGTTTTTCTGCGGTTCATGGCTTTGATCTGGCCTTTATGAGAACGCACGATATCGCGGGAGATGGACAGGCCAAGCCCAGAGTTTTTGCCGCGCACAGAATCTGTTTCGGGGCGATCAGAGTAAAAACGATCAAAGATCGCATCAAAGTTATCGCCGGAGATGCCAGGGCCTTCATCGTCAACCACGATCACAACATCATCACCATTGCGGCTTAGGCGCAGCGTGACGGTTGCATTTTCAGGCGAAAAAGACAGGGCATTGTCGATCAAGTTGGTGAAAACTTGCGCTAACCGGCCGTCGTCTCCGCGCACTACATAGGGGTTTGTGACGCCAGCCGGAGCAATAACTATGCTGACGCGCCGCGTATCATCAGCAAGTACATCTTTGAAAAGTTGACCGACAGCCTTGACGACGTCAGTGAGCTCGACAGCCAACATTTTTTTTCTCGCCAATTCCGCATCCAATCGCGATGTGTTGGACACGTCCGTGATCAGGCGATTGAGGCGTTTCAATTCGCTTTGAATTTGTTCAACAAGGTTGTTGCGCTGGGTATCGGATTTCGCAAATTCCAATGCGTCTGCCGTTGAGCGTGCGGCTGCCAACGGATTTTTGAGTTCATGTGCAACATCGGCAGCGAATTTTTCGCTGGCATCAATGCGTCTGTACAGTGATGCTGTCATATCCTTAAAAGCATCTGCCATTTGGCCAACTTCATCAACGCGGCCTGGAAACTCCGGGATGACTTCTTTATCACCAAGGGACAGGCTGACTTGCTCGGCAGCTCTCGAAAGACGGCGCATGGGCTCGGCAACGGTTCTTGCAAGCAGCCATGAGGCAATGAGTGTTGCCAAAATCGCGAATAGAAACGGCGTCCACAACACCTTGGTTTCATCCCACAGAATTTCATCGATATCGCCGGGCTGCGTTGATAGCAGCAATACACCTTGCACCGAGTTCATCTGGCGAATGGGAACGGCAACAGAAGCGAGTTTCTGGCGTTTGTCATTGAGCAGCAGCATCGATTCTGTTTTGCCATCCAACGCATGACGCACTTCTCTATAGGCCCGTCCGTTGGCAGTGCCGATTTCGCGGTACACAGGCAGTTCTTTGTCAATGATAATGGCTTGCAGCCTGGTCCAGAAGTTTTTGGTGTCAGGACGTGCATTGGGCTTTGTCGGACGCGGAACATCGAGCGAGGTTTGCCCCCGCATCAGCAGTGTGGATGAATCCACAATCAGCGTACCATCGCGCGAATAAATGCGCGCGCGCACTTTGGCTGGTTCAATCAAGCGGCGCAGAATGCGGGTTACGCGTTCTGGCTTGATCGACAACTGTAGTGCTGCAAACCCATCATCACGAAATGGTACTTGAGAAATGGCTGAGTCAGGCAATTTGTCGGGATCAAGCTGTAATTCGCCGGTTTTAACATTGGCATTGGACGCAATCGCAGCGGCAATCATCTTGCCTTGCGTTTTCATGGCTTCAACGCGGGCTTTCACCAGCCAAGTTTGGTTTTGGTTGAGATAGACAACGCCGGCCATCAAAACGAGTAGCCCGAGAAGATTTGCGACAACAATTCGATTGACCAAGCTGCGCGACAAGAAGCTGTGCAACCACGTATTCACAAACCAATTGCTGATCGCGTTATTGGTGCGGCGCACACGGATAAGAAACCCGATGGCCAGCTTATCCAGCCACCGGGTTTTTGATTCAGTATCTAATGTGCTTTTGTCTCGCTCGGTTCCGAGCGCCATCAGTGTTCTCCCTGATGTCGTTTCGATTTTTGGCTTAGAGTGCGTTCATTGCTTCGGGCATATGTGAACGTGCTCTAAGTTCTCGATTGGTTGCATGTTCTAACAGTAAACAGCGGACTCTTTTGATCAACATGCTCTAGGCTTCTTTGAAGCGGTAGCCGACACCATAGAGTGTTTCGATGACATCAAAATCGTCATCAACCTGCTTGAATTTCTTACGCAAGCGCTTGATGTGGCTGTCGATGGTCCTGTCATCAACATAAACTTGGTCGTCGTAGGCTGCATCCATCAAAGCATCACGGGATTTAACTACGCCGGGCCGTGTGGCAAGTGCCTGCAGAATAAGAAATTCTGTTACCGTGAGGGTAACCGGTTTGTCACACCAGTGGCAGGTGTGACGTTCAGGATCGAGTTTGAGCTGGCCACGCTCTAAAATTTCGGTGGCATCACCATTTCCTACACCGGCCTCACGACTTGCCGAACGGCGTAATACTGTGCGCACTCGTTCTAAAACCAACCGCTGTGAAAATGGTTTGGCGATATAGTCATCAGCGCCCATTTTTAGGCCGAACAATTCGTCGATTTCCTCATCTTTGGAGGTGAGGAAAATCACTGGCATATCAGACTGCTGGCGCACGCGACGGAGCAACTCCATGCCATCCATGCGCGGCATTTTAATATCAAAAATACCGAGGTCTGCAGGCTCGTCGGCGAGCGATTCAAGCGCTGCCGTCCCATCAGAATAGGTGCGGACCTTATATCCTTCAGCCTCCAAAGCCATGCTGAGCGATTGCAAAATATTCCGCTCATCATCGACCAAAGCAATTGTACTTTTTTCTTTCATCATTCCCTGCCCTTTTTGGGATCGTCCCGGCCATTGTCCATACTGGCTCACCAAACTATGGCCAATTATGGCATCTTCATTGATAACGACCGAGGCTGAATGGCTTCTGAATAGGCCTCAGGCCAAGATCGGGCAAGGTGCAATGGCAAAATCACAAGAATTTTCAACGATTTCCGGGGCTTCGAAGGGGATGGAGTTGGCGCGTCAGGCGCGTTTGGTGGTGCGACAAGCGTTCACAGGAAGTTTGGCAACTTTAGATTTAGCAGGTGGCTATCCATTTGCCTCGCTGGTGACGGTTGCTGCCTCACAAGCTGGTGATGCCCTGTTGTTGCTGTCGGGACTGGCCCGCCATACCAAGAACATTCAGGAAAATAGCAAAGCAAGCTTGTTGCTTGAAGCACCACTGGCGTCCGGCGATCCCTTGGCGGCGGCACGTATCACGTTGCAAGGCGATATCGTCAAAACGCCGCCAGAGGACGCATGCGCTCGTTTTCTGGCGCGCCACCCAGAGGCTGCCGACTACGCTGATTTTGCAGATTTCTCATATTACAAATTACAAGTTTCAAGTGCGCATTTCATTGCAGGTTTTGCCCGCATACATTCTTTTGATCGTTCCGCAGTGTGTTTGGATGAGATGAGCCCTGAATTTGCATGGGATGCAACGAAGTGTGCCACCGTGAGTGCAACGCATCAGGCAGGTTTGAAAACAGCCTGGCGTCGACAAGTTGGATCAGAACCTTGTGAGGCAGATCTTAAAATTGTTTCTGTGGATGGTGATGGCTTGGATGTGGGCAATGGTGAGGCGCTTCAAAGATTGAATTTCGTCACGGTGGTTGAGCCCACCACAACGGATATCGAGGCTAATCTACCGGAACTACTGGGCATTCAGACAGGCAAATAATAATTGGCTCCGTGCCGGTTACCGATAGGCCCGTTCCAAGTTCTTTGCGTTTTCAAGGTTCTTGGCTGCGTCAGTGTTTTTCATTTCGCCAATACGTGCAGAATTGACATCTGCGCCATTGAAGTCGGCACCAGAAACATTAGCGCCGGTGAAGTCTGAGCCACCAAGTTCACTTTCGTTGAATTGGACGTTTTCGAAATTTACATTTTTGGCTGATGTATATTCCATAAGAACGCGTTTCAGATTGGCGTTCTTAAAGGACGAGCCATCTAGAACCGCGCTCTTGAATGCTCCGCGCATCAAACCCATCGATTGATTCTCTTCATCAGCGGAGAGGTCTGCGCCATCAAAAATCGCGTTGGTGGCACGAATGGATGTAAAGTCGGCCGCTATGCGAGCGTATGATAAATCTGCATTGTGCAACTTTGCACCTTTGAATTGTGTGCCAAACAGAGAGCTCTTCTTGAGGTTCGCCCCGGTTAAGTCAGAGCCGAGGAGCCATGCCTGGTCCAACACCACGCCTTCAAGATTGGCACCAGATAGATTGGTGCCGTTGAGCCGTGCAGCCTGCAGCTTCGTTCGCCTTAAATCCATTTTTGAAAGATCAAGACCGTTGAGTGCCTTGGCAAATAAGTTCAGCGTCTCACCGTCCTCTAATTTGGCAATGCCAGACTCAATATCTGCGCGGCTCATCTCGGACTTAGTGAACGCATCTGATTGCAAATCCACCATGTCGAGCATGCTCTGCGCATTGAGGGTGGCAGAGGCCACCATCATCAAGCCAGAAAGCGCGACGGTAACGGCAATGAAACGAGTGGACATCTGAAAACCTCTTTAGGGTTGGTGCCGGGGGCTGTGGTTGTCTTGCTGTAGTTAGGATATGGGGCTAAAAACCCATGCTTTCAATATTGCACCTAGCTTTGTTTGTACGACGAAGCCGAGTCAAAATTGAGTTCAAGCTGTTCCAAAAACAACATTTTATGTCTGCTCAGAAACTTGGCTTGGTATGTAACCTGGGTTACCGATAAATCCAGGGCAGCGATAGCCCAAAAATGGGATACGGCAGAGGAAATGGCTAAGATTATGACACGGCAACACTTTACCGAGGCGTGGCTCTCATCATTTCCGGCCTTGCAGGCCATGCAGGAACCAGATCTCGTCCTGGCGCAAGAGCATGTCCAGTTTGTGCCGTTGGGCGGGGGCCATTTTTTATTCTTTGATTTTGGTTCAGATGTGTTCCCCATGATGTGACCATGACTGAAAGCGACCGGGGTCAGTTGGCCCGGATGGGTGCTACCCACTTTCTCATGAAGACGCTCAAAAACATTGCAACCGAAATGGCACTGCACGTATTTGCCTACAATCTCACCCGCGCCCTGAACCTGATCGGCATTAAGCCGCTGCTGGCCGCGATCAAGGCGTGATGTGAGCTGTTTACGCACGACCGCTGCACAGCCGGTTTAATCGCTCACAGCCGCCTCAAAAAGCGTTCAGAAGTTCGAAAATATGAAAATCACAGGCCAGTCGCATATCGACGATTAACGCGACATCACTCAAGAGTTTTTACATAGCCAGGACTAAAAGTGGACGTTTTGGTAACGACATCAACTGCGCATGGCAAACGCAACCCGGTGTCACTCTCACTCTTTAAAATCTTCAAGCGTCAGTATTGGTTTGAAATCATAGCCAGCGTCTTTGAATGCTTGGCCTGCACCTTCTTGGCGGTCGACAATGGTGATGACGCGGATAATATTTGCACCGTCTGCTTTGAGATTATCCGCAGCTTTGAGCGCCGAGCCGCCTGTCGTTGTTACATCTTCAAGGACAACGACGTTCTTGCCGACCATGGTTTCGTCTTTGGCCAAGCCTTCGACAAGGCTGCGCGTGCCATGCTCTTTGGCTTGCTTGCGCACGAAAAATGATTGGATGGGTTTGCCTTCGCCATATGAAACGGCCGCCACGGCTGCTGCGATCGGCACCGCGCCCATTTCAAGGCCACCTGCAAAGTCAACATCAACGCCGTCCAACTGATCGACGATGAGTTTGCCAATCAGGTAAGCACCCTCGGCGTGCAGCATGGTCGGTTTCATGTTGAAGTAATAGGTGGAGCTACGACCAGACGCCAATTGGATCGTGTCCCCGCTCTGGAACGAGCGCTCTTTGATGAGGGTGATCAGACGGTCGCGATCAGCGTGTGTTGAGGGCGTCGGCATGGGTGAGGCGTCCATTTTGAGGGCTATTTTGAAGGTGTGCGAGACAAGAGCTGTCTGAGTGCCGCATTCGATGTTTAGGGTGCCGATGTCAAGCGGAGCCCTGAAGACATACACAACTGGGCCTGATTGCGCATATTTTGTGTGCTTTTAGAGAGGGTCAAGGAGGTAAAGTGACTTAAATCCGTGCCCCGAATCAGCGTTTCTAGATCGAAGGGCCATCGACTTATGGCGGTAACATTCGTTTCATCGCGACAGGGATACCAGCAATGGCCAAAGCGGCATCACGTAAATCCACGCCGAAGAAGAACACGGTGAAAAAGTCCTCCAAAGTGCAGGCAAAAACAAAACCGCGCGCAAAAAAAACTAATCGCACCAAGTCGCCCTGCTACGACAAAAAAATTGTTGCGCTTATTTATGACTTTGACGGCACGCTGTCGCCACGGCCGATGCAGGAGTATGCGTTTCTGCCAAAGATTGGAGTTGATGCGAGAGAATTTTGGGCAGAGGCCAATCGCATCTCTCGGCAAGAAGGCGCTGATGTCCTCATCACTTATATGCACCTGATGTATCAAAAGGCCAAAGCTGCTGGCGTTGTGGTCAACCGTGATGATCTTGTGGCGCAAGGCAAAGAGGTCGAATTTTATCCTGGCGTTGAAGACTGGTTTGACAAAATTGAGGACTATGCAACGTCAGCTGCCGGTGGCGAAGGCGTCACCCTGCGTCACTATCTGATTTCATCCGGCCTTTCTGAAATTGTTGAAGGCACATCCATTCATTCCAAATTTTATAACGTGTTTGCTTCAGAATATTGGTTTGATGCTTATGAGCTGCCCTATCCAAAGCGTGTCATTACAGACACCGGCAAAACCCAGTATCTGTTTCGGATTAATAAAGGTCTGGAAGATCTGGGTGAGAGTATCAACGAGCATATGGATGAAGACCTGCGACCGGTGCCATTCGCCAATATGATTTATTTTGGTGATGGCGATACAGATGTTCCGTCAATGGCCGTCATGCGAAAAAATGGTGGCCATGCCATCGCTGTGCACACCCCTGGTGGTGACGATGCAAAATGCGTCAATTTGTTTGATGCTGGTCGGGTCGATTTCTACGCTGGTGCCGACTATCGCCCAGGCTCAGATCTTTATCAGCGCACCTGCCTCTTGATTGATCGCATTGTTGCGGATATTCGTGTCCGCGAGGAGACTTGGCGTATGGCCTTTCGCCTCAAGTAATGAGCCCAAGGGTATATTCATCGAACTAAAATCTCATGTGCGCAAAACAGCCGCACCGTCCAGAAATACTAATAAAACCTACACTTTTGAGAGATTCGATGTATGATCCGCGCGGCATTTCGATTCTATAGAGGGCATAAAAATGGCATTAAGAGCAAAGAAAGCACCGGCTAAAGCAAAAGCTAAGGTCAAGGCGAAAGCAAAAAAGGCACCAGCCGCGAAGAAGATTGAAACCGTAACCCTTCGCCAACTGGCGGCAGAGATTGCAGAAACCCAAGAACTGCCAAAGAAGCAGTCGGTTGAAATCCTGGAAAATCTTGTTGATGCAATGGCGGGACACCTGAAAAAGGGTCACAAGATCCGCATTGGTGGCCTTGGCATTCTACAGGTCCGTAAGCGCCCAGCACGCATGGGTCGCAATCCGGCAACGGGTGAGTCCATCAAGATTAAGGCCTCTAAGAAAGTGGCTTTCCGGGCTGCAAAAGACCTCAAAGAGCGTTTGGGCTCCCGCTAGCACCTAAGGGATCAGACGCTTTTTTTTGGGTGGTCTGGTCTATCCCCATGCTGTGCGCGTCCCCATTGTTGACGATCTAATCGCTGACTTTAGGGCTTGTCGCGCAAAAAGGTGAACGCAGAAGAACATCAAATAAGCTCCCGACCTTGGTCTGGGGGCTTATTTATTACGGGTGGTTTGGTGGGCCTAACGGATTGTCCATCACCTTGCAGTTAAATAGGCGCGGGTTCCCTGTAGTGCTGCAGGAAAAACCTCATGTCTTAGGGCCAGAATCAAGCTCGGTCACCGCAACCGCCAAGGCACGATGGCAGTCCGCCGAGCCGCCGCGATTTTGGCACAGAACGGTCAGGTCGTCCCAGGGGGCTGTTGATGCGCAGACGTTTTCTATTGGTGTGCAATCGTTCGGCAGGGCGCGGCGGGCAGGACCGTGTCGAGGCCGTGGTTGGTGAACTTGAGGGGCGCGGCTGTGATGTTGAGTGGTCGTCTGATGACCATCGCGACATATTAGATAATGCTGATGCGCTTAAAACCTATGATGCCGTGATTGCAGCTGGCGGAGACGGCACAATTCGTCGCTTGGTCGCCACCGAGGCTGGCCAGGCCGTTCCCCTAGGCGTCATCCCCAATGGTACTGGCAATGTTTTGGCCCATGAGATTGGGCTGAGGCAGAGCCCTGTTTTAATCGCCGATGTGTTGATCGCAGGCCCGGAACACGTGGTCTCTTCGGCCCGTTTCGGTTCGAGTGTTTTTTTACTGATGTTGGGATACGGCTTTGATGGCCAGATTATCCATCGCCTGGATATGAACCTCAAAGGTCGTATTGGTAAAGTTGCTTATGTCGGTGCTGTTATGTCAACGCTTGCGGAGCACCAGCCAACCTTCCAATTGATCGTCGATGGCAAAAAGCACTCCGCGACTTGGGCCGTGGTAGCGAATGCGCGCCGCTATGGTGGTGGATTTATGCTGGCACCGCAGGCGGGCATTACCAAACGATCATTTCAAGTTGTTTTGTTCCAGTCGGCATCGCGCCTGGTTCGCATCAGACAGTTATGGGCGTTAGCCACTGGGCATATTCACTCGGCGCCGATGACAAAAACGATTGCGGGTAGCGACATTCGCTTTGAGGGCGCCCCGAATTCCATCAAAGCTCAAGCCGATGGCGATCCCCTTGATGTCTGTCCAACCCATATCACCGCCGGACGCACGTTGCGCTTGATCGTACCCAATCGTTTTTTGCGCTAGAGCACGCCTAGCGTTCATGTTCGTGTTTTCAACACTGGGTAAACTGGTGTTGGGCGCAAACGCAGATTAATTGCTTTAACTCTTTGATTCCAATCACTGCGCAGGCTTGTGTTTGATCTACAGTGTCGCGCCTTTTCTTGTACACACTAAAGCTATTTGCGCGACGCTCTATCCCATGGCTCGATCTCATGACCCTATCCCAAGACTGGCGATCAACTTATCTGCTCAAAGTCGCAATTCCAACTTTTCGCAGGTTGATCTAGCCTCTCTGACACTCCAAAAATCCCAAAAAAACACCAGCCCAAACTGATTTGGGCTGGTGCGGTGGTGTTGCATGTTGCGGTGGTGCGTTTAGCGCAGACCCCAGACCTCTACGATCGCATCGCCGCGAAGGCTAAACTTAGTGCGATACTTGAGGTCGATACGCTGGATAAAGCGTTTGCGGCCTTTAAGGTCAAACGGTTGGCTTGAGCCACCACTGCTGATTTTGCCGTAGATTGGCACAGCTTCTGTCGTCCCATTCGCATAAGTGAGGGTCATGCCATAGAGCTTGACTTTGCTTTTGTGAACGCGAACCTGAACCGCTCTAAAGCGACCATAGCGTTTTCCAACAATCATTGAATCGTTGTCCTTGGAAAACATCGCAGCCTTACGTGCACCGAGTCGGATCCATTTGCCGCGATTACTTGCACCACGGTTTCTGCCTCGCAGCCAGTCTTCGGCGTACTCACCGTAGACTTGCAGCAATGCCGTGTTGTTGCCCCATCGACGGCCTTTGGCACGGTAGGTGACAATAATTTCGCGAATAAAGCGACCACTACTGCGGCGCCCTGTTTTGAGATCAATCGGAGGTGTGCCGTAGCCAGCTGGCACCAACAAATCGACGTCACGACGGTCACGCGTTCCGTTGCCGTAGACCACAGTTACATCTCTGATATGGATGTCGTTGCGTATGGCACGGAAGGTAATCCGGTCGAAGACACCAGCTTCTTTGCCAATTGGCAGAACTTGCCTTTCAGATCGTGTACCAACGGTTTCAGATCCAAACAAAACCCAGCCTTTAGGCACCGTTTGTTGTGATGCCCGCCGTGGAGGAGGTGTCGCGACTTGGCGAGCATCGCCGACACCCAGCACTTGCAGTCGTCCTCTTGGACCTCTGCGACGGCGGACTTCAACGCGGATGCGCTCAATTCTGCGCGCATTGCGGCCATCAAGGGGAATTGCGCGTGTCGCTTCGCCTGGGCGCAGGCGCTGGTCAATATCGACACGTTGGCGTCTCCCGTTTCCAAACACGATCACAACATCCTCAATCTTGATCGCCCGATCGAGGGCTTTGATGCGGATCTCGTCCCAGCGATTGCGTGAGTTGATGTTGTTGAAGAGCACATCTTCGGCACGTCGACCTGTGCGCTGTGTGTCGATAACCGAGTAGCGCGGTTCAATCCGTCGCAGAGGTGCGGCTTTGCCGGGCAAACCAAACAACTGCAAGGTGCCACGACCCTCGTCATAGGTACGACGCTTGTTAACGACGACGCGGCGGATGCCGCGACTATTACCCTGCAGATCCAGGGGTTCCGACATGTAGCCAGGTGTCAATGTTTTGTAATAGCGAATAGACTGCGTTTTGCCATTTCCAAATGTCACATCAATTGTTGAGATGCGGACGGGTTCACCAAGCGCACGGAGGCGAATATTATCAAACCTCCCTTTTGAACCACCGACGTCAAATTCAACATCGCGGCTGCGGCTTCTGTGTCGCTCACTACCAATCAACTTGTTACCGCCGGTTTCATCCGGCAGTCCAAGTAGTTCAACTTCACCGCGTTCACGTTGCCATGTGCGCCGCTTTGTTAAGATCACACGACGAATACTGCGGGCATCGCCTGTCAGATCCAGTGCTGGTGACACCTCGCCCGGTTGGATTGGCTGGTAGATATCAATCTGCTGAGATTTTCCGTTTCCGAAGATAACTTCCATGTTGGTAATACGCACAACCTTGCCGATTGCTCTAATGCGTAACTGCGTAAATTGTCGTTGGCGGTTAGTGAGGTCAAAAACAATTCGACTTTCGTCATTGTAATTGCGCTTCCTGTCGAGAACCTTAAAGCGCTGGTCAAGCCGGCGTTGGTCAACCTGTTGGCGTTGGCCTCCGCCACCAAAGTAGATGGTGCCAAGGCCTGGAATATCGAAACTCCGCTGCGCAGCAGCTGGCGCTGCCGCTGTAACAACAGCGAATAAGGCGAATAGGGTCTGACGCAGCACGGCGTGCCTCCCGGGAGCATATGTTATTGTTTGCAGTTGGCAATCAGGGCCGACTGCTACGAGGTCCGAGGCCTATGAATTTTTTCAGACACAGACATACGGTCAGTGCGGACAATAGCGGAGTGGCGTGCTCAAAAAAAGACAATTGAACCCGATAAGAGCATTTAGTTTCTGGAGATTAGTGAGATCGTTGCCACAACGCTCGAGACTTCAGGCAGTCAGTTTGCAGTGCCGAAGAGCTGCTGCTAACAATTTGAAATCATTAAGTTTAATGACGACCCCAAACCTCAACCACGGCTGTGCCATTGCCTCTTCCGAAGAATAAGCGCGAGCGATATTTGGCCACAATTTTGGCGATGGCAGCGCGTCCGTTGGGCAAAGCAAGTGGGCCAACGCTCTGACCTGGATCGACGCGTTGGGTTAGTTTGAAGACCTCAGAATGTCCGTTTTGATAAACGACACGCACTTCACGCAGTGTAATCGAGCGATCCCGAACCTTGAGTCTCAGTTCTTTAAATCCACCTTTGTTATGGCCCACTTTTATGGTGTCAGTGTCATAACCGACGGTACCTGCTGTTTCGGCACCAAGTAAAACCCAACCTTTATTGTACTTGCGTCCGTCACCGGCTGGATCTAGCCAATTTTCAGCGTATTGCCCACTGACTTCAATGCGTGCCCGGCTTTGGCTGCCCTTTTTTGCCCGGTAAATCAGTACGATCTTATCGATAAAGCGCTTCGGGCGCACCTCAAACCATTCCGATGACGTCCCCTTCTTGATGTTGGTGGAGAAGGGAACGAATTGTTTTGTACCATCGGCGTAGTCGATGCGCACATCGCGTACAAAAACGTTATTGCCATGGACGTTGAGGCGCAAGTGGCTAAACCGCCCAATCTCGCGGCCAATTTTAATTTCATCTCGATCAACATTGAATCCAACGGTGCGATAGCCAAACAAGACGTTATGGTCGCCTGGGTCTGCTGGAAGCCCAGCTCTATTGCCACCACGACGTGTCAAACGTGCTTCGCGACGGGTTTGTGTTCCCAGTAATTCTAGCTGCGCGGTTCCAGCGCGGCGACGGCGTCTCGTCGGTCGAATATCCGCAATGACTTTGTCGACAAATTTGAGCTTGTTATCTTTGTTTAATAGCTTGGTGCGTTCCCCAGAGCGCAGGCTAAATGCACGCCTGATCCGATCAGAAGATCCATCGGAGTAGACGATACGCAGGCCGCGAAATTGAATGCGCGCGCCACGGTTGATGAGGCGAATGTTGCGAAACGCGCCGCGCGCTTTGCGTGCATCCATGACAACCTGTTTGGATTTGGTTGAAACAGATTGAGAGATAATGACCCGTGTGCTGGAACGTTGGGCATTGGAATCTTGGGCCAAGACAGTGGTGAAGATCGCTGCGATCAACATCATGGCACTAAAGCCGTGCCAAAAAGAAGAGCGGTGCAGGCCATGATCCCAAGATTGCGAAACAGAATTTGGAATCGTTTGAAGTTGGGGTGCGCTCATCGGGAAAATTTTCTCTCGTCATCGGGTGAGGTGTTCATCTTTGTCCAAGTCCTAACAACTGTCATCACGTCTGTCACCATAAGGCAGTTTAGAAGCGGACAAAGCGCTGAGTATGCAACCCAAGAGCAACCACTATCTCATCTGTCATAGATCAGTCGATCTCCTGCATTAGGTCCTGCTACCGCGTCTGTCTGCGTGTTGGCCAAGTTGAGGTTTGGATTGGGTGGCCAAATTCTCGGCCTAAAATGAGAGCCGATTTATGGCAGTCTGGCGTCTGCAGGATTTGCAGCATGCTTTGTGGTGATGCATAGATGCGCCTAGCGATGTTTCGCAGTTTGTGCCGTGAGTGTGGTCGTCGCATGCCCAGTATCAACGACAAGTTTAGAGAAAGATGGCCAGTGTGTCAGAGCCAAGCGTGACTGCTTCATCTGTAAAAATGAGGGTTTCAAAAGAGGCCGTCTCGGCGGCGCTGGCTGAGATCGAGCAGCGTGTTCCGGGTTGTGTCTTGCGTGATGAAGCGGCCTGTGCCGTGCGTGCCAACAGGTTGACGTGGATTACACCTGAGCCCCCAGATGGGGTCGTCCTGCCACGCGCGACCGCCGATGTCGCAGCGATCGTAGCCATTGCGCGAAAACACTTGGTACCGCTTATTGGATTTGGCGGCGGAACCTCCCTTGAAGGTCACGTCAACGCACCGTTAGGTGGCCTATCAGTTGATTTTTCGAAAATGAACAGCATTCGTGCGCTTAACACGCGTGACTTCAACATACGCGTTGAAGCGGGCGTTAGTCTTCAAGACCTCAACAAATATCTGGCGGACACGTCAGTGTTTTTTAGCGTTGACCCGGGCGCGGGAGAAGCAACTCTTGGCGGCATGGCGGCAACCCGCGCCTCTGGCACTAACACAGTGCGTTATGGGACGATGCGCGAGAATGTGCTGTCCGTTGAAGTGGTGATGAGCGACGGGCGTATTATTGAAACAGCGACTGCGGCACCAAAATCTGCAGCGGGTTATGATCTCACACATTTGATGGTCGGGTCTGAAGGTACTTTGGGCTTGATCACTCAATTGACGCTAAAGGTTCATCCCATACCGCAAGAAACCGCGGTCGTGGTGGCGGGATTTAGAACGCTGGATGCGGCTTGTGACGCAGTGATAGCAGCCATGGGAAAGGGCCTCAGGCCAGCGCGTATTGAATTGCTGGATGATAAAATGTTGCGCGCTGTCAATCTTCATTCTGGAACGGAGCTTGCTGAAACACCGACATTGTTTGTCGAATTTCATGGCCGCAAGGGCGAGGCGCACGCGTCGCTCCAGGATTTCAAACTGATTGTGGAACAGCATCAGGTGATAACGCTTGAAGTCGCCAGTGATGCGGCCCAACAGGCCAATCTTTGGCAGGCGCGCCACGATGCATTTTACGCCCTCGGGTCTGTTTGGCCGGGAGCAACGGTATTGGCCACGGATGTCTGTGTTCCAATTTCCAGGTTGGCCGAGGCGATCGCGGAGGCACAAAAGGATATTGCGCGGGCGGGGTTAAACGCACCGATCGTTGGCCATGTGGGGGATGGAAATTTTCACGTCTTACCGGCTTTTGACAACGCCAACGAAAGTCAGCGTCGCGCCGTTTCAGAGCTCCTTGGAAACTTGGTTGCAACCGCCCATGAATTTGGTGGAACATGCTCCGGCGAACACGGTATAGGGCAAGGCAAGATTGAGTTTCTGAAGCAAGAAGCCGGTCCAGGTATTGCAGTGATGAAGTCATTGAAGCGTGCCCTCGACCCACTGAACATTCTCAATCCAGGAAAAGTTGTGAAGCTTTAGCGACATTGCGCATTGTTTGGTGTTTAAACGCATGTTGCGAAACTCAAAATCACACTGCATTGAATTGGTATCAATTCAATGCAGTGTGATTTGATCTACTTCAAAGATATAGCGCGACCTGTCAGTGTTCGATTAAACGGGAGGTTTTGCTAAGATCTGATGTGCGTTTTTTTTTGAGGTCAGAGGTCAGAGCCGCACGCAAGTGCAGCACTTGCGAACACGTGGCTGCACCTTGCCGCAGTGGTTGGGCAAACGTTATTGCGCAGTTCGCAGTTCGCAGTGCGGAGGCGTCCGAGCTTTAGTAATCGTTTTGGCAGTCTTGGATCGCATTCGGTTGGTTCATACAGGCATACCACTTATAAGTCCGACGACCGTAAAACCTTGCGCACTCGCGGCGCCAAAATTTGCACGAGTGTTGACGGGGCGCTTCGTCGCGCGAATAAGACCTATCGTGGCGACGGTGCGCTCTATTGCAATCTCTTATTGCACCGGGCTGGTTCATGCAGGCGTTCCATTTGTAGGTTCCGTAGCCATAGAGCCTGATACATTCCTGTTTCCAATATTGGCACTGGTTTCCGCGATGGCGCCTGCCGTACTTTACTTTCTCGATCATAGATTGCGAGACGCGTTGTGCATCTGACTGAGCACTACCAACGAGTGAAGTTGCGTTAGCACCTGAGAAAAAGACTGTGCCCAACAACAGGGCTAGGAAAAATGCATTGATTTTGGGCATTGGATCGAAAACTCCCTAAATGGCGCGTCAGCTTCCCTGGCGAATTTACTGTTAGCGTGGCTGAATCTTTCTGAACATAGGATGAACCACAATTAATGGCTATCGCAGAAACAGCTAACATCATTTGGAACAGTGATAGCTACCAAAACCGCTGTTCTTCGGGGCTAGGTGCCCTTGCAACGCAAGGCTGTGCTTTAGCGACATTGCGCATTGTTTGGTGTTTGCGCTTCTCAGCCCTAGTGCGTGTGGTCAGCACGCCGCGCGGTTCAGGCCGGGGCATGTCGCAATCTCTCTTTAACGCTTTTATCGGTTGAGGTTTGCACATCCTTTAGCTCTTTGCGTTAGGCCCAAGGGGGATTTGGGGTGCCAACGGGACTTTCCAGTCCAGCGCAGTCACACCACGACATATTGATGACGTATCTTTTTATTTGGGCGGGACACCACAATGGGCAACTCAACAAGCCTTACTCTTAAAGCAAACTTGATTGGCGTGGCGGCCATTGTAATTGCAGGCGCCTATTTTGCTTATGATCTAACGCACACCAAAGAGGAAAAGCCATGTTTTGGATTTTATCCTCCCGCTGTTTCTCTCAATCTTAAAAAAGGCAATGGTGAATTACTCACGCCAGAGGCGTTGCAAGGTCGTTCCCGGTCTCAGGATTGGGGCTTGATCGAGAAACTCAAAGTTGAACGGACTAAAGGTGCACCTGCTGCGAGTGTGTTTACCTTCAACCTGACAAAAGACGATGTGTCCTCCAGTTTAAACAAAAAGGGTGGTGCGAGTTTCCCGTGGCGGCCGTCCCAACTCAACGGTGCCACCTCGGTTTGCTTTGCCTACAACGTCTGGATCCCACAAGGCTTTGAATTTGCCGCTGGTGGCATTTTGCCCGGCGTTGCATCACGGCTCAATCTGCAACGTGATGAGACAGACTCAGACGATGACGGCGAACTTGTTCGCAGATTACGGGCCCACCTAACATGGTCAAAAGCAGGACAGTTAGGGTTCGTTGCCTTTGATCCGAGCGCCAAGCACAGCAATGACCGATTGGTTTTACGCACTAAGAATACACTAGTTCGCGGTCGCTGGCACCGCCTGGAACAGGAACTGATCCTCAACGGTCCCGATAAGAGAAACGGTAAGGTACGTTTGTGGGTTGATGGTGATCTGATCCTTGATGAAAAATCCGTCGTGCTTCGCAAGACGGGCGATGCCAAGTTTTATACAGCGCTCTATCATGTTTCGCATGGCACGCCGTTCGGCAACGGGAACGGGAACGTCAAGTTAAACAAAGACAGTACCATTCGCATCTCGCCAATGGAATTTTCCTGGAAGTAGCGTTTTTCCTACAGCACTCAGGCGCTACTGTGGCGCTTGCCGCCATTGCCACTTGAGATTGATGTTTGTGTTGCACATCGACCCTGAGCTCTACACAGCTGTGGGCGCTTCAATGGCCTATTTGGTTTAAAGCGCCGCTCCAAAGGCACGTAAACACATCAAATTTAAACTAAAGACGCCTGTAAATGGTTCGTAAATAATGTGCGCGCGTGATTTAAATTGAATTGCATTGGTTGCGGTGAGGGTCGCTTTACGCACAATTCAAGACGTCTGTTGTTGGCGTTGTGTCGTTCATCTTTTTAGGTTTCAATAGCCTCATGACCTGCCGCGCTGTCCCACCATCCCCCCCCTTGGCGCACGGGTCTTTTACTCCCGCGGTCTTTCCAGGCCGCGGGTTTTTTCTGTCAAAGTGGGCGGGTATTGAAGCCGACAGATTAGCTTAGATCTGACTTGGGTGTTTGAAACCTGCCGCGCGGGCTTCCTGTTCTGTGCAGAACCATTTTTCGCCGCGCTGCGGGCTAACCTTCGCGCGTGCATAGCCACGGTCCCAGGGCAGCGCATAAAACCGTTTGCGCCTTACGACACGGCCTTTGATGGGGCAGCCATCAGGTGCCTTCTTCACAGCCTTGTCCCAGCTTGCCATACGATAGTCAGAAGGCCGCTCGGCTGAGCCTTGCCATATACCACGCTTTTCTTTGCGGGCTTGATTCTCTTCATCGCGATGGCTTGCAAATGCGCCGAGATGTGCAAAGGCATAGCCATTTGCAACCAGCGCTGCTGCAACATCTCCGTCTTTTGAAAAGCAAATTGCGCGGTTTATGCCGTCATCGTCTTTACCAGAAATCGTGCATGTCAAGGTGCGACGGTTGACAATAAGTCCTAATCTATCTTTTGCTTTACGTCCGCAGCGCCACGAGCGTCCGCGGCGGTTGGTGCAGGTTTGCGCGGGCATCAGGGCTTCAATGTTGTCGAGGCGAAGCTGTTGTTTGGCAACGCGTAGGTGGCCGCCATCAATGACACGCGCACGACCTTTAACGATTTCACTCTTGAATGGGTTAAGGGAGGAAACCTCGAGTTTTGGGATGATGTCGGGCATCTTTATACTTGGCAGTTGCGGCCATCCCGTTTTGCCATCGCCGAGTTGCCAATAAGCTGTTGTGGCGGCCAAGGCCACAACAGGTAGTACCAGGGCCGCACCAATGGTACTTGGCGACACGTTTGGCAGTGAGCCGCGAGGCCACGACAGCTTTGGCAGTGAACCAAATATATCTGGTTCTGACGGCCAGGCCGCGACCAGCAGGCCGATGAGACTGAGTGCTAAGCCGATAATGAAGAGCGTATCTTGGGTAACGCCTGAGTTGATGAAATTTGTTATCGCGGCGAGTGTCGCAATGACTGCGACGATGCACAGTGGGCCAATGATCTCCGGCTTGGCAATACGATTGACTATGGGAGCCGCGCCATCTGAAATCCGTTGGCCGACCGTGCCAAGAGCTGGCAAGGCGACAGTTGTTAAAAAACGATGGGTGCCGCGCCAGCTTGCATGGGTTGCGGTTCTGATTGCCGCGAGGGTTGTCCAAAAGCCTTGGCCGATGGTGTTCTTGCACGCGCTCAAAAGATGAAGAATGCGCGGCCAGCTATAGGCCCAACTGGCTTTGCTCCTTGAGTGTACGGCGTGGCCCGCGGCACGGCTGCCACGACCAACCGCTTGCGCCGCCGCCTTGGCATGGGCGATCGATTTCCATTTCGCCTGGCGCACGCCGAATGCTGCCGCCGCGCCAGCGTCCTCTATTTTCTGGCGACGCTCTTTACGCCGGACCAGCACTGTGGTCCGCACATACTTATTCCACTCAAAGCCTTCGTCTTTTTTGCGCCAAAACGGCATGAAAGTGCCTACCCCAGGTGCCAAAGCGGATCACGGTTTGGTTTACTCTCAGATCAGAGTGCCAAGAGCTTTACCGATTCGTTGCCTTTACGCGCCAGTTTGGCGGCCAAAAAAGGCGGTTGGTTGGCACGCGCTTAGTCGCGTCCGTGGTGACATGCCCCAATAGCTCCTCTTTATTCAAGTGCCCTTGGCTGCTATGTCAGGTTTCACACGTTTTTGGAGGACCCTGATTATGACGATCCGAGCACTGCGCCCAAGTCGAGCTTTAATTTTTACACTCGGGTTAGGCGTTGGAGCTGCCGTCACAACAGGCGCGATAGCCGGCCCCCTCACAGTGGCTAAAGATCAGGGCCCAACCCATGCTCGTTGTGATCACTCAGTTGATAATCAAGCGGCTTTGCTCGGCTGCATCGGCAAACCATCTGAAACGGCGTCAGCGGCAGAACTCTTCTATGCGGGCTATTGGTTGGCAAAATCAGGTGCTTACGAGAAAGCTCTATCTTATCTGATGGCAGCCGATAAGACCGATCCGCGTGTCGTGACCTACATTGGCTTTTCTCTGCGCAAACTGGGCAACGTTTCTGAAGCCCTGCCCTACTACGCAAAAGCGTTGAAGCTTAACCCGAATTATAATGTGGCGCGCGCTTACTTAGGTGAAGCCCACTTGAGCAAGGGTGATGTTGGCGCGGCGAAACGCGAACTCAGCGAAATCGCCAACCGATGCGGTGTGCATTGTGCCGAGCATGTAGATTTAGCGGGTCACATTGAAGCGTACAACACTGCGCAACGCAAAAACGGCTAAGTCCCCGTTAGCCGACAAATCTCACTTACTTTGCAGATAGCTTAGCGCCACCGCCAAGCGACCAAAGCTCAACGTTGCCTTGGCCGTCGCTAACAGCCAGTCGATCGCTGGCAGGTGAAAATGCCAAAGATGCAATATTTCCGGATTTAATTTTTAAAATTTTCTCACTGCGCCGACGTCTGGTATTCCAAAATCGGATGCGGTGGTCATTACTCGAAGAGATTAGCCTGGTGTTACCATCGCTGAATAGGAGGCCAGTCAAAGGACCATTGTGTTCGGTGTAAGAGCGATAGAGCTTGCGCGACTTGGTTGACCATACGCGAATGTTTCCATTGATGCTGGCGCTGGCCATTCTGCTGCCGTCTTGAGAAAATGCGATGTGGTTCACAAAGTCACGATGACCGCGATAAGTGCGCAGCAATTTGAATGTCTCTGCATGCCACAACTTAATTCTTTTGTCCGCACCACCGGTTGCAATCACTGGGCCACGTGGCGTTTGGGCATAGGCAACCACCTGGGCTGCACTTTTGTGACCTTCAAAAACGTGGAGCGGTGTACCCGGTGCTGCAACATCCCACAGTGCGGTTTTCCAATCGTGACTGGAGGCGGCGAACTTTGAGCCATCGCCGACAAAGGCAACCGACCACACGCGCGCTTCGTTGCGTTTGAAGGTGGATACCTTGTTGCCGTTTGTGAGGTCCCAAAGTGCTATGGCCCCATTGGCATGGCCGGTTAGTGCTTTGTTATTATGTGCTGCCAAAGCGAACGCTGGCCCATTTGGCAGCATAATGGTACGCACAGGCGCGCCGGTTGCCGTGTCCCACAACTTGAGGCTTCCGTCCTTGCCCGCGGTGAGCAACGTGCGTCCATTGTCGGCAAAAGTGGTCGCCTGAATGGAGCTCGTGTGAGCGGAGAAAGCGCGTTCTAGGCGCTGTGGTTCGCGCTTAGGTGGGGCTGCTTTGCGAATGCTCGCGGTGGTGAGCGGGGAGGTGCTGGCACTGCTGGGCCATGGCAAGCGGTCCTGCATGGCAACAGCGGCCGTCGCGACACCAACACCAGCTAAGAGTTTCACCAATACTGGGCGCAATCTTGCTTGTTTACGTCGACCAACGCGCCGCGGGCGTGGTGGTTTGGGCGTTGGCACTGAGCGGGCTTTGGGTTCGGGCTGCACCGCGGCTGGTTTCACGTTGATCGGATTGGGTGAGGTTTTGATGCGTTTCAGCATCGTTGAAAAACGCCACGTCGCTGACGGTTTCGCGTCTTCAGACTTGGGCTTCGCTTTTTGTTTCTTTTGTGCGCCAGCCTTTGCATCTTTTCCAGGTGTGGCTAGGGGTTTTGATTTGAGACCGTCAAGAAAGTCGATCAGTCCACCGCCGCGCGATGATTTTTTGGCGGGCGCTTGTTGAGCAACGGCCTGCTTAGCGCGAGGGGCAACAGCTTTCGCTGGCACTGGTGATGCTGGGGGTGTTTCCTCAGCCACTTTCGGCGCCGCTTGCATTTGCGGTTGCGGTGCTTTTGCGCGCCAGCCACGCTTTTGTGGATCTGGCGCCATCAATTCTCGACGCCACGCAGCAACTGATTTTGGTCGCTCTTCAATCTTGAGATTCAGCGCCGTGTCGATGGCATTAAGAAAACCTTTGCGATAACCTCCGATGGCGGCTTCGCGCGCCGGAATGAATTCATCCGTGACCATGCGAGAGGGCGCGTCGGGTGGCCGTTTTCCGGTGACGGCGTGATACAGGGTTCCAGCCAGCGCATAGATATCTGTCCACGGCCCCTGTTTGGAACTGGTTTCTGCATACTGCTCGTAGGGGCTGTAGCCTGGCTTGACTAAGGCAGAAACGGTTTTGGAGTGGGAAGCGATTTCACCGCGCGCTGAGCCAAAGTCGATCAACACGGGTTGCCCGCTTTTGCGAATGATGATGTTGTCGGGCGCAATATCGCGATGCAGAAAATCCGCATTGTGGATGAGTTCCAACGCATCAAGCAAATTTGGAACGATGGCATCGAGTTCTTTTTGTCGTGGCGCACGCTTCAAGCCCCTGAGCCAGGACTTGAGACTTTGCCCTTCCTCAAAGTGCAGCACCATGTAGCCGGTATTGTTGGCGCGGAAGTAGCGATAAACGCGTACAATGTTGGGATGATCAAAGCGGGCCAGAGTTTGGGCTTCTTCAATGAAGCGATCCAGGCCCCAGCGGTAGTCACCTGAACAATCTTGAGATTTTGGAACCGCGTCCGAGCCATCGCTGCGGGCGGCGAAATCTGAAGGGAAATACTCTTTGATGGTCACACGCCGATCAAGCGCAAGCTCATCGGCGAGGTAGGTTATGCCGAAGCCACCTGCGCCGAGCACGCGGTCAATGCGATAATCTCCAACCAATTCTGTTCCGCTTTGAAGCGATATGTGGTCGGTCATGGTCCCCAAACGATCATCCGCTGCGGCGATTTAAGCGCCCGCTTTGTGACTGAAATCGAATCCCTACGTATTGCCTGTTATGAGCCCAGAATGTGGCAGTGGCTAGGTCCAGCGGCTCAAAACTGCGGCTGAGTTTTTGCGCCGGTGACGCGTTCGGAAGGGCCCGAAGTTTCTGCTTTATGTCCCGCATTATCACAAGCTTAGCGCTACACCATGCAGGCCACATATTTTACAACAAAACATTCAATGTGCACACAATTGCCTTTTTACTGCCCAACAGCGCTTCCAGTGTCGGCTCAAACCTGCGGGGATTCGCACGATGCGTGCTCGACTATCGTCACTGACATTGCTGATTGTTGTGCTGGTTTTTACTGCAGGTGGTCTGCTGGTGATGCATCCCGCGACCGGGGCGATTGATGGTGCTGGCTGGATGAGTGCACCCTCACTGCAAGAGTTTGCGACTTCGCTTGTGTCTGCCGGTGTCCATGCCAGTGAGGCTCTCTATTTATGGCTCAGTGACCATTATCAGCGCGCGCCAACATTGCTGTTGGGTTTGGCAACGCTGATTTTATTCCCGATTGTATCCATCGTCTCAGCATTGCTGCGCAATGTGTCAGATGGTGCGCAGCATTTCGACGTTGTCACCGAGCGCACGGAACAGCACCGCACCGCCGGACGCAGCGTCATGCCGGCATCTGATCGCGAGGCCAGCATTGCCGGCCAGCCTGTTTGGCCATCAAAAGCAATTTTGGAGTTGCGCGATCCAACTGGTCGGCGATGCCCGGCTCGTTTTCAGTTGGCGCGCCCCGTCATTCAAATTGGTCGTTCGGACGATGTTGATATCGTCATTCCAGACCCAACCGTGCACCGCCACCATGCAACCATTCACTGCACAGAAGACGCTGAGTACTTGGTCACTGATCTCAGTGCTGGGACCGGCAATGGCGTCGTCGTTAATGGATATCCTGTTTTGCAACATCAGATTTTCGACGGTGATGAAATTCGGCTCGGGCGCGCCCGATTGATGTTTATCACCACGCAAACATGAACTGCCGCTCGCCAGACTAGGGTCTGACCCAGAGTAATTTTTGAAATTCACGCCACAAGACAATCGTCACAAGGGAGACAGAGATGACACAAGATCCAACAACTGAAGGCCGTGCTGCTGGACAAAATAGTGAACCACGGACAACCCGCTTTTTAGGTTCGTTGAAAGATGCTTTGGTCGCTGCGGGTCGTGATGATCCAATGGCCCGCCAGGTTGAGGCCGCTGCCTTGAAATCTGCAAGTGACGCGCGAGCCGCCCATGCACCGCCACCGATGCCAAGCGCGGATGCAAAGATGTCTCAAGCGATACCTGCAGCTCATGCCAAGCCTGCCCAAGCTGGCGACGCCCCTGCAGCCGTGCCAAGTGCAGCAAGTGCAGCCAAAGCGATGCGCGGCACCTCGCGTCCACTCGAACAGCAACAAATCAAATTGCACAAATTGCCCACCACACGTGTTGTCAAATCCAACGAAATCAAAGGTGAGGATGAAGACATGAGCAACGCCCCTGCGCGCACGCAACTGGTGCGTGGCAAACTCAAAGTTGAGCGTGGTGAGTTTGAAAAAGACCCTGTTGTGGGTTGGGTCGTGGTGGTTGGTGGCCCTGGTATTGGCAACTATCGCCCGGTTTTTGAAGGCAACAACTCTGTCGGTCGCGGGCCGCAAAACAGAATCTCGATAGATTTTGGCGACGAAGCGATATCATCAGAAGAACAAGCCTACATCCGCTACGATTCGTCAGATCGTTCTTTCCTATTTGTACCAAACCTTGCTAAGACCAATGTGGTTTCCGTCAACAACCAAAAGCCGACAGGAGCCGTTAGCCTCAACCAGATGGACGTCATTGTGATGGGTAGAACCCAATTGGTGTTCGTTCCGTTTTGTGGTGCCGATTTTGACTGGTCGGCCTTGAGCGTGACGACAAAGGGATAAATGCAGGGTTTTGATTATGCGCACGCGACAACGCAGGGTGCGCGCGACTACCAGGAAGATTCGATTATGCTTTGGCAGGGTTCGGAGACAGCGTCTCTGGCCCCTGTTGGTGTGTCTGGATCAACATTCGACAATCTAGAAACCGTCAATGCCGGTGCTGGTGAGGTAAAAACGAGCAGTCCCGCTTTGGTGGCAGTGTTGGCCGACGGCATGGGCGGTCATGCAGGCGGTGCGACGGCGTCAAAGACGGTGTGCGACAGCTTTTTAAAAAGTTTTCCAGAAACAGACGGCAGCGAACCTGAGCGATTGCTTGCCTCGTTACGTTTTGCCAATGATGCAGTCCGGAAAGTGGTGGATGATGATCCGATGTTGGATGGCATGGGATCAACGATGATTGGCGCGGTGTTTGGGCCTGATGGTGTTCAGTGGGTCAGTGTTGGTGACAGTCCATTGATGTTGTTTCGTCGCGGTGAGATTGCATTGCTCAATGAAGATCATTCTTTGGCGCCTGAGTTGGACCGGTTGGCGGCAGCAGGCAGCATTTCTGAGGAACAGGCCAAGAGTGATCCCCGTCGCCACATGCTGAGATCAGCCATCACAGGCGATGAGATTGAATTGGTTGATGTGTCGCGCACGCCCCTCAAATTAGAAACGGGCGACTATGTTATTCTTGCAAGTGATGGTGTGCACGCGCTTGAGCCGCATGAGATTGAACGTATCGTAACCGCCTATGGATCAGATGGGGCGCGTGCGGTATGTGATGCGCTTATTCGTGCTGTCGAGGCGGTTCGAGACCCCCATCAAGATAATGCAACGGTGCTGGCCGTGCGCTTGTTAGACAAGGCGGAGCAATAAGCGGCGCACTTTATCTGAAACGTCTATCTTTTGAGTGACCGGTGACGGGTGGTGTCACCACGCGATATGCTTTGCTTTTTGCCGATTGATCAGCCGATAACACAGGATCAGGTATTCGCCCAGATCCCAGGTCCCATGATGTCCCTTGCCGACCAACACTCTCGCGCCTTAGAGCCTGGTGCTGATGCCGCCTCTAGCCCAAGTGAAAAGCCAAACAACCCCTTTGAAGCGTTTCTTTGGGTGACGCTATCGATGCTATTTCTGGCCGCTATCGCAGGACTGGTGCGCTATATCACCAAACTGGGTTTCGATCCGTTTCAAATTTTATTCTTGCGCACTGTATTCTCAGTGCTGTGGATGTCGCCGCTGCTGCTTGTGCGCGGCACATCACTGGTGCGTACCGATCAGTTCAGGCTCTATGGCACGCGTGTGGTAATCAGCTACATCTCGATGTTGGCGATGTTTCATGCCCTGGACTTGATCACGGTCGGTGAAGTGACGGCGATTAGTTTTCTGTCACCGATCTTCGGAACTCTGTTTGCGATCATTATTCTTGGAGAACGGGTGCACGCCAAGCGCTGGTTGGCGTTGGCTATCGGGCTTGTTGGTGCCGCGATCATATTGCGTCCGGGTACTGCAGCATTTGGACTAGGCCAGACCTTTGCCCTCATATCTGCGTTGGCGATTGGACTCATTGGACCGCTTGTTAAAAAATTGACTGGTCGTGATGATGCCGACCGCATCGTGTTTATTACCAACCTCTTTATGGTGCCATTGTCCCTTATTCCGGCGCTGTTTGTCTGGAAAACACCGACGCCTGAAATATGGCTGGCGCTGGCAGCACTTGGGCTTGTGGCCGTCCTGGGCCATGTCACACTGGTGCGCGGGTATACAAGGGCTGATGCATCGCTGGTGATGACGTTCAAGTTTTCGCGATTGCCATTTTCGGTCTTGATTGGATATCTGGCGTTTGGCGAAATGATTGACGGACCAACCTGGCTTGGCGCTGCGATTATTTTTGCGGCTGCCGTTTACATCACGCACAGAGAGACGAGGCTCCATAAGACGCCACAAAACAGTGTTTCCTTGCCACCACAGGACTAACCTGTTCAGCTGTTTGAAACAAAGAACGTGAAGAGGATTGAAATGGCAGAGACGGCACCAATATGTGATTTTGGCTGGCCAGCTCCCGAATTTTCGCTACCGGCCACAGATGGCAACAGCTATGCGTTGGGGGACCTGAAAGGCCCCTCTGGCACGCTTATTATGTTCATTTGCAATCACTGTCCCTATGTAAAAGCGATCTTGGATCGTATGGAACGTGATGCTCGCGATCTGTCAGACCTTGGTGTGGGTGTTGTTGCCATCTGTTCAAACGATGCCGACGCCTACCCTGAGGATTCCTTTGAAGCCATGGTGGCGCTGGCGACGGCGCAGGGCTTTCTGTTTCCCTATTTGCATGATGCCAGCCAGCAGGTTGCACGCACCTATGGTGCTGTCTGCACGCCAGATTTTTTCGGATTTAACGGCAATCTCGAACTGCAGTATCGCGGACGGATTGATGCCAGTGGCCGCAATCCAGCCCCTGAAAATGCACCCCGTGAGCTCTATGAGGCGATGAAACAGATTGCAGAGACCGGAAAGGGGCCGGCGCATCAGACCCCATCGCTTGGCTGTTCCATCAAATGGCGTGCTTGATGCAGGTGGTGCGCGATCTGTGAGGTGGCGTATCGTGGTCGTTGGCGGCTCTTGTCGGCCCTTCTGCCAGTCAAACTAGGTGACCCAATCGGTAGTCAGACCCTGGTGGGGCGGCGCTCTGACCCATGGTTTAAGGATCATCCAGCGTTGACCCTTGGGCCCCATCGCCTTATACAACGGGCCAATGACGCCGCTCGGGACCCCGTTCCGGGCGGTTCACGTGTTCCAATCACAACGTGCATACCGAAGTGCGATGCGCCGAATAGAGGCGCCCATTCTGCCTGTGATTGTGTGGTGTTTACAAAGAGGACAACAACAATGGCCAATACTTCCTCGGCAAAGAAGGCAGTTCGTAAGATCCTTCGCCGAACCGCGGTGAATAAAGATCGCCGCACAGAAATGCGTTCATCCATTCGCAGTGTTGAAGAAGCGGTTGCAAGCGGCGATTCGGCTGCTGCACGTGCTGCGTTTTCGGCTGCTGAGCCATTGATTTCCCGCATTGGACAGCGTGGCATCATCCATCGCAAATCAGCGAGCCGAAAAATTTCTCGTCTCGCGGCCCGTGTTAAGGCGCTTGGCTAAATTTATTTTCCGCATTGATGCACTTGGGGCTGGTGTGTTGTGTTCGCCACAACAGACCGGCTCCTTTTTATTTCTGCCTGCACGTTGCAATGCAATGAAGTTGTTGAATCGCAACGGCTTGAGTGGTGAAAGCTCGCTTATTTCCTAACTTCACCGACTCGCAACGAAGAAAATCTTCAAGTCAAAAATGTAACTTTTACGACAAGTTCTTGTCATGCAAATTTAAACATTTTGCACTGCGTTCAGCAGTGGAAATTGTGCTTAAGACTCAACGAGGTTCTCAACAGACCTGTGGATGAATGACACAGTGTCACCTGGGGAAAACCAACCCTGAGTTGCCTCGTTGGGGTGCGTTTTGCGCACCTTACCCGGCCTTGCCGAGCCGTTAATTAGTCGTTAATGATTTGATCAAGCCACACGCTGTGGAAATGCGGGAATGGTATTCGCAGGTGTCGGCAGTTTCTTTAGGTCGCGTATTAGTCAAATGGCCTGAATTCAGTATCCAAGTGCGTAGCGTATGCGTCATCGCCGGGCTCAAAGCCCGGTGGAGTTTATTGTTGTTCGCATATCCCGTTGCGGTTTCTTGGGCATGGCATTTTTGCTGTCGCCGGGGTGGCTCTGCAAGGATGAGCGGGGGTGTAAAGCGTGGGTGTAGAGCGCGAATTTCGCGTGGAAGATGTATCCGTTTCCGACGTGTGGAAAAAGCTCCAGTCGGATCCTGGTTCAGTGCTGATTGATGTGCGCTCCCGTTCAGAGTGGACGTTTGTTGGACTGCCGGATCTTTCTACAATCGGCAAACCGGTCGTGACCATCGAATGGCAGACGTTTCCGGACAGCCAGATCAATGCGGCGTTCGCAGATCGGCTAACGGCAGAATTAAAGCACCTAGGCGCAAGTGAGGACAGCGGTCTGTTCTTCATTTGCCGCTCGGGTGGACGCAGTCGCATGGCTGCAGAACTGAGTTCAGCTGCGGGCTACTGCAGTTGTTTCAACGTGGCAGAGGGTTTCGAGGGTGAGCTTGATGCTGACAGACATCGCGGCAACGTCAGTGGCTGGAAGGTTGCTGGATTGCCGTGGCAACAGGGATGAAATGGTATGCGTGAATGACGATCGTTTGAAGGCACGTTTGAGGCCAATTGATTACTCTTCCGGAGGGCACTGGGAGAGTTTGAGCGGCCTTAAACAGGTAGCCAAACGCAAACAATATCACATTGAAGCAAACGAGTGTGGGGTACATAAAAATGCAAACGCTTCAGAAAACCAACGACAAAATAGACGCGCTCGGCCAGGCAACTGGCAAAGTGGCATCTCCAAAAGTGCAATCGGGCCAAGCTCAAGGTAAGCCAGCAACGCAAAAAGCTGCGCCAAAGTCGACCAAAGATGGCCAAGGTAGCAAAGTGCGGGCAATGCTGCGGGCGCGTTTGGGCGAAGACATCTACATGAGCTGGTTCAACGCGCTCGAATTTGATGACTTCGACGGCAAGACCGTGACAGTATCAGTGCCGGTTAAATTCCTCTGTAATTGGATCAAGTCGCACTATGCCGATGATCTTCTATCGTGCTGTCAGTCTGAATTTAAAACCGCTGAGCGCGTCAATGTGATTTTGCGCCAACCAGGTGGTGGTGCCACACAACGCCAGGGTGACCAGGTTCAAGACCTTGCCGCCAAACACCGTGCTGGAACACCAGATGCGCATCGCGCACCAGGCTTTGATCTGCGCCGGCAACCCCAAACCGGGTTATCTGGTGCAGTTTTGCCCGGCATTAATCCTGCAACACGTACGCAGGTTGGCGGCTTTGAGGGATCACCTTTGGACCCCCGCTATACCTTTGAAAGCTTCGTTGTGGGTCCGGCGAACCGGCTTGCGCACGCAGGTGCAACCCAGGTCTCCGAAACAGTGATGAATAATAATCCGGGCTTCAATCCGCTTTATATTCACTCCTCCGTCGGTCTTGGTAAAACGCATTTGCTGCACGCCATTGCTTGGGAAGTGAAACGATCCATTCCTCAGGCGCAGGTGCTTTATCTCACGGCAGAGCGCTTCCGCTATCAGTTTGTCGAAGCCCTACGCAGCCACGATCCGATGGCGTTCAAGGAAAAATTCCGCACCATCAATGTTTTGTTGATTGATGATCTTGAATTCATGCACGGCGAAAAAACCGAGGAAGAATTCGATCACATCGTCAATACGCTTCTTGACGGTGGTCGCCAGATTGTTGTGGCGTCGGCTCGAGCACCGGGCCAAATCGAGCATCTCAACGAGCGCATGCGCTCAAGATTGCAACGAGGTCTGGTCGCTGAAATTGGCAATTTCGATTATCAACTGCGGATCCAGGTCTTGGAAACCCGCATTGCTGAAAAGAAAGTCATCGATTCGACCTTTAACCTGGCTCCAGAAATCATGGAGTTGCTTGCCAACCGTTTGACGGAAAGTGGACGCGAGCTGGAAGGTGCCGTTACGCGCCTCTATGCAACGTGGCAGTACATGCGCACGCCAATCACACTCGATATCGCTGAAACGGTGATCCGGGACCTGGTGCAGGGCATTGAACCGCGACGCATCAAGATCGAAGACATCTTGCGCATCATTTCGCGTCATTATGGCGTGTCAAAAAGCGATCTTCTATCTCAGCGCCGCCACCGCTCTGTAGTTTGGCCGCGCCAGATCGGCATGTATCTCGCCAAGCAATTGACACAGCGTTCGTTGCCAGAGATCGGCCGCCGGTTCGGCAATCGAGATCACACGACGGTCTTGCATGCGATCCGAAAGATTGAAGGTTTGCTCGGTGACAATGTGCGTCTACGCGATGAGATCGACGAGTTGAAGAAGATCCTGTCACACTAGATCAACCTGCGAAAAGTTGGAAATGACTTTGAGCAGTCAAGTTGATTGCCAATCATGGAATAGAGCGTCGAGCAAATAGCTTCACGGGTGCGAGAAAAGGCTCGACGCTCTAAAATATGCCACGAAGCGGCGCTTAGTCCATCTGGCCTCATCTGCTTGGTGCGACAAACAGCTAATTTTGAGCGCTAAATGGGCTTAATTGACCCGTTGCCTATGGCGGGCTGGGTGCAAACGCCTGTTTTCCCTTGGGTTAGCGGGCATGCCTTTGCCCCTGCTCTTGAAAAACAGCGGCCAATCAGGTCAAAGTGCCGGTCTCTTGAGCGAATCTCTTCCCTTCCAGCCACAATGATGGGGCTTCAACAGCCAGGGTCGCGGTGTCGCTTGATGTCAACAATTCTAACCCGCCGAGGCGACTGATGCGGCTAGTGATTGAACGCAGTGAATTGCTCAGAGCGCTGGGCCATGTCACCAGCGTGGTAGAACGTCGGACCACAATTCCAATTTTGTCGAATGTCCTGTTGAAGGCGTCTGGCAAAAAACTGGAATTTAAAGCCACAGACCTGGAACGCGAAGTGATGGAAGAGGTATCGGCTGATGTTAGTGCTTCCGGTGCCATCACAGTTCCGGCTCATGTGTTGCATGACATCGTGCGCAAGTTGCCGGATGGCTCGCAGGTGGAAATTAAGCGTGATGGTGAAAAGGACCGGGTGACGATCACATCGGGTCAATCCATTTTCGCTCTGCAAGCTTTGCCTCCTGAAGATTTCCCCGATTTGGCCGCTGGCGATCTTGGAACAACGTTTGAGCTCAAAGCAAATGACTTGCGGCGCTTACTTGATAAGACGCGGTTTGCAATCTCCACAGAAGAGACGCGCTACTATTTAAACGGCATCTACCTGCACGTTGCAGGCGAAGGCAAAAAGAAGATGCTGCGTGCTGTTGCAACCGATGGTCACCGCTTGGCGCAGGTTGAGCTTGATCTGCCAAAGAGTGCCGATGGTATGCCAGGCGTGATCGTGCCGCGTAAAACCGTGCATGAACTGCATCGATTGTTGGAAGCAAGCTCAGGCAACGTTTCAGTTTCAGTCAACGAGTCGAAGGTTAGAATTGTCTCCGGCTCCGTAACGTTGGTGTCTAAGCTTATTGACGGCACTTTCCCAGATTATGCGCGCGTCATTCCGCAGAACAACGACAAAGAGCTGGTGCTTGAAAAAGCAAGCTTCGCTGCCGCTGTTGATCGGGTCTCAACCATTGCCAGTGAACGTGGCCGTGCCGTGAAATTGAATATTGCACCTGAAAAACTGGTGTTGTCGGTCAACAATCCCGAGGGCGGTAGTGCCACGGAAGAGATAGCGGTTGACTATGATGCCGATGCGCTCGAAATAGGCTTTAACGCGCGCTACCTGCTGGACATTACGGGTCAGCTGGAAGGCGATGAGGCGCATTTCTTCCTTGCTGATCCAGGATCTCCAACAATGATCCGTGATGCCGGTGACGAGGCAGCGCTCTACGTCTTGATGCCAATGCGGGTCTAAATAGGCTTATCAAAACGGGGTTGAAGGGGCGCGTGCTTGCGCACTCTACCATTTGCTGAGAGGCAATCATCGTGGCGCCGCACTCGGCAAATAACTCGGACCTGCACGTATCCGATAGTGATCCAGCGCAGCAAACGCAATCTCAAGATGATGTGGCCCGAGGTGCTGTAGCTCAGGATGAGCTGGCGCATGCAGACGTTGGGCCGCGCTTCTGGCTTGAAAAAGTGTCCCTGTTTCACTATCGCAATTACAGCGAAGCAAGTGTTGAAGTCGGCCCAGAACCTGTTGTTCTGCTTGGTCAGAACGGGGCTGGGAAAACCAATTTCTTAGAAGCGCTGTCGCTGTTTTCACCGGGGCGCGGTTTGCGTCGCGCGCATTCTGCCGATTTAGCAGCAGCGCATTCTGACGGCGCTTGGTCTGTATCCGGGCGGGTTCACAGTGCGATTGGCCCGGTCACTATTGGCACGGGCATGCGGGCGAGTGGCCAAGGTGGGCAAGAGGTGCGCGGTCAGGGAGAACGCGCGCAACGCATAGTGCGGATTGATGGCGACTCGCGGGGCAGCTCAGGCGTGCTCTCGGAATATCTCGATATGATCTGGCTGACGCCTGCGATGGATGGCCTGTTTGCAGGCCCGGCCTCGGAACGGCGTCGTTTCTTAGATCAACTTGTGCTGTGCTTTGATAGTGGGCACCGCACCACGCTCAACCGTTTTGAACGCGCCATGCAACAACGCAATCGCGTGCTGTCGGATCGGGTGGAAGATCCCCATATCTTGACCGGACTTGAACAAATTATGGCTGAGACAGGCGTTGCGCTGGCGGCTGCGCGCTCGGAAGCCGTTGCCGCCCTGCGCGGTGTTATTGGTGCGCGCCGCGATCGTGATCCAACATCGCCGTTCCCGTGGGCTGACGTTGGTATTGGGGGTCAGTTAGAAGCTGATTTAGCGAGCCAAGCAGCGGTTGATGTTGAAGATCAGTATTTGGAGCGGTTGAAGGCGGCGCGGGCACGCGATCAAGCCGCCGGGCGTGCCCTTGATGGCCCACACCGCAGTGACCTCCTGGTCGGTCATGGGCCGAAGAGTATGGCCGCGCGGTTGTCCTCAACCGGTGAGCAAAAGTCGCTATTGCTCGGCTTGGTTTTGGCCCATGCTGAATTGGTGCGACAGCGCCGCGATGGGTTGGCGCCAGTGCTGTTATTGGATGAGGTAGCAGCTCATCTTGATCGCGATCGCCGTCAGGCCTTGTTCGCTGAAATACGTTCATTGAATGCGCAAGCCTGGATGACGGGGACCGACGAGGCAGCCTTTTCAGGGCTTGGCACAGACATGCAAATTCGGACTGTTGCAGACGGTAAACTCAGCCCGCAATAGGTGCTACGACCAGGCTGCACTATTTTCCATCTAAGCCATTGATATTAAGTACTAAATTCGCGTGCATGGATCGTCGCAGATGACCACCTTTTTGACCCGTTTTTCGGGCTGGTGTGGTATACTCTGAGCCAATACTTTTGATCTTCAAAGGACAGTTCTCCAATGGCTGATGATCCAGCTAAAAAGGCCCCAGCCGACCAAGATTACGGTGCCGATTCCATCAAAATGCTGAAGGGCTTGGATGCCGTGCGCAAGCGCCCAGGCATGTACATTGGTGACACCGATGATGGCTCAGGTTTGCACCACATGATCTACGAGGTGGTCGACAACGCCGTTGATGAGGTGCTGGCCGGTCATGCCAGCGAATGCACCGTGACGCTCAATCCGGACGGGTCGTGTACCGTCAGCGATGATGGGCGCGGAATTCCAACTGGCATCAAGCACGATGATGATCACGATCCCAAGCGGTCGGCGACAGAAATTGTGTTCACCGAACTGCATGCAGGCGGCAAGTTTGATCAAAATTCCTACAAAGTTTCAGGCGGCTTGCATGGTGTTGGTGTGTCAGTGGTCAATGCGCTGTCGAGCTGGCTGATCTGCCGCGTTTGGCGCGATGGTAAAGTCTTTGAAATCAAGTTCCGCGATGGTGTCCCTGAAGAACCGCTTAAGATGCTTGGCGATGCTGGTGATAAACGCGGTACGGAAGTCAGCTTTTTACCCTCACCAAATACCTTCACGATGATTGAGTTTGATTATGCGACGCTGGAACATCGTCTGCGTGAACTCGCGTTTTTGAACTCTGGTGCACGCATTGTGTTGACAGACGCGCGCCATGCAGACGTCAAACGTCAAGAGCTTTATTACGACGGTGGCACGGCGGCGTTTGTAAAATTCCTAGATCGCTCCAAAAGCGGCCTTCTCGACGATCCAATTATGATCGCGCAAGAGCGTGATGGCACCTCAGTAGATGTCGCGCTGTGGTGGAATGACAGTTACCACGAGAATGTACTCTGCTTCACGAACAACATTCCGCAACGTGATGGTGGCACGCACCTCGCCGGTTTTCGTTCCGCGTTGACCCGGGTCATCAATAAATATGCCGACACCAGTGGTTTGACCAAGAAAGAAAAAGTCAGCCTGTCGGGTGATGATGCGCGTGAAGGCTTAACCTGTGTGTTGTCCGTTAAAGTGCCGGACCCTAAGTTTTCCAGCCAGACCAAAGACAAGTTGGTGTCGAGCGAAGTCAAGCCTGTGGTCGAAGCCTTAGTTGGCGAAACTCTGGCGACCTGGTTTGAAGAACACCCGAAGGAAGCCCGCCTCATTGTTGGCAAAATTGTTGAGGCCGCATTGGCGCGTGAAGCGGCGCGCAAAGCCCGTGACCTGACAAGGCGCAAGGGTGCGCTTGATATGGCGAACCTTCCCGGCAAGCTCGCAGAATGTCAGGATCGTGACCCAGCCAATACAGAAATGTTCATTGTTGAGGGTGATTCCGCTGGCGGTTCTGCCAAGCAGGGTCGTGAACGTGCCTATCAAGCGGTGTTGCCCATTCGAGGTAAAATTCTCAATGTGGAGCGTGCGCGCTTCGATAAGATGTTGTCGAGCCAGGAGATCGGTACGCTCATCACCGCGCTTGGCACAGGCATTGGTCGCGAAGAATTCAATCTGGAAAAGTTGCGTTACCACAAAATCATCATCATGACGGATGCTGACGTTGATGGTGCACATATTCGTACGCTGCTGTTGACATTCTTCTATCGGCAAATGCCGGAGCTGGTTGAAAAAGGCCATCTCTACATCGCCCAGCCGCCGCTCTATAAAGTGGCGCGTGGCAAGTCAGAGACCTATCTGAAAGATCAACGCGCACTCGAAGATTACCTGATCGACACCGGCCTATCAGAGTCTGTTCTTGTGACAGACAACGGTGAACGCGCAGGTCCGGATTTGCGCGACGTCCTGAATGATGCCCGCAACATCGGTCGATTGATTGACGACCTGCATTCACGCTACTCTCGCGACATTGTTGAACAGTCGGCAATTGTGGGTGCATTCGACCCTGCAAATCAAAACTCAGCAATTGAAGCCAGTAAGGTCGCTGACAGAATTGCTGACCGCCTTAACCTGATCGCCGATGAAACCGAAAAAGGTTGGCAGGGGCGCTATAGCAATGACGGCTACTTGCTGACGCGAGAAGTGCGCGGTGTCACAGAAGCCCATGCCCTTGACAGTGCATTCCTCGATTCACTTGAAGCACGCCGCCTCAACGAGAAGCACAAAGTGATTGAGGAAGTGTACTCCGGCGTTGCGAGGCTGAAGCGCAACGACGAGGACATTCCTATTCACGGGCCCCGCAGTTTGCTGGAGGCGGTGTATGAAAGCGGCCGCAAAGGGTTGACACTGCAGCGTTACAAAGGTCTTGGCGAAATGAATCCTGATCAGCTTTGGGAAACGACGCTGGACAGAAATGGGCGCACACTGTTGCAGGTCAAGATTGGTGATCTAGCGGATACGGACGAGATCTTTACCAAGCTGATGGGTGACGTTGTTGAATCGCGCCGTGAATTTATTCAGGAAAATGCGCTTTCCGTTGTCAATCTCGACGTTTGATCTATTGCCACAACCCGTTTAGGCTGAGGTATGTCATCCCCGCAGGTGACGGCCCGCAGGTGACGGCCCGCAGGTGACGGCCCGCAGGTGACGGTTTAGGCCGATGGATTGGAGCCAACTATGCTGATTAGAATTCTTCTTGCGACGGGCACCATTTTCTTTTCATTGATCTTAGGCGCCATGTTGTTGGCGTTTGTTGGTTACAACAACCCTGAGCTTTTGTCTGACATGCTCGGTTGGGCACGCGAGTTGAAGGTCTTCATAACCTCGCGCGGGTTGGCACCGCATTACAACATCTGGCTTGAGTTGTTGCTCGAGGAGCGCCAGTTGCTGTTTATGGCGTTTGTTATCTCTGCGCGTGTTGCCATCGCGATCACCATGGGATTGGGCGCATACATCTACAGCATTTTATCGAGATAGTCTGCCCGTCGGTCCTTCCGCAGCATATCGGCAGAAATGCGTTATGCACTTACATCAAATGCGTCGGGCAATAGCGATGCAGATCTGGCCCCTCGTTGGTCAGCCAGTGCTCGGCGGCTTTGAAGTCTGGACAAAGTTTCGAGACCAGGCTCCAAAATGCCGGGCCGTGATTCATTTCCCGCAAGTGGACCACTTCATGAGCGGCCACATAATCGAGAATCTCCGGTGGTGCTAAGATTAGCCGCCAAGAAAAAGACAGCGTGCCCGATGATGAGCACGATCCCCAACGGCTGACTTGGTCGCGCACACTTACACGGCGATAGGAAACGCCAAGAGCGGTTGCGTGATGTTTTACACGCTCTTCAAGATCGGCTTTTGCCGTGCGCGCCAACCAATCTTTCAAGCGCCGGGGGCAATGCTCCGGCCGACCTGCAACATGCAATTCGGGTCCCGTAGGTGCCGCCACGCTCGCAACAACGCCGCGTCCTGGGGTTTTAGCGCAAAAGCGAATGCGATTGACCGTGCCGCGAAAGGGTATCTCGCTGCCGTCAACGAACGCCATCACTTGCGGTGCATTTAAAAGGCGTTCTCGGATCCACGCATAATGAGCGAGGATCAGTCCGGCCGCTTCGCGGCGGCTGGCGCGTTTTGGAATGGTGGCGACTATTTTGCGAGTCGCTGCACTGACACGCAAAGTCAGATTGCGCGCCCGTGGATGGCGGCGAATTTCAAGGCTGGCATTAAGTGTGGTGTCAAAGTGAGCTGCAATTGCGTCCATGTCAGTCGTAACAAGATCCTGCTCAGTTTTGGACCGAGCTAAAAATAGGGACGCTAGGGGCTCGGTAGTGATCACGTTCGGCCGACTTTCGTTTTTTTCTGTTCACGACCGTTGGTTGTGGTGCCCGGCGCGCATATCCGCCAGGCGCTTTTGAGCACTGTGTCGTGGGAAATGTTCCACAACTTCATGGCAGTTTGAAGTGGGCTGTCTTCGTCAAACTCGTTTGTTGTCTGGGTCGCACAGATACCGCAAGTGACTTTTGTTTCTTTGATTGGTAGTTCTAACGCGTCGTTGGCAGGTGTGTTTGGTCCAATGTCAGACATGTTCGCCACCGCAGTTTTTCTAGGGCTTGCAAATTTCTTCAGCAGTGCCCAGGAAGACTCGTCCCATCTCGGGTCATGGCTGCGCACGAACTGAGCGATGCGCGGTGCGATTTCGGTACGAAACTTGGATCCATTGAACAAGCCATAGTGACCGACGCCAGGTACAACAAATTTGTGCGCGCTACTTTTATCCAGGTTGCTGCACAGATCGTGCGCGACGCTGCATTGGCCAACGCCGGTTATGTCGTCTTTTTCGCCTTCAATCGTCATCAGCCCAACGCGCTCAATTTTGCTGGGGTCTATTGTCTTGCCGCGATGGTGCATCTCGCCTTTTGGCAGAGTGTGACGCTTGAAGACGGTGTCGATTGTTTGCAGGTAAAATTCAGCTGTCAAATCCATCACAGCCAGATATTCATCATAGAACGTGCGATGTTTTTCAGCTGAATCCCCGTCTCCTTCGACGAGATGATCGAAAAACGCATGATGGGCGCGCGCATGCCGATCCAAGTTCATCGACATAAAGCCAGACAGCTGTGCAAAGCCCGGATAAACCGAGCGACCGGCACCGGGCAATGGCCACGGCACGTGGGTGATGACGGTGTTACGGAACCAGTCGAGTGTGCGCGTTTCAGCAACTTTATTGACCGCTGTTGGATTGATCCGCGTATCTATTGGCCCACCAATAAGCGTCATGCTCCATGGCACATCTGGATCCTTATCGGCTTCTAACCGGGAAACAGCAGCCAATACGGGGACTGAGGGTTGGCATACGCCAAGTACGTGCGCGTCACCTTTAAGGTGGTGCAGGACATCAATGATGTAGTCGATGTAATCATCAAGATCGAAGCTGCCTTCATACATCGGTACTGAACGCGCGTCGGTCCAGTCCGTGATGTAGACATCGTGATTGGCGAGGAGCGTTTCTACCGTGCCACGCAACAGCGTTGCAAAGTGTCCTGACATCGGTGCCACAACCAGAATGCGTGGGTCTTTCTCGGTCGACTCTTGTGGTACATCACGTTCGAAATGAATGAGGCGACAAAACGGTTTCTGCCAGACAACGTTTTCTGTGACAGCGACCCGTTGACCGTCAATTTCAATTTCGGAAATGCCAAATTCTGGTTTTTCGTAGCGCCGGGTTGTGCGTTCGAAAACTTCGCAGGCTGCTGCTGCGTGTTGCCCCAATTGCGAATGCGTGAGTGGGTTAAATGGATGCGTTAACAGTGTGTGATACGTATCTGCAGCAGCGCGTGCTGGTCGCACGGCGGCATGGCCTAGTTCATACCATTGATAAAGCAAGATCGACGGCTCCCCTTGGTCGTGACGATCAACGCTTAACTGATTTGCATGTGGCAATGTTGGATTCGTGAAAATTCAGCACCGCAACGCAACTAAAATCTCAGTGGATAAAGGGTAAAACACGCAATAATCTATTGACTACAGAATTATGGACCGATTCGCAGTAACGACCAAAAGTTGTGCTTTCGACCAATGCACGTTTGACTTTTTGTCATCGCAAAGGTCGCCAATAGGACACAGAATGCTGCACTGCAAAAGTTGCAATGCCTCACAAGTAGGGGCGTAGTTGGTCAACAAGCTTATCGGCTGAGGTTGGATGGCCGAAGTAATGAACAAATTTCCCGTTTTCATCCATTAGGTAAATTAGTGATGCGTGATCCATCGTGTAGCTGTCAGGTTGGTTTGGGTCTTTGACCTTTTTGGCGTAAACGCGGAATGTTTTTTTTACGACGTCATCAACTTCTTTTTTGCCACCTGTCAGGCCCACCAAACGAGGGTGAAAACTAGCAACATAATCTGCAAGAACTTTTGGTGTGTCGCGCTCTGGGTCAACTGTAATAAAAATCGGTGTGATGTTGTCTGCTGCGGGCCCAAGCTTTTCAAGGGCTGTTGAAATAACTTGCAAGCTGCCAGGGCAAATGTCTGGACAGTGTGTGAAGCCAAAATAGAGCAGCATTTTTTTGCCGCGAAAATCTTTGTCGGTAACGCGCGTGCCATCTTGGTTAACCAAAGAGAAGGGTCCGCCGATCAGCGCTTTTCCTGAGGTCGTCTTGTGGGCTGTCTGCGAGACAAATGCGCCGTTGGAATTCATGAACAACAATGCTGCAAGCCCGCCTGCCAGTGCACCAAGGACAACGAACAAAATCGACTTAGAGCGCATGGTGTACCCTTTCTGAAATCCTGGACGTAGCGTAGGTCTTTTTGAACTTACGCATCTGTTGCATCTGCTGCCAGCATGGTATGCAACGTCCGATTAAAAGCAGCAAGCTCGTCATTAGCCCTTGATGATGGAGAGGGCGAGGCTATTGAGGTATCGCGTCACTATGCCATCCATTGTAGGATCAGAATCAAACCGGATCGCAGCGTCAAAAAGCCGACTGAAGCTTGGAACTATTGTGCGGATCAGATGGCTTGCCGTGATCGGACAAAGCCTGGCTGTTGCCATTGTTACCCTCGGCCTTGGCTTCGATATGCCGATCGGACCATCGCTGCTGCTGATCGCAATGTCGGCGTGGCTCAACATTTACCTGTCGATCCGGTTTCCAGCCCGGTTCCGACTATCGAATAACTTGGCGATTGGCTTGTTGGTTTATGACGTGTTGCAACTGGGTGGTTTGCTGTATCTGACAGGTGGTGTTGATAACCCATTTGCAATGTTGCTGGTTGCGCCAGTGACCGTGTCAGCGGCCACGTTGACGTTGCGAAGTACAATTTTTCTTGGAGTGCTGGCGCTAGCGGTCACGTTGGCTTTGATTTTGTCTTCTATGCCGCTGCCCTGGGGCAGTGGCCCGCCATTGGACACGCCATTTCTTTACAAAATGGGGTATTTTGCAGCGGTCACCGCGTGCATGGCTTTTCTCACCATTTATGCTTGGCGCATTACGAAAGAAACGGGTGAGATGTCGACGGCCCTTGCCGCAACAGAACTTGTGCTGGCGCGCGAACAAAAACTGCACGCGTTAGACGGGTTGGCCGCAGCCGCAGCGCATGAACTTGGCACGCCCCTGTCAACCATCGTTTTGATCACCAAAGAGCTTGAACGCGAAGTCTCTGCAGAAAGCGCCCACTATGAAGATATCTCGACAGTGCGTACACAAGCGCAGCGGTGTCGTGAAATTTTGCAAAAACTAACGCAGCGGTCGCCGGAGGATGAAGACCCGTTGCATGGTTCGTTTACGGTTCAGGCCTTGCTGTCAGAAGCTGTTGCTCCCTATAACAACGGCGTTATTTCCATTTTTCTCACGTCAGAAGCGCATCATTCGGCAAAGGGCGAAGGTGGGCGTGAGCCGCTCGGGGTGCGCCGACCGGGCATCCTCTACGGCCTTGGAAATCTTATCGAAAACGCCACCGACTTCGCTAAATCCAAAGTTGAAGTGAAGGCTTATTGGGACGGCAATGAGGTGGAGCTACAAGTCTTGGATGATGGTTTGGGCTTTCGACCAGAGATCATGGAGAATTTGGGTGAGCCTTATGTGACCTCCAGACCGGATGGGGCCAAACGCCAAGATGGTAAAAAAACCGGGGGTTTGGGTCTTGGATTCTTCATTGCCAAGACGCTGCTCGAACGGTCTGGTGCGAAATTGAGCTTTGAAAACAGGGCAGAACCGAACACAGGTGCTTTGGTGCGGATTGTCTGGCCACGGCGTGCTTTTGAATCTAAACCTGAGACGAGCTTTTCCAGATTTGCCCAAAGCTTGGCCGTGCTAACTGACAAACGATCATAGAACATTAAAATTATTAGGGTTTTTGCAAAATCTAGACTAGTAGAACGGCGCATCGGGGTTCTATACTCGCGCCGTCATTGGAGGAGAGAAGTATGGTGACGGAAGACCTGTCATTTCAACCTGACGAACTGCCTGAAGATCGGTCGCTCATTATCGTTGATGATGACCGCCCATTTTTGCAACGTTTGTCACGGGCCATGGAGCAACGCGGCTTTGATGTGCGCAGTGCCCATTCAGTCACCGAAGGTATTGATTTGATTCGCCAGCAGCCACCAGCGTTTGCCGTTGTGGACATGCGCTTGGAAGATGGCAATGGCCTGGATGTATTAGCCGAGCTGACACGTGCACGTGCCGATTCGCGCGCTATTGTGCTCACCGGTTACGGCAACATCGCGACAGCAGTTTCAGCGGTAAAGCTTGGCGCAATTGACTATCTGCCCAAGCCTGCAGATGCGGATGACGTAACAGACGCTCTGTTGGCGCCGCCGAATACGAAGGCACCACCACCAGAAAATCCAATGTCGGCAGACCGTGTGCGTTGGGAACACATTCAGCGTGTTTATGAGTTGTGCAATCGCAATGTGTCTGAAACAGCGCGTCGACTGAACATGCATCGCCGAACGCTGCAACGGATCTTGGCCAAGCGGGCGCCGAAGTAAGCGCTGCTCGGCGCATTCCTCACGTACGCACACACATTGAAATTTCTTGAGCGCGTTCGCTGACCCATAGATCGCGCGCGCTCTCGACATGTGTTTCGTGCGATTGTGCGTGAGACGATCAGCGGCGATCTCTTTGCAAACGGCACTCTAGATCCACTTGCGAAAAGTTGGCTTCGATTTTGAGCAGATAAGTTGATCGCCAGTCTTAGGATAGAGTCTTAGGATAGAGTCTTGGGATAGAGCCCATGAGTTAGAGCGTCGCGCAAATAGCTTGGCTGGTACGAGACAAGGCGCGACGCTGTAGCCAACTGAATAAGCTCGTTTTCTAGCTGTCTGGCTTGCGGACCAATTCACCGCCATAGTTGTCGGCAATGATAAGGCCAGCCTCTGCGGGGAGAATATTGGTGGCAAAGTCCGGTTTGACGGCAAAAAAAGCGCATCACAATAAGCTTTGTAATCCGGCCATTTTTGATCTGTCTGAAAATCAGCAATACTAGATTTGATTTCGACAATCCAAATGTCACCTTTTCAGTGATCCCGACGACGTCTGCGCGTCGGCCATTTGGCAGGGGCAGTTTACAAACGCTTGAGAGTGCATGCTGGGCCAATACACGCACAACACCGCGTTGCAATTCCAGAGCTGTTTCAGACTGACGGCCATCAACCGCCTCGGTATTGTGTTCTGGGTCCATAGGCTGAAGCGGGTCTGGGTTGTTCATGGGTTGGCCCATCGCGAATCGTGGTCGCGTTGCGGTGTGCCAGATTGCGTACCTATTGGCACAGCTGGAATGTTTCAGGCCTCATGGCTAACTTGCCAACGTGGCCAAATTACTCTGCAGCAACCGCATGGCTGTCTTGGGGCTCAAGGCGGGCGGCACAGAATTTAAATTCTGGAATTTTACCCATCGGGTCAAGCTGTGGATTGGTCAGAATATTAGCAGCGGCTTCGGCAAAGCAGAAAGGAATGAAGATCATCCCTTCAGCGACTTCGCGGTCCTGACGCACCTTCAATGTGATCTCGCCGCGTCGTGTCACAACGCGCACAAACTCGCCCGCCTTAAGCTTCAGTCGCTCCATATCCCGACGGTTGACGGATACAACAGCTTCCGGCTCAAGGTCATCCAACCGATTGGCGCGCCGGGTCATTGAACCGGTATGCCAGTGCTCCAGAAGGCGACCCGTGGACAGGATCAATGGGAATTCATCATCCGGGACTTCAGCTGGCGGCGATACATCTGCTGGCACGATGCGGGCGCGACCGGACTCAGTTGGGAACTCATCACCAAAGATGATGTCGTTGCCAGGTTGCTCAGGTGAATCGCACGGATACGTCACAGAGTGCTCGCGATCTACGCGTTCCCAGGTGATGTTTCTGAGCGAAGGCATACATTTCGTCATTTCATCAAACACTTCACTTGGGTGGGTGTAGGACCAGTCAAGGCCAATGCCCTTGGCAAGGTCTTGGATTAGCTGCCAATCCTGGCGTACGTCGCCCGGTGGATCGATCACCGGCCGGGCCATCTGGACCTGCCGATTGGTGTTGGTAAAGGTTCCCCATTTTTCCGCATGTGCCGAGGACGGCAACACGACATCAGCATGCCAGGCCGTTTCGGTTAGGAAGATGTCTTGAACGACAAGGTGTTCAAGTTTGGCCAGTGCCTGGCGTGCGTGCGATGCATCAGGGTCCGACATCGCCGGGTTTTCACCCTGAATGTACATGCCTTTGATGGAGCCAGCGTGGATCGCCCTTATAATCTCGACAACTGTCAGCCCCGGGTTGGCTTCGAGTTTGCGGCCCCACAATTCCTCATAGAAATGACGGGTCGTTTTATCTTCGACTGAAATATAATCTGGGTAGACCATTGGGATCAGGCCAGCATCTGACGCGCCTTGCACATTATTTTGACCGCGTAGAGGATGTAGGCCAGTACCTGGGCGGCCGATGTGGCCGGTTGAAAGCGCAAGCGCAATCAAGCAGCGTGAATTATCGGTGCCATGGACATGTTGGCTGATGCCCATGCCCCAGAAGATCATTGAGGCGTTTGCATTCGCATAGATGCGTGCAACTTCGCGGATTGTTTCAGCCTTAATTCCGCAAATTGCTTCTATCTTTTCAGGTGCATAGCCTTTGACGGTTTTTTTGAGTTGATCAAAGCCTTCAGTGTTTGCCTGCACATAGTGCTTATCATAGAGGCCTTCCTCAATGATCGTATGCAGCATGCCGTTCAACAGCGCGACGTCGGTGCCAGCTTTGAATTGCAAGGCGTGGGTGGCATAGCGCTGAGTGCCTTGGAACCGACCGCGCGGATCAATAATGATGAGGTCAGCACCGCGCTTGGCGGCATCACGAAGGAATGTGGCCGCGACCGGATGGTTTTCTGAGGGCCGCGCCCCAATCACAATAATGCAATCAGCATCTTTTGCGGCCATAAAGGACGCTGTCACAGCGCCAGAGTTAAGGCCTTCCATGAGCGCTGCAACAGACGAGGCGTGGCAAAGGCGAGTGCAGTGGTCAACATTGTTGGTGCCAAAGCCTTGCCTGACAAGTTTTTGGAACAAGTAGGCTTCTTCGTTGGAACATTTGGCGGAACCAAAGCCAGCAAGGGCTTGTCCGCCATCGCGATCAATGATGGTCTTGATGCCACCTGCAGCGACTTCGAGCGCTTCGTCCCAGCTCGCTTCACGGAATATTTCTTCCGGGCTTTCAGGTCGTACCTGCAGGTTACCCCGCTTAGGGGCATCATCGCGGCGGATCAACGGTTTGGTCAACCGGTCTTCATGATGGATGTAGTCGAAGCCAAAGCGCCCCTTCACGCACAAGCGGTTTCGATTGGACGGGCCGTCGCGACCATCGACATATAGAACTTTGTTGTCTTTGGCGTGGGCTGTGGTTTGGCAGCCAACACCGCAAAAGGGGCACAACGTATCAACGGATTTTTCTTCGTAGTGGACGCGCTCACCGGTTGTCTCGTCGAGGAGGTTTGATTCCATCAACGCGCCAGTTGGGCATGCCTGCACGCATTCACCACACGCAACACATGTTGAATCACCCATGTCCTGATCAAAGTCGAAAACCACTTTGGCGCCATGGCCGCGGTAGGCCATGGCGATCACGTCGTTGTGTTGAATCTCACGACAGGCTCTGACACATAAACCGCAATTGATGCAGGCATCGAGGTTGACTGAGATCGCTGGGTGCGACACGTCCTTAGAAGGTACGTCCTTAGAAGGTGCGTCGCTTTGAGGAAATCGGCTGGTTGTGGAGATGCCCATGTCATCGACCCAGTTCCAAAATTTGGATTTGGGGTCGTGTGACGTTTCTTTTTCAGGCTGGTCGGCAATCAGAAGCTCAAACACCATTTCGCGAGATTTCTTGGCGCGTTCGGTGGCGGTTTTGACTTTCAGGCCGTCGGAGACTTTGCGCTGGCACGAGGCTGCAAGCACGCGCTCACCCTCAATCTCAACCATGCACGCGCGGCAGTTGCCATCAGCGCGATAATCTGGTTCTGGCAGCCAGCACAAATGCGGAATTTTCCTACCTTCGCGCTGCGCCACCTGCCAGATGGTTTCATCTGCGTCGGCTTCGACAGGGTTGCCATCGAGTTCGAATTTGATCTTGCCGGCCATGGGGTTCTCTCAATATTGAGCTAGTGGCGGTGGGTTGTTTTCGCGTTCTGATTTACGCAACCGTTTCAACCATGAATTGTTACGACTTTAGATCTTCAGGGAAGAACTTAATTACCGACATCAGAGGATTCGAGGCCGCTTGCCCCAGACCACAAATTGATGCGTCTCGCATGACGACTGCAAGGTCATCAAGCAGCGCCTCATCCCAAACTTTGTCTGACATCAGCTTAACTGCTTTTTCCGTACCATTTCGGCATGGCGTGCACTGGCCGCAGCTCTCATCTTCAAAAAACTTCATCAGATTAAGCGCAACAGCTTTCATATCATCTTGATCGGAGAGAATTACAACTGCGTGTGAGCCAACAAAGCAGCCATGTTTTTCCAGCGTGCCAAAGTCGAGGGGGAGATTGGCTTTTGATGCTGGCAGGATGCCGCCACTAGCACCGCCAGGCAGGTAGCCTTTGAATTTATGGCCGTCCTTCATGCCGCCGACCAGTTTAATCAAGCCCCCAGCTGTCGTGCCAGCAGGTGCCAAAATCACGCCAGGCTTTTTCACATGACCGGATACAGAATATGATCTCAGCCCTTTGGACTCCCCATCACCCAGGTCTGCAAACCATTGCGCACCTTTGGTGATGATTTCAGGAACCCAGTACAAGGTCTCAATGTTGTTCACCAGCGTTGGACGATCAAAGATGCCGACCTGGGCGACATAGGGCGGGCGGTGTCGGGGCAGGCCGCGCTTGCCTTCAATCGATTCTATCATCGCGCTTTCTTCGCCGCAGATGTAGGCTCCAGCCCCGCGGCGCATGGTCATCTTGGTGTGCTTGGCAAGACCAGCCTTTTCGATTTTTTTAATCTCTGCGAGAAGAATTTTTCGAGCAGCCGGGTATTCATCTCGGATGTAGATGAATACTTCTTCTGCTTCCACAGCCCAGGCTGCAATCAACACACCTTCCAAGAATTGGTGTGGTTTTGTTTCAAGATAAAAGCGATCCTTGAACGTGCCGGGTTCGCCCTCATCCCCGTTGACGGCCATCAGCCGAGGTCTGGCTTCTGCGCGAACAAAGCCCCACTTGCGTCCAGTTGGGAAGCCAGCGCCGCCAAGACCGCGTAAGCCGCCATCTGAGAGTGTCGCGATCACATCATTAACCGTGTGCTCGCCGCTGAGGCATGATCCAAGAACTTTATAGCCATCGTCTTTGCGATACGCTTCAAGGCCTTGATAGGCAGGCATCTCGGTTTTAGTGGCACGCTTTTTGGCGAGCTCTTTGAGCTTTTTCGTCGTCGCCTTGGCTACATGGCGATGGCCGACTTCCGCTGCAGGCGCCACATCGCAGGCACCAATGCACGGTACGCGGACAACACGCACGTCTTTCATATCAGTGCTATCAAGGTCGGCAATGAGCTCCTCTGCGCCAGCCATCATGCACGATAGGCTATCGCAAATACGGACCGTAATTTTCGGCGGTGGCGTTTCACCATCCAGAACGATATCAAAATGGGCGTAGAAGGTGGCAACTTCATAAACTTCTGCCATCGGAATTTTGAGGAGTTCACCGAGCGATTGCATGTGTGCAGCCGACAAACAGCTTTCATGATCTTGGATCAAGTGCAGGTACTCAATCAGTAACGGGCGCTCATAAGGTCCCTCGCCGATTATGGCGATGACTGCATCCATTTCGCCGGGTTTGATCTGACGGCCTTTTGCATAGACGGGCGCTTTGCGTCGTCCTGATCCAGGGTGTATGGCGCGGCCGCTAGGTTTTGCGTTTGGCGTGTCTCGTGTCGACATCAGGTTTTGGATGCTCTTTCTTTGATCAGATCAACGTTGCTGGGCCTTGCGCGCGAAATACCTTTTTGGGAACGATTTGTTCAGTGATGAAGTGCACCACGACTTGGTCGTAGAGGGGTTTTTTCGGTCGCATTATTTTGCTTCTTGACGTTGGGCCGGAGCCCTCTGGCCCGTTCCGCTGTTTCACTCGATTGTCCAACGTTCAAAGAGAAAGCCGACCCTCCTCGGAGCGTTTTGTCTGCGGCCCGAAAACAGGGCTTTAAACGTAGCGCCTTGAGGGTTCTTTTAGACGAAAGGAGGAAGTGGTGTCGAGGTGTTACAGTGATTTCTAAGCCAAGTTTTGTCGGCTTTTTTCAGCGGGTGGCTGGCTGATTACCCGCTCGGGTAGCGTGTCGCCAACGATCTGACATGGCCGCCTGCTATTGGTCGATCCTGACGCCCCGTTTGGCGAAAAACCTGTTATTGAACAGGCCTGTCGCCCATCGACCTGAATAAAGGTGAATAGGCCAAATCCCATGCCTGAATTGCCCGAAGTGGAAACTGTCTGCCGTGGGCTCGCACCCGTGATGGTGGGCGCAACCTTCAAAAGTGTTGAGCAGCGGCGGCCCAAGCTTCGGTTTCCATTTGGTCGCGATTTTAAAGCGCGTCTCAAGGGGGCCCGTGTCAAAACTCTGAGACGGCGTGCCAAGTACCTGCTGGCGGGGCTTTCGTCAGGGGATTGTCTTGTCATGCATCTTGGCATGAGTGGTCGGTTTCTCGTCCAGGGTAAAAAAAGTGGGTCTTCAGGAACGCTCGGGGACTATATCTACGACACGGGTGCCAAAGCTAAGCATGACCATGTCGTATTTAAAATGTCCGGTGGCAGCGTGGTGACTTACAATGATCCGCGCCGTTTTGGATTCATGCTACTCGTGCCAGAAAGTGAACTTAATGATCACGCGTTGTTCCGCCATCTCGGGGTTGAGCCGCTCGGCAATCAGTTGTCGCCCAGTTATCTTGCAACAAAGGCTTCAGGCCGGCGCAGCACTCTTAAATCGTTCTTGATGGATCAGCGGATCGTTGCCGGGTTGGGCAATATCTATGTCTGCGAAGCCTTGCATCATGCTCACCTGTCACCGAACCGGGCCGCAGCGTGTTTATCTGATCGGTTTGGCAAACCAACGCAGCGCGCGGAACGCTTGGTCGTCGCCATCCGTGATGTCCTGCAAAAGGCGGTCAGGCTCGGGGGATCAACTTTGCGCGATTATCGTGATCCAAGTGGTGCCCGCGGCGGATTTCAAGAAACTTTTGCCGTTTACGACCGTGAAGGCGCGCAGTGCTGTCGGGCGAACTGTAATGGCATAGTAAAACGCAGCGTTCATCAAGGGCGGTCAACGTTTCACTGCGGGCGCTGCCAACGCTAGATCAACCTTGCGAAAAGTTGGAACGCGACTTTGAGCAGATAAGTTGATCGCCAGTTTTGGGATAGGGTCATGGGATAGAGTCATGGGATGGAGCCATGAGATAGAGCGTCGCGCAAACAGCTTGGCTGGTACGAGAAAAGGCTTGATGCTCTAGAAAAAGTACGAGCCAAAAGTGGTGGCCGGTCTGGCCAACACGACTTTAGGAAGTGTTGGCATTTATGTTTCCAACACTGCGCAGGCTTGTGTCCAACATGCCTTTAGGCAATGTTGGCATTTATGTTTCCAACACTGGGTAAACCCGTGTTGGCCCAACATGCCTTTAGGCAATGTTGGCATTAAAGTTTCCAACACTGGGTAAACCCGTGTTGGGTGATTTTGCGCCCGGACACATGATTTAAAACAAAAAGGTTAGAGCACGCCCACTGAATTCAAGCCAAGATGTACGTGCTCTAAGACATAGAACTTGTTTCTACCGGCGTTCGGTTGTGAATAAGCTGCGTGATGAATGACAGAATGCACAGCACGACAATTCCAAGGCCACCCCACAAGAAGACCTCGTTGGCGGCCCAATCTGATTTCACAGTTTGCAATTTTCGGCTCCCGAAAAGGTAAGCAAGACCACCACTTGCTGCCATACCATGCAGAATAGTCAGGATCAGCGGCGGGACCGGTGTCGGCTGGGTCCGTCCCAGTCGGTAGAGGTAGATGAAAATTCCAATCGCAAACAGTGCCATGCCAAGTCCGTATTGCCAGGAATGGCGCCAGCTCAGGTCGGATAATGAGTAGATGGCGAACATGGCCGCTGCACCCCACGTATAAAGCAGGCCCGCGAGACGCCCGTTGCGGCGCAACGCCGATGCGGTGGAAGGTTTTTTGGTTGCTGCTTCCGTCTTGCGCCAAGCGCTAAGGTTGATCCAAAGCGCTGCGGCAAGGGCGGTTGCGATGAAGCCGGCCGCGCAAAGTCCAGTGAAATGCATGTCCCCCAGTCCGGCGCCATGGACCATCCCAGTGACCGATAAAATCAGCGCAACAGCGAGAAACGGAATGACGGGGGTTAGGGACATCTATGTTTTGCTTCCAAGCCGTACTTGAGAAAAGACTATCCGGTCGTTCTACACTTGGACAGTGAGACGAGAGTATAACATGTGAGACCGGACGCACGACATTATTGAAATCTCTGACAGGGGGTCCCGGTCGGTGCCCATGCGGGGTCGCAGATCCCGCATTGAAGAATGGTTAACTGGCTTTGGCGTCACCGCGTTGCTGCCATAGGGCATGGGCGCTGATAGCCAGCAAGGCTGCTCCGCCAAACACGAATACGATATTTGCTGCCCAGTCGGGACGTGTTTTTGTCAGGATGCTTTTATCTGGGTCAATTGTAAGCCCAATCAGCATTGCCAGCATGCCAACCACCTGCCCAATGGTCAGCAGGCGTCCTAGCTTGAGCATGGTTTGATCACCGCTATTGCTTTCAGCGTCACGCTCAAGGGCCGAAGAAAATACCATACAGAGCAGCCCGACGATGGCAAAAGCCGCAAAGAAATGGAGCCACTCCCGCCATGGAGGGATGAGAAACAAATATGAAAGTCCCAGGATTGCAGCACCCCAAATCCAAACCAACCCCATGTGTCGTGCTGATGAGGCGCCGATGGCGTGTTGAGATGCCCCGGTAGCGCTAAGCTGCGCGTTGTCCCTGACGCCAATCACAGCAAAAATCAACGCTGATAACGCGGCGATCACAATGTGCAATCGAATGCCACCAAATTCGGTTGCGGCCAGCACGGCGGTTATGGTCAGTACCAGGATGGCAAGCCAACGAACGGACAGCAGTTTGGACATCAGTATTTCCCCATGGTTTGACGTAGTGCGCACTTTGGCCAGGACGCCTCTTCGAGGAGGCGCGGGCGGACCCTAGATCAAGCCGCGCCAAATAGGAATGAAATTTATCCCTGTCGTCAATTGGCTTTGGCCTGTGCTTTTAAAGGCCTCGTCATGCTCCAGAATTGCTGGCAAACTGGTGGGAAGATCGGCTAAATTCGTCAGCCCTTGGGGAATTTTAGAACGTGATGGGGACTGGTTCGCACAACAATCGGGTCGGCCAAGTTGCGTCTCGTCCAACGCCTGCAATCTGCTGGATGATGTTGGCGCTCATAGGCGCAGTTGGTGTCATGCTCCGCCCCACCATGGCTGAAGATAGCAATGCGACGAGTGCTGGCTACACAATCGCTGTTCACATCAGTTCCTCGGTAGAAGAAAACGGTCCTGAAGAGGTCTTTGCAATTCAGGATTTTGTTCGCCGCCGCGCCGAAATGATCAACGCCCAAGGTGGGGTCAAAGGCCGGACACTCAATATACGTTTCTTTGACGATAAGACTGACGTCAAGAAAACGATTGCCAATGTTGATGAAGCGCTCGCAGATCCCAGATTGCTGGCCATGGTTGGCATTTGGAATTCGACGCGCGGTTCGCAGGTCATGGATACTGTTGGTGCATCCGGCAAAGCGTTTATTTCCGAATTGTCTGTTGAAGACCTGTTTGCCAACCACCGCAATATCTACACGCTTACCCGTGCTGTCAGCGACGAAGAAGATGTCTTTGTATCATTCGCCAACGGTAAGTTCCAACGTCTGGCATTTATTGGGTTAGAGAATGACCTTTACACGCGCGCGTTTCATGATCGCTTAGCCGCATCAGATGCCAAAGTTCCGATGGTCGCCTCGTCATGGATCAAGGGTAAGGTCGAAGATAACGGGGCTGAAATTGATCGAGTGATTGCCGAAATTAAAGCCAAGAACGCAGATATTTTATTTCTGTCGGTAGGCTCACAGCGTGGCTCCAAGGTTTTGGAAAGACTGGCAAAATCTGACATAGAGATCCCAGTATTCATAGCGCTTGGTTCCATTAATGGTGTTGTTTCCCACCCAACAGGTGGCGGCAAACATTATCTCGGTTCGTTTTATGAAATTGCAGAAGGCGGGATTGCCAATCTCAACAACGAACGTTTGGAACAATTAATGCGAAGTCCAGACCGTATGCCCGCAGTGCGCAGTTTTTCCCCTTACGCAGTTGGCTACGGTGCCCGCTACGCAGATCTGGTTGCAATGTTGGCTGAATTTGCCGAAGCAAGCCCCTCACCCAACCCGGCGCGTATGGCGGACTACATCGTGGATGAGCTTGGCAAGCTGCGCAAAGGGAAGCGGGTCTGGCGCGGATGGGCACAAGATTGGACGTTTACCGATGCGCAGGCGTCAGGGGAACATTCTTTGTTGGTTTGGCGACCTAAAGCCAAGTCCAAGTCAATTCTAGCACCGCAACAATACGTTCGTCGTGGTGGCAGTGTGAAATCGGTACCGGTGCTCTACGTGCACCTCGATATGGTGTCGATCTCTCATGTTGATAGCAACAACCGCAGTTTTGAGGCAGAGTTCTTTTTCACAATGCGTGCCAACAAACAAATTCCGATTAGCACCATTGAATTCACCAATGCCATGCGTTCTGGCGACTCTGCACAGCCAATGATCAATGTGCGACGGGTGCACGAGGAGACGTCGTCAGGTGATGATGATCTTGTCTCGCGCATCTATCGAGTGGCGGGACGGTTTCGTTTTGATCCAGATCTCAGGAAATATCCATTTGACGAGCAAATCTTCTCAATTTCATTCCAGCCGGCCACGATGGAGGCTGCATTCTTCCTTCAACCACCAGCCGATGACATACGTGCAGATATCTTCCAGGTGGATGGCTGGAAAATGCATTCCCATTATGTGGGCACCAACGAGCTGATTATTCGCTCGATTGAAAGCGCCACGGGTGGTGAGAAGGTTCTGCCGTACTACAATTTCAACTATACCTGGGTGATGCACCGGCAGGTGATTGACTATTTGCTGCGCGTGATTGTGCCGTTGGCGTTTATTATGATCGTTGCTTATGTGGCGCATTTCATCCCAACGGCACGCTTTGAAGCTGTGATGGGTATTCAAGTGACGGCGCTGCTGTCGGCTATAGCGCTCTATTTGGCGCTCAATCAGCCCGCTTCAGATAAGGCAACGTTGTCAGATATTATCTTTGTCATGGCCTATGCCTCGATCACAGTGATGATTACGCTTTCGGTGTTGGAGGTGAATCAATCTCTCGTTGGCTCAACCAACGGCCTCAAAATTGTACACTTTGTGCAGATTTATCTGGTGCCACTTTTTGCCATGGGCATGATTGCTTATATTCTCATTTCCGCCGCCAACCCGATCACCTTGCAAAGAATTTGGAGCGTGGTCTGGCCTTATGGCACGGCATCAGCCGTCTTGCCTGGGCCCGTTTGAGACAATTTTTGTATCTATTTCACCAATCACATTTGGGTCTTTGCCATCGTAATCTATTGCCGTCAGCATAGATTTAATAGATTCCAGGCGCGCGCGGCGTTGGTCATTGGCATGGATGATGGTCCACGGGCTTGTGGCGGTATGCGAGAACCGAAACATTTCGTTTTCAGCTTCGGTATAGGCCTCCCATTTTGACATCGCTTTAATGTCAATAGGACTGAGCTTCCAATGTTTCAGTAGGCTATGGCGCCGTTCATGGAAACGCTTCAATTGCATCTCACGACCAATGGTTAGGTAGAATTTAAAGAAGTGAATGCCATCGCGCACGAGGAGCGCTTCATAGTCGGCCACTTCTCTTAGGAAGCTTGCCAGCTGCGCTTCGTTGCAAAAGCCCATCACCCGCTCGACGCCAGCACGATTGTACCAAGAGCGGTCGAACAGCACGATATCGCCGTTTGTGGGCAGATGTGTCCCGTATCGCTGAAAATACCATTGGCCTTGTTCGGTTTCGGTTGGCTTTGTGAGCGCGACAGAACGGGCATGGCGTGGATTGATATACTGCAAGGTGCGTGAGATGCAGCCGCCCTTGCCCGCAGAATCACGCCCTTCATAAAGAGCAACAACCCGTTTGCCTGTTTTCTTGACATCGACCTGCAATTTTACAAGTTCATGTTGCAACTCAAGCAGTCGTTTTTCATACCGCTTCTTTTTGATACGTTGGTCATAAGGAAAGCCGCCTGACGCGAGAGCTGTGTCTTTGACGATGTCCGGCAATTGAGGGTCATGAATGTCGAAATTGGCGAGCGGGTCCGGCAGGGTCTTAGCTTTGGTTTTTTGCGTTTGGTTGCGCTTATTGTCATTGGCCATCTGGTGAGCTCCCGCCTCTATATCGTCGCAATTGCCGCTGCAATCGCTTGGTGAGACTCAAATCTTAGCCCCATACGCCCTTGTGACCCAAATTGGTGGCGTCCACCGCGCCGGACGAGCCACGCCAGGTACTTGGGCGCACCCATTGGGACGCGCCGCACCACGGCCGAAAAGTCTGCGCACGGCTGTCATTGTGAAGTGGCGCATCTGTGGAAAAATATGCGTGCATTTCACCGACACTTCGCCGCCGTACTCCGGTCAAAAACACCCAATAGATCGATAGATGGATCACGAGGGCCTTGGGGGCTGATGGGACATTTAAGGCAACACATGTTTGCGAACTGGGTGTTGGGCGTTGTGTGGCGGCTTGAGAAATCGAGCGCTGCAAATTGGCGTCGGCGTTTGGGCGTAAACGAGTTTAATAGGCAAACCCCATGGCGTATGCGTCTCAGCCGCGTGACCGAAACAGATTTGACCCGAGGTCTCTGAAGCTCGATTTTGCGCCAGAGGATGAAGACTGGCGGCAAGATCCAGAAACAAAACGGGACTTCAAAAAGTATATTCTCGTCATTGGTCTCGGCGCGTTGTCGTGGGTTGCCACCTATATTGGTATGCTGGAGTTGATCCAGGCCAATCTTGGAACGCTGCCCTTTGCCCATAAAGTTGTCATTGGATTTTCCGTCGCCATGTTGATGGTGATGATCGTCTGGCTGCTTGATCAGATGTTTAAGCCACATGCTGGCTTCGTCAAGCTGGCCTACGTTGGCGGATATCTGTTTTTGACTCTGATCTCAGTTGGTTTTGGTTTCGGGTTCTATTGGAAGGTTTTAGAAAGCCGGACCGAAGCGTCGCGCTCGGCAGAATCGGCTGTTGGCCAAGTGCAAAGTTCACTGAACGGGGCATCGACACGCCTTGAGCAATTGCAGGCAACGCTGACCCAATTGGCAGTTGTGTCCCAAAAGAAGTCTGAGCTTGAACGCACCAAGGGCACCTCGTGCCCAAACAGCCGTCCAGGTGACGGTCCGCGGCGTAAAATGCGTACGGAAGACGCAGCAAAGTTTACATTTTCGTCTGAATTTGTTGCTGGCCGCGTTGGCGCAATCAAAAGCGATATGAAAGCGCTCGATAGCGATCTTATCAAGATTGCCAAGAAGGACCCAGCAATTGTCGATCCCAAGTCGGGCACGCGCAATGAGTTTATGCGCGCCCTCGGTCGCAAACTTGATCTCACGGTTACGGGCTTCAACGCGTTTCGAACCGATCCCCAATTAAAACAACTGCGATCAGATTTGGCAGAGCGTTCCGATAAAACCGTGTTTAAAGCGGCGAGTGGGAAGACCTTTTCCTGTCCCGACGCGCAATTGCAGCAGGCTTTGCGTGGCGCTGTGCGCGCGCTTGATCAATTGCCGACCCTCGACAAACCCAAGATCGCTGTTGTCGAAGGTTCTGAAGCGACGATTGAAGCGTTTCGCCGTCTGACAGCGACGTTGCAAGGTTTGTTGACGTTCAAATTGCCACCCTCTGCCGATGAACTGCGCGACCTTCAGCAAAAGGCCATTCGCCAGGCGGTCAGCAAAACGGACCAGGTCAAGCTTGCGACGGTAACCGCGGGTCTATCCTCCCGCGATTATGTTCCACTGGCGATTGCTTTGTTTGTTGATCTCTGTCTGCTTTTGGTCTCAATGGGCCGGGCCACCAATCGCATTGAAAACCTTGTGCCAAAAATGCGGGCTGCTGAGCGCGGTCCAGTGATCGAAATTCTGTCTCGCTTCAAAGAGATCCATCGCGATCCACAGGTGCGTGATAATTTTGAAATTTTCCGCCATGTCGTCTTTGATCAAAACGGCGACTACTATGTTGCTGTACCGCTTGATGCCCCATTCCGGGGCAACCCGCGCGCGCCTCAAGGCGAACAATACGGTACCGAGCAAGCACAGGAGCTGCAAAATGAAGCCCACTTGCTCGCTAACCTGTTCACGAGTTTTGAAAAAGAACGCATCTTCCGGCGTGTCTACAATCCATTGCTGCTCAACACGCGCGCCATCCAGAAACGGTTAGCGCGCCAAGGCAGTAAGTTTGCAAGCTGTGAGGCATTTCGCGTCTACAAGTTCCGCGACGGGGCTTGGTCAGAAATTATTCTAGGCGCTGTGATGGGTGCCGCGCGTCGGGCTGAAACTAAGCGCCGTCGGGCGCAACTGGAAGAAGACCTGTCTTCAGCAAAGACGGGCGGTCAGAATGCAGAAACATTTGCACCGTTCGCTGGCGCGGAAACGTCACAGCCGCCTATGACTTCCACGGCGGATGCCCTGTCCTCAAAAATGCGGAAAACGACGCAAACGGCGGCCTATGACTTTGCTGCTGGGGTGCACGGTCCAAATCACCCCAGTCCAGATCGTGATCCCGTGTACACGGGTGCAGATCAAACCCCACGATACGCAGGACGTGACACGGGCTGGCCGTCTTCCACCACTCAGTCAACCAAAGCTGAGGTTACCCCAGAGCATGAAGCCAAATTTGGTCCCTATGCCATGCATATCAGCGATAGCGGTGAAAACGATGATGCTATCGCGGAAGTGCCAGAATTAGAGCCACTTCCCGTTGGCGCAGAAGAGGCAGAAGTGACCTTGACGTCGCCAACCAGGGATCATGATCTGGATGACGACAGTGTTGAGGAGGAACGTGCAACAGAAAATGGTGTGCAGGTGGAGCAGCGCGTACAGCCACCGGCGATCCCATCTCACTCGATCCTAGCTGATACATTTCCGGTTCGTGATGCGCCGGTGGAAATGACCCCACGACCAACGAGTGAAGCCACGTTGGCGACGCCACTTACGGTTAACACCGAGTTAACAGACAGCCATGTCGATGTGGTTTTGACGCGAGACACGGCAACAATTTCGGTGCCTGTCACCGAAGCAACACTGCCTAATGGTGTTGCAGGTTTGATGCGCAAGGCGTTGCAAGCGGCGAATGAAGAACTCAGCGGCTCGGATGCGGTGCCATTGGCCAATACTTTAGACCCTGAATTGGCCATAAAAGTTGACAATGAAGAGGCTCCAATTGCGCTTACCTACCAACCAGACGAAGACGAAATTGATGTGATAGATCAGATGGTTGAAGTGCATGACGGCGAAGAAGTCTCACGCCTTGCAAGTCGGTTTGCGGCGCGTACGGACGTATAAAACTGGTCGCGGCAACAAATAAAGTGTCCAAAATTGGGCCTCACAGAAACGGTTGCTTAAACTTTGTCGGTGCAGACTCTATTTCGAACAATGGCCGTCCTTGCAGTCACGATCTGCGAGAGGCAGAAGATAAAGAGATTGAGGAATCCACTCATGAGTGAAAAGGCGACTTCGGCGATGCATGTCATCAAGAAAGAGGACAAACAAGCTGTCCTGCGTGCATTCATCTCCCAAGCCTTGGAGGCGCGCCGGAAGGTACCTGTTTCTGCTGGTTTGTCTTTGAACTTTAGTGTTATCGCTCGCTCGCCATACAGCCCCGTTGCACGCGCCGTTGCAGAACTTTCTGATGACCTGGCCGCTCTTGGTATTTCCGTCTATGCCGTTTTTGCCTCCCTTGGCTCAAATGGATCAGCTGCAAAACGCCAAGATAACAATTCAGACGTTAACGGCACCCGCGTCATTCAAGATGCGCGCCTACTTGATGTGCATGAAGTGCTTCTTCTTGACAACAATTCTTCATGGATAGGCGATTGCATGCGTCGTGATCCAGCCCAATGTGACGCCTATGAGCGCTATAGTAGCAATTGCGCGTTTACCAACGCGAGTGTACGGTCATCTTTTGAACAGCTATGGAATGGCGCGCGGCCTGTGAAATCTATGTGGTTATCGCAACCTTGTGACGAGGCGCAAACGGTCATTTCAGATCAGGAATTTATTGCAACGTCCGCTGTTATGTCACCTTTGGAAGACATCAGCTCACGGGCTCCGTCAACCCGCCACTAGAGCCTCGCGCATTTTCTCGTACCAGCGAGGCTATTTGCGCGACGCTCTATCTCATGACTCTATCCGAAGACTGGCGATCAACTTATCTGCTCAAAGTCGAAGCCAACTTTTCGCAAGGTCGATCTAGATCATGTTCGAGCCAAAACAAAAAGATTAGAGCACGCCCACTGTTTCAACCTAAGCAGATTGTGCTCTAGGTTTTATATCTGCGGGCGAAACGCACCGCGCCAAAGGCCCAACTAATCCGTTTTTGAATGCCCGTCTGGTTCATTCCAGATGGGCATTTTTTTTGTATGCCTGTCAGGTGGGAATATGGCCTCGGAGGCGTGTGCGGTGCAGCACTTGGCCGCCGTTGCTCACCCGTGGCAAAAACAAGGCGCATTCCGCGGTATCAAGCGATAAGTCCTCCATTATCGTCAATGTTTTGTCATTGGAGTCTGATGGTCTTCAGATCCGACCGTCACGACCCCTACTATGATCAACCTTCGGTGAACCTTGCGCTCGTTTCAGGCGACCCAACTTTGCCGGTGATGACCTTTTTTTGAGCCCCATTTTGAGGAAGAACCCCAATGTCTGACGTTCAGGTCTTGAGAACCCCACTGTTCATCACCCAGGCCATGCGCCTGGTTTTGGGTTTCACACTGCTGGTGCTGCTCAGCGTGGTCGCGTTGGCTGAGCCTGCAAAGTTTATTCACAGTGGTATCGCAAAAGATGCAGCACGCTATGAAGTATTCATCAAAAAGCATTGGAAGCAGGGGGCAGCGCGTCCCGGCGTTTTAAGAATTCGGGCCAATCGGGTGTTGCATTCTGATCCACGTGCAGCCTCACGTGGGTTTGCGTCTGCTGTTGTCAAGGAAGACCGCAACCCTGCCAATTGGCTCGGCCTCGCCCAGGCCCTGTTGGCGATCAAGCCAGACCCCTCCAACACATCAGAGCGGTATGATCTTCCGGTTAACGCGAGTGGTGCCGCATACCGTGCCTACCAACTGGCCATAAAAGACAAAGACAAAGCCGCTGCTTTGCATATCCTCGCCCAGGCTTTACAGCGCCGTGCCTACTGGCGGCCAGCTATTGAGGCGCTGAAAACATCACTGGCTTATGGTGAAGTTGCCGACGTGCGCAAATCCTTTGAGGAATTGCGCGCCCAACATGGTTTTCGCATGATGGACTATGCAACCGAAAGCGATGTTGCAGAACCGCGCATTTGCGTTCGCTTTTCAGAATTACTGTCTCGCACTGTTGAAGACTTTTCAAAGTATGTTGCCATCAATGGCAAAGACCCAGAATCTCTCGCGGCCGAAAAGAAGCAACTTTGCTTTGGTTCAGTCAGCCATGGTGAGCGCTATCAAATTCAGGTTCGCGCTGGGCTGCCGTCTGATATTGGTGAGGTGCTGCCGAAAAAACTCGATCTAGCGATTTATGTGCCAGACCGAAAACCGTTTGTGAGCTTCACAGGTAAAGCCTATGTGCTGCCCGCACGTGGCCAGCAGGGCATTCCGCTTGTCAGCGTCAACACCAAGTCTGTCGATGTAAATGTTTATCGCGTTGGTGATCGCAGTTTGTCTTCGCAAATGGAAAGCGGGTCGTTAAATCGCCAGCTCTCAGGCTACGACCTTGATCAGCTGAAGAACCAGACCGGGTCTAAAATTTACAGCGGCAAGATGACTGTCGCCTCGAAGCTCAACCGAGAAGTGACAACGGCATTTCCCGTAACAGATGTGTTGGGCACGCTAAAACCTGGCGCTTATGTGATGACCGCTGCACCAACGGGGCGTCCACAAGAGCGTTGGCGCAATCTTCCAACCCAATGGTTCATTGTTTCAGATCTCGGTCTGACGGCATTTTCCGGTCATGATGGCGTCCATGCCTTTGTCCGCTCCCTCGCAGAGGCCATCACCGCCGGTGCAGTCGATGTCAAGCTCGTTGCGCGCAACAACGAAGTTCTTGGCACCGCGAAAACAAATGAACACGGCTATGCACATTTTGAAGATCGTTTGACGCGTGGCGAGGGCGGCTTGGAGCCAGCGATCCTAGTGGCACAAAATGCAAGCGGCGAATATGCGTTCCTCGATTTGCGCGTCAATGCGTTTGATCTGTCAGACCGTGGCGTTAAAGGGCGCACGGCACCAGGACCCATTGATGGCTACCTTTACACAGAGCGAGGTGTTTATCGCCCGGGTGAAGAAGTCAACCTGACAGCGCTTGTGCGTGATGCGGCGGGTGTTGCAGCCTTGCTTCCTGTCACGCTTGCGATTTCACGTCCGGATGGTGTTGAACATCAGCGTATCAGTTTGTCGGACGAAGCCCTTGGTGGGCGTGCCCATGCCCTATGGCTGAGTGATGCGGCGATGACCGGCACATGGCGCGCCAAAATTTTCATCGACCCAAAAGCAAAACCGATCGCACAGGCCTCGTTCCTGGTTGAAGATTTTCAACCCGAACGTCTGGAGCTGACATTGGACGCGGGCAAGGCGCGTTTAGCGCCAGGACGTGCACAAGATATCGATGTTGCAGGGCGCTATCTCTATGGGCCGCCTGCCGCTGGCCTGACCATGGAAGGCGAAGTCATTGTGCGCCCGTCCAAAACGGGTCTTGCAGGGTTTGCTGGCTATCAATTCGGGCTTGTCGATGCACCGATTACGCAGGTTAGAAAAGCGCTCGATGGTTTGGCGCAAACAGGTGCTGATGGCCTTGCCAAGGTGCGCATCACGCTGCCTAAGATTCCCAAAACTGCGCGCCCTCTCGAAGCCAAAGTATTGTTACGCCTGCGTGAGCCTGGTGGGCGTACGATTGAGCGTGGCACCGTGCTGCCGGTGGACCCTGGCACACCACGTATCGGCCTAAAGCCTCTGTTTGAAACGAGCGGGTTGCCAGAGAACAGCACGGCAGAATTCAATGTCGTTGTGGTTGATGGAGCGAATGCTGCCAAGGCCGAAGCCGGAGTGCGCTGGGAGTTATTTAAGCTTGAGACCAGTTGGCAATGGTACAATTCCAACGGTCAATGGATGTATGAACCGCAAACTATCACCCGCAAAGTGTCTGATGGTAGGCTTGATGTTGGTGTGGACGGTCCAGAAAAAATATCTGCGCCGGTGCGCTATGGGCGCTATCGCCTGACCGTGACCTCGGCGGATAAGCGCCAAATGGCTAGCAATCTTCTGTTTAATGCGGGTTGGTACACGTCGGGTAAATCATCAGACAGCCCTGAATTGCTTGATGTGGCGCTTGATAAGGAGAGCTACGGCGTCGGCGAAACGGCCAAATTCCGCATAGCTTCGCGCCATGGAGGCAAAGCTATGCTCGCTGTGATCGGTGGCGGGTTGCATACCATGAAACAGGTCTCCGTCGTTAAAGGTGACAATTCATTTGATATCATCGTTGGCGCGGATTGGGGGCCGGGCGCTTATGCAACGGCGATGCTTTACCGACCTATGGATGAGAACGCCAAGCGCATGCCAAGTCGTTCCGTTGGCATCAAGTGGTTGGGTATCGATCAAAAACCACGCACGTTAACCGTGGCTTTGTCTGCACCTCAAAAAATCAAATCGGCGACAACACTTGATGTACCGATTGAAATTTCTGGGTTGGCAAAGGGTGATAAAGCCTATGTCACGGTTGCTGCCGTTGATGTTGGTATTTTAAATGTCACCGGCTTTAAATCGCCGCAGCCAGAAGCGCACTTCTATGCCCAACAGCGACTTGCGATGGAGATCCGCGACCTTTATGGCCGATTGATTGACGGTATGCGCGCTGAACGTGGTGCGATGCGTTCAGGTGGTGATGGCGGATCGGCAATGAATACGGCTGGCGCGCCGCCTGTCGAAAGAACGATCGCCTACTACTCTGGTATTGTTTCTGTTAACAGCGATGGCAAAGCCAAAGTGTCGTTTAAGCTGCCCGATTTTAATGGCACTGTACGGGTGATGGCGGTTGCATGGACACGTGATAAGCTCGGCAGCGCCAGCCAAAACGTGATTGTGCGTGATGCCATTGCATTGACGGCGTCCGGTCCTCGTTTCTTGACGTTGGGCGACAAAGCCACGGTTGAGATGAGTATCCACAATGTGGAAGGGCCAGATGGCGTCTACACAATGACGGTCAATGTGGCCGGTGATCCACTGGCCGTGCCTGTTGTCGCCGCCTCCCAACTGGAAAAGCGTGACTTAAAACTCAATCCCCAACAGCGTGTGCTTGAAGCCTTCACGATCGCGCCTAAGGACGTTGGCCTGCACACCTACACAGTTAGAGTGCAAGGGCTGGATGGCATTGATGTCGCGCGCGAGCTGACGTTTGACGTCAAACCACCTTCGCAAGACATTAAACGCACCACCGTGAGCAGTGTAGCAGGCAACGGTGGTACGCTGACGCTTGGTGCGGATCTCGTGAAAGACATGATCGCGGCAGAGACGACGGTCAATGTCAGTGTTGGGCCGACCGCGCGTCTCGATGTGCCTGCCCTTCTCACCGCACTTGATCGCTACCCTTACGGATGCGCAGAACAAACCATCTCACGGGCCCTGCCGCTACTGTACGTCAACAATCTGTCGCGTGATCTCGGGATTGCCAAAGACAAGCAACTCAAAGTGCGCATTCAAAAAGCTATCGATCGTGTCTTTGAGATGCAAAATGCATCTGGCTCATTCGGCGTTTGGGGCCCGGGTAGTGCCGATTTATGGCTCACCGGTTACATCATGGACTTTATGACCCGCGCCAAGGAGCAAGGTTTTAAGGTCAAGCAAACCGGGTTCAGGTTAGCGTTAGACCGATTGCAGAACTTTGTTGTCAACGCATCGGACTTTAAAAAAGGTGGTGAATCGCGCGCCTATGCGCTCTATGTCCTGGCACGTAACGCACGCGCCCCGATTGGCGAGTTGCGCTACTATGCGGATGCGCGCATCAATCGTTTTGCAACCCCTCTGGCACGGGCCCAAATTGGTGCAGCTCTGGCTATGATGGGAGATGTTAAGCGGGCAGGACAGGCATTTGCCTCAGCACAGGCGTCGTTCGACATTGCTGCGGCCGCTAACGCACGAAGTGATTACGGTTCTTCATTGCGTGATGGCGCGGCCCTTGTGACCTTGGCCGCAGAATCGCGGACCTCGCAGATCTCGACGCCAGACTTGATGGACGTGATTGCGACTGCGTATCAGAGGCGCACACACACCTCGACGCAAGAACAGGCGTGGTTACTGCTTGCAGCACATGCTTTGTCGGATCAGATCAAGTCCGCAAAAATAGCCATTGATGGCGCGCCTGTAAAAGGCCCGTTACAGCGGGTGATCAAAGCGTCTGATCTGTCGCGGGATGTGGTTATTACCAACAATGGGCCTGAGCGTGTTGATGCTGTTGTCTCCGTGATCGGCGTTTCGTTGGAGCCGCAGCCAGCAGCTGGGAAAGGTTTCAAGATCAAGCGCAGTTACTACACACTGGATGGCGAGAAGCTTGAATTTGCGAGTCGCGCGGGTGGCACCAGTACCGTCAAGCAAAATGACCGGCTTGTTGTTGTGGTCAAAATCGAAAGTGATGAGGCTAAGGGCAATATCCTGTTGGCAGACCGTTTGCCAGCCGGGCTTCAGATTGAAAACCCGCGCTTGGTGGATGGTGGCGATGTGCAAAGTCTCAACTGGCTGAAGACACCATTGCGACCCAACCACACCGCGTTTCGTGATGATCGGTTGGTTGCTGCTTTCAATCTGGCTAACTTGCCAAAGCCAAACAATCAGTCATCTGGTGCGCACGACCCGCAGGCGGCGCCCGAAGGGCCCGTAGCGACTGTTTCGGTCGCCTACATCGTGCGTGCGGTAACGCCCGGTGAATTTGTTCACCCGGCAGCGTCCGTGGAAGATATGTATCGACCAGAGCGGTATGCGCGCACGGCTGCAGGAACATTAAAAGTTGAACGCGTCAACTAGGGCAAACGCCATGACATGCACGTGTCCAAAAATTAAGATGCGTTGGCCCACCCGGATTACTGAAGACGGCTTACTGGTGGGCAAGCGGGCCTTGCGTTGGCTTTCGCTGGCTGTGCTTGCAAGCGTTGGTCTGACAGCCGGGATCGTCTCTGGGCTCGTGGCGGGCAAAACGCAACTTGGGCCGATAGATCTTTCTGAAAGCAAAGACCTCTCCACCGTTGTGCTTGATCGTAATGCGAAACTGTTACGCGCGTTTACAACTCAAGAAGGGCGTTGGCGCTTGCCGGTCACGGTTAATGATGTTGACCCGCGCTATCTGTCATTGTTGTTCGCCTTTGAGGATCGTCGGTTCTATGCGCATTCAGGTGTAGACGCGCGTGCCGTTCTGCGCGCGGTGTTACAGACCCTTAAACATGGTCGCCTTATTTCAGGTGCCTCGACGCTGACCATGCAAGCCGCGCGCCTCGTTGAGCGGCGACACGAGCGATCCCTGGCACGCAAATTGCGCCAGGTGGTTCGAGCCCTGCAGCTCGAGGGCCGTCTCAGTAAGCGGGAAATCCTAGACCTCTACCTGCGCCTGGCACCATTTGGTGGCAACATTGAAGGTGCCCGTGCGGCAACGCTTGCCTACTTCGGCAAAGAACCAAAGCATTTGTCTTTGGGGCAGGCGGCCCTTCTCGTAGCGTTGCCCCAATCTCCGGAAAGTCGCAGGCCAGATCGCCATCCAACGCGTGCAAAGCGTGCTCGCAATCGTGTGTTAGACGTTGCGCTTAAAGCAGGTGTCATTACCAAAGCTGAAGCGGACAGGGCCAAGCTCGAACCGGTTCCAACCAAGCGCAAAGCGTTCCCCATGCTGGCACCGCATCTTGCTGAACAAGAGGTGGCGCGGTTTGGCTCTCGTCAGCTCCATAAGACGACGCTTCTGCGCGACAAGCAGCAGGCATTGCAGCGCTTACTTCGCGAGCAAACGCGCCTCATGGGCGACAAGCTGTCTTCGGCCTTGCTGGCAATTGAAAACAAAACCGGCAATGTTGTGGCCTACGTTGGGGCATCGGATTATCTCAATAGCGCACGCAAAGGCAGTATCGACATGGTGCAAGCGGTGCGTTCGCCGGGTTCAACGTTAAAGCCCATTATCTATGGCCTTGGTTTTGAAGTTGGTCTTGCCCACCCTGAAACCTTGATCGAGGACCGCCGCGTTCAATTTGGAAATTACAGCCCAGAAAATTTTGATAATCGTTTTCATGGTGCCGTTTCCATCCGCGAAGCGCTTGGCCAGTCACTCAATATTCCAGCCGTTAAGATGCTCAATGAAGTTGGGCCTGTGAAATTCGTCGAACGCCTAACAGCGTTTGATGTGATGACAAAACTTCCGGACCGCGCTAAACCCTCGCTTGCCGTTGCGCTCGGCGGCATTGGCATGCGAATGGTGGATTTGGTTTCAGTTTATTCAGCGCTTGCACGTGGTGGCCGACCAGCAGTTATCAATTGGCGCAGACCTTACAAAGTGGCGACGGCGAAGACAAAGAACGCAGATAAGAAGAATGCGCGGTCAGTGAAAAAATCACATTTGTTATCGCCCATTGCCAGTTGGTATGTGACAGATATTTTACGTGACGCACCCGTTCCCAAAAACGTCAAGGCAGGCCGCATTGCTTACAAAACCGGTACGTCTTACGGTTATCGTGACGCTTGGGCGGTTGGCTATGATGGCGATTATACAATTGCGGTTTGGGTCGGCCGTCCCGATGCAACTTCAACGCCGGGGTTGATCGGTCGCACGGCTGCCGCCCCCATTCTGTTTGATGCGTTTGCACGCCTTCGGGCAAAAGCTGCACCCTTGCAGAAAAGACCTTCAGGTGCGCTGCATGTGACAGGTGCAGACTTGCCACCGCCGCTTAAAAGATTTCGCAGTGATCAGGCGGTGCAGGCACAGGGGCCGTTTGACGTGCAGGCGGTTGAAATTTCATTCCCACCTGACAGGTCAGAATTAGATGTCGCAGAGCGCGCCGGTGAACCGTTAGTGCTGAAAGCAAGAGGTGGCACCTTGCCGCTGACTTGGCTCGTTGATGGTAAACCGATTGAATCACCTGCGCACCGACGCACCGCGTTTTGGACGCCCGATGGCAATGGCTTCGTCAACCTGTCGGTGGTCGATGCAGACGGCGAAGCGGCACGCGTTCATGTGCGCCTGAAGTAGGGCGTAGATCAAACTGCTTTAAATCGGTATCGGTTTAATGCAGTTAATGTGATCTATTCTAAAGTGATAGAGCATCTTATCTGCGTTTGACCAAATGCAGGATGCTCTAGCGGCAAATCAACCCGGTGCAACCGCTGTGGGCTTGCGCTACAAAACGTCCTCATATGAGTCACCATAGTGGGCGCCGCAATAATGTCGTACCTTCAAAATTTACTGCATGGCTGTTTCAGCCATAGTCGCGTCTTGAGTGCTGTGCGTATTGCGGTAGTGTTTTTGCTCGGCCTATCCGTCGGTGGACACATAGCGCGTGCCGAGGTGCAAGCCTTGCCAAAACTTGCAGCAGCCAAAACTGGTGTCTCTGTTTCCGGCATCTCGTCAGGTGCCTATATGGCCGGGCAGTTTCAAATTGCGCATAGCAAGAAAGTGTCGGGCGCTGCGATCATCGCAGGCGGGCCCTATGGTTGCTCCAGAAGCGCGTTTTCGGCATTTACGTTCGGTTTTGGTCGTCAATTTATGAATCTGTCCAAGGCTGTTAGTGGCTGTATGCTGAACCTCTATGCTATTTGGGGCGTGCCAAATCCTAAGACGCTCGCGCGACAGGCAGAACTGATTGCTGAAAACCAAAAAATTGATCCCTTGTCTTTTGTTCATCCAGACAAAGTCTATCTCTTCTCTGGTAAGAGCGACCGAACCGTTGTTCCAGCGATCGTGCGGGCGGCTGAAAAATTTTACATCAAACTGGGTGTTCCTGCGGCCAATATAAAAAGGGTCATGAAATATCCTGCAGGCCACGGCTTTGTAACTGAAAACGAAGGTGGATCGTGTCAGTTGTCCGCGAAACCCTTTGTTGTTGATTGCGATTATGATCAGGCTGGTGATCTGTTGGGCCATATTTATGGCACCCTGCAGCCGCGATCAGTTGAACCGTCAGGACGTTACATTACGTTTGATCAAAAACCGTTTACGGACGGGATTGATGTCCATGGGCTGAGTGATGAAGGCATTGCATATATTCCAACTGAGTGTCAGTCCCAGGCCGATTGTCGAGTGCACGTTGCTTTTCACGGTTGTGGTCAAAATAAAGCTCAGGTTGGGCGCGCCTTCGTTGAAGGCAGTGGATTTGACCGCTGGGCAGACACCAATCGCCTGATCGTTTTATTCCCACAAGTGCAGTCAGCGACTGGCAACCTCCAAGCGTGCTGGGACTGGTGGGGCTATACGGGTGACAATTTCTTGACCCGGAACGGCGCTCAACTTCAAATTGTCAATCGCATGCTGGAACACCTGAGTGGTGCACCCTAGAATTTTGCGACTGCAAAGAGCCATAAGGAAAAAGTCGACCCGATGACAGCCACAGCAAAACAGATCCGATATTTTGTCCCGTCATGGCTGCGCCGTCGTGGCGAGACAAAGACGTCGCGCACACCATTGCGCACGATAGAGGGCATTCTTGCATTGCTTGTGGTCGCAGCGGGCTTTGTAATGTGGGCGCAACCTGATGATGCCCTTGATGAAGGTCTGGCGCAGTCAGGGCCGAATAAAACCCGCTCTGGGTTTTCAACTGACTACAATTTATCAGACACGGGCGAGGTGATTTTTTCTGCCTACACCGGTGTGCCCTACACGTATCCCAGTGATGTGACCTTCAAGGCGCCGGGCAAGCATGACTTCACAGCGCGAGATGTGGAATGGATTGGCGAACCGTTTGATAATCCCATTTACTATGGCATTCGCATTGCGCGTTGGGCACGGTCAGCGCGCAGTGGCTGGATGGTTGATTTCACCCACTCCAAGGCGATTGGTGAGCGCTCGCAGACGCTCAATCTTGACGGCATTCTGGACGGCAAGCCCGCACCTCAAGGCAAAAACATCAAAGAGGTGTTCAACAAGCTTGAGGCTTCACATGGCCACAACATGCTAACGCTCAATGGCCTGTTGCGTCTGCCGTCTTGGGGTATGCGCATGCACCCATATGTGGGGCTTGGCGCAGGTGTATCATTGCCGCACTCAGAAGTTCATTTCGTGGGCAATAAAAAGCGCACCTATGAATACCAATATACCGGACCCGTGGCGCAAGGGCTTTTCGGGTTGGAATTTCGTTTCGCCCGCACCTCGTATTTTTTGGAATACAAGTTTTCGTTTGCGCCATATGACATGCCGCTTTCAGAACGCGATGGCACGCTGTTGATTTTTGACCTTTGGAATCAGGCGCAAAATTGGTGGCAAGGAAAAGAACCACCTGGCGGGCGCTTAACGACCACCTTTGCCAGCCATCAGGTTATTGGCGGGCTCGGTGTGCGGATCGTTCCAACTCCGGTAGCGGCACCTTAGATCATGTTTACATTTCATGTATGCACAAACACGATCTAAACTATTGATTTGGAGCATGTTCCGGGCGGAAAACCGCATACACTTTTTCTGAACAGGCTCTAAAATTTCCGCTCGCGGCTGTGGTTAACTAGATCAACCTTGTGAAAAGTTGGGTTCGACTTTGAGCAGATAAGTTGATCGCCAGTCTTGGGATAGAGACATCGGATAGAGCCCATGAGATAGAGCCCATGAGATAGAGCGACGCGCAAATAACTTCACTGTGCACAACAAAAGGCGCGACGCGCTAGAGCCTTTCAGGTTTAGGTTCGTCCATATCCAACATGTCGGATATAATTTCTACACTCGTCTTCAGAGATTGTGGCAACGACGTCAGCGACACGATTTGAGATGGTATTGAGCGTGCGCTCGCGGGCCATGCGCATCCAGTGTTTGATCTTGGCGAACATCATTTGAAGCTGGTTTGGCCATGTATGTATGTATACATGCCTGCATGCATGCCTCCTCACCAGCACGTATGATGAATCACTGTTCGCAGAGCTTTGTGAATCCCAATTCGATTTTTTCTAAGTTGATCGTGCTTTAGTTAAAACCGTCTTAGGAGTCTGTCGAGATAGTCAAGCTCGATCATTGGGCGGGTCACTTCTCCGCGCCTGCGTCTCAGTTCATCAATAATCTCACGTGCCCGTTGCAGTTCAATTTGCTGGGGTACTTTCACCGACGTCCCAAGTTCAGGGCCGGACGAGCGTTGCGGACGGCCAAGTGGGTCCCGACGTTCATTTCCATTCTTTCCAAGGCGCTGTGGAGAATTGCTCATCATGTCCTGCGCCATTGAGCGTGCGCCTTGTTGCATGTTGGAAAGGGCGCGGGCTTGTTCTTCTGTCGCCCGGGACAAGTTCTGATTGTTGAGCGCCTGCTCGGCATTTTCCATCGCCTGTCTGGCATTTTCCAACTGCTGTGGTTGGCCAACGCCCTGCTCAGAAAGTTGGCGTTGGAGCGCTTCTAATTGATTGCGCAGTTGGCGTTGGCGGGCGGCTAATTCCTGAGCTGAGGGTTGTTGACCACCAGGTTGAGCTTGCTGCCCGCCCTGACCACCTTGACCCCGTTGTCCACGCTGACGGCCGCGGCCGAATTGCTTTTGCTGCTGGCCCAGCCCCATGCCTTGTTGGTTAGAGCGTCCATTGCGCGGCTGGCCCTGCTGGCCTTGCGGTCCGAATTGGCCCGGTGCTTTTTGTTGGCCTGCGCGTTGACCAGGTTGGTTGCCCTGGCCCTTATGCTGCTTTGTGAACGTGTCGTCCATCAGCTGTTGTTGGTCGCCCACCATACCGCCCAACTTGCGTATCGCTTTCATTTGTTGCTGTTGTTGGCGTGCCTGCTGTTGGTTGGGTTGGCCACCGCGCTGCATGCGCTCCATCATGTCACGCATTTGCGACAACATCTTTTGCGCTTCTTCACGGGCACCGTTCTTGGCCATCTCTTCAATGTTACGCATCATTTCATTGATGTCGTTTTGATTGACGGACTGGTTATTCTGATCGTTGCCCTGGGTAAAGTCGCGTTGGTTTTGATTTTCCTTGGCCATCTGGTTCATGAAATCATTCATGGCTTGACGCAATTCCTGCATCAGCTTTTTGATTTCTTCTTCCGACGCCCCTTCTTCCAAGGCCTTGGCCAATTTTTCATGAGCCTCCCGCACGCGTCTCTCGGCATCCGACAGGTCGCCTTCTTCAATGCGCAGTGCGGTATGCCACAGTTGGTCAAGGGACTGCTTGATGTCGTCAGGTGAGCCGCGGCGCCGCAAACGATGAAACACAGAACGCAAATTGAGATAGACACGACTGTCTTCGAAAAACTCCTGTGGGTCGGTTGTCAGCGCATTGAGCGCCAGCGCCACTTCGCGGCGCCTGGCGTTCGGGTTGTCAAACAACTTTCGGCGCTGTTCGATGACCGCCTGGGCCAAGGGCTTTGTGAATTTGCGTTCTGGCAGAACAATCTCAATGCCGGGACTGGCACCGGTCTGACCGGCAACATCTTTGGCTTTGAGACTCATGATCACGCGGCGACCAGCCCAGGGTGTTGGTGCAAAATCGAGATAGGTCTGGGCTTTGCCGTCTTTGTTTTGCAGGCCCGGTAGGCGCAGCCTCATGTCGAGCGGTTTGCGCTTCTTCTGGCGCGGCGTCAGTGTTGGCAATTGCAGAGGTCTGTCTATCCTGGGTGGCTTGTTGGCCTGAGGTTCTGCGTCAACAAAATGGGCGACGGCACTGGTGAGGCCGTAGTCGTCCTTCACCTCATAGGCGAGCTTCATTGCGCCGCGTGGTGTCAGAGCAGGTTTTGCGACCAATTTGATGGTCGGTAGTGCGTCGGGGATGACGGAAATGTACCACCGGCCCAGTTGACCGGATTTGGTCGCAACGCGGACCATGGTTTCTTCTGTCACCTTGGTGCGGAATTCTTGGACGTCGCCGCCGACCAAAGGTGTTTCTGGTGTGATGGGTTTGGCTTTGTTCTCGTCCTCAAAGCTCTCAGCCGAATAAGTCGCAACTTTGGCCTTGGTGGCACCAAGGCCAGTGACGCGAACAACCAGAGTTGAGCCGCTGGGTACCGTCACAGGCGTCAGTGCATTATCAGAGGTGGCCGCCGGTTGATCTGATTGAGCGGCAATGGATACGGCACCATCTGACAGCATCACTGGCGGGCGCGTTGTGTACGTCGGCGGTGAGACCCAAGCATCAAGGCGCACGCTGGCCAGATTTGCAGCGTCTAAAAACTGGAATGCCGTCTTGATGCGATCCAAGGATTGGATGCCAACAAAACCAACACATGTTGCGATTAACAAAAACAACAACGTGCGCAAAGCGAACGGGTCATAGCGGTCAATGCGCGGGCGGGGTTTGCCAACGCGAAGGCGCTGAAAGAGGGCAGCAAGGCGCGAGCGATGGGCTCGCCACAATGCTTGTGTTTCCGGGTCATCTGTTGCGGTGGCGAGTGTATCTTCATAAGACGATGCAGGTCGGTGAGGAATGTTTGAGACCCGTTCGATCCGTCGAATGGCGTCTGATCGTGTTGGCCAGCGAATGACAAACAAACCAAGTGCAGCAATGACGCCCGCAATCGCGAATGCTGCTAGCAAAACTTTGTGCACAAGCGGCGAAAGGTGATGCCAAACGTCGAACAAAGACACCAGCGTAAACAGGCCAGCGATTAACAACAGCACCCAGGCACGGCGCCAGACCTGTTCAAAGACCAGAGATAACTTGGCGCGCCAGACTTTGCGCTCGAACGTGCGTTCAAGTGATCTTTCGACACTTTGCTTTTCTGATGTCTCGCTGTCGGCCATTGGCCAGCTTCCCAACTCTGCCGTTTGCCCAGATCAATCTGCCCAAATCAACGCTGATTTAAGGTGAGGAAATAAATCCCGTCCAAGGCGCGAAACCTAGCATCATAGGGGCAGGTTCGTCACCTTACGGTCTCGCCATAAAGCGGGAAAATAGGGGCTAAACAGGGCGTTGGAGGGGCAGGTATCGTTAGCCCAGCCACGGCGGCAGCTGATCGAGGCCAAGCAGCTGTTGATAACTCTGCCTTGGGCGGACCACGGCGTAACTTGAACCCTTAACAAGTATTTCTGGCACCAGTGGCCGGGAATTGTAGGTTGAAGCCATCACCGCGCCATAGGCGCCTGCTGTCATGACGGCGAACAGATCACCTGCTGTGAGCGCAGGAAGAGAACGTCCACGGGCAAGATAGTCGCCAGCTTCGCACACCGGTCCCACCAGATCCTGGTCAATCAAAGGCGCATTTGGTGCGGGCTCTTGCACCGGGCAAATATCATGGTGGGCTTCATAAAGCGTTGGCCGCAAAAGATCGTTCATCGCCGCGTCGACGATGGTGAAGGTCCTCTTACCTTCGCGCTTGGAGAAGATCGTGCGCGAAACCAGAATTCCGGCATTGCCGGCAATCATACGACCGGGTTCGAGCACAATTTTAAGGCCGAGATCAGCAAAGGCTTCGCGTACAACCTGGCCATAGTGGACAGGTGGAGGCGGTTCATCGACGGCGCCACTGTAAGGCACACCAAGTCCGCCACCAATATCCAGGTGGTGCAGCACGTGGCCATCAAGGCGCAACGCCAGCACCAACTCGCGCATCAATTTAAAGGCGTGGCGGAACGGATCGAGGTCGGTGATCTGGCTGCCGATGTGCATATGGATGCCGGTTGCCTTAATGCCTGGCAGGTTGCGTGCGACGGCATAAAGTGCACGTGCGCGCTCAAACGGAATGCCGAACTTGTTTTCGGCTTTGCCCGTTGAAATTTTTTCATGCGTTTTCGCATCAACATCGGGGTTGACCCGCAAAGCGACTTTGGCGGTTAGGCCAAGATTTGATGCAACCTCGCTTAAGGCATGAAGCTCGGGTTCACTTTCGACATTAAATCCAAGGATGTTTTCTTTAAGAGCGAACGCCATTTCTTCGCGGGTCTTGCCAACGCCCGCAAAAATGATTTTGTCGGCGCTGACGCCAGCGGCACGTGCGCGGCGTAACTCACCTTCAGACACCACATCCATGCCAGACCCCATCTGCGCCATGGTTGCGAGCACGGCTTGGTTGGAGTTGGCCTTGACTGCAAAACAGATCAAAGCATCCATATCGGAAAATGAATCTGCGAGTACCTGGTAGTGGCGTTCAAGCGTGGCGCTAGAATAACAATAGAAGGGTGTGCCGATCTCTTCAGCCAAGGTGACAAGGCTGATGTCTTCGGCATGCATGGTGCCGTTCTTGTAGGTGAAGTGATGCATGAAGCGGTGTCTTGTGGAATACGTGTGTGAAAGGGCTAAGCGACAGCCAACCCCTTAGCGTATCAGGCCATCAAGAACAAAGGAGTCGTGCTGTTTATCCGCCACCACATTACCATCGGCGTCGCGTGGCGGGGAACCTTCGACGTTGTCAATCGCACCGTCTGCAGGGGCATCCAGTGAACCACGTACGCCGCACGCGGTAACGATCAGCGAAAGCAGACCTACAAGGGCTAGCGTTTTCCATGGGCTGGACATCAGTCTGCGCCACTCCAAAAGTGCGTTGGTCTCGGATCAGGACCTCTCAAGGCCTAACCTTAGTCTCGCACGGGTTTTAGACCTTCTCGAGGTCTTTTTCCAACCGCTTCAGCCAAGCCCGGGCCATTTTACGCACATTCTGTGGCGCGGTTCCCCCAAAGCTTTTGCGGCTTTTGACTGAATTCTCGACACTGAGCACCGTAAATACGGCTTTTGTGATCTTTGGTTCGGCCTTTTGCATGTCGGCCAGGGGAAGCTTTTCCAGCACCAGACCCTGGTCCTCGGCCATCTTCACAATCTGCCCGGTGACGTGGTGAGCGTCGCGAAACGGCAGTTTGAGCTCGCGGACCAGCCAATCTGCAAGATCTGTGGCTGTGGAATAACCGCTGCCAGCGGCGGCCCGCATGGTCTCAGGCACGGGTTCCAGATCGGCGATCATGCCGGTCATCGCCGCGAGAGCCGTGTGCATATGCGCCAGCGCATCAAAGGCAACTTCCTTGTCTTCCTGCATGTCCTTGGAATAGGCGAGCGGTAGCCCTTTCATCACCATCAACAGGCTTTGGAAGGCGCCAGCGATGCGACCGATTTTGGCGCGTGTGAGTTCGGCGGCATCTGGGTTGCGCTTTTGCGGCATGATTGAAGAGCCGGTGGAAAACCGATCTGATAAAACGATGAAGCCAAATTGCGGTGTCGACCAGATGACCAGTTCTTCTGCCAAGCGTGATAGATGCATGGCGCAAATCGACGCCGTGGCCAGCGTTTCCAAAATGAAATCGCGATCCGAGACACCGTCAAGCGAATTGGCCATGGGCCGGTCAAAGTCCAAGGCGACGGCTGTTTGTTTACGATCAATTGGAAATGACGTGCCGGCAAGCGCTGCCGAACCTAAAGGCGATTCGTTCAACCGTGTCCGCGCGTCAGCAAATCGACTTCTGTCACGGCCAAACATTTCAACATAGGCCAAGAGGTGGTGGCCAAAGGTGACAGGCTGAGCCGGTTGTAAATGCGTGAAACCTGGCATGATGGTGTCTGCATGGGTTTCAGCTTTTTCCACCAACGCTTGCTGCAAGGCCAACAGCGCTACATTGAAGCCATCAATTTTATCGCGGACATAGAGCCGGAAATCTGTGGCCACCTGATCATTGCGCGAGCGCGCGGTGTGTAGCCTGCCTGCCGCTGGACCGATTAAGTCGCGCAACCGGTTTTCAATGTTCATATGAACATCTTCGAGCGCCCTGGAAAATTTAAATTTTCCAGCCTCAATCTCAGCCTCTATTTTGTCGAGGCCTATGGTAATCTCCTTCGCATCGGTCTTTGAAATGATGCCTTGTTGGGCCAGCATTGCCGCATGGGCCTTCGAGCCGCGGATATCTTGTGGGCTGAGCACCTTGTCGAAATCGATCGAGGCATTTATGTCCTCCATAATGTCGGCAGGGGAGGCGGAAAACCGCCCGCCCCACATTTTGTTGGCGGATTTCTTAGTCACAAGCTGTGCTCCGGTCGGCGCCCAGGTCTTAAGCGCATTCAAAAGGTCAAGGTCAAGTCCATGTCAGAAGACAAATCATCAGCTGGGCCCTCATTGAGCATGGCCCTTGGTATCCTCGGGCTGTCGGCGCTGATTGGGTTTGCGGCGGTATACGTCACGCTTGGGGGGTCTGACAACGGCGCTAGCCATGACAAATCCGTAAAAACTCAGTCTCAGGCAAAGAAAAGTAAACGCCTCGGCGCGGACCATGGCGGAGATCTGGCAGCATTTGTTAAAAAATCCTCGCCCGCAGCGTTGGCCAATATCACTTTTGAAGACGGCTCAGGCAAGCCCAAATCGCTGGCAGATTTTCGGGGTAAGACGATCCTTCTCAATTTTTGGGCGACCTGGTGTGCGCCCTGCAAGGCTGAGATGCCGTCACTTGATCGTTTGCAAAGCCAGCTTGGCTCGGACAAATTTGAGGTTGTGGCTGTAGCGCTTGATCACAAAGGCCGGAACGCGGCGCAGACCTTTCTGGACGCCACCAAGAGTGACAACCTCAAATTATATATCGACCCAACCGCAAAAGCAGGAAGCGCGCTGAATGTTGTTGGAATGCCCGTCACGATTTTGATCGACCCTGAGGGCCGAGAAATTGGCCGCTTGGTGGGGCCAGCCGAATGGGACAGTCCGGCGGCGATAGCGCTCATCAAAGCGGCGCTATAAAAAACGTTCTAACTGGTTATCGGCGTATTTCTCAGGGTGGGCGTTGACAGGTTTGGCAAGTGACGCCATGAACGCAGCAGCCGGTCTCAAGCTGGCCAATCCAAGACTGAAGTGCACTCATTACCAGAGATCTTCATTCCAAGCCCAAGGAACCCGATTCATGTCCCACGCCGAATTGCAAAAACAAATCGAACAGGCTTGGGATGATCGTGAAGCTATATCGCATGAGACAACGGGCGATGTGCGAGATGCTGTCAATGCAGCGTTGAATGCGCTTGATTCAGGGGCCGCGCGCGTAGCTGAAAAAGGCAAAGACGGTTGGGTCGTCAATCAGTGGTTAAAGAAGGCCGTGCTGCTGTCGTTTCGATTAAATGACATGTCGCTGATCTCTGGTGCGCCGGATGGCGCCTCATGGTGGGACAAGGTACCATCGAAATTTGCTGGCATGGGTGAAGCAGAATTCAAGACAGCAGGTTTTCGCGCGGTGCCCGGCTGTATCGTGCGCCACTCAGCCCATATTGCCCCTGGCGTAGTGTTGATGCCGTCGTTTGTGAACCTAGGCGCGTTTGTCGACAGTGGAACGATGGTTGATACCTGGGCAACCGTCGGCTCGTGTGCGCAAATTGGCAAGAACGTGCATTTGTCAGGCGGCGCTGGAATTGGCGGTGTGTTGGAGCCGTTGCAAGCAGGCCCGGTTATTATTGAAGACAATTGTTTTATCGGCGCGCGCGCCGAGGTGGCTGAAGGCGTTCGCGTTGGCGAAGGCTCTGTATTGTCGATGGGTGTTTATCTCAGTGCCTCAACAAAAATTATTGATCGCGCAACGGGTGAGATTTTCATGGGCTATGTACCGCCCTACTCGGTAGTGGTATCTGGTTCTTTGCCAGGCAAACCGTTGCCGGATGGCAGCCCAGGTCCAAACCTTTATTGTGCAGTGATTGTCAAACGCGTTGATGAAAAAACGCGCTCAAAAACATCGATCAATGAATTGTTGCGTGACTAATGTGATGTGCGCTTGAATGTGCCCGCTTATTTCCTTCCTATAAAGAGCACCAAGGTGTGAGACTATTTTTGCAATAACGATGTTAGGAGGCTCGTGTGTACCGCACTCTCAATCCCGACAAAATTATTGCGACGACGGTCAAGTTAAAACGGCGCATTGATGAGCGCTTTCCAGAGCGTGGTCTTTCCAAAGTATGTGGCGAGTTGTTGTCCGTCGCCCAAGAAAGTGAAGCGCGGGTTCATGCCATCAGCAAGCCCGACTATAAGCTTCGCATGTTGAGTTTTGCGCTGATGGGCCTTGGCCTGTTGGCGTTGGTCTATGTCGGCTCAATTATTGAATACAAGAATGCGACAGATAATCTGTTCGGCGTTTTGGAAGGTATCGATTCTGCGTTCAATATAGTGGTGCTGATGGGCGCCATTGCTATTTTCCTATGGGGGCTTGAGGCGCGTCATAGACGCCAGAAGGCGCTCGAAGATTTGCATGAGTTGCGGTCAATTATTCACGTCATTGATATGCACCAACTGACCAAGGACCCCAGTGCAAAGTCATTCGTCAGCTTCGGTGAAAAAGGCGATGGCGATACGCCTGCTTCGCCACAGCGGACAATGACACCACATGAATTGACACGGTATTTGGATTATTGCTCGGAACTGCTGTCGCTTTCCGGCAAGGTCGCGGCCCTTTATGCCCAGGGTAGTGGCGATGGGGTGGTTGTTGAAACCGCAAGTGATCTGGGCCAAGTCACCACCAATATGTCCGCCAAGATCTGGCAGAAAATTGAGCTGGTCTATCGGTTGGAAGCACGGGCACGGCCAACATCTGCGCTGGGACCCGCTGTTTCAGCAGCGCCTGCAGCCCAATCCTCCACGCGCCACCATTGGCCCAAGCTGCGCCCGCCAAAGAGCCCGCAACGCCCTCGTAGACCCTCGTGGAAGTTGTATGGGAAGAGCCTGCTCAAGCATGTCGCTGGTTCAAAGGTGCTCAAAAATCCTCTATGGTTGTGGAATCGATCCGAGGGGACACGTAATGAATCCAATTCGCTTGTTTGGCAGCTTCAAAGGCCGCATTGGCCGTGGCAGCTTTTGGTTTGGCATAATTTTATTGGCGGCACTCAGCCCGTTTTCGATTGGAACGGTGTTGGACGACAACCCATTTCAAGATGCGTTGTCGGCAGTGCACCAGTTTGGCCTCAAAGGTTTGGCATGGAGCATGTTATTGCTCATCGGTGTTGCAGCGTTAATGACGAAACGTTTGCATGACCGTGGACGGTCTGGCATTTATGCAGCTGCGTTCTATTTGCCAGCCGCTGTGGCCGCGCTGTTATATTTCTTCCCCAACAATTCACTCGCCCATCAAGTTGTGCATTGGTCGACTTGGATCACCGCGTTTGCTGGCACGGCCGGTGTTTGGTTCCTCTTCCAATTGGGTTTTTTCCCGGGCATCGAAGGTGCCAACAAGTATGGCCCAGACCTTGATGCTTGATCCAACAGATCCTGTTCAACTCACCAAAGCACTGATCCGCTGCAAAAGTGTGACGCCTGACGAGGGCGGCGCGTTGCAGCTGGTGCAAGATGTGCTGACGCCTGCTGGCTTTATATGCCACCGCATGACGTTTTCAGAATCGGGCACGGCGGATGTTGATAATCTCTATGCGCGTCTTGGGACCACAGGTCCCAACCTTTGTTTTGCAGGTCATACAGATGTTGTACCACCAGGCGACGAGGCCCAGTGGGCGTCGCCACCATTTGAACCCACGGTGCGTGGTGACAAACTCTATGGTCGTGGTGCCGTCGATATGAAGGGGGGCGTTGCAGCCTTTATTGCCGCCGTTTTGCGCCTCCAAAAGGCACCAGGACGTGCGCTTCAGGGTTCAATTTCAGTGCTGATCACAGGCGATGAAGAGGGCGACGCCATCAATGGCACGGTTAAGGTGCTCGATTGGCTGAAAGAGGGCGCTGAAACACTTGATGCGTGCGTCGTGGGCGAACCGTCTAATCCGTCAGCACTTGGCGATGAAATAAAAATTGGCCGGCGTGGATCACTGACCTGCACACTCACGGTTGCAGGCAAGCAGGGCCATGCCGCCTACCCGGTCAAAGCTGACAATCCCGTTCCAAAACTGATTCACATGCTGAACCGCCTGAGCGTCCAGAAAATCGATGACGGAACGGCCGATTTCCAACCCTCAAATTTGGAAGTCACAGTGATGGGCGTGCCCAACACAGCATCCAATGTCATTCCAGGATCGGCGGCGGCAACGTTTAACATTCGCTACAACGATCTTTGGGATCGCGACAGAATATCAGATTGGGTGCGCTTGCAGTGTGATGCGGCATGCTACGGACGCGACATTTCTTATGACTTGAACTTTGCCGGAACGGGTGATGTGTTCCTGACCCAGCCTGGTCAGCTCGTTGATACGATGGTTCAGGCCGTCACCAAGGTCACTGGAAAAACACCAGCCCTGACCACAACCGGCGGCACGTCGGATGCGCGTTTTATTAAAGATCTGTGTCCGGTGATTGAGTTTGGTCTTGTCAATCAAACCATTCATATGGTGGATGAGCACACGGATGTGGCAGATCTTGAGCAGTTGACCAAGATCTACCAGAGTTTCATCGCGTCATACTTTAAAGCAGCCAGCTAGCCAGCCAACTTGCACGACAAAGGTTCACCTAGAGCGTCGAGCGTTTTCTTGTGCTCACTGAAGCTATTTGCGCAACGCTCTATCTCATGGCTCTATCCCAAGACTCTATCCTAAGACTCTATCCTATGACTGGCGATCAACTTATCTGCTCAAAGTCGAACACAACGTTTCGCAGATTGATCTAGGTTTAACAGCAGCCGCCGCCGTCATAGAAGTAGGTCGAGTTTGAGATGAAGAGATCATCACGGCCAAGACTGAGTAGCGCTTTGGCGGTCTTGTCACAAACGGCCAACGGTTGATTAAGTGCCAGCGTATGCCCCTTACCGTCATCAAACAGTGAGTCTGTGCCGTAGTAGATGGCGGTGCGTCCCGTAAACACGCATGGGCCATCGGTGGGCATCGGGTCTTTGATGGCACAGATTTCAACGCTTTCAATCGCGATCAGGTTGTCGACTTCATAGTGACCTGGGGTGAGCAGGCGATAGGGCCGTTTGGCGCGCACCTCAATGGTGCCAAAACCGAGGTCTGTCAGCCGCTTGATATAATCCTGCAATGGAATGGCACCTGTCAGGCACAGCGCGCGCAGGCGACCATCCTTGCGGACGTTTTCGGGCATTTTGTCTTCACAAACTGGGTCTGACAGCACCAGTTTCCCGCGTGGTTTCAGAACCCGATACATTTCAGACAAGGCCTGCTTTAACTCATCATCGTGGAAGATGTTAAACAGGCAATTTTGCGCAGCGACATCAATGGAATTGTCTTCGAGCGGCAAGTTGAGCGCGTCGCCTTTGCGCAGATCGACAAAATCTCGCTGAAACCAATCGTTGTTTTTTTCTGCCGCATTGAGGTTGTCGTCGCAGGCGGTGAGCATTTCATCAACGACATCTAGACCGATGACGCCACCCGTCTTGCGGCTGAAATAGGAAAACTGCAACACCTCCATGCCGCCACCAACACCAACATAAAGAATGGTTGGGTCGCTGACTAAGTCACGCGGGTTGACCGTTGAGCCACAGCCATAGTTCATCTCCAGCATGCGAGAGGGAATATCGAGCCCTGGCAATTGCCAAATCGGAGTTGTCGTGCAGCACAGACCTTCCTGCGGGTTCTCTGCAGCTTCTTTGTAAACGTCGTGCGTGACTTTGTGATACTTCGTCATCTGAGGATTAAGCTCCGAAAGATTGGAAAGCGATATACGTCACCATACCAAATATGGCGGCGGCGGGAAGCGTCAACAGCCAGGACAAGAGGATGTCGCGAATAACTGTAAGATTTGCTGAGCGGTTGGCCAGACCAACCGCGGAGATAGCGCTGACTGAGATGTGGGTGGTAGAGACGGGTAGCCCGAGGCGACTGGCGCAGATGACATAGAATGATGATACCAGATTTGCGATCAAGGCTTGCGGCTCATTGAGCGGTGTCACCTTTTTACTGATCCGTTCCGCCACTTTACGCGCATGCATGAACCCGCCAGCAGCCATGGCAAGTGCAATTGCTAACAGCGAGACCTCAATACCAAACGCGTTGGCCGCAAAAATTATGGCGACTATCTTAGGCGTGTCATTTAAACCGCGTGCAAAACACAGCGCACAAGCGCTGACAAAATGCAGTGTTGTAATGATTTTCTGCGCCGGGATCATCACCATGCCAGTGTTAAAGTCTTCATGCTGACAGGTCTCTATGCTGGCGACGCGCAACAGGTGACGACCGTTAGGTCCTGAGGATAGTGAGACCGGACTACCAGCCGGTTGCAGTGCAGGGGATGGCTCAGGCACTCCGATGCATAGACAACTGGCCGATGTGAGGTTTAGTCGTCCAAACAGCCAGCGGAAGGCGACATAAAGTGGGCCCGCTGTTGTGAGCGCAAGCACGGGACTGAGTAGAAGCGGCAGAAAAAAGCTTTTGCCAATCACACTCAGATCTAATGCATACCCATTGGCGAGAAATGCTGTGCCAGCCAATGCGCCTGTCAATGCATGCGTTGTTGAGATTGGAAAACCGACAACCGTTGCCAACATCACGGTGAGCGCGCCACCAAATCCAACTGCAATCAAAAATTCTTTTGATGCGGAGATGTCGGGTGCCACAAGGCCTTTGCCAGAAAACGCTTTGACAAGGGCTGCAGCAAAGATCACAGATGCGATAGAGCCAAGAATTTGCATTACTGTCGCCAACGAAAGCGCTTGGCGATAGTTCAGTGTGCCATCGCCATACAGGGTTGCGACGCCCTTGAAGTTGTCATTGGCGCCGTTGGCGTAGGCAAGAAAGAGTGTAACAACGACAATCAGTGCGACCAGCATGTCTTGGCGATCCCTTGATCCCTTGTGCGTTTGCAAGACCCCTGGTCCACTTATGAGCGTGGGGTGCGGGGCGCACAGAGAGGTACGCTCCATCTGCCTTCGGAGTTTCAAATCGGTAGACGGAATTGATCCCTGAAAACAAGGTGGAGGCAACTAAAAACCAGCGTTAAATCACGGTCGTGCTCTAACTGCGAAAATGCTTTGAGAGTTTCAGGCCCTGAGCTTGATAGTTTGAACTAAGACCCTGACCATAGAGTGTCTCTGGTGGCTCAATCAAGCGCTCATAGACGAGGCGGCCGACGATTTGGCCATCTTCCAGTATAAAGGGCACTTTGTGCGAGCGGACTTCGAGGACGACACGCGCGCCCCCGCCGCCAGCTTCTTCGTGACCGAAGCCCGGGTCCATAAAACCCGCGTAGTGGACTCGAAATTCACCCACCAGCGGATTAAACGGCATCATCTCAGCGGCATGCGATGGCGGAATGTGCACCGCTTCCTTGGAAGCCAGAATGTAGAATTGGTCAGGGTCCAAGATAAGGCGGTTTTTACCACGCGCAAAAATTGGTTCCCAATAATCAAGTGTGTCACAGGCACCTGATACATCAATATCAACGGCACCGGTATGTCGTTTGGCACGGTAGCCAATCAAGCCTTCAGTATTGCCGACAAGATCAACTGACAATGCGATGCCGTCTTCAATGTCGGTTGTCTGACCTGAGACCAGCATGTGCTCATCTTGGAGCCGTTGCAGGCCCGCGTCATCTTCGCGTGGATCACCGACACGCAAACGAAGTTGTGTCAGCTTCGAGCCGGTGCGCGCGATAATCGGAAATGTTTGCGGGCAAATCTCAGCATAGAGCGGACCGGTATACCCAGATGGCACCTGATCGAAGGCTGACACGCCATCTGCGATAACGCGCGTGAAAACATCAAGGCGACCGGTTGAGCTTTTTGGATTGGTGGCGCCAGAAATGCGTTCGGGTAGGTTGAGGCTTTCAAGCAGCGGCACGATATAAACGCAGCCGGTTTCCAGAACTGCGCCCTGAGTCAGATCCACCTCATGCACAACGAGGTCTTCAATCTTGTTTGAAATTTTGACGCCCGGACCGGGCAAGAAGCTGGCACGGACACGGAACGCGCACGCGCCCAGCCGCAAATCAATGCTGGCGGGCTGCAATTGCGCCTCGCCCAGGGGCTGAGCTAATTTGAGGGCGCCGGATGAGATGAGAACGCGGATCGCTTGGGCTGGCAAAATACCATCCGTCACCGCGACACCAAGCGGCGTATCTGGACTTAAGTCTTGATGTTCAGCCATGGATCTCAGCAATCTCCCTTAATTCACCCGCTCTAACCCACCCGACACTTGACGCCAAGAGGTCGAAAGGGCTAATCCCCGCCAAGTTGTTTTGTGGTGATTTGGCTGGCCGGCTTGCAGCCACGTAAAATGAACTCGCTAAAAGGCCGCGCGCTTCCAGTTGCCGGTCTTTACGTGTGTTGATGCGACATCTCGACAACCGGTTTTTGCCCCGATATGGCTCAAGCTGTCAAAAAGGCTGGCGGAACTGTAGGAGCGCTTTCATGTCGACAAAGGTTTCGCAACCGTCGAATCCGGAATCCTGGCACCCTGAAACCCCAGTTGGTGCATGGTGGCACCCTGCGTTCGCAATTTTGGTGAAACCTGTGAAGCACTGTTTCTGACGCAAGGCTTTGTCTATGGACGACAGCGCCCAAGCCGAAGCACGCTTTAAAGGTGAGGATGATGGCTATCAGTATAGCCGGTTTGGCAATCCCACCGTTTCTATGTTCGAAGAAACGTATGCGCCTGTTTGAGGGTGCAGATGCGGCGTGCGCGGTGGCAACCGGTATGGCTGCCGTCACTGCCCTCGCTGATTTCATTCCTGAAGGGCGGGCGATCATGTTTGTGGCGGCGCGCGCTATGTTTGGTTCATGTCGCTATGTCATTGATGAGATGTGTCCCGCGCTATGGAATTCAATCCACTCTGATTGATGGTCGCGATTTGGACGCCTGGAAAGGACGCCATCCAGGACAACACCAAAGTCTTCTTCTTTGAAAACGCCTGCCAACCCGACATTGGATTTGGTTGATATCGCCGCGGTTTCCAAAAATTGCAAAAGAGCGTGGCATCAAAGTGATCGTAGATAATGTGTTTGCGACGCCGATGTTGCAAAAAGCCGTTGCAGCACGGTGCTGATATTGTGGTTTATTCGGCGACCAAGCACATCGATGGTCAAAGGTCGTTGTCTTGGCGGTGTCGTGCTCGCCGATCGTAAAATATGTTGAAGATTATTTTGCAGGATTATATCCGCCAGTCTGGCCCGTCGATCAGTCCCGTTCAATGCCTGGGTGATGCTGAAGGGACTAGAGGACGCTACCGATCAGGGTCAAAGCGCAGTGCGAATCGGCGGCCAAGATTGCTGGACTATCTGGCGGGCAAAGCGGCCGTTAAAAAAGTGATTTATTGTGGCCCGCCCGGATCATCCCCAAGCTGATATCGTACGCAAGCAAATGAAGGGTGGCGGCCAAGTGCTCGCGGTAGAGATTGATGGCGGCAAAGAAGAGGCGTTTCGCTTTCAGAACGCACTACGCATCATTCGCATTTCTAACAATCTGGGCGATGTTAAAAGCCTCATCACGCATCCAACCACGACAACGCATTCCAAGCTCAAACCGGCAACACGGGCCGAACTTGGTATTTCCGATGGCTTGGTGCGGCTGTCAATTGGACTTGAAGCGGTTGAAGATCTTAAGGCTGATTTGGATGTGGCTCTTGCCGCGATCCGCGAAAGTTTAGGCTATACTAGCGCTATGACCCCAGTACGAAGACGTCGAATCCACCCGCTTTGGACGACCTAACGCCCTACGAAGCCGTTACGGCAGGTATTCGGGTGCGCGTATTGCCGGAATATGAAGAAGACCAATCCGAACCTGATGAAGCGTATTACTTTCTGGACTTATTACGGTTGAGATTTCCAATGAGCGCGATGAGCCGGTGCAGTTGAAGTCTCGGGTCTGGCAAATTACAGACGCGCGCGGGCACACAGAAGAAGTGCGCGGTCCTGGTGTCGTGGGTCAAACCCCAACCATCGAATCGGGGCAATCCTTCAGCTATACATCGGGCTGTCCGCTATCGACGGCGTCCGGCATTATGGTCGGTAGCTATCAGCTGGTCGACGAGAACGGTAAAACTGTTTTGACGTTGAGATCCCGGCGTTTCTCACTCGATAGCCCGTTTTATTGCCAAGAGCGTCAACTAGAGCACGCCTAGCGTTTTAATCAAACGCAGATTGTTCTAGCATTTTGAGGTAGATCAAATTATCCACCTTAAATCGGAATTGATTTCAGGCGGTCTGATCTGACGCCAAGGTTTAAAGCGATCAAAAAATTGAGGTTGGTGGCTTATGTCCCGGCGAGGTTCTTTCATCACAAGACCTTCTGGCACGGTTGGTTTGCGTTTGATACCACCAGTTTATAAATCCAACATGAGTTTGATCGCTTTTGTTGAGGACTATCTTGCTCGTTACGGTGTGGCCTCGACGTTGGTCAAAACCAGCGATGGAGCTAAGGCAAGGTTTGTTTGCAACCCTTGGACCATCTGGACACATCAGGCATTGCACTTTCCGGGCACACCGACGTCGTGCCTGTAACGGGGGCAAGACTGGGCGAGTGATCCGTTTACATTACGCAAGGCCGAGGAGCGACTTTATGGGCGCGGTTCGTGTGACATGAAAGGGTTTCTCGCTTCTGTGCTGGCGCTGGTTCCCAAGGTGGCTGAGAAGACTCTCAAAACGCCACTGCATATCGCGTTTTCTTATGATGAAGAGATTGGCTGCACGGGCGTGCGCCCGATGCTGGCCGAGTTTGGCCATCAATTGGTGCGCCCACGTGTTGCAATTATTGGCGAGCCAACGTCCATGCGGGTCGTCGACGCGCATAAAGGCCCGGTGCGCTGGCAGGTGGACATCAAGGGTCGGCCAGCCCATTCGAGTATGGCTCATTTGGGTGTTAACGCGATCACCACTGCTGGCACGCTGATCGGCGAATTGGCAAAGATCGAGAAAGAACTGAAAACGAAGCATGTCAATGCGCGCTTTGAACCGGGCTATGCCACGTTGCAGGTCACTGAGATACAAGGTGGCAACGCAAGCAATATTGTACCTGAAGCCTGCAGTTTTGGGTTTGATGTACGCACCACACCAGGGCTCAACCCTGATCAAATTGAAGCGCGGCTGCGCAGGTTTGCTGAAGACACGTGCCTGCCGGATATGAAAGCGGTCGCGCCAGAATCTGAAATTACAATTGGGCGCGTCAATGATGTTCCTGCATTTACTGCTGATCAAACCAGTGATATTATTCCGTTGGTGCTCAAATTAGCTGACCAGAATGATACTTTTGCCGTCTCCTATGCAACGGAGGCTGGCTTGTTTCAGGATGCAGGTGTGGCCAGTGTTGTGTGCGGGCCAGGTGATATTGCCCAGGCGCATACAGCAAATGAATGGTTGACAGAAGGTCAACTCGCATCTTGTGATCAATTTTTAGAACGCTTGGCGGATTGGGCTCAGGTGAACTAGGTAATTTGAACGCATGTTCAGTCGTCTTGTTATTGCTTTTTTGATTGTTATTTTGTCGGCATGTGGGCCGCCTGGCCCCGTGCACAAGCTCCGTCATACATTCACGCTACCAAAGTCCGAAACAGGTAAGGCTTGCGTTAATCAGTGTCGTGCCGACGGTAATCAGTGCATGCAAGATGCAGGTTCCAGACAAGTAGAATTAGGTAACGAATGTGAAGCCCGCGCACGTGAACGTGCAAAACTTGATTATCGTGACTACGTGCAGTCCCGAAAGGCCAAGGGTAAACGCATCAAAAGAAGTGAGAGTTTTTTCTATGATGGCGGGAATTGCAGTTCTGAAGGCGACACGCTTCGTGACATTTGCGTTGATCACTACCATAAATGTTATAGGGCTTGCGGCGGGCAGGTGAGTGGCCAAGTGATTTGCGTTGCAAATTGCACAACAAAAAAATCTCAATAACGCGTACATACGTTAACGCGTACATACGTTTTCACAGTGCGTGTTGAGCCTATTTCTTCCGCATCAATGCGACATCTTTTGCCGGTATATTTAGCCTCCAGCCAAATTGATCTGCGATGTATTGGAAAGTTTCCTGGCGATAGAAAACGACATGCGTCGGGTCTTTGCGGTAGTGCCAATTTTCAAACTTTTCATCATCCGTTTGAAAGCATGTCATCACGCCCAATAGCCCACCTCGGCGCAGCAAACGGTTGAGCTTTGCAAACTCATCGGCAGGGTCGTGGAAATGTTCTGCCGTCTCAGTGCAAGTGACAACGTCATAGGTGTTGGCCAGCGCGGTTTTATCGGGCGCGAACACAGGATCATAAATTGTGACGTTGTGGCCTGCTTCAGTGAGCATGGCTGCCAGCGCCGGGCCCGGCCCCGCACCATAGTCGAGCACCTTTTGATTTGGTGAAAGTTTCTCCAGCAACGGATCTACAAGCTTGGACAAGAACGCTCGATAAGCTGGATCATCAGGGTCATTTTCATGCAGATGATAGTGATCACGTTCTTGGGACCGTGTGGGTAAGAAGCGTGGATCAAGGAAGCGCGCCTTGCATGTTGGGCAACGCCAGTAGTCTTTGACGTCGACGGTGAGCAGAGGCTTTGTGGGTTGCGCTTGGCAGATCGGACACGGTGGCGGTGTTTGATTGGAGGATCGTGTGCTGGGCATTACATCTTACGCCATGTCAGCAGGATCAGTCCGTGAAAGATAGACCGCTTGGGTGACGTCGCGATCCTGTATCGGATTGTGAAATGTGATTGCTTCGGCCCAGGCTGTGGCAAAAACCCCGTCAAGACGTGCCGTGAACGCAGGCTCAGGTGGCAGATTAGACCACAACCCAAACACGCCACCAGGTTTCAGGTGCTGGCTGAGTTTTCCAAGGCCTTCGGGCTGATAAAATGATGCATTATCGGCGGACAAAAGCATGTCGGGCGTATGGTCAATATCAACCAGAATCGCATCATAGCGGCGCGCTGGGATCTCGGAGTCAAAGCCCTGGTCTGACGCGGCTAAGGCAAAAAAATTACCATGGGTAAAGTGGCAGCGCGCATCATCAACCAACGGTGGGTCAAGGGGCACTAGTTTTTTGCTGTGCCAGTCAATGACAGGCTGCAACGTTTCGACCACAGTGAGCGATGAGACACGTGCGTCTTGAAGTGCCGCGTAGGCTGTGTAACCAAGTCCGAGCCCGCCAACGATGATATCCAGCTTATCGCCGTGACATGCTTGCAAACCCAATTCGGAGAGCGCGATCTCGGAAGCCGTAAACAGACTCGACATCAGGAATTCTTCGCCGAGTTTCACTTCATAGATGTCTGTGTTGTGTTGTACGCTGTAACGGCGACGCAGGCTGATGGCACCGAGATCGGTGACTTGATAGTCCAGTTCTTCAAACAAAGCAGACACGTTGAGCCCTCCATTGGGCAGGGTGAACCTCTAATCTGGATCTCCAGAGGGTTCTGCAAATTCTGCGGGATCAAACGCGTACTTTGTACTGCAAAACTCACAGGTGACAGTAACGTTTCCTGAGCCATCGGTCATGTCGCCGAGATCGCTACCGCCTATGTTGCTCAATAGGTTGTGCACGCGTTGGCGCGAGCAACGGCAATCATCGCGCACTTCTTTAGCTGGGAATGCGACAACGCCCTCTTCATGAAACAGGCGATAGAGCAAGCGATCAGGGGCGAGGCTTGGATCAAGCAGCTCGTGGTCTTCGACCGTCGTAGCGAGATGGCGTGCGCGTTGCCAATCATCATTGTCTTCACCTACGGCGGGGGGCTCCTCATCTTCTTTGCCGCTGGCAAGATCAGAGGAAACACCACCTTCGCGTGATAGGTGTTGGATCATCAGGCCGCCGGCGCGCCAAGTCCATTTGTCAGTGTCGCTTTTAGCTTCCGCATTATAGTGGCGGGCGACGGCGAGGCGGACAAAGGTCGGCAACTGTTCTGACTGGCGAAAATAAGTGTGGGCGGCCTCGGTGAGCGACCGGCCTTCAAGTGCAACAACACCTTGGTAGCGATCAAAACCAGGGCCCGGATCAATCGTTAGCGCAAGACTGCCTTTGCCAAACACGGATGCGTTGTCGTCTGGCGCTTCGTCCTGATCACCAAACACGGCGTAGCCGCGCACAGCGCCTGACACCGCATAGTCAGCGACAAGCAAGGACACCTGACCATCGCTTTTGGCTTGCAGGGTAAGAATGCCGCCGTCGCCCTTCAAGGATGTGCCAAGCATGGCCACAAGCGCCAATGCCTGGCCAAGTGCCTCGGTCACCATCGGTGGATAGTTGTGACGATTGAGGATGGCATCAAGTGCAGGGCCAAGCCGCACAACACGGCCCATGACATTGGAATTTACCGTGCGAAAGCGCAGCACAAGATCATCCATGATCTCGATATTGTGCTGGCCAGTGTCCGGCCCCGTGTCTTTTTCCGTGTCATTTGCGTCTGTCATCAGCTTCGCTTCCAAGGCACCACGCAAGAATTGCTTTTTCGGCGTGCAAGCGGTTTTCGGCTTCATCGAAGACGACCGATTGCGGACCTTCGAGTACGGCTTCCGTTACTTCGTTGTCGCGATAGGCTGGCAGGCAGTGCATGAAGATTGCTTTTGGATCAGCCTTTGCCATCAACGCTTCATCAACACGAAACGGATCTAAGATTTTTTTGCGTCGATCAGCATCTTTCTGGCCCATGGACACCCAAGTGTCCGTGACAATACAATGGGCACCCGCAGCTTCTTGGGCTGGATCTGTTGAAACCCGTACGTTCGCCTTGTTGTCTTTGGCCCATTTCAAAAATTTAGGATCGGGCATGAGGTCTTCAGGGCAGGCAAGGCGCAACGTGAAATCAAAGCGTTCAGCAGCGTGGATCCAGGAGGCGGCAACATTGTTGCCATCGCCAATCCAGGCAACGGTTTTGCCTTTGATGGGGCCGAGGTGTTGTTCGAAGGTCATCACGTCGGCCATGATCTGACACGGGTGTGTTTCATCTGTCAGTCCATTGATCACAGGCACGGTTGCCCACTTGGCCAAATCTACCAGTGTCTGGTGTTCATCGGCGCGGATCATGATGGCATCGATATAGCGAGATAGAACGCGCGCTGTGTCCGCAATGCTTTCGCCACGACCCAATTGCAGGTCTGTGTTGTTGAGCATAATTGATTGCCCGCCCAACTGGCGCATCGCAACGTCAAACGAAACCCGGGTGCGCGTTGAGGGTTTTTCAAAAATCATCACCAACACATCATCTTCAATACCTTCTGGCAGTAAAGATTTGGGTGTGTGCTTGCCAGCCTTTTTCATGGCATGACCAGCATCAATGATAGTACGCAAATCAGAAGCAGAAATCTGATTAAGATCTAAAAAATGTCTCATGTTCTTGGCCATGGGTCTCGGCCTAGCTCCAAAGTTAAAGGGTTTTTCTAGGATTAAGTGGACAGGCTTTTGAGGGCCTGGTCCAAACGGGAAAGCGCTTCGGAAATGTCGCCGTCGTCAATCGTAAGAGGTGGCAGAATGCGTACGGTATTGTCAGCGGCACCAACCAGAAGCAGTTGCTCGTTCAGTGCGGCTTTCACAAGGTCCGCTGGATCGCAGGTTAATTTAAGGCCCAGCATCAGGCCGGACCCACGCACCTCTTCGATCAGTGGTGCGTGGGTGTCCTTCACGGCAGCGAGGCCTTGTTTGAAACGCAGCGCCTTGTCTTTCACAGCTTGCAGAAAGCCGGGCTCTGTTACAATGTCGAGCACGGTTCCAGCAACAGCGGTGGCAAGTGGATTGCCGCCGAAAGTTGAACCATGGGTGCCAGCAGTCATGCCTTTGGCCGCTTCGTTTGTGGCTAACAGCGCGCCAATCGGAAAACCGCCACCGAGCCCCTTGGCAACCGCCATGATATCCGGCGTCACGTCACTGGCTTGGTGCGCGAACAAATGCCCTGTCCGGCCAACGCCCGTTTGCACTTCGTCTAAGATCAGCAATAAACCGTGATCGTCGCAGAGCGCCCTGAGCTCCGTGAGCGTTTCTGTTGGCAAAACACGAATGCCGCCTTCGCCCTGGATCGGCTCGACCATGATGGCGGCTGTCTCTTCGCCAATTGCCGCTTCAACGGCTGCGCTATCACCAAACGGCACGTGGTCGAACCCCGGCATTTCAGGTCCGAAGCCGTCGAGATGCTTTGGATTGCCCGCTGCTGACAGCGCTGCCAGTGTGCGGCCATGAAAAGCGCCCTCAAAGGTAATAATGCGGTGGCGTTCTGGGGCTCCGTTGACAAAGTGATGGCGGCGCGCGGTTTTAATCGCGCCCTCGCAGGCTTCCGCCCCTGAGTTGCAGAAGAACACGACGTCCGCGAACGTGGCCCCAACCAATTTGGCGGCCAGCGCCTCCTGGCCCTCAATCTCATAGAGATTGGACGTGTGCCAAAGCTTGCCCGCTTGGTCCGTTAAAGCTGCCACCAGTTTGGGGTGGGCGTGGCCAAGCACGTTGACGGCAATGCCAGACCCACAGTCCAAATAGCGTTGCCCCTCATTGGTGATCAGCCAGCAGCCCTCGCCGCGGACAAACGCCAGCGTTTTTGGGCCGTATGTGGCCATAACCGGTCCATCACCAGGATTAGACAGGGCGGTGGAGGAAATCGATGTAGTTGGCGTCTGGGGCCCGGACATCTTGTCCATCCCTTGCGCAGAAATACAAAAAGCCGCCTCACCGGCGGCCATCGGAGGAGCGGTGATACAGGGGCCCCAAGCGGCTGTCAACGCAAGTACCACAAGGACTTATGGCCGATGCAACTCGGAGCAGGCTGCCTTGAACACGTCACAAGGTGATGTTTGAAAGCCTCAGTGGAAGCCGGTTTGGGGGGTTACCCCCGCGAATCGCGTTGTTGCAACGAAGCCACTTTCCCCTGTCAAGCCCGGATTACAAGCGTGTTTGGCTTGTATGCAGGATTCTGGATGTTGTAGCTTCCTCTCGTCCGACCACGACATCTCGCGTGTTGTAAGCGAAATGTCCTTTGTATTTTGTTGTCGGCACGCGTAGGGCCGCTGCGTTTTAAGGCTCACCCAGTCGGTGAGGCTGCAGGTCCGGCCCCTCATATCTAGTACGCTCTAGTACGCGTCTGTTTAGTCTTGCGTTCATCTCTGTAAAGCGTCCCGTCCCAGTCAAAGTGTGACTTTGGGGAGCGGCCACCTTTGTCGTGCGCCCCCTCAAAACACCGCTTCTGGCTGGAGATTTTTCCCAAGCGCCGCCCCGATCCTGGGCGTGCGGCGCTTAGGCGTAATTTTGTCAGGAGCGATAGCATGGCCTGGAATGACGAGCGCGTGGATCTGTTGAAAAAGCTCTGGGCTGAGGGATTAAGTGCAAGCCAGATTGCTGGACGTTTGGGTGGTGTCACCCGCAACGCAGTGATCGGCAAAGTGCACCGCCTCGGTTTGTCAGGGCGCGCAACCACATCGCGCATGAAATCTCACCGCCCTCGGGCCCGCGTTGCAGCCAAACGTAATGGCAAGACGCGCTTCGGCTCGACCGGCAATCCGGCGCTCCGAGCGCTTTATCATCCGGATGCACAACCCTATACGCCAGCCGTAGAAGAGCTGGTTATTCCGGAAAAAGAACGAAAAAGCATTCAGACACTGACCGAAAACCATTGCCGTTGGCCGATTGGCGATCCGCAAATGGCGGACTTCCACTTCTGTGGCAAATCCAAGGTAACAGGCCTTCCTTATTGCGAGTTTCATGCCCGCCGTGCCTTCCAGCCACCGCAGGCACGCCGCCGCGATCGCACAGCAGACAGACTACCGGCCCAAATTGCAGCGCCGACTGCTACGGCACCTGCAGATGCTGGCAAAGAGACTGAGAAGGTAAAACCGTAAGGAGATTTCGCGTTTACGACGTCGACGTGTTTGACACGTCACGGCAGCGGCAGCGGGAGAGGAGAGCGGTCACTTGATTCACTTCAACACAGCGCAAGCTTGTGTTGGAAAATAGGGTGACCGGTCTTTTTTTTGTCCGTGGGCTAGATCTGTGGACCCATTCAAATCTTGCGGATTTTTTTGTTGTCTGACTTGTGCATCAGGATTGGGGTTTTCTCGCCAACCTTCAACGCGCGACCATCTTTATGTTTGAGGCGCGTCAGTTTACCTATCTGCCATTGGCCACGGGCGTCCTTGTAGCTGACCATATAAAGCGTTGTCTTCACGACGTCATAGTCGATGTAGCCCGGGTGGGTGGCTGCAAGCGGTTCGACAACGGCGCACGGCGCATGCTCGGTCATAGTCTTTTGGCGCTTTAAAGATATCCACTCGACCTTCTCAAGGTAGCAGGTGTCCTCAATGCGCTCCAGATAAGCATCAACCTGCGTGTAGTTGGTGCCCTTATCAAACTCGGTGTAGCTATAGAGACCAGCAAACAAAAGTGCGCTGGTAAAAATTCTCGTTCGGAATGACATCATATCACCACGGCCTATCGCAACACGGTTCAGAAAAGTAAGGCTATCACAACGCAATTTCAGTTCGGTTAAGTGGTCTATGATTTGCGCCGTGGTCTGCAGTGCGGTTCAACCATGGTTTCGCAATGGTTAACCCAGGTCTTGGTAACGGCGCTAACGCCCCACCAGGTGCAATAAAAATAGAAAAACGGGCCGGGAACATCGCAAAACGACACTCCCGACCGGATCGATTTGGTCTCAATTGATTGCGTACTTAGATTTGTACGTATCGGCTAGCCCTTTGCGAGCGTGTCGAGAAGGCCAATGCTGTTGTGAGTGACATGTTGGATAACCCTTCCCCTTAAACATAGAGCGCAGGTGCAGGTAGTTTGTTGTCCGTTTTCTTTTCTTGTTTTGCCCCTGCTGACGCCATGCGGTTTGCCGAATGATGTTGCCAGATGTGCAACGGGCTGAATGGTAGTGACCTGAGCCTTTGACATTGTCGTCCTAGGTACCTAATTTCTGCGTTGCCGTTTCTTGAATTCGCAGGATCGACCACCATTCAATGGTCGACAATCTGGCCATAGATTTCATTCAAGACAAAAAAATGAACAAGCCATTGAGAACAGGCGTTATTAGTCAGTTTTTAGGGTGGGAAATTGGAGTTTGTCCTCAAAAGATAGCGAACATCTTCGCCCAGGGTTGCTAAACAATTGAGATTATAGATTTGATTTGCCGCCGCCTGGGTGGGTTTTGCTTACACTCAAAGCTTCTGACAGATGCATTTTTGCGCTGCCGCGAGGTAGAGGTTTTTGCTGGCTTTCATCGGGTGCCCAGGCTGAGATCGTCAAAATTTCAAATGTTGCAGGACACCGCCCCGTTGCACTGTCGGCAAATTGGTCGGAATAAATTTCACAGGCTCGTTTAAGTAATTTTTTGGTCACGGGTTTTCGTGTTCGCGCTGCCAAGGGATTAGAGGCGGCCATGGCTTTGAGCTCTTGCATGAGCGCCAGTGGTGTCGCGTAGTTCACTGTCAGTCGTTCACTATCAACGACGGGCAGGGCAAAACCAGCGCGTTGTAAAAGGGCTCCAAGATCACGAATATCAGCAAACGGGGCAACGCGGGGGGCGGCACCACCGGTGATTTCTGCTTCCGCCTGCAACCAAGCTTGGCGCAGTTCGGTCAAGGTGTAACCTCCCAGCATCGACCCTAAAAACAGACCATCATTTTTGAGGGCTCGACGGATCTGGGCAAGGGAACCTGGTAGGTCATTGGCATAGTGCAAAGTCAGTGGTGACACGATGAGATCAAGGCCCGCGTCTTTGAACGGTAGCCATTCCTGGTCCGCCTTGATCCGCGTGCCCTGACATTGCGCCAATAGCTGGTCTGCGGTTTCAGCAGATATTATCCAATCCACGCTTTCAAGCGCCGCAAGTTCTTTGCCGACGATGCCATGATGGGCACCAAGTATCAGTGTTTTGGCAAACGACCGATTGATGACAGCAAGGCGGCCGCAGAAATCTTCGCCAACTCGACGCAGCAAGAAATCCTGCGCTTTGACGTGGCGGGCCCATCGGTTGCGCCGTTGATTGAGCAGATCGTGATCAAAGATGGGTTCGGGTTGGGTCATCTCGGAGGGGTATGATTGCCGTCTGGTCTGATTGGGTTAAGGAAGGTGATGTTCACAAGGCACGTGTTGCTCTATCATAAATGGCATGGACCAACAGTCTGTGCGTACCAATGCTGTCCCTCTGTCGCAGCCGACGTCTTCGTCGCCACCTCGGCCCAAGTCCCGTTGGGGGCGGCGCATCTTGTCCGCCGTTGCTGATCTGGCAATGCCGCCCGTCTGTGTTGGCTGCCAGGCACCGCTGGTCGATCATCACGCGCTTTGTGCTCCGTGCTGGGCAGGGATCGATTTTATCCGACAACCTTTGTGTGAGCGTCTTGGTTTGCCGATGCCCTATGGGGTTGGTGAGGGAATGATCTCGGCCGCTGCTGCGGTCAATCCACCAACATATGATCGTGCCCGTGCAGTGGGGATCTATTCGGGTACCCTCAAATCTTTGGTGCATGATTTTAAATTTCGTGACCGTCAGGAGTTGCAGCGCCTGTTTGTGCGTTGGCTTTTGGAGGCTGGCCGCCCGTTTTGGTCGGACGCAGATTTGATTGTGCCCGTGCCCCTGCACCGCCGCCGCTTGCTTAAGCGGCGATTTAATCAGGCTGCAGTACTTGCAGGTGCCGTGGCACCCCTCACCGGCATACCTTGCCAGCCCCTCTTGCTGCATCGCACACGGGCGACCGCGCAGCAGGTCGGTCTGACCCGCCAACAGCGCCAGGACAACGTCCGCGGTGCTTTTGAGGTGCCAGCCGAGATGGCAGCCAAATTGCAGCAAGCCCGGATTGTGCTGCTTGATGACGTCATCACAACGGGCGCTACAGTGACCGCATGCGCCTCGGCTTTGCGCAAAGCAGGTGCTGGCGAGGTCAATGTTCTCGCCGTGGCACTTACTGTCCCAGGTCGGGATAAGGGGGCGGTAAGTGGATTGGCGCTGCTCGATTAATTGATCAGTGCTTGAGAAAAATTGACATTAATTGCGCATCACCTCTTTTCCATAGCGGTCTCAAACGGTACTCTTGGACTAGATTCCTTTTGAGCCACGGTGCCTGATCAAAAATCATGTCGAAGATTCTCATCTATACAGCTTCCTTGTGCCCGTACTGCCGGATGGCGAAAGGCCTGCTGTCAGGCAAGGGTCTCGCCTTTGAAGAAATTGATGTTACAGGCAAGCCCGATGTGCGCTCGGCGATGGTCGAGAAAGCTGGTGGACGCTTGACCGTGCCACAGATCTGGATTGATGAGCAGCATATTGGTGGCTGTGACGATCTGATGGCGCTCGAAAGGTCCGGCAAGCTTGAACGATTGTTGGCGGTGTAACCGCAACGGCACTCAAGCCTTCTGCATTACAAACTCTTGCGGCGCACTTTTACTTTGAGCGAGATCAACCCCATGTCGTCCTCTGACAGTTTCCGCGTCGGTTTAGTGCAGATGTGTTCAGGCAACGATGTTGATCGCAACGTCAATGATGCCGTGGCTCTGATAAGAGACGCGGCAGACCGTGGCGCGCAGTATATCCAGACACCAGAAGTCACAACTCTGATGGAGCTTGATCGTGATCGCCTTTTTGGGCTTGTCGAGCCTGAATCAACAAGTCGCGCGCTTGCAACATTTTTAGATGTTGCAAAAGAGCTCAAGATTTGGCTGCACATTGGTTCAATGGCGGTTCGAGAAAATGAGACGCATCTTGCAAATAGATCGTACGTGATTGCCCCTGATGGTGAAATCCGAGCGCGCTATGACAAGATCCATATGTTTGATGTGGATTTGCCATCGGGTGAAAGTTATCGCGAAAGCACCAGCTATCGCCCTGGAGAAAAAGCGATTGTAACGGAACTGCCTTGGGGTGGCCTTGGGTTAACGATTTGCTACGATCTCCGTTTTCCGAGCTTGCATAGGACTTTGGCACAACATGGGGCTCAGTTTATCGCCAGCCCTGCCGCATTCACAAAAACAACAGGTGAAGCCCATTGGCATACGCTCATCAAAGCGCGCGCGATTGAAAGTCAGTGTTTTGTATTTGCCGCTGCACAAGGCGGGCGTCATGACAATAATCGCGAGACATTTGGCCATAGTTTGGTGATTTCCCCTTGGGGAGAGGTGCTTGCAGAGGGGAAAATTTACCCTTCAGTCATAATTTCGGATGTTAAATGGTCTGAGGTTGGGGAGGTGAGGGCCAGAGTGCCCTCACTCAGCCACGACCGCGCATTTCAGTTCGTGCCTTGAATGGGATGGGCGCGGCATAGATGAGGACCTGTTATGATCAAGTACCAGTTGATCTGTTGCCAAGGCCATGAGTTTCAGGCCTGGTTCCGGTGCTCGAATACGTTTGATGTTCAGTCAGCTGCCCACCAAATTGAATGCCCACATTGTGGCTCGGTGGAGGTTTTGAAATCTGTCATGTCGCCTAAAGTCACGCGTTTGAGAGATGTTAAGCGTGTTGAAGGTGACTGCCAGCCATCCGAAACACACGCACTAGAAGCTGAGATTACAGAAGTTTTGCGCAGCTTCCGTGCTGAAGTGGAATCTCGGTCTGAATATGTCGGCAAAAATTTTGCTGAAAAAGCCCGCGGTATGCATTTTGATGACAAGCCAAAACGCGATATTTGGGGCGAGGCGACAGTCGACGAAGTACGTGATCTGATCGATGATGAGATTGAGTTTGGGCCACTGCCAAGGCTTCCAGAAGATGCGAACTAAGCGCTACAGCGTGTCTCCAACACTGCGCAAGCTTGTGTTGGGATTCTTTAACGTAGCCAACACTGGGTAAACCCGTGTTGGTCCAACATGCCTTTAGGCAATGTTGGCATTAAAGTTTCCAACACTGGGTAAACCCGTGTTGGTCCAACATGCCTTTAGGCAATGTTGGCATTTATGTTTCCAACACTGCGCAAGCTTGTGTCCAACATGCCTTTAGGCAATGTTGGCATTTATGTTTCCAACACAAGCTTGCGCAGTGTTGGATTTTGGGAAAAACGACACGCGAAAACAAAAGCTTAAAGCATGGCTGCGAACCCAATCAAAGGAGACATGCTTTAGGGGGTGTAGTTTCGCTTGCGACTGCAAGCAGTGTCACAGACTATGCGCCATTGCCTGCAAGTGTCAGGGTGAATGCGACCGCATCATCCATCACTTTAGTATGGACGGTGGCTTCATAGTACCCTCCAGGCGTCCAGGCAAAGCGACCGGATTGATAGTGCCAGAAACCGCGTACATGTGCGCTCTGCGAAACCACAACACCAATATCTTCGCCCAGATCAAAGGTGAATCCTTTGAGCAGCAGAATTTCCTGTTCCATGAGCGCCTCGATAAGGCGTTTTTCTTCCGACTTAATGACCATCATCATATTTCAAAAATATCCCCGCAATGCGTATCTTGATATTTCGCCTAGGCCAGAACGATATGACACAAGAGCTGCAAGCGGATCTATACTCTTCGGCAATTGTGCTAATTGATTTTTGAAGTTTAGAAAAGATTTATGCGATGTCTATCTTACGCAATTCATCTCATTTCGCGAACAAATTTCCAAATTATTTAAACCAATATTGGTGCAAATTTTTAGCAACGCGCGCTTACCCTTTTACGCTGATTTCTTCATTAGACTGGGTTTGCAGGAAAAAATAGGCCTCAGGGCAAAGTTAGAATCCAGGAGACCCTGCACTGTCGTCCAATTGATGAAAAATTGATCTATTACCTTAGGTGAACAAAAAATGTCACGGAATGGGATGATGAGGACGTTGGTGAAGCGCAAATTTCAGGACCAAGCACAGACTGATTTGCCGTCGAGCCCACTGGATGACGGTGAGGATATATCCTCTAACCCATCTCAAAATCCGACTTTGAACGTCGTTCTTGAAGCACGCGTCACTCGCCGCGATGTGATACAGGGTGCAGCGGTGGCAACTGGTTTTGCTGCAACGAGCTTATCTGTACTCGCTGTTGCGGGGTGTGATCAAGACCATGTGACACAAACGGCTGATCTTCCGTCATTCAAATTTCCGGAAGTTGTGGCAGGTGTAGATGAAAGGCAAGACCGGGCGCAGCGATGGCTTATGGGCACTTGAGACAGAGGGTGGTGCGCGTGGGGCGGCTCGGCTCTTTTTCCGTTGCCCGGTTGGCGCCGAACTATGTGGCCCGTGTTTTACGCCCGACCTTGAGACAGCGTTTGTCGCGATCCAACATCCAGGTGAATCCGATGACCCGAGGGTTCTGGCAACCTTTGAAAGGCCCGCCAGCCGCTGGCCGGACTTTAAAGACGGTGGACCCCCGCGTCCGTCCATTGTCGCCATAACCCGCATCGGCGGCGGTAAAATCGGCACCTGATCGCGCCAATCAGACGACCTATCGCCGCAGAAATGGGTGTGATCAGACGGATTGGCCCATTATTGCCCGACAAGATCTTGCTCGCGCGCTCAGATTGGGCCATCAAGCAAGTGCATTTCCTGCCCCAGGATCACGCTCCGACGGGCAAGCCGGTTACGATGAAAGTGAACCTTGCATGACAGCCCAGCCGAGCCATCCAATGTCCAGCGCGAAGACGGCGGTGCGTCACAACTGGATCCGCGCTGAGGCGGATGCGCTTTATTACTTACCCTTCAATGACCTGTTGTTCCGCGCGCAAACGGTGCACCGCGAAAATTTCGACGCCAATGCTGTGCAGATGAGCAAACTGATTTCCATTAAGACCGGGGGATGTGCGGAAGACTGTGGCTACTGCAACCAGTCTGCCCATCACGCAACCGGCCTCAAGGCCTCCAAGTTGATGGCCGTCGAAGACGTGTTGGTGGGCGCTGAGAAAGCCAAGCAAGGCGGCGCGACACGCTATTGTATGGGGGCTGCTTGGCGGTCACCAAAAGAACGCGACATGGAAACCCTGATTGCCATGGTCGAAGGGGTCAAAGCCAAAGGGCTTGAGACCTGCATGACGCTCGGCATGTTGTCGAATGATGATGCCGCCGCACTGAAAGAGGCCGGTCTCGATTATTATAACCACAACATTGATACCTCAGAACGCTACTACAGCGAAGTTATCAAAACGCGCACGTTCCAAGACCGTTTGGACACGTTAGCGCGCGTGCGTGAGGCCGGCATCAAGGTGTGTAGCGGTGGTATTGTGGGTATGGGTGAAGACGACGGTGATCGCGTTGACATGTTGCTGACGCTGGCGAATCTTGAGGTTCATCCTGAAAGTGTGCCGATCAACATGTTGATTGCAATCCCCGGCACTCCACTTGGCGATACTGAAAAAATAGACCCGATTGATTTTGTGCGCACGATCGCGCTTGCCCGCATCATGATGCCTAAGACGTATGTGCGGTTGTCAGCCGGACGCACAGAGATGTCGGAAGAGACACAGGCTTTGTGTTTCTTTGTCGGTGCCAATTCCATTTTTATCGGCGATACTTTGCTGACAGCAGACAATCCCGAACAATCAGAAGATGCCAAATTGTTCGCAAAGCTCGGCATCCAAGCGATGGCGCTTGAGGATCACAGTGACGAACAGGAGTTGCAGGACACCTCATGCAGGAGAGCCAGCAGCGCGCTTTAATGGCGTTGGAGCGTCGTGGGCGTCTTCGAGCACTTGCGCCGCGCCGGGGATTAGACTTTTCATCAAACGACTATTTGGGGCTTGCAGCCTCTGATGCTCTGCGTGATGCCGCTGAGGCAGCTCTAGAGCGTGGCGTTGCTGTTGGTGCAACGGGCTCTCGCTTATTGCGAGGAAACGATCCTGAACACGAGTTACTTGAACAGGAAGCGGCTCAGCTTTTTGATGGCGAAAGCTGCCTCTTTTTTGCAGGTGGCTTTGTCGCCAACCACACCCTTCTTTCGACGTTGCCCGCACGTGGTGATCTGATCGTCGCCGATGAATTGGCGCATGCCAGCATGTGGGACGGCATGGCTGCCAGTAAAGCCACGTCGGTTACGGCAACTCACAACGACGCGGACGCTTTTGACGATGCGATTATGGCATGGCGCAACGAGGGCGGCACGGGTCGCGTCTGGTTGGCTGTTGAAAGTCTTTTTTCCATGGATGGTGACGTGGCACCGCTGTCGGATTTAAATAGCGTTGCAATCCGACATGACGCGATGCTTATTCTCGATGAAGCGCATGCAACGGGTGTTTACGGCCGCCAAGGGCGCGGACTTGGCTCTGAATTTGAAGACGCAGACAACATCATCACGGTGCATACCTGTGGCAAGGCGCTCGGTGCCATGGGCGCATTGGTGATGATGCCAAGATTGCATCGCGACTTTCTTATCAATCGTGCACGGGCGGTCATTTATGCAACGGCGCCCTCACCACTGATTGCAGCGATTGTGCGTGCTGGCCTCAAGATTTGTGCCAACAGTGATGCGGAACGCAAAAAACTCCAGGAGTTGGTTGAGATCGCGCAGCTTGAAATTAAATCACAGCTCGGCTTACCTGCGACCAAGACACAAATTCAGCCGATTATTGTTGGTCGCGAAGCACGCGCCGTTGCGATCTCAGATCATTTAATTCAGGCAGGCTTTGACGTACGTGCAGTGCGGCCACCAACCGTACCCGAAGGAACAAGCCGATTGCGCGTGTCACTGACGTTGAATATTGGTCCAGATGATATCCGGCGAATGGTGGCCGAGCTGGCAAATGCGCTTAAGGAGCACAGCGCATGAGCCGCTTCCTCATTGCAGGTACAGACACCGGCGTTGGTAAGACAGTTGTGTCCGCGATGTTGGTAGCAGGACTCGGCGCGTCTTATTGGAAGCCCATCCAGGCAGGCAAGGAGGGTGGTACGGATGCAATGCGCGTTGCAGATATGGCAGGTGTCGGCGCAGATAAGATCTTAACTGAAGCCTATTGCCTCTCCACGCCGGCATCCCCTCATTTTTCTGCTGAGAGAGACGGTGTGAGGATTGACCTTGAAGCCCTAGATGTGCCGGATGTGTCGGGACCATTGATCGTCGAAGGAGCAGGTGGCTTGATGGTCCCCCTCACCAGCTCAACGCTCCAGATTGAGGTGTTTGCTGGTTGGGATCTGCCGGTTATTTTGTGTGCCCGTACCAGCCTCGGCACAATCAACCACACTTTGATGTCACTTGCTGTGCTAGCCGATTGGGAGCTTCCCATTCACGGCATCATTTTTGTGGGTGATGAGAATGCGGATAGCCAGCAAACGATTGTTGAGATGGGGGGCGTGCGTGCACTTGGGCGCTTGCCACAAATCGACGGGCTCAACGATGAGACCCTGCGCACCGCATTTGATGCAAATTTCCGACGTGAGGATTTTGCATGAGCAGTTCCTCTCCTGTCTGGCATCCGTTTACGCAACACGCCATCCAATCTGAGCTGCCTGAAGTTGCCTCTGCGGAAGGCGGATGGTTGACCCTTTGTGATGGCCGCCGCATTTTCGATGGCATCTCATCATGGTGGGTTGTCACGCATGGCCACCGACACCCCAAAATTATGGAGGCCATCAAAGCCCAAGCAGACGCGTTGGATCACGTGATCTTTGCAGGCTTTACCCATGCGCCTGCAGAACAGTTGGCAGAGCGTTTGATTGACTGTGTGCCTCAGGGGCTGAGCCGTGTCTTTTATTCCGACTCGGGGTCAACTGCTGTTGAAGTTGCCATCAAAATGGCGCTTGGCTTTTGGCATAACCAGGGCAAGGCGCGCCACAAAATCGTTTGTTTGGAACACGGCTATCATGGCGACACGGTTGGCACCATGTCGGTTGGTGCGCGCAGTGTTTTTAATGCTGCCTACCAGCCACTTCTCTATGATGTAACGCACTTGCCGTTTCCAGAGACCGGGCTGGAAGATAAGACCATTGTCGCTTGTGACGTTGCTTGCGCTGCCGGTGACGTTGCTGCTGTGGTTCTCGAGCCGTTGGTTCTCGGCGCGGGCGGCATGAAGATGTATGGCGCTGAAACCTTGCGCGCGTTGCATCAGGTGTGCCGCAAGCACAATGTACTCTTCGTTGCTGATGAAGTGATGACAGGTTGGGGTCGAACCGGAACGCGCTTTGCCAGTGAACAAGCCGGGATCACACCTGACATCCTGTGTCTCGCCAAAGGTTTGACCGGCGGCTCGATCCCACTTGCCGCGACCCTGGCGCGTGAAGAAATTTTTGAAGCCCATTACTCAACAGATCGCTCCAAAACGTTTTTTCACTCCTCAAGCTTTACCGCCAATCCCATCTGCTGTGCAGCAGCACTGGCCAATTTGGATATTTGGGACTCAGAACCCGTTATAGAACGCATCACGGCACTAGAAGTCCTGCAACGCGAGCATTTGAAAGGTTTGCACGGAATAACAGCGCTGAAAAACCTGCGCCAGGTTGGCACGATCACAGCGATGGAGATTGCAGCATCTGACTCTGATTATCTCGCAGATATAGGCCCCAAGCTTTACGACACCTTTTTAGCGCGTGGCATTCTCCTGCGCCCACTCGGCAATACGATCTATGTGATGCCGCCCTACTGCAGCGCAGCCGAGGATCTCAATCTCGTCTATGGCGCGATCGCGGATGCCGCAAGCGAGGTGTGCTAGATGGCAGGCAACGGTAGTACATTTCTGGCGCGCGGCCACTATGTGCCGAAGACGCGCATCAGCAATTGCGAACTCGAACAACGCCTTGGGCTCGAAACGGGATGGATCGAACAACGCACCGGCATCAAACACCGTCGCTACGCGGCCGATGACCAGGCGGTGTCAGACCTTGCCGTGGCGGCAGGCGAGCAGGCACTGGCCCAGGTCGGATTTGACCCCGCCCGTATCGGCCTTGTGATCCTTGCAACCTCGACCCCTGATCATCCATTGCCGCCAACTGCACCTTTGGTGGCCCATCGGCTTGGTTTAGTGAGCGCCGGCGCTATTGACATGGCGGGTGCCTGCGCAGGTTTTCTTTATGCGCTCAATTTTGCGGATGCACATGTGCGTCGCTCTGGCGAACCTGTTCTGGTGATCGCAGCGAACATCTTATCTCGACGCACAGACAAGCAAGACCGTTCCAGTGTTATCTTATTTGGGGACGGTGCTGGTGCGGTGGTGGTTGCGCCAACCGATGACCCACGTCGTGGGCTCGTCGGTGCCAGTTTTGCTTCAGATGGTGCGAGCTATGACCTCATCAAGATTGAGGCTGGAGGCAGCCGACAACCCATTGAGGCCGAGATGGCGGCAGAGTTGGCCTTGATGCGCATTGAGAATGGCAAAACCGTTTTCAATCGCGCTGTCAAAATGATGGTCAGTACAGCAGAAAAGTCTTTGGCCGAGGCAGGAATTACAGCACGTGACATTGATCTGTTCGTGCCGCATCAGGCCAACCAACGCATTATGGACGCGGTGCGTACGCGCCTTAGCATCAGCGATGAGAAAGTTGCGGCGACAGTTGCCGACTATGGCAATAGTTCGGCGGCAACAATTCCGTTGACGCTGTCTGCGACAGAGGCTGTCACAAAATTGAAGCCGGGCCAAACCGTGTTGATGGTCGCAGCAGGTGCTGGTCTCACTGGCGGTTCTGTCGTCTATCGTCTCTAAGCTATACAATCAGCTTTACAAAATGTGAGGGCCACGCATAAAAACGCGTTAGCCAATTGGTCGTGCCGTCTTGTGTCTTTTCGCCTAGCTGGCCATAGTCGGGCGACATGTCGATAAGTAGAACGGAACAATAATCTCACTAGGAGAATGATAATGAGCGATCGCATTGCTTTGCGCGTTGGAGAAAGCCTTGTTGCAGGAGGCCCGCCGGGCACGGCTGCTGAGCCTGAAGTTGCTATTGGTGAAATGGATGGACCGTTTGGCTCTGCGTTTGCCAATCTTCTTGGCGATCAGGTCAAAGGCCACAGCCGCGTGCTTGCGATTCTGAACACCGACGTGATGGTGCGCCCACCCACCATCTGCGTGTCCAAGGTCACTGTCGATAACGAGCGCTACACCAACATCTTGATGGGCACCGTGCAGTACGCAACGGCAATGGGCGTATTAGACTCTGTGCGCTCAGGCGATATCCCAAAAGACAAAGCCAATGACCTGGGTATCATCGTTTCTGTTTGGTTGAACCCCGTTGTGGCAACCATCGACGATCTGGATCATAAGATCCTATTTGAGATCCATCGCAAAGCAACAGCGCAAGCCATTCACAAAGCCATGACGCATGAGCCATCCATCGATTGGCTTCTTGAAAACCAGGATAAGCTTGTCCACAAATATTACGAAAAAGGCTTGAAGGGCGAGATTTAGCGCGCCACTGAGAGCACGAATTGTGGGCCTGGATGTTCCCAACATCCGGGCCCATTTTTTATTATTTTGCTTTGTTGAGAGTTGAGATCATTTTAACTCTGCTGCCGCGCTTATCCTTATTTCCAATCTGTTTGAAAGACAAAGCCCGGTTGTTGTACGCGCAGGCTAAATCATTGGTTGCAAGACTGTGATGCCCCCTCGCGATCAGAATCAGGACGGGTCACCTTGTAGACAATTAGATTGTAGATAATCAGAAGAAATGAAAAAGTTGATTGCCAGCCCATATCGCCACTAATACGCCAGCGAGAATTGCCGTCCATCGCCAAGGTCGATCAACGCGGGCGCGTTCTTTGGCCAAGGCGGTGACGGTTTCCCGATCCAGCCGGACGCCGTCCTGCGCCATGCGCGTCAAGCCCGTCGCTGCTATTTGAGCCTGGCTCATCAACGCCGGTACTTCTGCCATCACACGCGCAATGGTGGTAGCGCCTTCACCTGCTTCACGGACACGTCCGGTGAGCCCGAGGTTTTGTTCCATCCACGCTTTGGCAACAGGTTCCGCCGTATTCCAAAGGTTGAGTTTTGGGTCCAGTTCGCGCGCGACACCTTCCACAATCACCAGGCTTTTCTGCAGTAGGATCAACTCCGGTCGTGTCTGCATGTCGAACACTTCTGTATAGGCAAACAGTTGGCCCAGCAGGTCAGCCATTGAAATTTCATCAGCATTGCGCCCTTGAATGGGTTCGCCAATAGCGCGCAGGGCTTGGGCAAAAACTTCAACCGGGTGATGCGGTGGTACATAGCCTGCCCAGAAGTGGACTTCTGCAGTGCGTTGATAGTCGCGGGTGATCAGACCGTGGAGGATTTCAGCTAAGAAGCGGCGTTCTTTGGGGCCAAGCCTGCCCATGATGCCAAAATCAACGGCAACCACGGTGCCCGTATCATCAACGAACAAATTGCCTTGGTGCATGTCGGCGTGAAAAAAGCCGTCGTGCATGGCGTGCGTTAGGAATGAGCGCAAGACGATCAAACCAAGCTCTTTGAAGTCAAAACCTTTGGCTTTTAGTGTCGCATGATCAGAGATCGGCGTGCCATCGATCCATTCTGTCGTGAGCACACGTTTGGCGGTTCTGGTCCAATCCACATCGGGAACACGAAAAGCAAGCGCTGTATCGCTAGTTTCATTGTGTTTGGCAATATTGTCCGCCATTTCTGAGATGGCAGCGGCTTCAAGACGCAAGTCCATTTCGAGTTGCGTGGTGCGCGCTAAATTATCGACCACGGCAATGGGCCTGAGGCGTCGGGTCGGGGGGTGAAATCGTTCGACCTGTCGTGCGGCAAAGACATAACTATCAAGATCGCGTTTGAAGCGCTTTTCGATATTGGGGCGCAGGATTTTAACAGCGAGCTGGCGCTCCGTGCCTTTTACGGTTGCGCGTGCTTTGTGAACTTGTGCGATGGAGGCGGCTGCCACAGGGGGCCCAAGCTCAGTGTATGCGGTGCGTGCTGGTTGTCCGAGTGCGTCTTGAATGGCACGTTCGGCTTCCCGCATTGCAAACGGCGGCAGCTTGTCTTGCAGATGTTTGAGGTCGGTTGCAAGTTCCGGCCCGATGATATCGCTGCGCGTTGCAAGAAACTGACCGAGCTTGATGTAGGATGGGCCAAGTGTGGTCAGCGCATCAGAAATACGGGTCGATTTATCTTTGCCAATACGAAAGGGCCAAGAGAGGAGGCGTAGCGGGGCTGTTAGCCAGCGCGCAGCGTGGAGCACCAGCGGTATCTTTTGTCCTCTGGGAACGAACCGAATGCCATGCCCAGCCAAAACAACGCCTGCCTTGGCCAGTCTAAATGTGTTGGTGAGGGCGTTTGCCATACGGGTACTTGGGTGCCTGTTGTGAGTGCGGCATCAATTGCGACGCGCTAAGGACATTGCCGGGTTGGCCGAGAAGGTCAAGGCTTGACGGGCAAGGTCGTGAAGTTGGGACAAGGACAGGCACGGAAAGACGAGGACATCATGTGACGTGCGTGCGCGGAATGCGTGCTTAAGCGCTCGCTGCATCTATTGTGGCTGCAACGCTGAGCGCCCAATGATCCGTAAAATTGTCATGCCAGCACGCAGCGAACCACGGATGGTCCCAGAGATTTTTGAAACACCAATGCGTGGACGGTAGCGGACCGGCACTTCTTGGATGAGGAGACTTTGTCGGGCGGCGCGAATTTGCATTTCCACTGTCCAGCCGTAGGCGCGGTCTTGCATGTTCAAACCAGAAAGAGCCTCAGATCTAATGGCGCGAAATGGCCCAAGATCGGTGTAGGAGAGGCCAAACAAGTGGTGGATCAATGTGCAGGCCAGCCAATTTCCAAATCGTTGATGCATACTGAGTGCACCCGTGCTGCGGCTGGCCTCTATGCGAGAGCCAATCACAAGTTCAGCCGCGCCGTTGACAATTGGGTCGACTAGAAGGGGCATGTCTTGCGGGTGATCAGAGTAGTCGCCATCAAGAAACACAACCACGTCATGGTTTCCAACGGCAGCAATGCCTTTTTGGCAGGCGGCACCGTAGCCCCTGTCCGGTTCGACAACAACGATTGCACCATGGTCGCGTGCAATGGTTTGCGTTGCGTCACTCGATCCGTTGTCGGCAACAATAACGGTGTCCACCCAGTTTGGGATATCTCTGAGGACTTGGGCAATGGCTTGCTCTTCATTGAGCGTCGGAATAACCACTGCAATTGTTTGTTGGTTACGCATTCCGTTTCCTGCGGTTCGCTTTCCACGTGGCTGATGTCTTAAGAGGCTGATCGTGGGACCGTGTCAGCTCTGGGTCGTAAACTATGGTAGTGAAAGATTTCCATGACATGAAACACCACAGCCAAACCGGGACCCAAACGATCCATACCATACCGTTTTGATAAAGGCTGGTCACCTCACGCGCGGCAAAAAAGAAGTGCGTGTAATAAAGCGGAATGGTGGCGTAAAGTAGGATCAATCCGAGTTGCGGTACCAAAGCGAGCAGTGGCGCCATCCATAAACTGTACCAGGGGTAGATTGCAGGTGAGAGAAAGATCAGCGCGGCTGTGCTGATTAGTGCGCGAGTTATAAAGTCTTTCGCATTTTTGATTGGTTTAATGGCCGCCGCGAGGACGATCAGCCCGGCTAATATAGCCATTGTCCCTCTTGCTCCAATTGAGCCCCATTTTGCAGCACTCACTGGATCAACAAAATTTAAAAACATCCATTGAAGTGCACTTCTGAGTGTGGTGAACAGGGGAGAATTGATCGTCCAGCGCTGGGCGTAGGATACGGTGCCAGAATTTTCACTGAGTCCTGCTGCGAGATAAGGCCAAAACCACAGAGCGCATAGCGCACCAAAAACAACTGCGCATATCAAAAGCTGGCCGGGGCGCCTGCAGGCCTGACGCCAAATGAGCGGTGCCAACAAAACCGGCCACACCTTTGTGCCAACGGCACACCCCAATGCAATGGTTGCCGCAACGGGACGGGTTTTTAAAGCAAGATACAGTGCACCAAGAACCAACGGCAGGATCAGCGCGTCCATATGCGCTGAATTAAAAAATTCCTTCAATACAATTGGGTTCCACCAATAGACCGCTGACCATAAAAGGGAACGGCTGAGGTGAGTGAGCAGGGCTAGGATTAAACCAAGTGTCGCCAGATCGGCAATCAATAAAACGATGCGCCAGCTGAAGAGCGAAAACGGTTTGATAACGTGCGCAATCGCGAATGCTGCTTGTGCAAGCGGAGGATAGATTGTCGTCAGGCTTTTGTGATTGATGCGCTCCAGAACAGGCCCCGATTGGCGGGCTATGTCAGCCAGGGGATGGCTGGGACCACCATCTATGACGTCTTGCGGCGCCGTTTGATAGGGGTTGAAGCCCTGGGCTGTGACCGCGCCATCCCAGAAATACCGTTGATAGTCATCTTCAAGGGCAGGTTCGCTGGCGAACAGGATCATGCGCGCTGCAACGCCCGCCGTAATCATGATGATGAGCGCAACCTTGGTGCTGTTGAAGGGGGTGGGTCCAGTGATGTGCCGAGCAAGAACCACGGCACCAAAATAAAGTGTGCCTGCGCTCACCAAAAGTGCGGCCAGAGCGATGATGGGCATGTCAATGACCGCCCAGTCATAACCAAATTGTGTAGACAGCTGTGTTAACGCCCAAGCAAATAAAATGAGACTAAGCGCTCCGCTCAACCACAGTGCGCTTAGTCCAGTTGTTTCAGTTAACTGCCGCGTCTGGTCACGCATTTGCGTTTTGACTCATCATAGTATTTTCCATCCGGGCATTTTTTTGCGGCCGTTGCCGGTAGCGAGATGGCGCTCACGGCAAACACGGTCAGCAGGGCGGCGAGAAGTGTCTTCATCATCGGGTGCTCCTAAAGCAAGCAAAACTTATCATGATAATTTTGTCTGCGTTCTGCATTCTGCATTTCTTCAAACCAAAATTCGAATCGATGCATTAGGTGAGATACGCATCTCGACGAAGGCAAGTTTCATACTTTAAGAGAGCAAGACTCCGACCGCTAGCCAGCCAAAAACCAAGAAATAGCATTTTATTTCAATGAGTTGCTTGACTTTCGATTTTCGAAGTGTGGGATGTTTTCCCCATGTTGCATATTTGCAATAAGTGCGCAGCGACAACGAATGCGAATCTCATTATGTTCCAACGCATTCGAAAGAGGGGGTGATTGCGTGCAACGAGAAATTGAAGACCTGCTGAAAGCCATTCATGTTGATCAGCGACAAGAACAAAAACTGGTCAATGATGTGTTGGCGGCGATTGCAGTTGGATCGGCAGCGCGCCAGCGCATGATCAAGGACATCGCGAATGCTGTTCTGCAGGCTATGGAAGCCGCTCCAATTGTCGCCAACGGACAAGGAGCCAGCGTTGCTGCCCCTCAGACGACAGAGCGGGAATTGACAGATGCATTGCAGTCTATGCTGCGCGATGCTGAACGCCACGCTGCACCTGCGCACTAAACGCAGGCTGATATGATAATTTAAAAGGGTTCGACGCTACTCTGGCGTCGGGCCCTTTTCATTTATATTTGAGCGTGTCGCCGCAAAGTGGGTGCCGGTTTTGGGACTACGATACGCTTTAAATCTTCCAACCACTGTGGATAGCAGCAATACCACCAGTTAGGTTTTGATAACTGACCCGTTCAAAGCCTGCCGCTTCGATGCGCCTGGCAAATTCGGCTTGTTTCGGAAATTTGCGGATGCTTTCGACAAGGTATTGATAGGGATCGCTGTCACCTGTCACCAATTTGCCAATACGCGGGATGACCTCAAAAGAATGGAATTCATAGAAGCGATCAAAAAGCGGCATCTCGACGTGTGAGAATTCCAAACACAAGAAGTGTCCACCAATCTTGAGGGCACGAAAGGCCTCTTTCAGCGCAGCGTCAATGTTGGTGACATTGCGAATGCCGAACGCGATTGTGTAGGCGTTGAAGCTGCGGTCTGCGACCGGCAGAGTTTCCGCATTGCCTTGCAAGGTGGTGATGCGGTTTTCAAGCCCTGCTTTGGATATGCGGTCTTTGGCAACCGCCAGCATGTCTTCATTGATGTCCGAGACAACTGCGGTGGCGTTTGGGCCAGACTGGTCGGCATAGCGAAGCGCAATGTCTCCGGTACCACCTGCCACATCAAGCAAAGCAAAGGGATGATCATTTTTCGGTGCGTGGAGCTTTGTAATGAGATCCTGTTTCCAAAGCCGATGCATGCCAGCCGACATCAAGTCATTCATCACGTCGTACTGGCTGGCAACGCTATGAAAGACCTCGTTAACGAGCCCCTGGCGTTCCTGGCGCGGCACTTCGCGGAAGCCGAAACTGACGTTTTCGCTCATTTGATCCGAAGAAGGCGTGTCTTTGTTCATGTGTGTCGCTCTAGGTCACAGGCCCATTAAATCGCATCCAGATGCGCAGCGAGGCAAGCTTTACTGACGCGAGATAGTTGGCATCGTGTCTGTCAAAGCGCGTTGCAACAGCGCGGAAATGCTTGAGTTTATTGAAGAACCTTTCAACCAGGTTGCTCGCCTTGTAGAGCGCTTTGTGAAACGGCGGCGGGTCTTTACGATGATATCGAGCGGTCGGATATTAGCCAAGCGCGCCCTGCTTTGCAAGGCTCGCACGCAGCGCATCGGAAACATACGCACGATCAGCCAACAGCACGACATCGGGCCAGAGCGCATCGAGCATGTCTTCAGCGCTCGTACCATCATGGGCTTGCCCCTCGGTCAGTTTCAACGCGATCGGCAAACCGTGGGCGTCGACGAGTGCGTGGATTTTGCGGCAACAGCGGCTCGATCACACGCCACTCGGCGTCAGACAGGTCATAGCGTGCCATTCCAACCTCCTCGGTTGGAGGTTTGAATCACTGTTCGCGCAAAAAGGAAATCCTGTTTATGAGTCTGTGACCTAGTCTTCGCAAGGAATGTTAACTGTGACAAACGGCACGTCAAGACGGCACGTCTTCTCACCGTTTGGGCCTTTGACCACCTTCATACCGTAGCCATCGCCGACCTCAATACCGTCTTTTGAGGCGAATTTCTCTAACAGCTCACCGAGCCCATTTAGCCCACCAGAGCCCCGCTCATCGTCATCATCATCATCATCACGGCGCGCGCGTTCACCGCGATCATCACGGGGTGGGTCGGCATAAATGGACCGCTGATCATCTCTTGGACCAACGTCCCGGCGATCACTGTCGGTCCGATCCGCTCTCAAAGCGTCGCGCGTTTGAGGGACTGGCGTCACCTTGGCCGTCCGCTGGCGCTCGACAGGAGCCGCATCAGTATCGTCGCGTGATGAGGCAGCAGGATTTATGATACGTGGCTTCGTCGCACGCGCGGTTTTAGCCTCTGACTCTTTTGTCATTGGCTCTGGCACGATGCTCTTTGCCGCGACACTCGGTTTGGCGGCGGGTGCTTTTTTGGCAGTCGTTGTGCTATCGCAGCGCTGAAGGTTGCCAGACGCGCGGTGCCAAATCATCGTCTTGCTCAGCAACTTGATACCCTTGTAGCCTTTGACACGCAAACGATTGGCATCAAGCGGGGTCAGCTCTACAGAGAACTTCTGCTTTTTCTCAGGACTGTAAATCCAACCATTGTCCCATTGATTGCCACCAACAGATTTGACATTGCCCAAAATCTGCAAGCCACAGCCCTTGGAATCGACAGCGTCTTTGGTCCAAACAACGTGGCCACACAGGTTTCCGTTACCACAGTCTTTGATTTCAACTGCACCGCGGCTGGTGTGATCAATCCAAACGCCTGTTGGCGAAGGGGCTGCAAAAGCTGCCGCGGGTGCAAATCCGGATAGCACCAAAACGGCGAGTGATAGGGTTCTGATATGATTGGCACGCATGGTTAACGCTCCCTTGGATCTCGGGTTAGTGAGGAGTTTAAAAGACGCAGGCTTTTGAGCCAAGCCCCGTCATACAAACAGAATTATCTGTGCACTTTAGACAAGCCCTGAAATTGGGCTGTTCCAGAGGGAACACTCGGTTATAAAACGCCAAGGATGGCTTGATCTGGCTGCGTCATCGCGCCACTTGTGTCCAGCATGCGCGCACAATACCAGAGAAAAAACCGATGCTACCATCCGCGATCTCTAAAATCGTCATTTTAACCGGCGCGGGTATATCCGCAGAATCTGGCGTTGCAACGTTCCGTGACCCCAAAGGTATTTGGGCTGAGTATGACTACCGAGATGTCGCGACACCCGAAGGGTTTTCGCGGGACCCAGCCAAAGTTCTTGAATTTTATAATATGCGTCGCAAACTGAACGCGCATGTCAAACCCAATGCCGCCCATGTCGCGCTTGCGCGTTTGGAAGCTGAATTCCCTGGCGACGTCGTCATCGTCACGCAGAATGTTGACGCCCTGCACGAAGCAGCAGGATCAAAAAACCTTATCCATATGCATGGTGAAATCCTAAAACGGCTATGCAACGCCTGTCAGGTGCGCGAGCCTTGGCATGATGATTTGAACGTGGACGCAGTTTGTCCATCGTGTGAGACGCAGGGCACACTGCGCCCCGATATCGTGTGGTTTGGCGAAATGCCGTATCACATGGAGGAGATTACGACGCACCTTGAGGCGGCCGACCTCTTTATCTCGATAGGAACCAGCGGCCATGTTTATCCCGCAGCAGGTTTTGTTGCTGAGGCACGCCGCGCAGGCGCGCGAACGGTTGAGCTCAATCTCGAGCCTTCTGAAGGGGCATCGCTGTTTCACGAGACAATTCACGGCAAAGCAGGACAGATTGTACCGGACTATGTTACGCGTCTTTTGGAAGACGCTGAACGTTCAAAAACAGCCACAGATTCCAAGTGAGCGGAATATACAAATTGATCAATGGGTATCAGACGAGTCAAGTTGTAACCGCCATCCAGGAGTGTGCGAGCATCACGCGATAGCGTCGCCGGATTGCACGCCACCATAACGATGGTTTTAACCGTAGACTTGGCCAGCCTCTCAGATTGCTCCGCTGCACCAGCTCTTGGTGGATTGATGACCGCTGCATCAAACACGCGCAATTCACGCACGGACAGAGGGTCTCGAAACAGATCGCGCTGATGCGCTGTGATAGGCTTGAACCCTTGATTGTTCTTTATGGCCTCTGATAAACACGCAATGGCATTGGTATCTCCATCATAGGCCGCCACTTGGGAACGTTTGGCGAGTGGGAAGGTAAATGTCCCAACCCCACAGAATAAATCAACAGATTTTTTTGTGCGCTTTGTAACGTCCTTTACGATATCTGCAATCCATTGTTCCGCTTCTGGCGCGGCTTGCAAAAACGCAGACGTCGGCGATGCAACGCGCACACCATTGATGGTCAAGACAGGTAGCTTTGCCTCGACAATCGGATCACCATTCAGCGTCAGCAATACTGCGCCCATTGCTGTTGCCTGCCGCGACAACGCAAGACAGTTATTTTGCGATGGTTTTGCTCCCGGCGCGGTAACTGTAATATCAAGTCCTTGATCGAGAGCGGTGACAACCATGCGCCCTTCTTTTCCCTCGCACGCAACGAGGCCTGACATCGCGCGAAGTGCAGACAATTGCGATGAGATCTCGTCTTGCAGCACTGGACACTCAGAAATCTCAACCAAGTCATGGCTGGCGTACCGATGATAACCAAAAGCAACCGATTTACCGGTGCGTTGGAAACTCAATGTCGTTCGTCGTCTGGCGCCCAGGCCAACGCTTCGCAATGGCTCAGATTGCACCTCAATCCCACGGTGGGCAAAAGCCGCTGTGAGTGCGTCGACCTTCCATTTGGCATAAAGTTCAGAGGCCATGTGTTGGGCAACACAACCTCCACAATCAGAGGAATGCGGACAGACAGGGGTTTGCCTATTGGGCGAAGTAGTCACCTGTTCATGATCACCATCGCTCACACGCCAGCGCTCACCAGGCAATGCGCCCGGCACGAAAACCTGTTGCCCATTGCGCAAAGCAACGCCATCTCCTTGTGCGCCAAGATGGCAAATCTCAAGACCATCGTATTCACTCATCGCGCACAGCCCCGACAAGTATTTCAATATTTCCAGATCCGCCAGCTATTGGTGATTGCGTTGTGCCAATCACCTGCCATCCAGGCCGGCCTGCGAGCCAATCACACACGTCCTTTTCTGCACGCTGTCTGAGCGCTGAATCACGAACCACGCCGTCCTTGCCAACACCCGTTGGAGCAACCTCAAACTGGGGTTTGATCAGGCCCACCAACCATGCGCCGGGCTCTGTCAGTGCCAAAGCTGCGGGCAATGCCTTAGTGAGCGAAATAAAACTGACATCTGCAACAATCACCGAAATGGGCGCAGAAATTATCTCTTGTGATAAGGTGCGCGCATCAAGGCCTTCCATCGCCACAACGCGCGCATCGTTGCCAATATTTGGGTACAATTGCCCGTGCCCAACATCAATACTGAACACTTTTTTTGCCCCTTGATTGATCAGCACCTCGGTGAAGCCACCTGTTGACGCTCCCATATCGAGCGCCACACGGTTTTTTGGATCCAGATTGAAGGCTTCAAGCGCGGCCTTCAACTTGAGGGCCCCACGCGAAACATGTGCCAGTCCAGCGCCGTCACAAACTGTAATTTCAGCGGTTGGATCAACGAGATAGCCTGCTTTTTCAACTCTTCGCCCAGCCACCTGAACAAACCCACGCTGAATGGCATCCCGAGCCCTAGACCGTGAAGATGCCAATTGCTTTTCCGCCAATACCTGATCAAGACGCTTTCGCATAACCGTCAAGATACGCTATCCTTTGTAATAACGACATGAGCCTAAGATCACTCCGCAGCACTTCGATAACAGATTTGGGCGGTATACTTGATCCAATTCAAGAAACTCAGGAGCGGGACATGAGAATTTTAATGATTGTGCTGGCAACCATTATTCTTGGTGGCTGTAGCGACAGTAGCGACAACTCGAAAGCCGGTGGCCCCCGCGTCTATTTTGTTGAGCCAAAAGACAGCACCACAGTTAAAAAGCCGGTCAAGGTGGTTTTTGGCATTGAAGGTATGGAAATCGCGCCCGCTGGAACAGATAAACCAAATAGCGGCCATCACCATCTGCTGATTGACGTCAGCCTAGAAGATTATGCCTCACCGATCCCGTCGGACGACAACCATATTCACTTTGGTAAAGGGCAGACTGAAACGGAGATTGATCTGACACCTGGCAAACATACCTTGCAGTTGGTTCTTGGCGATATGAACCACATGCCGCACAAGCCAGCCGTGGAGAGCGATGTCATTACGATCACGGTTGAGGAATAGCTGCAACGCTGAAATCCAAAATGGAGCTAACGATCGAACAACGACAACCGTCCTGGTCCGTAACCGAACACCATGAGCAAGCCACCCGCGATGGCAATGTTCTTTAAAAACATTGTCATTTGAGTTTGATCAGCAAAGTTTGTGTGAAAGATCACAGCTGCCGCAATTGAAAATAATGCCAACGCAAGCGCCGCCCAGCGCGCCAACACGCCTGCCAACAGAGCAAGGCCACCGCCAAGCTCAAGGACAATCACGAACGGAAGCAATAGAGCGGGCAGACCATACGACTGCATGTAGGCCACAGTACCGTCATAGCCCGTTATCTTGTTCCAACCTGCCAAAATAAATATGACAGCAAGTAAGACGCGCCCAACTAAAGCCACCCAATCCTGTTGAGAACTCATGGCCACACTCCTCTCCATTTATGTCAGTCATGGAGCGCGTAAAATATGAACGCGCTAAGCCCTATTGGCTTCAGTGGACAAATGTTCGCGGCCAAGTGCTGCCAAAACCGTTTCGACAATCCCCGCTGCTGAAAGTCCAGCCTTTTCATACATCAGCTTAGGTGCATCATGATCAATAAAGGTGTCAGGTAGCACCATCGTCCTGACCTTAAGCCCCTTGTCGAGGGCACCACTTTCCGCCATGTACTGAAGGACGTGACTACCAAAGCCACCGACTGAGCCTTCTTCAACGGTGACCAAGACCTCGTGGTTGGCGGCCAGTTCGTCAATGAGTTTTTTATCTAGTGGTTTTACAAAGCGGGCATCGGCCACCGTTGCCTGCAGACCAAGAGCGGCCAATTGATCGCTCGCTGCAAGAGCCTCACCGAGACGCGTGCCAAGCGATAGTATCGCCACAGCGCTGCCTTCTCGCACAATGCGGCCTTTGCCAATTTCAAGAATTTCACCCTGTTCTGGAAGCTCAATGCCGGTCGCTTCGCCGCGCGGATAGCGGAACGCCGACGGGCGGTCATCAATCGCCGCTGCGGTTGCCACCATGTGGCGTAGCTCAACTTCATCGGCAGCCGCCATAATCACAAAATTAGGCAGACAACCGAGGTAGGCGATGTCAAAGGACCCCGCGTGCGTTGGCCCATCCGCGCCGACAAGGCCAGCGCGATCAATCGCAAACCGAACCGGCAACTTCTGAATGGCCACATCGTGCACAACTTGATCGTAGGCGCGCTGCAAAAATGTCGAATAGATCGCCGCAAAGGGCTTCAGCCCTTCTGTTGCTAAACCTGCAGCAAACGTGACAGCATGCTGCTCAGCAATGCCAACATCAAACGTGCGATCTGGAAACTCCTTGCCAAACAGATCAAGTCCCGTGCCATCCGGCATCGCAGCATTGATTGCAACAATTTTAGGATCACGACGCGCTTCACTGATCAAACTGTCTGCGAATATGCGCGTATAGCTTGGTGCATTGGCCTTGGGCTTCATTTGTGCGCCGGTAACGACATTAAACTTGGCAACACCGTGGTATTTATCTTTGGATTCTTCTGCTGGTGCGTAACCCTTGCCCTTTTTGGTCACCGCATGAACGATAATCGGGCCCTGCTGGGTGTCGCGAACATTTTTGAGTACCGGCAGCAGTTGGTTGAGGTCATGGCCATCAATCGGTCCAACATAATAGAACCCAAGCTCTTCAAACCACATGCCACCCTGCCAAAGATGGCGGGTGTATTCTTCCATGCGCGCCGCCCGACGCTCCCAGCTTTTCGGCAACCGTTTTGCAAGCTGCTTAGCCGCATCACGCATATAAAGATACGTGCCACTGGATGTGCTGCGCGCCAGGTATGACGAAAAAGCACCCGTAGGTGGCGCGATGGACATGTCGTTGTCGTTGAGAATAACGATCAAACGTTCATCCCGCGCGCCTGCATTGTTCATCGCTTCATAGGCCATGCCTGCGCTCATCGCACCATCGCCGATGACACACACAACGTTGCGATCTTCTTTTTTTAAATCGCGTGCAACGGCCATGCCGAGGCCAGCGGATATGGAGGTCGACGAGTGTCCAGCACCAAAGGGATCAGATTCACTTTCAGCCCGTTTGGTAAAACCTGAAAGCCCACCACCCTGACGCAACGTGCGCACTTTATCGCGGCGACCTGTTAAAATTTTGTGTGGATAGGTCTGGTGGCCCACGTCCCAGATAAGCCGATCATCTGGTGTATTAAAAACCCAGTGGAGAGCAACGGTCAACTCGACGACACCGAGGCCCGCGCCAAGATGGCCGCCGGTCACCGAAACGGCATCAATGGTTTCAATGCGCAATTCATCGGCGAGCTGGGTCAACTGCGATTCTTCCAGTTGGCGCAAATCAGTGGCGGTCTTAATGGTGTCGAGAAGCGGTGTTTTGCTCACGATCTCAGTCTCACTCAATACGTCGTATTCACTCTTAGGGTCACCCGTTCGGGGCCCATTTTCAGGTTAGCCGTTCTTGTCAAGCGGCTCGGTGCCCTTTGGGCTGCCGTCTCCATTAAATGTCAATTTTTCAACCTTAGCCTCTGCACGTTTGAGAAGTTGATCGCAATGCGCTTTCAGCACTTCGCCACGCTCATAGATTGAAATGCTCTCTTCCAACTCAACATCGCCACGTTCAAGACGAGAAACAATTGCCTCAAGCTCCTTTAGCGCACGCTCAAAGGGCATCTCTTTTACGTCCGCGTGTCCTGCTGCCTTCGCCATCGCGCAATCCAATATCTCGTTCTATTCTTCACGCCGCCGGGCGGATCCTGTATCTCTTAGGCCGACCTCTTAGCTGGCTGCATCCATTAAGGTGCGCACATGGACACCAACCGACTTCGCTAGTGCTTCCAGATTGTAGCCCCCTTCGAGCATTGAGACGATGCGACCATTGGCAGTTTTGGCAGCAATCTCAACCAGCTTGGTGGTTGCCCACATAAAATCAGCTTCTACCAGGCGTAATCCCCCCAGTGGATCATGCTTATGGGCATCAAAGCCGGCAGAAATAATGACCAAATCTGGTGCAAAATTTCTGAGTGGGTCCAATATCCGCTCGGTGTAAGCCCTACGGAACACCGCACCATCATCACCCTCTTTCAGCGGAGCATTCCAAATATTGCCAATGCCGGTCTCGGACAAGGCACCGGTACCTGGAAACAGAGGCATTTCATGGGTTGAGCCGTAGAACATATCCTTGTCGGCCCAGAACACATCCTGCGTGCCGTTGCCATGGTGGACGTCAAAGTCAATGACAGCCAGCCGCTCTGCACCGTATTTAGCGCGCGCATAATATGCTGCAATGGCAGCATTGGAAAAAAAGCAAAAACCCATTGCCCGTTCTTTTTCAGCGTGATGACCAGGCGGGCGCACTTGACAAAACGCATTATCAGCCTTGCTCGCCATGACAGCGTCAACGGCGTCGAGGCCGGCGCCTACAGAGCGCACGGCTGCCTCCCAGGTGCCTTTGGACATGACGGTATCACCGTCAATGTGGGTGTAGTCATTGGTTGTGAACGATTGGCTGGCGGCACGAATGCTTTCCAAATGGCTTTTGGGGTGCACCAACAGAATTTGATCTTCAACGTCATCTCTGAGCGGGGCTTGATGTCGCTTGAGTGGGTTGAACAATTCGTGACTGAGAACCCGATCTACCGCGCGCATGCGATCTGGGCGCTCAGGATGGCCAAAGCCGGTATCATGATCGACAAAGCATGGATGTGTAATTAACAACGTACTCATCGGATGAGCGACAGTCCTCGTGCGAGCAACGGTAGAAAAGGGCCTCTATTCGCTATTCATGTCAGCATGAACCAGCTCTTCGTGCAAAAGAAAATCGCTCCCGAGGGACTAACGCATGAACTTCATGTGAACGACCTTAACACCCTGAGGTGGTTTGCTAGTCTCTGGAACAAAATAATCGGCTATCAATGGTTGTGATGGGTCAACCCTGTAGCACTCGAAATCGGTCACGCCGCCAAGCTCTGAAAGCAAAGAGTCGTCGATAACAAATTGTCCTGTAAATTGCCGAGACGGCTGGCTCAAAATCAGGTGGGCCGCATCAGCAATAATTTCAGGCGTCCGGCTCTTGGCCATCAAGTCATCACCGCCCAGCATGTTCTTCACTGCCGCGGTGGCAATCGCCGTGCGTGGCCACAAGGCATTTACAGCAATTCCATCCGGCTCGAATTCTTTGGCCATGCCGAGCACGCATAAACTCATGCCATATTTGGCAATCGAATAGGCGACATGCGGTGCGAACCATTTGACTTGAAGATCAAGCGGCGGCGACATCATCAAAACATGTGGGTTTTCTGATTGTTTCAGGTGCGGGAGACAGGTCTTTGTGACCAGAAACGTGCCGCGCGTATTGATCTGATGCATCAGATCAAAGCGTGCCATCTCTGTTTCATCGGTTGGTGTCAATGAAATGGCGCTGGCATTGTTGATCACCACATCAATGCCCCCAAACGTTTTGACCGTTTGGGCAACAGCGGACGCCACCTGTTGCTCATCGCGAATATCGCAGACAATGGGCAACGCTTTGCCACCCGCGGCTTCAATTTCTTTAGCCGCAGTAAAAATTGTGCCTTCAAGTTTGGGATGCGGCACCGCTGTCTTTGCAATTACGGCAACATTGGCACCATCACTTGCCGCTCTTTTTGCAACAGCAAGGCCTATGCCGCGACTTGCCCCGGTTATGAAAAGCGTTTTGCCCTCTAGTGCTGTCATCCTCTTTTGTGACCTTTCACATTGATACCCACTTATGCGCCTCTAAGTGCGCGTGAAACCCAGCAACCTGCCGACAAAACGAAATGGTGCCGTGATGATTTTGATCAACGGTCTGAGATACGACCAAATCACCGCTGGAATACCAACAAGCGGAAGAAACGCCAGCACAAACGCCAGCCCACGTGCGATGCGTGCAGCTTGAAACCCGAATTTTCCAGAATACTCTCCGCGCTTTTCTTGCGGCCAGAGTTTTCGCCACCATTCCCGGGCAACCCCCAACCCCATAAGCCCGGCAAAAATTGAAAAAGCGTACAAAATTTGCGCGCTGGACGGGATCCCCGGCACAAGCCGAAGCGCATGTTCAAGCTCTTGATCCCGATCTCGTGTGAAGGCCGTGATACCCTGCGTAGCAATCGTCCCCGTCACCTGCTCGGATACAATATCTATCCAACTGCCAATCTGACCGGTCACATCGCCCGCTGTTGTGCCAGTCGGCTTGGCTGTAAATACCAGACGACCGTGTGCTCCACGATTGGTTTTGATCAACAAGTCCCCTGAATTTGCCGTCACGCTTTGCAAAAAATCAGCAAACGTCGGTCGTTTCAGCGCCGTCTCCAGACCATCAACCTCAACAGTTTGCCACAGCCACGTCTTTGCACCCGGTTGCGTTGGTGAGGTTGACCGCAGCACAACCAAATTAACGTCAGCGCCACGTGCCGCTTCGGCAAGGTCTTTCAAGTCAATTTGGCCTGCCGGTGTAGACGCGGGTTCAAAGTACAAACGGCTGCCTTTGACTTCACCGGTGACAACAACAGTTTGGCCCTTTAATTTTCCAAGTGCGGATTTGAGATTTTCAGGCTCAACAGACTCGATAAGGCGACGCTTTGTTTTCGGATCATATCCTGGCACGGACGACAATCGTTTCGGACCACCAGGCTGCAAAGCCAAAACACGTATATTCGCGCTATTAAGTGGTCGTTGCAGGCGATAAAGTGCTTCATGCAACAACGCTTTTTTAGAAAGCGCAACGTTGAGGTTGGGGCGAACCTGAACTGCAAAACCAGTGGGCTGGTCCAACGCCGGCGCCAGGCGATATGCTTTTTTCCCCGCAACGACATTCAACTTAGCGTTCGAGGGAAGGTCTTTTAGCCGCCCGACTTGCTCAAAAACCGTATCCTCAGTCAGATAAAGTGCCAGTGGCTTGCCATCTCCCACCATACCAAGAAGTGTCTTGGGCGCACGCGATAACTCATCTGGTGTGCCGGCAGTGAATTGATCACCCTTCTTGTTGACGAGGACCCAATGACCTTCAGGCGTTGCATGAACAGCCAACGCCGTCGCTGCGTCACCATCAGGCAACTTGCGTAACGCACTCGCCGCATTGTCAAGTGATCCAATACCATGTTTGCCTACTTTGCCGCCTGCCTCTCCAGCTTCCCGCAACAGTTTTGATAAAATTCCAGCGGCACTGGGTGTTGTCGGCAGACTAAGGCATATAATGGCGACCAATAGGCCGAGCGTACAAACGCCGATAAAATTGGTTTTGCACCTGCCATGCCGGTGTTTGCACCTTCGAAACCACTGACAACGAGACAGCACGACCGCTCCTTTTAACACCTGGCTATTCAAGGCTAACCAGAAGATTTACTGAGAAAATCCTGAAACGCAGTACGCGCTTCTTTGGACAACAAGCGCTTTGCGAAGATCACCGCCTCTTCATCAATACGCGCATTAAGATCGGTCAAATCTCCGCGCATTAAACGCCGCGAAATTTGCAATGCCTCGGGCGGCTTTTTGGCCAGTCTTTGTGCTGCCGTTGCAACGGTGTTGTTAAGATCTTCTGGCGCAACAATGGCATTGAGAAGACCTACCGCCTTCATTTGTTCTGCTGTGTAAGTTTCGCCCATCACCAACATCTCAAAAGCGCGGGCATAGCCCATGCGCTGAGGCATCAATAGTGATGACCCGGCTTCCGGCACCAATCCTAAATCCATAAACGCCGTTGCAAAGACAGATCGAGCGGTCGCAAACACCATATCGCAGTGAAACAACAGTGTCGTACCAATGCCAATGGCCGCTCCATCGACACCCGCCAGGATCGGCTTTTTTACATTGGGCAGCAGTTTGATGAAGCGCATAACTTCTTTAAGGCCTGAGGCATCGTTTGCCCCTGTCGCATGGTTCAGGAAATCAGCGATGTCATTGCCGGCTGTAAACACACCGTCAGCACCAAGGAGAACATGCACGGCAATGCTATCATCTCTTTCGCCTTGCTCAAGGGCATCGGACATCGTCTGATACATCACCTGCGTCAGTGCATTTTTCTTTTCAGGCCGGGCAAGCTTAAGCGTTTGCACGCCATTTTCTATGGTGTGCATCACATCACTGGTCATACCGTATATTCCATTATTGTTTCGACTTGATCGCTGGTGACGGAGCCTGCACCGCGCATGATGATCGCACCAAGACCTTGGGTTTTGGGAAGAATGCTTTCGCAATAAAAACGGGCGAGTGCGACAGAGCGGGGTGAGAATTCACTGTTGATAACACACTGACAGAGATAGTGAGCACCCACGGCCAAACCAAACAGCTCCAAATAAGGTGTTGCCATCGCAAGAGCGGCCTCGCGATCTGATGCGATATTTTTTGCAATCCACGCTGTCGCCTCTCCAAGAACCTCAACCGCAACACCAAGATTATCGCCTGTGGTGCCGAGGTCAGACCGGTCAATCGCCTGCACGGCAGCGACACCTTCTGCGATCTCTGTAAGGAGTTGGCGCATCACCTCACCGCCTTCGAGCGGCAACTTGCGGAAGATCAAGTCCATAGCCTGGATGCCGTTGGTGCCTTCGTAGATCGGTAGAATGCGCGCATCGCGGTAGTATTGAGCAGCACCTGTTTCTTCAACAAATCCCATGCCGCCATGAATTTGCACGCCGAGCGAGGACACCCTGCATCCGATATCGGTCGAGAAAGCTTTAGCGATGGGTGTCAGCAAAGCAACCTTGTGTCCTGCAGCCGTACGCGCATCGTCATCTTTTGCGCGATGCATCAGATCTGTCTCACGCGCAACAACAAAACAGATGCAACGTGCCGCTTGCGTCAGCGCCGACATCTCCAAAACCATACGGCGCACGTCGGGATGAACTGCAATCGGGTCCATCTCTGGACCCTTGGAGTTCAGCCCGCGACCTTGCTTGCGATCACGCGCATACGCCAAGGCATGTTGACGGGCACGCTCGGCAACCGCAACACCTTGCACACCAACAGCAAGGCGCGCAGCATTCATCATTATGAACATCGTCGCCAAGCCACGATTTTCTTCGCCAACAAGATAGCCAATAGCACCGCCATTGTCGCCATACTGCATGACACAGGTTGGGCTTCCATGAATGCCTAGTTTATGCTCCACGCCGGTGCACACCACATCATTGCGCGCACCTAAAGACCCGTCATCGTTGACCAAGAACTTTGGCACCAGGAACAACGAGATGCCTTTTGTACCAGAAGGAGCATCCGGCATACGGGCCAACACCATGTGTATGATGTTATTCGCCATGTCATGCTCGCCATAACTGATAAAAATTTTGGTACCAGATATTAGATAACTACCATCGCTTTGAGACACAGCTTTGGCTTTGATCGCATTGAGGTCAGAACCGGCTTGCGACTCCGTAAGATTCATCGTGCCGGTCCATTCACCAGACACCATCTTGGGAAGATACCTATCTTTGAGCGCATCAGAGCCCGCCGTGTGCAAGCTATCAATGGCACCGTTGGTCAACAAAGGACAGACACCGAATGCAAGGTTGGCTGAGTTCCAAAGCTCGCAGACCGCCATCGCGATCGTGGTTGGCAAACCTTGCCCGCCATAGGCTTCCTCGCACGGCAAAGCCGTCCAACCGGCGTCTGCAAACTGCTGATAGGCTTGTTTATAACCAGCTGGCGTGGTCACCACGCCATCAGCCAGTTTGACACCCGCCCGGTCGCCAACCGAGTTCAGCGGCTCAAGGACTTCTGAAGAGAATTTACCCGCCTCTTGCAGGATCGCGACAATGGTGTCTTCATCGAGCTCACCAAGCACACCGTCTGCAATCAGGGCATCTAGACCAGCGGCACCCTTGAGCGCAGCCAAGATGTCGTTTACTGGAGCCTCGTACGGCATAAACCCTCACCACTTATCAAAAATGCCAATCTCGGTTCATCGTGTCATTTGGTTCACCTTGAACATACCGGCATTCCAAGCTGACGCAATGGTCAACAAGGCACCTTCACCAACAATGGCGATCATCCCAGCCGATCAAGAGGGCATTGCAAAAGCGACTTCAGCGCTGAAGGACGGCCAACTCGTCGCGTTCCCAACGGAAACCGTGTACGGCCTAGGTGGCGACGCGTTGAACCCAGACGCCGTCGCGCGCATCTTTGCGACCAAAGCGCGGCCGAGTTTTAATCCGCTGATTATTCATGTTGCAGATCTAGCAACGGCCGAACGATTTGGTACGTTCAGCGCAACGGCGCGTGCGCTGGCCAAACACTTTTGGCCAGGGGCATTGACACTTGTCGTACCCCTCAAATCCAACAGAGGTATTGCCGACCTTGTCACCGCAGGCCTTGAGACGATTGCAATTCGGGTCCCGGAGCATGATGTCGCTCAAAATCTATTGCGCGCCGTAGGGCGCCCACTTGCAGCACCGTCTGCCAATCGATCAGGTGCGGTCTCGCCAACCTCTCCCGCCCACGTTGCATCTGATTTGGGTCATGACTTTGCGCTGATTTTGGATGGCGGGGCGACATCTGTTGGACTTGAGAGCACAGTAGTTGCAGTAGATGGTGACAACGTCACTCTTCTCAGACCCGGTGGGGTCCCACGCCAAGCCATTGAAAGCCATCTTGGGTCAGCACTGCGTTCGGCTTCTAAAGCAACAACAACCCCACAATCACCCGGACAATTGGCAAGCCATTATGCACCGCGGGCAGCTGTGCGATTGAATGCTACCGCGCTCAAACCGGGTGAAGCACTTCTCTCATTTGGCCCGAATGCACCTCAGACAGAGGCACCCTCCTTTAACCTCAGTGTGTCCGGTGACGTGACAGAAGCCGCAGTCAATCTGTTCGCTGCCCTGCGCGCGTTGGATAGCAGCGGAGTTCGCACGATTGCTGTCATGACAATCCCGGAACACGGCCTTGGCGAAGCCATTAACGACCGACTATGCCGCGCAGCCGCACCGCGACCGGTGCCAGAAAGTTAAGGACATGCCCAATTGTCCTCAAAGACATTTTCATTGTGCCCAGTCTTCGATTAAGGTTCCGGCACACGTTACCGCATCCTCCAACAATTTCTGACCCATGATAGTCTCGCAACCTACCCTCACCACGCCAGGCGCCGACACTCTTGCCCAGTTGATCGCCATCGTTGGTGAACGCTACGCGATTACAGATCCTACCGAGCAAGAACCCTATTTGACAGAATGGCGCCACCGCTACCGCGGAAAAACCCCTGTTGTGCTCAAACCGGGTTCTGTTGGCGAAGTGTCAGAGATTTTGAAACTCGCTAATGAAAAAGGTGTCGGCATCGTTACCCAAGCGGGCAACACAGGCCTCGTCGGCGGGCAAATTGCCAGGCCTGTAGGCCAGGATGTTGTACTCTCCGTGACACGGCTCAATCAATTGCGCATGATCGACGTCGCCACACACCATATGGTTGTTGAGGCAGGTGTACCACTTGTCAAAGCGCAAGAACATGCGCGCAACGTAGGCCTCGATTTTCCATTGCGGATGGCATCAGAGGGTAGCGCCTGCATCGGCGGGGCCGTTGCTACAAACGCTGGCGGCGTTCACGTTCTGGCACACGGGTCGATGCGCGCCCTGACACTTGGCCTCGAAGTTGTGCTTGCAAACGGTGACATCTGGAATGGCCTGCGAACACTAAAAAAAGACAACACCGGCTATGATCTCAAAGATTTAATGGTGGGTTCAGAAGGCACATTGGGCGTCATTACCGCCGCCGCACTGAAACTCGTCACGCCACCCACCAGTGTCGCAACGGCACTTCTTGGCGTGACGACACTCGACAACGTCGCGACACTTTTTTCACGTCTTTCAGACAAACTCGGACCGCACTTGACTGCGTTTGAATTTATGGCCGATCAGGCACTCACGTTTGTTACTGACAACGTGCCGGACGCCCGCCTGCCATTTAGGAAAATATACCCGTGGACTGTTTTAATCGAAGTCTCAAGCGGTCGCGGCCCAGATGATGCCGACCAGGTTCTCGAACACGCCTTAACCGATGAAACGGTTCTAGACTGCCTCAGTGACAGTGCGATTGCGACCTCAGACACGGCTGCCCAAGCGTTTTGGCAGTTGCGCGAAGCGATTTCTGAAGCGCAAAAGTACGGCGGTGGCAGCATCAAGCACGATATTTCTGTACCCGTGGAACGCATAGCCCAATTCATTCCTGCCGCCAACGCGCTTGTCGCCAAGCTATGCCCTGGAGCAAGGCCATGCCCGTTCGGCCACTTTGGTGATGGCAATATTCATTACAACGTCTCTCAACCGGCAACTGGCAATAAGGATGACTTCCTTGCACACTGGGAGGACATGCAAACTGCAGTTCACGATCTCGTTCGAGAGTTTGACGGTTCAATTTCGGCTGAACACGGCATCGGCATCATGAAACGGGAGGCGCTGGAACGCGCCAAGAGCGCAACCGAACTTGCAATGATGCGTTCGATAAAGCAGGCGCTCGACCCAAGAGGGATTCTAAACCCCGGCAAAGTGCTTTAGTCCGACCCTGTTTTTTTGATAAAAAGCACCCTACCAAACACCGCGCGTGACGCCATTAAAGAGGTATGTCCAAAGCGTTGGCGGAAACCAATGTTTAGACGGCAAGTCCACCTGCTTTGGATTGAGACGCCCTTGCATGGCATCGTTCAATGCTTGGGCAAACAAGGGCAGCGCATGCGCCGCCTGAAGGTGCTGGTAGGTTGCAATGCTGTCAGAATCGGAAAATGCAACGCGCGTTTGATAGAGAATACTGCCGGTATCTACGCCTTGATCAACCAAATGGATTGTCACCCCGGCATGATCAGGATCACCAGACGCAAGGGCCCAGTAGCATGGATGTTGGCCGCGGTACTTCGGGTTGATACCCGCATGATAATTGACAAACGGTGCGCGCGCTGCCTCCAGCGTTGCCTTTTTTAAAATCCGCGTGCCATAGACTGCCACAACATCAGGATTGATTTTAGCCAGCAGAACTTGGCAGGCCTCTGAGTTTACAGAAGGCACCTCGTGGATCACTACATCTTGGTTGGGCACAGGATTGAGCCCATAGCGAACCCAAATTTCACGACACTGCACATCCCCTTTTACGAACACGCGCTGCACCAACCCGAAAGCCATCTGTCCAAGCGCCACCGGCCAGCCGAGCAAACGGGCGCGCCGCTTAATCACAGCCACTTTTGTTTCTGGCACCTCTCGTATGACGGTAACCGATCCAAGGCGTTCGGTGAGGCCGTTAACGATAATCTCTGATAAAGGACCACCGGCCACCATCAGCACGATGTTTTGCCCACCTGGTAATTTTTCAGAGTGGCATTGTGATCGAGATATAGGTTCAGGTACCATGATTGGGCTTCCTATCGCTTAAATTGAGAGCGTACTTAAAATCTAAACGCAAAATCTGCGCCAAAGCCAAAGCTTGAGCGCAGAAATTAACCGTCTTAATGCTGTGCTGAACGCACCCCGGTTGGAAGCCGCCTAAACGGAGCGGTTCTCTGTTGGTGAAATGGGAGGCGTCTCGCGATATCCGCACTGAAACGCTTTTAGTTCCTCTTCCACACGTGCAGCTTGCGATGGCCAGCTATGGGCAATCCAATCATCGGTGCCAAACAGCCAATACCATAGACGATTGCGGCGATGATAGCGCTCGACCGTCACCTTGTGCAGGCGCTCAATCGTCGTTGACATACCGTTAACACGGTCTTCGGTGTCACCGCGCCAATTACTAACCGCATCTGCCAAGGTATGTTGATTGGCATTGAGTTTCATCAATGCGTCGTGCACTTCTGAGAGACTATCACCTGAAAGCCCCGTAACCGAGCCCGATGAGATCGAAACACGCTTTATTGAAGATTCCAGATCGTCAATACGATCTGTCAACGAATTGACAGCCGTAGAGACTGCCCCCTGACGACTATCAAGAGCTTGCTGCAAATCATCCAAACGCTTTGCAATCGGCGTCACAATAGCGCGAACCTGGCTGCCAATCACTTCTGTCGATGCTTTGCCATCGCCAAAGGCACCACGAAGACGCGTTGCAATCTTGTCGGATAAGGTATCGGACGAGCTACCATCATGCGTCAGCAGCGCCTTTTCCATATTCTCAAGACGCTTTGCCAATGGGCCGAGGTCAGCAACTTCGCCACCAGCGCCATTCATAGCAGTTTCAAAAATGTCAAAACGTGCCTCAAGAGACCGCTCAAAATTCGCCAGCCGCTCGTTGAGAGCACGGGCCGTCTTATCAAGGTCGTCCGAGATCATACCAGAAGGATTTGACAGACCACCACGTACGTCGGAGTGCAGGCTCTGCAGCATTTGCGAAAACGTTTCACGCTCATCAGCAAGGTCATGCGACAGACCGCGCACCATCTGTTCAAGTTGATTGAGACGATTGTTTTGCATCGTATCAACCGGAGTTGGCCGCGGCTCGGGAGCCCGTGGCATGCTTGTCTCGTTGACGTAATACGCAGGCACCATACGGACCTGTTCGCGCGGCACTTCATAGCCTGAGTACCGTGGCTCAGGGGAATAATTTTCTGGCGGGGCCAAATGACGATGTAGCAATTCCAAGCCACGCAATCCTGGCTCTAGATCTATCATCACATGCAATAAATCTTTGACGCCTGCAGGCGTTTCATGGCTGCTGGCAACTTGACTTGCTTTTCTAAGAACAATTTCCAGCTCTTCCGAACGCCGTGGACGCGCCTTGCCATTGGGCAGCCCAACCGGAATATCGCTGGCAATAACAGTTGCGGTTTCACGACGCAAAGCCAGCTCTCGAATGCCGTGCGATTTCAAAACTTGCGCAGCAGCATCGACGCGCGTCAGGGCGTGCAACAAATGTTCAAGTCGGACTTCCGACGCACGGTGGGCAAGTGCAACCTCATAGGCATGATTGCAACAGCTGAGAACAGTGTCATCCACCCAAATCGGCCCGTCGTGACGACCCAATACAACCTCGCCGGGGAAGTTGCCTGAAGCGCCTCTTGCCTGAGGCGTCCTGAGGTCCAGATCCTCGCCTCGATAACTCATACGCGTAAACTCCTCGTCTGCACTCAGATCACGTGGCCACAGGTCATACATTTCCAATGACTGTTGTCCACGCTTTGCAGGGCATGCTTAGCGCAACACGCGCCGGGCAAGAACACCTGCAATTATGTCGACACACTACCCGCAACCGAGGTCAACTGCGAGGGGTCAGACGGTCCATTGCGCAAAGTTGGTGAACACCCGGGACCGCGCCGCCTGATGAAGGCGTGTGCCACGAGCCCATTAACACACCGAACACGGCCCTTTTGCGTCATTCACCGCAGGATTCGGGCTCTCTCTTCCAAGTTACAGTACCCTGCCACGACAGGCGGCAGTAGCGTTAATTTTTAAGGCCGCACCCTATGTCACCTAACCTCGCCGCCTAAAATGCACTACTTGGGTTCACCCAAGTGGCAACTCAAGCGGCTGTTGCACGTCGGCGAAGTCATTGTGCGGGTTATTGAGCTGACGACTGACCGCAATAATCTCAAGGGGCGGTGCTTTCGGCACATCGATCAGCGGCATTACATTGCGGCTCGAACCGGAGGTGCAATCGAGCCAGGTATCAAAATGTTCTGGCTCCAAGATCAGCGGCATGCGGTCGTGAATGCGCGACATCTCTGCTGACGCCGCGACAGTCAAAATGGCCATTGTTTCAACTTCGCTTCCATCTGCACCGAGCCAATCTTCCGAAAGACCAGCAAAGGCAAGCATCTGACCATCCTTGCGGCAGATGAGATGGGGCTGCTTGTCGCCCTTTGTCCCGGTCCATTCATAAAAGTCATCTGCTGGCACGATACAGCGACGATGGCGCAAGGCGGCACGAAACGATGGTTTTTTCGCTGCGGTTTCAGCACGCGCATTGATCAGGGTTGAAAATTTTTCAGGCTCTTTGGCCCACGATGGAATAAGCCCCCATCGCACAAGGACAAACGCGCGGCTCCCTCTAATATCATTACGTACAATGGCGACGGGCTGTGTTGGCGCAATATTATAGCGTGGCGGGAAGTCGTGGTTGCCGGAATATCGAAACCACGCCCGAACGGCTTCTGGTGGAGATGTCAATGAATATCGCGCGCACATAGCGCCGTCAGTCCCTTCTTGGCTGTTGTGTTGAGATCTATACCCAATTTTGCGGGTTCGAGAAGGCTGAGTTGTCAAAAAAAGTCCCGTTCCGGGTCTTAGCGCCGTGTCTTGGCCAGGAATCGGTGCTAGAGGACCAGACATAGGGCCGTCACAGCCTTGTTTGTCAAAAGCGTTAAGGCAAGCAATAAAGTGCGGCCAACTTTGGAGTTTAACTATCCCGGTATGTCCGTCCCTCAAACATCGAGATTGCGTGCAGTTTCGCACCACCTGTTGAGTGCAGCACTCGCGGTTGCGCTGCTCGTTACTTGTTCAGGTGTCGGACCTGCATCTGCGCAAAACAAAAACGCGCGCCCTTACGACCCGCAACTGTTTCGATTAGCGGAGATCTTAGGCGCCGTTCACTATCTGCGAGAGCTCTGTGATGCCGAGGAAGGTCAACAATGGCGAGGCCAGATGAAAGGGCTTTTAGACGCAGAAGGCGCAACAGCTGTGCGCCGCGCGCGGCTAACGCGCTCTTTCAACAATGGTTACCGCAGCTATTCCCGCACCTACGTCAACTGCACACCGTCGGCCAAGTCTGCTATTTCCAAATTCCTTACCCAAGGTGTGGAAATCAGCGAAACGTTGATCAAGGCCAAGCCTTAACCAACCGGCACCGAACCGCGCCGTCCTCTCAAGTTGCCATTCTGTGATTTTGCGAGATGTCGTGCCAGTTCAGCATCAGGCCCGTAATGGTGTACACGGACACAGGTGTGGCTTGGCACAATGCCTCTTGGGACGGTTTACTGTGAATGTGTCCAATGGCTGTGCATCCATTAGCCTCGTGATAGCTGTCAATTGAAACAGCAATTCTGGTCAGACCTAAAGGTGCAAAATAACCGCGCCAAACCAGAGATAAATTCAGCATATGGGCATGACGCCTTGTGCCACTGGGGATGTGAAATGGAAAACACTCAAAACAATGACCACAATGATCCGAGCATGCGCGCACTCAACCTAATCCTAGCTGCCTGGGATGAAGGTGCCGAAAGCGGTGTATCAGCAGAAAAAATGGCCTATGCCGCGTTATTCACTGCGTTGACAGACTTGGTCAATCTCCATGGGGAAGACGCTGTGGTGAAACTGACCCGTGGCCTGGAACAACGCGTATTTTCTGGAGAGTTTACATTAGAACGCACATTGCAATAGGTCACGGCAGTGTTGGGCATTTCTATAAAAGCGGAACTTTGCAAAAAACAGGACTAGTTCCAGAAGGTATAATCCACACCATGGGCACCTGAGATCAGCACCGCACCAAACAAGGTCAACAATAGCCCACCAACGCGATTTATTACCCCAAGCCGCTCGACATTTATTCGGTGGCGATATTTGGCAATGATGTTCGACAACATCACCCACCATGCAATGCTGCCACCCATTATCGCAGCCACCATCAACAAAGCTTCAAGATAGTTGGTCACCTTCACAAATGAGCTGACGCCACCAAAAATAGCAAACAATCCCAGCACTGCACCTGGGTTGGTGATGGTTAGGAAAAATGTCTGCGGAATATCCCAAACAAAATCTTTGAGCGTCTCCGGGCGCACAGCATCGGAACTGACCGTCTCATAACGTGGTGCCGTAAAATAGAGCTTCAGACCAAAGGCAATGAGAGCCAGACCGCCCACATTTTGAATTGCGTAGCGATAATGTTCAACTGCCCCAGAAATGGCACCAACGCCAAGGGATGCAAACAAGGCAATCAAACCATCGCCCATCACAGCACCAATTCCCGCCGCGATCCCGCCCCAAAAGCCACGCTCAATGGCCCTTTGGATACACAGCACATTGACCGGGCCGACAGGAGCGGCCACAAGAATGCCAATGATAAGCCCGACCGGAATAATCAGAGGATTTGGAATAAAATCCATCAAGTCTACCTATTCAACTTCCATAATTTGGGTCATGACTGAGCCCACCGCCAATCACCACGCTTAAGTCACCGGAGAGAAAGTATTCATGCTGATTTGGCTGAAAACACCCACACCGCGCCAGTCAGGCCACAACCTGAAAGCAGAACGGGGCATAAATCAATTCCACCAGGCTGCGTCACGTCGACCAAACAGGATTCTGTCCGTGTTAGTCGTACTTGTGATAGCCAACATTGTCCAATTTGCGGGCATCAGCAACGGGCTGGCACAAGACAAAACGGCCGAGCATATTCCTCTTGCGAAAAACAATACGGCTACGGGTCGCAAATTTGGTGGGCCGGACATCAAGCTCCCTAAGAATGTTGCCGAGATGCGCGATGCCCTGTTAGCGGCAACGCAATCCGCGAAAATAGAGGACTTGCGAACCCCTTATGAGTGGAATGAGCTGCCACCTGTGATTTCCGACGACAAGGTTGACGACCCAATTGCCTATTGGAAGCGCATTTCGCGCGACGGCCAAGGTCTCGAAATCCTACTGATAATCGACAAATTGTTGACACTGCCACCGACTAAACTGAATGTCGGCAAGGATTATGAAAATAGCGCACTTTATGTCTGGCCGTACCTGTCAGAATTGGATTTGTCCAAATTGACACCAAGACAACAGTTTGAGCTGCGCACACTTGTACCGCCTAAAGAAGCCCGAAAAATTATGGACTCCAAAAAATGGACCTGGTGGCGCCTTGCAATTGGTGCTGACGGCACATGGCACTCGTTCATGAAGCATAATCGCTAGATCAACCTGCGAAACGTTGGCATCGACTTTGAGCAGATAAGTTGATCACCAATCATGGGATAGAGCGCTGAGATAGAGCGTCGAGTAAACAGCTTCGCTGTGTACAACAAAAGGCGCGACGTACTAGGTCCTGTGGACAATTAGCGCAGAGCGATGATGGTAGCCGCGATATTCCAAGTTGCTTGATAGCTTGAACTCAGTTTTGTCGTATCGCGTGTTCACGCCTGGAAACTCCTTGATCTTACTGAAATAGTTTTCGATCAGGTGTCGCCATTTGTAGTCCGTCTCATCGTGCGGGATATGGCTGATCCGGTTCTGTTTGGCGGGGATGATGGCTTCGGCCTTGCGTGCCTTTTGAGTGGCCTATGGCCTGATTTTGAGTCCCCCTTTTGCGCCGCTCGCCTTCTGGTGAGCGCATCTGCGGTGCCATCGATAAGAACGTATTCAAAGTCAGGATCACCCGATACGGCTTCGAAAATTCTCTGGAATACATCGTCCTGCGCCCAACACCGGAACCGTCGGAACACACTATTCCAAGCCCCCAAGCCAGGCGGTAGATCGCGCCATGGCCCGCCCACCCGAACTTTCCAAAGCACCGCTTCCAAAAACAACCGGTTGTCTTTAGCTGTCACCCCTCAGCTGCAAGACGTGCCCGGTAGCAACGGTTCGATCAACCGCCAACTTTGATCTGTAATGACAAAACGTTCCCCGCGCATCGCAAACCTCCCAAAAGGAAGTTTGAATCACTATTCGCGCGTTTCTGTGAATCCTAATTGTCCACAGAACCTAGAGCAAACAGCCAGAAATCGGTGCAGATCTAGACCTTGCGACCCCGCCGCGCTGGTAGCAGGCCAAACGGCTTGCTAAAGCCACACATCTGAAATGTCGGACAGGCTAACAGAGCTGAGACCACTTCAACTGCAATGGTCTTGTGTCCACCATTTCCTGTTTGGCTGAACGGTGAAAGCTGCTGACGTGCTGCGCATTGACTACTTGAGAACTGCACCTTTGCCACCTGTGTCCTTCCAGGTGAAAGACGGCTCTTGTCTTGCCATTGAAGGGCCCTCGGGTTCAGGCAAAACGCGATTGTTACGCGCAATTGCCGACCTTGATCCGGCAAAGGGTGATGTTTTTCTCGATGGTGCGGGACGCAATGAAACACCGGCACCTGAGTGGCGACGTATGGTGCGCTACGTCACCGCAGAACCGGGTTGGTGGACACAGACACCACGTCAAACTTTGGCACCACGTCAAACTTTGGCACCACGTCAAACTTTACAAACCGAGACCGCGACGCGGGCAAACAATGATGACGAACGGCTTAAGCGAACTTTGAACACCGTTGGCTTGTCAGCATCGATACTTGATGAACCGATGACAAACCTGTCAACCGGACAACGCCAACGCCTAGCTCTGCTGCGCGCTTTGGCAGATGAGCCACGTGTGCTTCTGCTTGATGAACCTACTGCTGCCCTTGATCCTACTGCCGCAGCGCTCGTTGAAGAGTTGATCCGCTTTCACATGCTGGCCGGGCGAATCGTGCTGCTCATTTCGCACGATGCAAAACTGTGCCAACGTTTAGCGACAGAGACACTTGATGTTGCAGAGTTGCGTACTAATGCACCGCAGACACAACAACCCGATCAAACGGCCGCAACGGTGGTGACATCATGAACTACATCTCATTGAGCACATTAGATCTCGTTCTGGCCGCGCTTGTGCTGGTGCTCAATGGTGCAATTTCTGTTGCCTTCCGGTTGGGTCTTGAGCGGTCCATTGCTTTTTCGACAGTGCGAATGGTTTTGCAGTTGGCTCTGATTGGTTTGGTGCTCAAGTTCATCTTTGCGGCCACATCTCCTCTTTGGACAGCCGCTTTCGCATTCGTCATGTTTATTGCTGGCGGCTATGAAGTCTGGTCCCGCCAAGACACGCCCATTGCGGGATGGCCTGCCTTTGCACTTGGCGCGAGCGTCCCGTTTGTCGCCGGCCTTGCCATTACAATCTTCGCCATGACCATGATTATCGGACCCGACCCATGGTATGCGCCGCGTTTCTTTCTGCCCATTCTTGGCATGATGATTGGTAACGCGCTGGCGGGTGTTGCCCTTGTGCTCAATACAATGACGACCGGCGTCAAACAAAATTGCAATGCAATCGAGGGCCAGCTCGCACTTGGCGCAACACGCTTTCAAGCCCTGCATGAGGTTTTACAGCACGCGATGAAAACCGGCCTAATGCCAATCCTGACCGCAATGGCAGCGTCCGGCCTTGTCACCCTGCCCGGTATGATGACGGGTCAAATTTTGGCGGGCATTGACCCCATCGATGCGGCCAAATACCAAATCATGATTATGTTTCTCGTTGCTGGCGCCACGGCTCTGAGTGTCTTTGCTAGTGGCATTGGCGCGGTCTTTCTTTTGACCGACGACCGTCACCGCCTGCGCTTAGAACGGTTGCAGGGCACAGATCACTAACGACCCGGCCCGAAGAGCCCAAAGAATATTCTGTTAGATCATGTTCGAGCCAAAAGTGGTGGCCGGCCAACACGACTTTAGGAAGTGTTGGCATTAAAGTTTCCAACACTGCGCAAGCTTGTGTTGGGTCCAACACGACTTTAGGAAGTGTTGGCATTTATGTTTCCAACACTGCGCAAGCTTGTGTTGGGTCCAACACGACTTTAGGAAGTGTTGGCATTAAAGTTTCCAACACTGCGCAAGCTTGTGTTGGGTCCAACACGACTTTAGGAAGTGTTGGCATTAAAGTTTCCAACACTGCGCAAGCTTGTGTTGAGTCCAACACGACTTTAGGAAGTGTTGGCAAAGAATAACAAAGCCCAACACGCGTTTACGCAGTGTTGGCAAAAGGATACAGCCCAACACGCGTTTACGCAGTGTTGGCAAAAGGATACAGCCCAACACGACTTTAGGAAGTGTTGGCAAAGAATAACAAAGCCCAACACGCGTTTACGCAGTGTTGGGTGGTTTTGCGCCAGGACACATGATCCAAAACCAAAGGCCAAAACGAAACGATAGAGCACGTCCACTATTTCAACCTAAGTTGAACGCGCTCTAGGTGCTGTACGTGGCCCTGAAATCTCATTTGATAAATATGAGTTTCATTGGTCGCATGAGGCTTGAGACGTTATTAAAGTGCCAAATCAGGCAAAGATGTTGACGGGCTCGGATTCAGCTGATTATACCGCTATATCTGGCCGAACGCCGTGGGTTAAAAACACTTTGTTGGCGGGCAACTTGGCGACGCGGCCAGGACACGCCAGATTTAAAGCCACGTCCGATTTAAAGCTAGGATGAAGTGAGCACAATGTCTGTCCGGATTTTTAGACCAGCAAAAACCGCGATGCAGTCTGGTACTGCAAACACCAAAGAGTGGGTGATCAAGGTCGAGCCGTCCGCAGCACGCGCTAACGATCCGCTGATGGGGTGGACCAGTTCCTCCGATACCAACCAGCAAGTACACTTGACTTTTGATAGCAAGGACGCGGCGATTGCGTTTGCGACCAAGCAAGGCTGGGCCTATTCGATTGTAGAGCCAAAGCCGCGCAAACCCATCAATAAATCTTACGCCGATAATTTCCGCTATGGCCGTAAAGGTGCCTGGACGCACTAGGTCACAGACTCATAAACGGGATTCCCTTTTTGCGCGAACAGTGATTCAAACCTCCAACCGAGGAGGTTGGAATGGCACGCTATGACCTGTCTGACGCGGAGTGGCGTGTGATCGAGCCGCTGTTGCCGCAAAAGTCACGCGGGGTTGCGCGCGTTGACAGACACGATGCCAACTATCTCGCGTCAGTAAAGCTTGCCTCGCTGCGCATCTGGATGCGATTTAATGGGCCTGTGATCTAGAGCGTCGAGTCTTTTGTTGTACACAGTGAAGTTATTTGCGCGACGCTCTATCTCATGGGCTCTATTCCATGGTTGGCGATCAACTTATCTGCTCAAAGCCGAACCCAACTTTTCACAAGGCCGATCTAGCCGGTGTGCAAGGGCTATTTTTGGGCGGGTGTCATGTCAGGCACCCGCCTTTTTTATTTTTGGAAAGGACTGGCAGCACTGCCCAGAGTATCTTGCAATTGGCGTGGCGCCCCTCTATAGGGGACACCTGCTGGAGACGTGACCGAGTGGCTGAAGGTAACGGTTTGCTAAATCGTCATACGGGTAACCCCGTATCGAGGGTTCGAATCCCTCCGTCTCCGCCACTACATTGATTTCATAACGTGTCAGTAAAACTCATTAAGCGTCAAAACGTTTGTATGTTCCGTGTGTTAGCACCGGAAATTGTGTTCATGAGTCCTCACGAAGACTTGGAGCAGATCACACCAGCGCATAAAAAAAGGTGGATCAAAAGGGGGACCGACCGCGGGGCCGCTTTGACAAAACACAACGCACTCACTGCTACGTTTGTACGCCAGTGCAAACAACCTGGCGTCTATCGATACGGTCAAGGCTTGATGCTCCGTGTTGCACCGTCTGGTGCCAAGCGCTGGGTTCTGCGGGTAACGGTGCGCGGCAAACGACGCGACATTGGCATGGGCTCAGCGACTGACGTTTCCTTATCGGAAGCCCGTGACCGTGCGTTTGAATTGCGGAAAAGTGCGCGCGAGGGAAGTCTGTGAAGCAGCGCTTGCTCACACCATAGAAAATCGCGTTGAGCGGGCGTATCGCCGGACAGATCTCTTTGAGAAGCGGCGCGCCTTGATGCTGGAGTGGTCTGAGTATTTACATTCGAAGCGCGCTGATAAACGTGCTGCTTAATGAGGGAGATCACAATGACACAGCTGACAAAGGAAAAATTGTTAGAGTTTTTGTTGGATCCAACCGCGATATTTGACAACCTTAAGATATCTCAGGCGATGGCAAAGGAAGGCGATGCGGCTAGTCGATCAATTGCGTTCTTGCTGGCTGCATCTTCCATAAGGTCTGAAATACAGCGACTTAGTCCTGACATGTCTGACGAACTGCTCGCGCCATTCGACGACGGCCTTAAGGAACTGGAACGGATAGTCATACACGGCGCTTCCCCGGAAATTTTTGCAAAGGCTTCAGTCGGCGGAGGAACACCTCCACACCCGCTTCACGATGCTGCCGTCGGTACATATATTGCTGCCGTCGAATTATATACAACGACAGGTTGTTTGGATAAATCCATGGCAATTGAGCGCGTTGTAAATCTAGCGCCGGAGTTAGAGGGTGTTGGAAGGGGCATAGATGTCAAGAAAGTGGGCAATTGGTGTAAGGACAAAAACCAGACCAAACAGAACCACGCGAAAGCTATTGCGGAAATTATCTTGAAAAGATGTGCCGACTGGCTCAAATCTGAAGAACTGGAAAAATGCGTGCTTGGGCTATTCGGCCCTGAAAAAAGCCGCAAGTATGGTGGTGCCTGAAGGCACAAGTCGGGTCAGATCAGGTGGCTTCCGAATTTAGAATTTTCCGGAGTTATTCCATTCCTCAGGGGCAAGAATTTTCTCTTGCACATCCCAATGCTCAACCATCCGACCATCTTTAATCCTGAAGATGTCTAAGACTGCAAAGTGGCTCTGTGCCTTTTGAACATGGCTGAAAGCAACGACAAAATTGCCCTGACCGATCAGACGGTGCAGCTTGAGGTATTTTGCCGTCCCAACCGTCGCTAGTAATTCCTGAACATGTTTGACCAACCCCGCAATGCCGTCTTCCATTCCTGGAGCATGTTGGTCATATTGTTCCGGCGAGATGTAATTTGAAACTTTGTCGAACTGACCGCCCATCAACACATCACCGAAAAAGTTCTGCACTAGCGCTTTGTTGGCATCGGTCTTGTCGAGATATATTATTGTGTTGTCGTCCAATATCTTAAGACAATCTGTGCTGCGCGGTGACACGTTTACACGACTGGTTATCGTAGCAGATGCGGTAAAGAATATGTGCTGTTTGCTGATAAAGTCTCTGAGCTTTGGGTCGAGTTTTTGATATTGTTTGCCCATGTGGCGCATCCTTAAGCGATAGGTCAGCCACTTGATACAACAATTATATGCTTGAGTAGATCAAGTGCGGCTGCGATCCGGCGCACGAGATGATCATCGGGCACCGCTTCATCAAGGTTGAATGCGTAGAATAGCTGATCCTGATTCTGGTTGAGCCGCCCCCTCATCGCACGACCCCCGCTGCTGCACGCGTTGCAACAACGGAATCACGCTTTGCCGACGAACTCAACGGGTGTTTTGCAACAGAATTGGCTAGAAGCGGACATCAGGAGTTCTATCCAGCGGACAGATTAAAACCTTTTTTGGGATAAAACGACATGCCAATACAGAAAACCCTTAGCCCGGGCGGCGCGCCAGCAGGATGAATTCCGTTTTCGCATCTAGGACACGAACGTCATCCAAGCCAAAATGTGTTGCAATATTTTGCAGTAGTTCCGCATCGAAGACGTGGTGATGAACACATCGTTTTTGAATGTTATTGAGAACCTGCTTACGAAATGCCTCCGGATTTGGAACATGATGCCGCGATTGTAGTTTTTGGTCGGTTAACTTCAACACTTCTTCAAAGTGGGTAGTGTCATCCTCCCCTACATTATTGCGGAAGTCAGACAGAATATGTTTGAATTTGGTTACTGGTCGAAGGCGATCAAAGTTGTGACGTTGGTTAGGAACCACGACAACGATCCTGCCGCCTGGGCGCAGGACAGAACCCATGCCTCAATGGCAGCCATCGGGTTTGCTAAATGTTCCAAGCAGTTACTGGAAATCAAAAAATCATAACTCTGGTTTTCAACATGATTGGCAACGTCAATGGCTTCGCAAATGAGTTGTCGCCCAACAACGCGGTCGCCGATTTTAAACGGCCCATGGGCTAACTCACCTTCCCAGACGGTTTTGGTTGAGAAATTGCAATTATCAAGTGTGGCGATCAACGGGTAGAGAGGCAAATGACCCTTGTGATCAAAAAACGGCTAGGCCCACCAATCTCTAGACCCTCGCGATCTTTGAACCAGGATAGGAGCAGATTGCTGCCTGGAAGGGGATGTAACGCCAAGTTAGAACCGGCAACATCACATGACGCCGCCAGGCTTCATAGAGCCATCGTCCAAAACCAATTTGCCGGATCTTATCAACGACAGACCGGACCCGCGAAGTCGGATAGTCCGAATTATCATATACTTGCGATGTCATGGACTTTGCTTAATCCTATAAAGGGCTATGGCGTCAACGCATGAAGTTTACAGTTGATTGATTGAAAGAGCTTGAAAAATTCTCGAACCAGCGGTGCACGACCGCTCTTTTCACACAGCCTGGGCCAATAGTGCTGTAAAACTATTTTGAGACCCTCGAAGCAGACGTTGATCAGACAGCGCCAGAAAATTTGTTTCAGGCAACAGCAAAAAGGAAAATGCGCTTCTCAAATTTAAAACCGAACAGAACAATTTTCTAACCGCAACCTGACTTTCTTGCTGCGGATCGTCATCCTCGCAACTTTTGCAACACTATCAGCCAGAAGCAAACCTACTGAAAACAATTAATTCCTGGCAGCTTTCGGTCCAATAATAGACCTTCCTGCTCACTCGCGCCCCTTAAACTTCAGCTCTATCTCTTCGTCATCAAACGATACGACCTTGATCAGGCAGCGCTCGCCCTCAGATGAGAAGTAGAAAACGTGGGCGTGGTCACCGCCGACGGAGACACGGCAGAACGCTTTGTCATTCATAGATTTATCGGGACAGCTTTCAGCATCAAGATGGGGCACAGCCGATTCAAACGTTTCATAGTTCATGACACAGGGTGCATCAGCCGCCATAGCTGGCGCTAACGGAGCGCAAAACACCGCTGCAATGAAAGCTATAATCAGAAGAAGTGATCGTCTTTTTAGGTCTACTGACTTCACGTTGCTATCCACGTTGCTTCTCACCTTTTCTTGGCACGCCTCGTCTGTATTTGGTCAAGCGCGCTATGTTGCCTCTGAATCAGCCGATGAGATCACACGCCGGTAAAAATGCCAAGTGGCATGACCCAGAACCGGGACAATCACAATCAACCCCACGAAAAACGATAACAGTGAAAGACCAATACCAATTGCGATGACGATGTCCCAGAGCATCATCACCCAAGACTTTTTTTGAACCGATTTCACGCTGGTGACCATGGCTGTCACAAAATCTATGTCGCGATCAAAGCACCTGCTAGATTTCCAATAGTTAAGAACAACAACCCGCTGCCGGATTGGATTGCGCACCTAAACTGCGCGCCCATAGTGCTTGAATTATCTGACATGGCTTCACTCTCGGTCATTAAAGTTTGATGTCCCGGCAAGTTTGATCCCTTAGACCACGTTTTACAAATTCGGAATTGCTCAAAATCTCACCAGCCTAACCCCGGCTGAGACCTTTTTGCTCAAGCTCATCGAGATAGGTCTGCCAGCGTTCTTTCTTTTCGGTGGCCAGCGTATCGAGATAGCCCCAGGTAAACAGACCCGTGTTGTGGCCATCATCAAACGTGATGCGGACCGCATAATTGCCGACAGGCTTCAGGTCACTGATTTTCACATGCCGTTTGTTGCCGATGGTTTTGCGCTGGTCTGGCGAATGGCCCTGTACTTCGGCTGACGGGCTCATCACGCGCAGCATCTCTGCAGGCAATTCGATTTTTTCTTTTGTCGGCTCAAGGACCAGTTGCAACGCAGTGCCATCGGGCGTGAGTTCCATTTCTGGCGCCTTGTCGGCCCGGCCCTTTGCTGCGTCCAGACCGGCCCATGCTTTAGCCGCGAGTTCGCGATAAATCCCGGCATGCTCGCCTTCAGCGTCTGTTGCAGTAATCGGCTGTCCGGAATCTGACTTGGCACGAATATCCATATGCAGCGGCACAGCGCCGAGGAACGGGACACCAAGCTTTTTGGCTTCATTTTCAGCGCCACCATGTCCAAAGATTTCACTGCGTTCACCGCAACTAGGACATAGGAAGTAGCTCATGTTCTCGATGATACCGATCACCGGCACATTCACGCGTTCAAACATGGCCAGACCCTTGCGTGCATCGATCAACGCCAAATCTTGCGGGGTCGACACAATAACAGCACCGGAAATCGGCACGTGCTGCGCCATGGTCAGTTGCACATCACCCGTGCCCGGCGGCATATCGACCAACAAGGCGTCCAATTCGCCCCACAAGACATCGCGCACCATTTGACCAAGGGCTTGCACAACCATCGGTCCGCGCCAGACAACGGGCGTGCCTTCATCAACCATAAAGCCAACCGACATCACCTTGATGCCATAGCCGTTCAGGGGTCGGATTTTTTTGTCTTCCGTCAGTTGCGGTTCGCCAGAAAGACCTAACAAGCGTGGTTGTGATGGCCCGTAAACATCAGCATCCAAAATGCCAACCTTCAAACCCTGGGCTTGCAAGCCCAGTGCGAGGTTGACAGTCGTGGTTGATTTGCCAACACCGCCTTTGCCGGAAGCCACGGCAATGACATGTTTGACACCAGGTATTTCTTGTGGACCCGCCGTACCAGACATTCCCGGACCCGGCTGAGCAGCGCGCGCTGGCGTGCCACCATTGCCTCCCCGCTGACGTGCTTCTTTCACACGTGGGTGCTCTGACACGTTGCTGCCTGGCGCACCTGCATTACTACCAGACCCGCCTTGACCTGCTTTAGTCTCTGCTGTCAGCACTGCGGTAACACCAGCAACACCTTCAATTTCTTGAACCACCGTTTCGGCCGCTTTGCGCAGGGGCTCAAGTTCACTTGCTTCATCGGCTGGCACCGTGATCGAAAAATAGACCCGCTGGTCACGGATCATAATTTCCGAAACCAGACCCAGATCAACAATATTGCTTTCCAGGCTTGGACCTTTGATTCGTTTCAGATTTTCGAGAATATCTGTCTTGGCGACAGCCATTGCACAACTCCTTGAGCGGTGAATTTCGAGGCGCATCTATAGAGGCCTAGAGGCCAGGTTACAATCTACCCTGGCCAAAGTTTGCCTAAGTTAGCCAAGTTTGGAGGAAAGGACCGCTATGACGCATGTTGCAGCCGCTACCGGGATCGACACTGGAGTTCACTGCGTTCTGGCGATATAGAAACACATCAGGAAACTGGAGCCCGGTATGCACACCCTGCTGAGGATTTCACGCGCCATCGATAGCCTATCAACGATGATGGGCAAGGGCGTAGCCTGGCTGATTGTGGCTGCCGCCGTGATCAGTGCGGGCAATGCCGTCATTCGCAAACTTTTTGATTCCTCTTCCAACGCTTGGCTTGAATCCCAATGGTGGTTGTTTTCCATCGCCTTCCTTTTGGCCGCCCCTTGGACGCTGGCTCAGAACGAACACATCCGCATCGATATCTTGAACAATCATCTAAGACCCAAAACACGCGACGTCATTGACCTTATCGGTCACGCCTTGTTTTTGTTACCAATGACCTTGCTGTTGGTCTGGACATCATGGGACTTCTTCTGGAAATCCTACGCACAAAATGAACAATCGTGGAATGCGGGCGGGCTGGCGCAATGGCCGATTAAAGCAATCATTCCTGTCGCGTTCGCGCTTTTGTTTTTGCAGGCCGTTTCCGAAATAATCAAACGCGTTGCCATCATGACCGGTGCCGCACCCCGCCAAAAAATCGGCGGCACTTTTGACGCCGCTGCCGCAGGCCGCGATGATGCGCCAGGCTAACAAGCACGTTCGAGAACAGGACTGCTACCGAACCAAAACAAACTGCAACCGCCTCACCAAGCCTTACGACCTGAAAGTTCTCTTCCATGGCCGCCTTTATCGCAGAAAACATGGCCCCGATAATGTTTGCCGCCTTGGTGCTGGTGCTGCTGCTCGGCTACCCGGTTGCGTTTTCATTGGCCGCTGTCGGCATGGCGTTCTTTGTCATTGGCGTTGAGTTGGCCCCGTACTCCGATGGCAACATCACGCTCACCTGGACCCTGCTGCAATCAATGCCGCTCAGAGTTTATCAGGTGATGAAGAATGACACGTTGCTGGCAATCCCGTTCTTTACGTTTATGGGACTGATCTTAGAGCGCTCTGGTATGGCAGAGGATTTGCTCGACACGGTTGGGCAACTGTTTGGCACAGTCAAAGGCGGATTGGCCTACGCCGTTGTGTTCGTCGGTGCGCTACTCGCTGCCACAACAGGCGTCGTTGCTGCGTCTGTTATTTCCATGGGCCTAATCTCACTGCCAATCATGATGCGTTATGGCTACGACCGACGCCTTGCAAGCGGCGTGATTGCCGCCTCTGGCACGCTGGCACAAATCATCCCGCCGTCGCTGGTGTTGATTGTTATGGCCGACCAATTGGGCCGTTCGGTTGATGACATGTACAAGGGTGCGTTGTTCCCGGGCCTGTTGCTGGCAGGTCTTTATGCACTCTATGTGTTTGTCATTTCAAAGCTCTACCCAAGCGCGGCTCCCGGTCTGCCACCTGAATCGGTTAACTTTCGTGATGACGCAGGCAAACGCGGCCTGCCCTCGCTTGGCGTGCTCACCGTAATTTCGGCGCTCTTTGGTTGGCTTGTTGCAAAAGATTCCGGCTATCAGAGCATTGATCTGGGAATTGTTGGCATGGCGGCCGGCATCGCCATTGCCTTTGCGCTGACACTTCTCAACAGCATTGTTATGCGTCTCACCGGCATATCGTTTCTGTCGCCGCTCGCCGCCCAGGTGACCTACGTCATGGTGCCGCCGCTGCTACTGATCTTCCTGGTTCTCGGCACTATTCTGATTGGCGTTGCGACCCCAACCGAGGGCGGTGCGATGGGGGCGGTTGGTGCGCTGTTTCTTGCGCTTGCAAAACGCATCACATCAAAAGACGCCAGGCGCTTTAACTTAGACATCGTGCGTTCAGCCGCAGAAGCAACGGTCAAGCTGTCAGCCTTTGTGCTGTTCATCTTGATCGGCGCACGCATCTTTTCGCTGACGTTTTTTGGCGTCAATGGCCACTTGTGGGTCGAGCATCTGCTCACCAGCATGCCCGGCGGGCTTTATGGCTTTTTGATCCTGATCAATGTTGCAGTTTTCTTTCTCGCCTTCTTCCTCGATTTCTTTGAACTCGCATTCATCATCGTGCCGCTCCTCAAGCCTGCCGCTGAAGCCATATTCAAAACCTCTCCGGAAGCCATCGCCATTGCCAAGAACCTTGGCTTTGCCGTTGCCACAACCGCCGACCCGACAGGCGCCATGGTTCAGTCAATCGTTGATGTCACGCCATTCATCATTTGGTTTGGCGTGCTGTTGTCGCTCAACATGCAGACGAGCTTTATGCACCCCCCCTTTGGTTTCGCGCTGTTCTATTTGCGCTCTGTGGCACCAAAAGAAGAATACGCTGACCGTGTCACAGGTGAAAAAATTGCCCCCATCACCACCGGCCAGATCTATTGGGGGGCCTTGCCATTCCTGTTCATTCAATTAGCGATGGTGGCACTGGTGCTGGCCATGCCGTCCCTTGTCATGGGACACAAAACCGCGCCGACAAAACCCGCGACCCAAATCGAACGCACGGACAACGGCCCGAGCGATGATCAACTGCGCGGCAAAAGATTTTCTTTACCGCCGACACCACCGACCTTTGAAGAAGCCCCGGGCCGTCGCTTTGAGGGTGCCGGTGCACCAACGCTCGATCTCAGTACACCGCCAAAGTTTGACTAAACCGTTCGTCAAAATAGTTCATCATGGAGACCGCCCATGCGTACCTTAATGCTCGTCACCACAATCATGGTCGCGTTTGCGCCCGCCGCCAACGCCGAAGACTGCGCTGAACCGATAAGCCAGAAAGCGATGACAGACTGCGCTAAGATGGACCTGGCTAAAGCCGATGCCAAACTCAACGCCAACTACGCGCTGATCAAGGAGCGGCTCAAAGATGATGCCGCGACGCCAAAACTTCTGCTCACTGCACAACGGACTTGGCTGAAGTTTCGCGATGCCGAATGCACATTTTCAGCGTCCGGCGTTGTGGGCGGCAGCATCTATAATTTCGTCCACACACAATGCCTCACTCGCCTGACGCAAGCCCGTGTCCGTGACCTCGAAGTCTACGTGAAGTGTCAAGAAGGCGATCTCAGCTGCCCGATATCCGGGGAGTAGAAGACTTAAGGTTCAGGGCACTATCTCAAATGCGCTTGCCTTAGAGATCACAACCTTGCCGCCCCGAACGAGCTCAACCGTGCTTGTATAGCGCCCTGCAGGCCACGCCTTAGCGCGCCGCCTCTTGCCGACATAGGCCACATACTGCGCTTTAGGACGTGTGAGCGGTTTCATTTTATTGTGCGCTTTGAAGCCACCGGGCCCAACAAGTCCGAGCCGGATCACGTCCCCTTTTTTCAAATTGATAAAGCGCACATAGGTGACAAACGCATTTGAAGTTTTAGTCAGTTCTGGTGCCCCTTCACGTTCCAACAGGGCTGAGCCGACCGGCCCGCCAGCAAACCCGTATTCAATGAGTTGGCCTTGGCTGTAGGCAAGTAACGGCGCGAGTTCAGCCTCCCACAGTCCCGAGCCCCGAGGGGGTTGGCCGTTGGCGCACGCACGTCCGGCAGGCGCGACAAGAAAGGGATCGACGACACGGCCCTGGTGGCGCACCGTGATGTGCAGATGGGCAAACTGAGCGTGACCTGAAAACCCAACCGCGCCCATCCGCGCGCCGCGCGCGATGGTGTCCCCCTTGGCGACCGCCACGCTGCCCTGCATCAGGTGGCAGTATTGTGTTTGCCACCCCTCGCCATGATCAATGACAACCCCGTTGCCACACTCCTTACCTTTCACGGAGGCATCGTTTTTTCCCGTGATCAGTTTATCGGCCACGCCATCGCGCACCCGAAGGACGCGCCCCGGTGCCGCCGCCAGCACGCTGACGTTTTTGCGCGCGGCTGTGACTGACAGCACACGAAAATCCGTGCCCTTGTGGCCGTCATAGGTGGCCTGCCCACAAGTGTAATCGCCAACACCTTTGCCCGGCACCCGATCAACATAGTTTTGCAGGAAGCAGGTTTTGCCAAGCGTGCACGCAACGGGCAGCGTCAGGCGGATGTTATCGGCCAGGGCGGGGGTGTTGTGTGTGGTGAGCGTTAGCGCCACCAGGGCGGCGGCTGACCGCGCGCACTTCGTCCTGCGTTTTTGCCATGTCATAGGGAAGTCTACCACACTGCGCTCGCAGGCACCCCCTGCGCGCACGTGTTAGGTTTTATGGGAGCTGTGTGGACCGGCTGTGGGACCGAACGGCGTAGCCACGCTACTAGGCCAACATTGTCCGTGCCTGAAGTGTTTCGGATGTGGAGATTGTATCATGCAAGACAGGTCCCTGCGGCCAGCTGAGGGCTCGTATTTTTCGTGATGCTGATCTATTTTTCTTTCCACCCGGTCTCACGCAGGAACCTGTTGAAAGTGTAGCTCCGCATGCCTTCCTTTCCGCAAACATAGGGAATTTTAGGATTGGATTCCTTACCACCGCGTTCTTCGGTGACGACAATCGCTGGCTCCTCAAATGTTTGGGCAAGTGCTATTACCCACGGGTCAGCGAAATTCCGATTTGCCTTGGCGGCAATGCGTGGATGTCGTTGCATGATGCCTTGTAGTTTTTCGATCTGCGCTTCCGAGATGTCGGTGAAGAGATCTTTTCGCTCTTTGCACCAATCGTGAAGATCGTCGTCTTGTTTTCTGATTTCTTCAAAGACTTGGACCGAGATCACTGCAGTTTCGATTCGCAAATGAAACTCAAGGTGAACCCAAATGGAAGGAAAGATATCGATTTGGTAAATATGATTCCATGATTCAATCAGGCAGGACGTATCAATCGAAAACTGTTGGTGTGGATTATCTATCACGTCATATCACCCCAAACTTTCGTTCCAATTGGGGCAGATGCTTGGCCTTGATTTGCAAATGGCCAAGCAGACCGGAAAGCGTTAGATGGCCGTTGCGATAGGTATCGATCGTGAGACGTGTGTAGGCGTCGCCGAGAATACGAACGCGTTTTTCACCCCACTTTTCACGCGCACCAGAATTCGTGGCTTTGTTAGCGGTGTATTGGCGCTGATATTCTTCACGCCTTTCGCGATAAAATTTTTGAGTACACAGGCCATTTTCTAGAAGTCTGCGGACGACAAATTCACGACTGACATGAAAGCGATGCGCGAAAATGCGGATTGTGTCGTCATCCCATTCCCCACTTTCGTCAAGTCGTTTTGCAATCTCAGGCTGGGCTAGGAAGGCGTCCTGAGGTGCCAGAATTTCAGCTGCAACAGCGTTGCAAAAAACTTCGATCTTGCGTTCTTCTGGCGGCATAGTGTCGTCTTCATTGAAGTCGCAGACACCACTTTTTCGAACCATCAGATGGGTCAGCTCGTGCATCAACGAAAAGATTCGAGCTCTTGGTGACTCTCCACGATTGACCGCCATAACCGGCAGCGTATCGCTCGCGATCGAGAACCCGCGCATTTCGTTTGATGAAATACCAGAGACTTGAAACACCAGAACACCAAGATCTTCAATACGTGTCTTCCATGCTGACAACGCGACGTATTGATCGCGCCAACCCATTTGCTCATCAGTGGAGAACCCAAGCTTTTCACGAGCACGCGCTGCCAGCGTAGCGGGAGCTTCGTGAATGGTTCCAGTGAGATCGAATGTTGGCGGTTTTTCTTCAAGGTCTTCGTAAAATTGCAGAGCTGATTGTCGGCGTTCTTGCGCGGCGCGAATTTCAAACCGTAATTTCGATGAAAAATCACCAAGTGGTCGGCCTGCAATCCGTCTAAAATCTCGCGGCACGGGAAAATCACGGGGCGCTTCGAGTAGGAAAAATGTAGCCAGAGGACGTTTATAAATTTCCGATAACTTTCTGAGCTGCGCAATCGTCGGCTGCGCATCTACTTCATCAGGGTCTTCCCATCCCGCAATGCGTTCAGCTGTCATCGTCTTGCTCACACGCCTGGCAACCTCTTCGAGTTCCATCGAAGCGGTTTGTCTGGCCCAGACAAGAACGGCGGGCGTTGCCGGTGCTTTGACGCTTTTTGCCATGACGATCTAGTTTTTTCTCCCCCGGCCTACTTTACATTTATTGGGGTTATGAATGCTAGGCCTCTCTTAGCTAATTGATCAAAATCCCTTTTTAATCCAACTTAAACGTTGAATTTTACGCTGCACCATTTGCCAGGCACTCAATATCTCGATTGCAACATTTACTACATAAAATTTGTTCAGATTCATTGGCAATTCGGTGAGGCGCGATTGCCAACACGCTGGGATTCAGCTTGACTGCCGTCGGCGACACTAAGATAGCCAACTAAATATCCGCATGAGCAAGCACTGACCAGCAGCGCATATACAATATGCTGCTCTCTGCTAACCCGAAGAAAGACACTAGACTGCTCTTTCTGTCCCTCTCAAAGTACCCAACTCGATTAATGTCAATTAACTTCTTTTGAAGCATTAGCAGTCATAGCTCCTTCCACAAAAAAATTTGATCAAACAGCATCGCCTGATTGTCCCGCCCTCTGCATAACCGTACCCTCTACCATCACCAATCTTATCCCAACGCCCCTCACCTGCACTAAACTCGTGGACATCCCACCCGCCGGGGGTGACGTCTAGACCGTCTGGATTGCGTCGGTTTGAACGGTGCGCCATGCAGATAACATACTGTCCAAAACACCGTGAGTGGACACAACTAATCGGCGGGCCATCAAACGGTGCGAGGCGCGCGAACCCGCGCTTACAACAACTTCTTTCGCTGCAACAACATCATGTAGGTGTCAGAGGTGTGCTCGGAGAGTTGGAACCACAAGTAGTTTTCCGCGCGCACATGTTTCATCGCCTCATAGACTTTTTTGAATGTCGCATTCTTGGCTGTGAACTCCCCGTAGACCTCATTGGCCGCATCAAAACAGGAATCCAAAACCTGTTCGGAGAACGGGCGCAGCACAGCGCCAGACCCGACGAGGCGGCGGATGGACCCGGGGTTGAGCATGTCATAGCGGGACATCATGGCCTGGTTGGCCACTTCTGTCGCCGCGCGCACGATAGCCTGATAGGTTTTGGGCAAGGCGTTCCACTTTTCTGCATTGAAGAAGAAGTGCAGCATGGCCTGGCCTTCCCACCAGCCGGGGTAGTAGTAGTATTTGGCGACGCGTTGAAAGCCGAGCTTTTCATCATCGTAGGGGCCGACCCATTCAGCGGCGTCAATGGTGCCTTTTTCAAGGGCTGGGTAAATGTCACCACCTGGAATTTGCTGCGGCACACCGCCAAGTTTCTGCATGATGACGCCGCCAAATCCACCGATGCGGATTTTCAAACCCTTCCAATCTTTGGGCGCGTTAATTTCCTTGCGAAACCAGCCGCCCATTTGAGCGCCTGTGTTGCCCCCTGGAAATCCAACAATGTTATAATCTTTGTAGAAGTTGTTCATCAGTTCAATGCCGCCACCTTGATACATCCAGGCGTTTTGCATGCGCGCATTGAGCCCAAAAGGTACAGCCGTGCCAAACGCAAAAGTTGGGTCTTTGCCCCAGTAGTAATAGGACGCCGTGTGACCGGCTTCGACTGTGCCATCACCGACCGCATCGGCAACTTGCAATCCGCCAACGATATCGCCTGGTGCAAACACCTGGATGTTGAACTTATTGTCGGTCATCTCGCGGACCGCATCAGCAAACACCACGCCTGCGCCATGGATGGTGTCGAGCGACTTAGGAAAGCTAGATTGCAAACGCCAAGTGAGGGTTGGCGACGATTGGGCAATGGCGGGTGCGGCAAGCGTTGTCGCTGCGGCGGCCCCAAGGCCTGCTGTGGTTCCACGTGTCAGCACCCGGCGGCGCGTAATCGGGCTCATGTTGTGTCCTTCGATCGAAAAAAGTGGGCAGCATCAAAAGCCCAAGGGACTATAGGGGTCAGCAGCCCGTCACTCAATCGCTGCTTTGGCCACGGGTGTGATGCCCCTTTTAAGACCTGCAATAAGGGCTTATGTGTCTCAAGTCTTGAAGTCGCTAGAGCCAAAGTACAATGAACACCAAAAATGACATCACCATCTCGCCCAACCCCGATGATATGCGCCTCTCGCAACCGATCACTGGCATTGATCAAAGCGGCAAGCCCATCACCACTAATGTGGTCACAGAGCGCCCGCTGACGCTGTTCCTCAATGGCCGCGAAATTGTCACCATGATGACCATTGGTGATTTTCCAGATCTGTTGGCGGTTGGCTACCTCAGAAACCAGCACATGTTGCGCGATGATGATGAGATTACAGCCATCGACTATGATGAAGATATTAATACCGTCGTGGTCCGTACAAAACGCGAAACCAATTACGAAGACAAACTCAAAAAGAAAGTGCAAACGTCAGGCTGCGCACAAGGCACCGTATTTGGTGATTTGATGGAAGATCTTGATACCATCACACTCGATCCCAGTGCGCGGATTAAGGCGTCGTGGCTCTATGAGCTGACCAAACAGATCAACACGACGCCGAGCCTTTACCTAAAAGCCGGTGCCATTCACGGCTGTGTTCTGTGCCAACAAAACAAACCGTTGATTTATATGGAAGATGTTGGGCGTCACAATGCGGTCGATAAAATCGCGGGCCACATGTTTTTAACGGGCATTTCAGGCTCGGATAAAATTTTCTACACAACCGGGCGCTTAACATCTGAAATGGTCATCAAAACCATCAACATGGGACTGCCGATATTAGCTTCCCGCTCGGGCTTCACCGCATGGGGTGTGGAGTTGGCGCAGAAATATAATCTGACATTGATTGGTCGCGCCAAAGGAAAACGCTTTGTTGTCCTCTCAGGCGCAGATCGCGTTATCTTCGATGTCGACGACGCACCGGATAGCTCTACTACAGGATAGTGGTGGACATGTGCAAATATTGTGGGATTAACAATGGTTGCTCTAGAATACCTACAAAAACTCCATAAGGCTGCACTTGACTTGGCGGCTCAGCTTAAGTTCGACAAGAGCTTTGAGAAAGATGGTGTCGTTGTAGCATTATATGCATCCTTGATTGAGTACACAGGAAGTATGTGCATATTGATCAACGAACAGCAAAAAGCTGGCACTAGCCAAATTTTTCGATCCTTCCTGGAAGCATATGTTGACTTCAAAAACTTGAATGAGGATCCAAAATATCTCAATATTATTTATGCCAAATACCATCAGGAAAGGGTGCGAGCACTTGATGACCGTATTGAAGGAAATCCATACCTCGCACAAATAGCAAAACATGAAGAACGGGAGGAAATACTACGGTTCCATCGAGAAAAAATGGAAAAACTAAAAGAAGAAAATTATATACCCTTAAACGTACGTGCTCGTTTTGAGCTTGCAAACATGCTTGATGAATATTCGTCTATTTACCACTTTGAATCTGCACAAACTCACAACAACTTGAGTGCCCTACTGCAAAGGCATTTCTTTCATGCAAACGAAGACTATAAAATAGTTATTTACCACGAATATAAACTCGAAGACTTTGATACTCACTTGGATAGCATGGCCGGACTCTTGCTAGACGCGACTGACGCACTTCATCAACGACTTGGTGTACAGAATAATAATGGTGTTGAAGAACTAAAAAACGAACTTACCCTATTAAGGCAAGCGTAAGATAGACACATTAGATAGCACCTCTATTGTCTTGGGCAGCCAGCAACCACTCAGGGTTAAACCAGCGATCGGCGTCGCCGTTATATGGCAGACGTGTGATATCCCAGTGGCGAATGTGCTTGGCATAAACGTCCCAAACTTTAGGCCCACCGCCAATGAACACAACGCGGCCAGCATACTCTGACAGCACCTCAACAGGATCATCTTTTGATCGAATAACGCGCAACGTCATTTGCGCGTGCATCTCTTTGGGAACAGCGCCAATGGTTTTCGGCCCAGCGATCAACACATGGCCCTTTGTCATTTCGAAAAAACGTGCCACGTCCTCGCGATAGTCTGCACCGGGATTGCCTTCCCAAGGCAGTTCGCCGTTGAGGCCTAGTTGGCCGCGCTGGCCAATGGCACACATGCATCTGATGTCCGGCATTTTCAGTCCTAAGGTTTGAGGGCTGCAAAGGAGCCGGGCGGCGCGGTGCCTCGGCTTGAAACTTGTATTTAGCAGCCAACCGGCTAGATAGGGAATGCATATGATGGATCAAGACAAATCGAGTGTGGGCGTGCTGCTCGCGGGTGGCTTATCACGGCGCATGGGCGGCGGTGACAAAGGACTGTTGCCGCTTGGCGATAAGCCTATGATGGCCCATGCACTTGATCGACTGGCATCGCAAGTTTCACAAGTCATTATTAATGCCAACGGCGCGCCAACACGGTTTGATCACTTTGGTCTCCCTGTCGTGGCGGATACGCTTGAGGGAGCGCAAGGCCCGCTTGCCGGCGTCTTGGCCGGTTTGAAATGGACAGCAGAAAACGTCCCAGACGCCAGCCATATCGTGACAGCATCCAGCGATGCACCATTCCTGCCGCGCGACCTCGTCACGCGCTTGAAGGCGGGCTTAGATGAAACAGGTCACCCGATTGCGCTTGCAGCATCGGGCGGCCATCGCCATCCGGTGATCGGTCTTTGGCCGGTCGCCTTGAGAGATGACCTTGAGGCACAGCTTCACGATGGCGTGCGCAAAGTGGTAGCCTGGACACGCAGGCACGGCTTTGCCACGGTCGACTTTCCCTTTCTTGAACTCGGTGGCGGCAAAGTTGATCCCTTTTTCAATGCCAATACACCGGAAGACCTGGACGTTGCGCGCAAGATCCTGCAAACAACTGCCGACAGCTGACAAACACTGAATTCAAGCCTTGAGGCCCTGAGTGAACCCGAAGCAAACCAAAAATGCCGCCACGCCGATGATCGGCATTGCGGGATGGAAGAAATCTGGCAAGACCACGCTCACTGTGCGCCTCATTGAGGAGTTTTCGCGCCGCGGGTTTAAAGTTGCCTCTGTCAAACATGCGCACCACGGCTTTCAAATTGATGATGCTGAAACGGATAGTGCGCGCCATCGCCGTGCTGGTGCCGGAGAAGTTACCGTCGTGTCCGGCAAGCGGTGGGCTGTTGTGCATGAATTGAAAAACGAGCCTGAACCGGACTTTGAAGAAATTATTTCCTGGCTGAGCCCTGCAGATCTGATCATTATTGAAGGATATAAAACTGCCCCAATCCCAAAAATTGAGGCCCGTCGCAGCGCTTCGTTGACCAGAAAACCGTTGCTTGATGATGACCCGTTGGTGATCGCAATTGCTGCCGACCACGAAATTGAAGATGCGCCGGTCCCGGTGTTTGGTCTCGATAACATCGCGGAGGTTGCAGACCACATCGCGGCGGCAATCGGACCTCTAGCACAGCGGTTTGGTCGCACTGACAGCACAACCGAGGCCGAGGACAACAGCCGTGACTAACCGGTCACCTTGGCCATTGTGTTGGGCGTTTCTTGTTGCTCTCGTTACAAGTGTGCCTGTACGTTCACAACCTCTCAACGTGCCCCCAGGGCAGGACCCGGGCAGCACAGCCATAGCGGTCATAACACCGCCATTCCAGCTTAACGCAGCCAACGTGGTAGCAACACTCGCCCGCGATGGCGAAGGGATTGCAATCGGCTGGGACTTTTCCAAACGTCCCAAAACTGCGCAACGGCAAAGCGTATCCCAGGGCACCTCTGCCACGCCAGACATCGTGACGTCACTGGCCCGGCAGCAAAACCTCAGGCTTGTGGCAACCTTTGTTGATCCTCTTCGGCCAGAAACCTGGGCGCAAGCGGTCGCCTTCGTGGCACAGACGCCCGCACGTATTGTGCTGATCCCATTTGCAACCACTGCAGAACGTGATTGGATCGCATTTCGCGCTGCAGCCGAGCATTTTCAAAATTTGCTGTTTATCGTCCCGGCGCAAAGTACGGACGATGCCATAGGCGCAGGCGCCGAGACAGGCGCCGGACAGAGCGTTGGCGCAAAGCCCGCCTACCCAGCAGCGTTTCACCTTTCCAATGTGTTAAGTGTCAGTCCGCACACACCAGCAGACGCCGATGTGGTTGTGGCAACGACGCCGCAATCTGCAACCTCTGATGCCGCGTTGGCGCTCACCGTGAAGACGTTATTGTTTTGTCAGGCAGAACACAAAATGGCGCAACCAAGTGTGAGCAAATTGCAGGCGATGGCACATCTTGGCACTTTGAAAGCACCACAGTCGGCCACAACTGATCAGATGGTGGGCCCACCACCATTTACCCCTTGCGCTGAGGCCTTGAACTAAGACCTGATTCTGATCGGCGATAGAGCTTTACTGTCTTTGCACTGGCCGCGTGTAAAACGTTGGCCAGATGACGCGCGAGAACAACACTGACAAGGCCCGCCAGCATTGTCATCTCAAATGGCCCCAGCAAGGGCTTTAGAACAGATTGCGTTTGCTCAACCAATACCTCCTGCTCGGTGCCAGCATCGAGTGCAAACCAACCACTAGTTAAAGGTTTGATATGCGCATTGGCCGACGAAGTAGCGATCTTTGCCAGCGTCTCCGGTTTCGAAATTATCGATGTACCCAATGCGCAAGCGAAATATTGCACGCATACCTACTTATTGAAAAACCACAATCAACTCTTTGCAGAAGCAAAAAATACGCAGCAAAAAATATGCCAGCAACATCTTGGTTAAAGACATCGCTGGCATGATGGTTCGAAGCGATAAAGTACGTACGCTGTGCTTTAACAGATCACTGTGTAAACAAAGATGAGGCCTTGAGCAGTGTATTAAAGACACCCCACAGGAATGGAATACCAACAGCGAGCCAAGCCAGCAAGACTGGGATGGTGAATCCGCCAAGACCAATTCCAAACGAGCCGGTTTCGTGTGCTTGACCTGCAGCCGAGGCGCGTGAAACGGCAAGCTCTTCATCGCTCATCAGCCATTTGTCGGCAACCGGTCTGATCAACAGATTGGCAATCAATCCGATCAACAAAAAGCCTGCCAAAATATACATGGTGTAGTCGTAGGCCTGGGCAAGCTCGACGCCTGCGTTCAACTGCATTTCACGAATGTAGACGATCGCCAATGGGCCAAGCACACCCGCCGTTGACCATGCCGTCAGCAACCGACCATGGATGGCACCGACAAACTGAGTACCAAAGATGTCTGCGAGATAGGCAGGCACTGTTGCAAAGCCACCACCATACATCGTCAGGATAAAACAAAAGGCTGCCACGAATAGCAGCGGCGATCCCACTTTCGCTAAGGTCGGCGCTGAGGCATAGAGCAGAATGCCGATCAGGAAGAAGCAATAATAGGTGTTTTTGCGCCCAATGATATCAGAAGCAGACGCCCACAAAAAACGACCGAACGCGTTGAATAATGAGAGCAAGGCAACGAAGCCCGCTGCAACACCCGCCACCTGTGCCACTTGACTGGCATCTAATTGCGCCAAGGTCAGATCGGGTAATCCGATCAGCTGGCCAGCAAAAATTTCCTGCAACATGGGTGATGCTGTCGCCAACACACCAATGCCCGCCGAAACATTCATGCACAAAACAATCCAGATCAGCCAAAACTGCGGAGTTTTGTGTGCATTATTCAGGTGGACATGGCCTGACGTGATCATCGCCTTGTTGTCAACCGGTGGCGTCCAACTTTCAGGCTGCCAGCCATCAGGCGCAACACGATAGCCAAAGGCACCGGCCAACATAAATAGAATGTAGACCAGACCGATAACGGCCATCGCTTCTGCGACACCGACCGAGGTTGATGAAGTGAAGTGATTCATCAGTGCATTGGCCATCAAAGAGCCAATCATGGCACCACCGCCAAAGCCCATGATCGCCATGCCGGTCGCCATACCGCGTCGGTCAGGAAACCATTTGATCAATGTAGAAACGGGAGAAATGTAACCAAGGCCCAACCCGATCCCGCCAAGCACACCAAGGCCGAGCCACATCATCCACAATTGGTGGAAGTGGACACCGAGCGCAGACAGAATAAAGCCGCCACCCCAACAAAGCGCCGCGGCAACGCCCGCCTTGCGCGGTCCAGCCCGCTCCAACCAGCCGCCAAAGACAGCCGCAGAAAGCCCAAGGAAGACAATGCCAATGGTGAAGATCGGGACAAGGTCTGCCCGTGTCCAATCGCATGTTGTGGTGAACAGGGCCTGGAATGTGGTCATGTCCGGACACGACCGTGGTTCAGTAATGCCGAGCGCACGTTCAAGTGGACGCCAAAACACACTCAAGCCGTAGGACATGCCGATACACAAATGAATGGCTAATGCAGCTGGCGGCACGAGCCAGCGATTGAATCCTGGCTTGGCGATAATCCGAGCCCGATCTAAGAGCCCGGCACTACCGGACGTTACATTTGTTTCCACGATTGGGTCCTCTCCCTCATCGGCCAGATTTTTTTGGTTATCACTGTGCTGCCGTTATCTTGCGTCATTTTGACTAGCGCGATGGTACAAGGCACACAAGCCTTGAGCCGCACCCACGACGATATTTTGTCGGGTTTGCCCCTAGCGGCCCAATTGATGCTGGTATCGCTCCGATCCCTACTTCAAAATCCGGTCCGACCTTGAACGGAACCAAATAAAAGCTGGAAAATCCAGCACTTGCCGTGTCATATGCTCGATATGCCTTCAGCGATGTTGGGAATTGCAACGTCTCATTATAGTGCCCCACGCCCTGAAGCCTACGCTGATCGGTAAAAACTGCTCAACCACGATGAAGTAGACCAGAGTACCAAGTCCACATGAATGACACTTCAGAAACGCATCTGATCGATCCCTTTGGACGCCATGTCACCTACCTGCGTGTCTCCGTAACCGACCGCTGTGACTTTCGCTGTGTGTACTGCATGTCTGAACATATGACATTCCTGCCCAAGCGCGACCTGCTTACGCTTGAAGAGTTGGATCGTGTCTGCTCAGCGTTTGTTGACCGCGGTGTGCGCAAGCTACGCATTACAGGTGGCGAACCCCTGGTACGTAAAAATATCATGTGGCTGTTTCAGTCTCTCGCCCGACACCTCAATGCAGGCACGCTAGATGAACTCACGCTCACCACTAACGGTAGCCAACTTAAAAAGTATGCCGAAGATTTGAAGGCCTGCGGTGTCGAACGCGTCAACGTTTCGATCGACAGCCTTGATGCTGAAAAATTCAAAACTATCACCCGGTGGGGTGAGTTATCCAATGTCATGGATGGCCTGAGAGCTGCCGATGCAGCAGGCCTGAAAGTCAAAATAAACACAGTTGCACTCAAAGGCTTTAACGAAGACGAGATCAATGATCTTTTGCTGTTCTGCCATGATCACGGTTTTGATCTGACGCTGATTGAAACCATGCCGCTTGGCGATATTGAAGGGGATCGCACAGACCAGTATCTGCCGCTGTCTGTTGTGCGGGCCAGGTTGATGGAGCGTTGGACGCTGGAAGACATTCCATATAATACCGGCGGGCCTGCTCGGTATGTAAAGATTAAGGAAACGGGCGGCCGGTTAGGGTTTATCACCCCGCTGACGCATAACTTCTGTGAGAGCTGTAACCGCGTGCGGCTGACCTGCACAGGCACGCTTTACATGTGCCTTGGCCAGGAAGGCGCCGCCGACTTGCGGGCACCGATGCGGGCCAGCGATGATGATGGTTTACTCCACAAGACGATTGATGAAGCAATTGGGCGCAAGCCTAAGGGCCATGACTTTGTTATCGACCGCAACCAGCAACAACCAGCGGTGTCCCGCCATATGAGTGTCACCGGGGGCTAGAGCGTCGAGTAATCCGTTTCTTGTGCACAGCGAAGCTATTTGCGCGACGCTCTATCTCAGGACTCTAATCCCAAGACTCTATCTCATGGCTCTATCTCAGGACTCTAATCCCAAGACTCTAATCCCAAGACTGGCGATCAACTTATCTGCTCAAAGCCGAAGCCAATTTTTCGCGGGTTGATCTAACCCAATAGCTTGCCGAGTTCATCTCTCAGCGCTTCGAGCGTGAACGGTTTTTGCAATGTCGCCAAATGGACCGCCGAAATAGTGGCCGCAGCCTCAAGCCGTTCTGTCATTCCAGAAATCATCAAAATACGTAACTGCGGCTGCATTGAAAGTGCCTGCCCGGCCAATGCAATACCGTCTATTACGGGCATATCAATGTCTGCAATCAAAACATCCGGCAGCGCCCCGGACTGAAAGCGCTCCAACGCTTCCCCCCCATCGCCAACGACTTGGACGCTGTGACCCTCGCTCAGCAATGTGCGTTCTACCAAAGCCCGTAAAGCTTCATCATCATCTGCAATGAGTATGTCAGCCATAAACGCACCCCCGCTCGGCATCGTGATTAAGAGCCATCTTTCAATACAGCAACAAATGGTAGCTGGCGAAAACGGTGTGCCACATCCATGCCGTAACCAACAACAAATTCATTGGAGCATTCGAATGCCTTAAAATCGGCATCCACCTGCACTGCGCGTGGCGCTTGTTTGTCTATGAGAACGCACGTCAGAACTTTTTCTGCGCCGCGCGCTGTCAACAGGTCTTTGGCAAACACCAGCGTGCGACCAGAATCCAAGACATCATCGACCACAAGCACCGTGCGCCCCTCGACAGGTAAATCAAGATCGCGCAAAATTTCCACAGAGCCGGACGATACCTTGGAGCGGCGATAGCTTGACAGCGTCAGAAAATCGACTTCCGGATCAAGGCCTGATCGATGCAATGCACGCAGTAAATCTGCCGCAAATACAAAGCTGCCTTTTAAAATAGCAACAACCAGCAGGCGCTCCAAATTTTGACTGGAAATTTCTGTTGCCAACACTTCCAGACGTTCAGCAATTGCAACATCTGAAAATAGCACGTGGTGCTCTTGAGATCCTGAACCGGTTTCCTCCGGCGTGGCGTCTTTTCCAGTGTGTTCCATCTGCGCTTCTGCCTTCGCCCTGGTGCAAAGACATCTCACCCTTCAACCAGCCACCTGGCGTGATGGCACTTCAAAATGACGATGGCACCGCATTAAAGGCACCACAATGCGTGGCGGACCGCCCAAGCAGGGCCCAGCCTGCGCTCATCAAACGCAGAAAAGAAGCCCAAAGACTAGGCCGTTGATCAAATTTTCCGCATAGAATCTGATTCTACTTGGGTGACACCAAAACCCCGAAATTTTGCTGTGCACATGGCATAGCCACATTCCTAAACAATTGATCCTAGGGAGTGGGGATGCGATGACAATCTGATCGCCAATCCTCGATATGAAGAAGCGGGCCCAACAACGTGATAAGACTGAGCAATCTAGCATTGAACTATGAGCAGGGAAGTGATGTCCTCACCGACGTCAACTTCCACTTGCGTCCGGGCTCGTTCCACTTTCTGACCGGCCCGTCAGGGGCAGGCAAAACATCACTGCTCAGAATGCTGTTCATGTCTCTGCACCCAACACGCGGCCGCATTGAACTGTTCGGCCAGGACGTCAGCCGCATTTCAACGGCCAAGCGTGCGCAGTTGCGCCGTCGTATCGGCATCGTATTTCAAGACTTCCGTTTGCTTGACCATTTGACGACCTGGGAAAATATTTCCCTTCCGCTACGTGTGACCGGAAAACATGTTGAGGACTATCGAGAGGACGTTACTGATCTTTTGCAGTGGGTTGGCCTTGGTGATCGCATGCATGCCTATCCGTCCGTTTTGTCGGGTGGTGAAAAACAACGCGCGGCGATTGCTCGTGCGGTCATAGGAAAACCTGAGCTATTGCTTGCAGATGAACCAACTGGCAACGTTGACCCGCAAATGGCACGACGTCTTCTCAGATTGTTTATTGAACTTAATCGCCTTGGCACATCGGTTCTGATTGCAACACACGACCATCAATTGATGCGCCAATTTAAAGCGCCCCGACTGGAGCTGCATGACAATCATGTCAAAATTGTCTGACAAATTCGGTCGCTACGGGCAGCAAGGTGCGCCGCTTCGAGACGACTATCGCGACCCACAGATGACGGCTGACCCCGTGACCGGACCGCCGACACAGCGCCCAGAACCAACACATAGGCCAACACCTGGGCCAACACCTGGGACAGAACGCGCCGGAGTAACGGGTGCATCTCAATCTCGTCCTGCTTATAGTGAGTCCATGCACGACTCAATTTCGCAACGGCCAACCTTAGAAGTGACCCCACGCCGCCAGGACATGCGCGCACCTGCCCGCACGCAGAAAACACTGCGTGAACAAACTCATGCGCCAATTGTGCCATCAGGCGCTGTGACCGGACGCTCGCTCACACTGGTTATTTCAATCATGTGCTTCCTGGCCTGCCTAACAGCGGGTGCGGTCTACAAAATCAATCAATCTGCCGACGCCTGGATGCGCGGCATGGCCAGTGAAGTCACCGTCCAGATTGATGCCAAAGAAGGCCAGGACACCAATAAAGTGGTGTCACGAGTTGCTGACTATTTGGAAACACAAACCGGCATGGTTGGCGTTGAGATTTTATCGAGCAAAGAATCGTCCAAGTTATTGCAACCGTGGCTCGGGAGCATTGAGGGCCTTGAGGAACTACCCGTTCCGCGATTGATCGCTATTGAACTTGATCGCAGCGCAGCGCCAAATCTCGACAAAGTGCGCGCGGAGTTAGCGGACCAATTCTCAGGCGTAACGTTGGATGATCACCGCCAGTGGCAAAAACAAATCCGCACAGTAACGCACTCATTTGCATTGGGTGGCATTGCCATTCTTTGCCTCGTCGGATTTGCCACCGTCTTGATCATTATCACAGCAACCCGCTCTGCCATGACATCCAATCGTGAAATTGTTGAAGTGCTGCACTTTGTAGGTGCGACTGACCGCTTTATCGCGCGTGAATTTGAAAAGAACTTTCTTCGCCTTGGAATTCGCGCTGGCGTCATTGGTGCGACGTGCGCCGTGGCCGTGTTCCTCTTATTGCCATTTGCAACAGAGCTTTTGGGCGGGGGCAATCTGATGAATATGGAGATCAACCGGTTTATCGGCTCGGGAACCTTAGACCTCAAAGGCTATGCGTTTATGTGCCTATTGATCGTCGTCGTTGCCGCGCTGTGCATGCTGACATCGCGTTTTGGCGTCTACCGAATCCTAAATACGCACGATTAACCATTTTTTGTGGTGCTCATCGTCCACATGAGTGCCAGGTGAGAGAGTTTTAATTCAATCTGGTGTAGACTTTTGTGTTGAAATTCCAGCACTCTACCCGAAATCTGGACCACGCCCATAAGACCAATAGGCCGTTCGCCATAACCTGATTTAATGAGTGCATCTGCACCACTTTGCATCGTAGTCGCGCTATGAAAAATAAAACGCGCATAGTGACTATCACGTTGGCAGCCCTTGCCAGCCTGTTGGTGTTTGGGTTCGTCGTGTTCGGGATTGTCTCAACACGTAGCAAAGATCAACGCGCCGACGTCACGGGTGATGGGATCGTTGTGTTAACCGGCGGTGAAGCGCGCATCCAAGCAGCGGCCCGCCTGCTGTCTGACCAACGTGCAAAGAGGCTTTTGATTTCGGGCGTCAATAAAAGCACAAACCGCGCCGACCTCCTGCTTCTTTCAGGTCTCAAAAAAGAGACCTTTTCCTGCTGTGTTGATCTTGGCTATCAGGCGCTAAATACAGCCGGTAACGCACATGAAGCACGCGGCTGGGCCAAGCAACACAACTTCAAGCGGATCATCGTGGTGACCTCGGCCTATCACATGCCGCGTAGCTTGATGGAGTTGGCGCGCGTTCTCCCCGACACGGAATTCATTCCCTATACGGTGATGCCCAAGAGCTTACGCAAACGGCACTGGTGGCTGCATGGCACAACCATGCGCGTGCTGTTTTCTGAATACATCAAGTTTTTACCGTCAACGGCGCGCTATGCCGCCTCGCGTCTTTTGGGCAGCTGGGGTAGTTCTCCGGGGGCGGAAAACGCGCACGCAGAACTTTAGGGCTTCCAGCCAGAGCAGCACGCTTTCTATCGTCCAACTTCCTATTATGCCTTGTTCAGGTGACACAACGTGTTGATGCTGCGCTCACTTCTATTCAGCTTTGCGTTTTACATCACAACAGCGCTGTTTCTGGTGCTTGGATCGTGGTTGTTTTTGGCGCCACGCTCGTGGTCCATGGCGGGCCTTAAAGCACACGCCATCACTGTACTGTGGCTTCTCAAATGGATCGTCGGCACCAAGCTTGAAGTGCGCGGTCAGAAAAATCTTCCAAGTAAGGGCTGTCTTGTCGTCGCCAAACACCAATCCGCATGGGACACGTTTGCGCTGATCCCGTTGTTTCGCGATCCCGCTATCGTGCTGAAAGACGAGCTTAAGTGGATCCCATTTTATGGCTGGTTCTGCGTCAAGTTCGAACACATCCTGGTCAAACGAGATCGCGCAGCCGTTGCGCTCAAACGCATGGTTGCAGATGCCAAATCCCGGATCGGGGACAATCGCGAAGTGATCATCTTTCCTGAGGGCACGCGCCAGGCCCCTGGTGCACCACCTGCCTATAAGCCTGGCTACGTTGCCCTTTATGAGGGACTGGATGTGGTCTGTGTGCCGGTTGCACTGAATTCAGGTGTGTTTTGGCCACGACGCAGTTTTCGACGCCTGCCAGGCACCATTATTGTTGAGTTTCTAGAGCCCATCCCGCCGGGCCTTGCCCGCAAAGACTTCAAATCCCGCGTTGAAACCACCATTGAGGATGCAAGCGCGCAGTTGTTGGCTGAAGCTCATGCTGACAAGTGCACTGCCTCTTAAAACTTGTGGTAATTCGCTTTTGAGCCATCAACGGGCATGGCACCTCGATGGGCGAGCTAGGTGTGCGTTTTGCGCCGCACCGCCGTTGTCAACGATGTTAGCTTGGTTTTGATATCGCCCAATGCCGTGGTCACACCTTCAAGTGTCACTACGATTTGTTCAAGCGCGTCCGCCTGGCGCTCTTGTGGGGTGCGTTCTGACATGCGGCCCTCCAATACTTGTTGTTACATCGTTCACTAATTCGGATAACAGAAAAAGAACAAACGTTAAACAAAAAAAGAACATTAGTTGACAAATAAGCTTGGCGACCCTATTTCAGGGGGGTCACCCACTCTCCTGTCCCGCGTTTCGGTTATGTCAGCAAAAGCCCAATTCCCAGCCCCGATCTCCCAGCACATCTGGAAACAGAAGTACCGGTTTCAGCCTGCCCAAAGTGCTGGCCCGGGCGGGGGTGCATCGGCTGGCCCATCCACCCCCGCACCCACAGACGCTTCTCTTGATGACACCTTCAAGCGCGTTGCCGATGCTGCCGCCTCGGTTGAAAAGGGAGGTAAAAAAACACGCGCCAAGTGGGCCCTTAAATTTCACGCGGCCATGGCCGACTTTGGCTTTCTACCCGCCGGGCGCATTTTGGCAGGTGCTGGCACTCACCGTCAGGTGACGCTGTTCAACTGTTTTGTCATGGGTACAATCGGGGATGATCTCGGCGACATCTTCAGCCATGTCCGCGAAGCCGCCCTAACGATGCAGCAAGGCGGTGGCATTGGCCATGATTTCTCAACACTGAGGCCCAAAGGCGCGCTGGTTCAATCCATTGGTGCCGAAGCCTCAGGCCCAGTGAGCTTCATGGATGTCTGGGATGGCATGTGCCAGACCATCATGTCAGCAGGTGCCAGACGCGGCGCGATGATGGCCACGCTTCGTGTTGATCACCCTGACATCGAAGAGTTTATAGACGCCAAGTCAGACCCAACACGGCTGCGCAACTTTAATCTCTCAGTCTTGGTCAGTGACGTGTTTATGGATGCCGTCGCCGCCAACGAGCCGTGGCAACTAAGATTTGAAGGCAAAGTATATCGCACGATCCAAGCGCGCGATCTTTGGCACAAGATTATGTGTGCCACCTATGACTATGCCGAACCTGGTGTCGTATTTATTGATCGCACAAACGAGCGCAATAATCTTAATTATTGTGAAACCATAAACGCAACGAACCCGTGTGGCGAACAACCGCTTCCCCCCTATGGGGCCTGCCTTCTAGGCTCCATAAATCTGACGCGTTTTGTGATCGATCCGTTTGCCAAAAACGCACGCCTTGACATCGCAGCGATCAAAAAACGTGTCTCAATCGCCATTCGCCTGCTCGACAATATGATTGATGTTTCTGGAACACCGCTCAACGAGCAGCGTCAGGAAGCCAATGCCAAGCGTCGTATTGGCCTTGGCATAACTGGTCTTGGCGATGCTCTGATCGCGATGGGCGTCAGGTACGACACGGAACGGGCGCGAACTCTATCTCAAAAGTGGATGAAAAACATTCAAAACGCGGCCTATCGCGCAAGTGCCGATTTGGCAGCAGAAAAAGGGGCCTTTCCACTCTATCATCGTGCGCACATCGCAGCGCGACCCAATATACGCGCGCTTACAAAAGCGACCCGCAAAAGAATCGAAAAACATGGTCTGCGCAACGGTTGCCTGACATCAATTGCCCCAACCGGCACCATTTCACTTCTTGCTGGCAACGTCTCCAGCGGCATTGAGCCGGTGTTCGATGCTCGCTATGAGCGCACCTTGCGAGGGCAAGACGGCACAAAAGAAACCTTCACAATCGAAGACTTTGCCTGCGTCCAATACAGGTTGTTGCAAGCGGACGTGGCCGAACAAGGCCACGCCAACATTGGCACACATGAGCTCCCACCAGCGTTTGTCTCTGCATCCCAAATGAGTCCCAAGTCACACTTGGAAATGCAAGCTGCACTCCAGCCTTTTGTTGACAGTTCGATTTCAAAAACCATCAACTGCGATGCCGGGATATCGTTTACAGACTTTCAAACGGTGTATCGCGACGCCTACGACCTGGGCCTCAAAGGGTGCACGACCTATCGTCCGAACGAGGTTACTGGCCAGGTTTTGAAACACCTTCCAGATGATCCGGACGATGCTGGCCGGGTGCTCCCTGCACCGGGCATCAAGGGGCTTTCCAATAGAGAGGAAAGCAGTGCGCAGACCAGCGATGACGTAATCTACGTTTCAAAACCACTGCAGCGCGATGCGGCGCTCGCCGGCACCACCTACAAACTCAAATGGCCTCAGAATTCCAACGCTCTCTACATCACCATCAATGATATTGAACGCGATGGGCGTCCAAGACCGTATGAGATTTTCATCAACACGCGTCACCTTGAGCACTACGCCTGGACAGTGGCGCTCACCCGCATGATCAGCGCCGTCTTCCGTCGTGGTGGCGATGTTGCGTTTGTTGCCAGTGAATTGCAGGAAATCTTCGACCCGCAAGGCGGCTGCTGGATGGCGGGGCGCTATGTGCCAAGCTTGCTGGCAGCAATTGGCGATGTGATTGAACAGCACATGATCTCAATTGGCTTTTTGGTCGCAGCCGCACCAGACAAAGAGAGGCTGGCCCCTGATCTGGTCGGGCACCTGCCCGCACGCCAAAGCGCACCTCAGCACACTGGCCAGCGCGGGGGACAACGCGCGGTTGGCCGTAGCTGCCCGCGCTGTAACGGGGCCGATTATGTCCGCCAAGACGCCTGCTGGGTCTGTCTGAAATGTGGCTTCTCACGCTGCAACTAGCATCAAGCCTTTTGTTGTGCACAGTGAAGCTATTTGCGCGATGCTCTATCTCATGGGCTCTATTCCCAAGACTCTATCTCATGACTCTATCCCATGGTTGGCGATCAACTTATCTGCTCAAAGTCGAACCTAACTTTTCGCAGGTTGATCTAAGCGCCAAGAGCAACCTGCGTTTAACTAAACGAAGATTGCTCTAGACTTCTGGCCGGGTCCTCCCCGGCGCTGCCCAAAGAAAATGGCAACAATGCGCCAATCGCGATGATCTCAAAACGAGGCAAAGCATTAAGGGATTGAAAACACTCATCCCTTCCCTGTTAGTTGATGGTTAACCCTGCCCCAAAATCACTGAGATCGAGTCACATTTCTGATAGGAAGTTCAGTCATCCTGCTCAGCAATCAAAAAAGGGATTGTGTGGTTCAAAAAATGAGCCGTAAAAACAGCAGGGGCTAAGTCGAATGTCGGCGCAAATTATCGATCTTTCAGAGGCACGTGCACGCAAAACCACTCCAGATGGTGAAACGCGGCTTGTTTTTCACACCAAACCATCTCCAAAAGCACGGCCCTTTGGCAAAGAGCGTTTTCAATTTTGGACTGGCGCGTCTGGTGCGCGTTACGTTCACACGGTCTATGACCTGCTCACATGCCCAACGCTGCCAGCTTCAAACTTCATGCTGATCAGCCGCGAGAAAGATGGCGAACCTGAAATTCTGACCATCGGGCGGCTGACCAATTCTGCGACCTCGCTCAACCTCGCTGAAGTGCGCCGCAGAGGCGCTGAGCTAGGCGCAACTGAAGTTCATATTCATCTGCTGGCAGATGACGCAGCTGCAGCCCGGAAAATCCAACACGATCTCCAAGCCGGACATCTCTGCAGCGACTGGCCGAACGAAAAAACCGCTTGGGCGCATTAAGCGGCCCTTCGACCTCGCTTAGAGCTGCGCACACACAACACATTTTCCCATCCGAAGAAACGGACAAAGCCCGGTAAATTTCTACCGGGCTTTGTGCCATCTAGCTTCCAGCCGGCCAGCCAGACAATCGCGAAAGACAAAACGCTTGCGCTGATCCGGTCTCAACCGGGGCGCTTTCCTCGGGGCTAGGCGCAACTGATCCGCAAGAGTTTGGCCGGAGCCAACGCGTACGCCTTCCTGACCTGTCAATAAATTGCGTTGCCAAAATAGAGGCCCGAGCCTTGCCAGCAAGCGCACAAGGTTTGGTTCAGCGCAGCCCATTTTTTGCAAATGACAAATCGTATTTAATGCATAGTCCAAGTTTGGCCCTGCTCGGCCCATCGCCGCGCGAATGAGGTGGGCTTGATGCGCCAGCTTTAAGCCATGCGTGTACCCTGGATGACAGCGCTCAACCACAAAGGATAATGCTGGCACCCGCGATGGTGCCGCGCCTTGAAGCATGATTGGCAGAACGGTTTCCCGGTAAACTCCCGTGACCTGCTCCCTGGCTCGCAAATAGCGAATAGTCTCGACAGCATTTTGAGCGGCGACGCGAAAGGCCATCCCCTGGCACACACCGCCACGGTCAAGCCCCAGCACAAGTCCTGGCCGCGCGGGCGTTCCGCGATAGTAGACCGAATAGACGCAAAAGGCGCGATGGTATCCGCTGAGCTCTGCCGCGACCGCCTGTTCATAGGCAAAACCAGGATTCCACATCAAAGAACCGTAGCCAAACACCCAAAGGTCACGTTGCTCGAACGCGTGGTCTATCACTGGTCCATCGATCCCAACTCTTCGCAGGTAGATCTAGCTCTTCTTGGGCGGAGAAGTCTTGTCCGCCCGGCCAAAGTCCGGGGCCGCGATATCCTGGCCCGCCTGGATAATATCCTGGCGCAATTCCCGCGCCTCACTAAACAGCTCAAACAGCCGATCGCCATCACCATAGCGAATGGCCCGCTGCAACTCAGATAGGTCTTCGGTAAAGCGCGCCAGCATTTCCAGCGCCGCGTCCTTGTTGTTTAAGAACACATCACGCCACATGGTCGGATCCGACGCGGCAATACGGGTGAAGTCGCGAAACCCGCCTGCGGAAAACTTGATAACCTCGCGATCTGTAACACGCTCCAAATGGCCTGCCGTATTGACGATGTTGTAGGCGATGAGATGGGGTACGTGCGATGTAATGGCCAGCACAAGGTCATGATGTGCTGCATCCATCACTTCCACCTTCGAGCCAAGCGCCTGCCAAAACGCGGTGAGCTTTGCGACAGCTGAGGTGTCTGTCCCCACTTCTGGCGTCAGGATGCACCAACGTCCGTCAAACAGTTCTGCAAACCCGGCCTCAGGCCCCGACTGCTCAGTACCCGCAATGGGGTGGCCAGGCACAAAGTGTGCGCACTTTGGAATATGCGGTGCCATGGCTTCAATCACGGCGGCTTTGACCGACCCGACGTCACTGACGATGGCGCCATCACCAATCGCGCCAGAAATATCTTGCGCAACAGGCCCTGATGCGCCGACCGGCACACACACAAAGATTAAATCAGCACCTGCGACAGCCTGTTTGGCGTCAAGATAGCCATCATCGATGATCCCAAGGCTCAACGCGGTATCGATGGTTTCTTGCGTGCGCGCACTGCCCACAATGGTTTCTGCTAGCCCCGCACGGCGCGCAGCATGGGAAATTGACGAGCCAATTAGACCGATGCCAATGAGGGCGATGCGCTTGAATTTTAATTGGCTCATGAGTTTTGGGATTCCATAAAGTCTTTCAACGCATCGCGCACGGCGATATTCTCGTCTTCGAGGCCAATCGTCATTCGCAGGCACCGCGGCAAGTCATAGCCGTCCACCCGGCGCAACAAAATACCCTTCGATTTCAAAAAAGCGTCAGCATTGGCGGCTGTTTTTGCGCCGTCTGCATCAAAACCGATCAACACAAAATTACCAACGCTCGGCGTGACCTCTAGGCCAAGACCAGAAAGCTCATTGATCACCCATTGGCGCCATTTGGTATTGTGCATGACGGCAGCGTCGCAATGTTCTTTATCAGCTATGGCGGCCGCGCCTGCTGCAATCGCAGAAGATGTTAAATTAAACGGGCCACGAATGCGGTTCAGCACATCTGCGATATTTGGTGAACAATAGGACCAACCAATGCGCAACGCGGCAAGACCATAGATCTTAGAAAAGGTTCGCGTCATTACCGTGTTGTCTGTCTCTACGACCAAGCGCGCGCCGGCCTCATAGTCATCACAATCCACATATTCAGCATAAGCAGCGTCAAGCACCAACAAGACCGATGCAGGCAGTGAGGCCCTCAATCGGTTGACTTCGTTTGATGGAAGATACGTACCGGTTGGATTGTTCGGATTGGCCAGAAAGACAAGGCGCGTTTTGTCCGTAACGCAGGCAAGAATTTTATCGACATCGGCAGTCAGGTTCGTTTCCGGTGCAATCACCGGCGTTGCCCCGTTGGCCAGAATGGCAATTCGATACACCATAAAGCCATGGGTGGTGTAGATCGCTTCATCACCGGGACCGAGATAAGCCTGAGCCAACAAATTTAAAAGCTCATCTGAACCGGCGCCACACACCATGCGTGCAGGATCCAACCCCGTGCAGGCACCAATCGCGGCACGCAACCCAGTAGCATCACCATCGGGATAACGCTCCAGCCCAGAGCCTGCTTGCCGATAAGCTTCGACAGCGCTCGGACTGGGCCCAAGCGGGGTCTCATTCGACGATAATTTGATTACCTTACCAGCACCAGCGATCTCACTATCGCCAGGAATATAAGCATGAATGTCGAGGATGCCGGGGCGCGGCTTTGGCGCAGTCATTGCGGCTTGGCTTTCCAATCCAATGTCAGGGGGCATTAATCTTGACCCGACGGTTAACGACGTGCCTGCCGTTTGGCTTTTGGTATCTTGAAGGCGCGGCATGCAGGCCCCGATTGATATGCCCGCTTGGCGCCGAAATCAAAGAAAAGATTGACATTCCCCCACTACGTCCTAGCTAACATGCACGGCTGCAGCGGTGGAGCCGAACGAAACTCTTGGATGTCCGGTCACGGTGCATCAAACTATCGCGGTGGCTATGAGCTCAAACACCACAACCAGCACAACCGAAGACAGTGGCACCCGCCTGTCCGAAGTGACCCACCCGTCAAGTCCGGTAGTGCATTTTCCAGCCGATGCCCCGTTGCAACTGAATTGCAACAAGGAACTGGCACCGTTTTCGGTCGCCTACCAAACCTACGGCACACTCAACGAAGGCAAAAGCAATGCCATCCTGATCTGCCATGCCTTGACGGGCGATCAGTATGTTGCAAACGACCACCCGGTAACAGGCAAACCTGGTTGGTGGGAAAATCTTGTCGGTCCCGGCAAACCCATCGATACCAGTCGCTTTTTTGTGATCTGCCCAAATATCATTGGCGGCTGCATGGGCTCAACCGGGCCCGCCTCAATCAATCCAGAAACTGGCAAACCCTATGGTGTTGAGTTTCCCGTCATAACCATCGCCGATATGGTGCGCGCGCAAGTGCGCTTGATTGATCATCTCGGCATCGATCAATTATTCTCGGTTGTTGGCGGATCAATGGGTGGCATGCAGGTCCTTGAATGGGCAGCCCATCACCAGACACGTGTTTTCTCTGCAATTCCTATTGCGACCTCAGCCTGGCATACACCACAAAACATTGCGTTTCATGAAGTTGGCCGACAAGCTGTGATGGCGGACCCCGAATGGTGCGGCGGCAATTACCATGCCCATGGCACAGTGCCCAAGAACGGCTTGGCCGTGGCGCGCATGGCGGCCCACATTACGTACCTGTCAGAAGATGCTTTGCATTCAAAGTTCGGCCGCAACCTGCAAGCTGGATCTGCACTGACATTTTCTTTTGATGCCGACTTCCAGGTCGAAAGCTACTTGCGTCACCAAGGGTCTACGTTTGTCGGCCGTTTTGATGCCAACAGCTATCTCTACATCACCAGAGCCATGGACTATTTTGATCTGGCGCTTGAGCACGACGATGTTCTGGCCAATGCATTTGCGGGGACGCGAACACGATTCTGCGTTGTGTCTTTCACCAGCGACTGGCTTTACCCAACGCGGGAAAGCCGTGAGATCGTACAAGCGCTCAATGCGGTTGCAGCCAATGTCTCGTTTGTCGAAGTTGAAAGCAACAAAGGCCACGATGCCTTTTTGCTGGATGAGAAGGTATTTTTCGGCACGGTGCGGGGCTTTTTAGACTCTGCCGCCAAAAAGCGGGGCCTGGCCTAGCGCAAATTCAAACGCACACTCAATCCCAAATCAAAATCCAAACGGACCCCATGAACCAAGCCCTCCCCAAACATGTCAGACAAACAGCGCGCGCTGACCATGTGTTGATCACAGAAATGGTCAACCACGGCGCACGCGTGCTTGATGTTGGCTGTGGTGACGGCGCATTGTTGCAGTTGCTGTCGGAAAACAAGGACGTTGATGCGCGCGGCATGGAACTGTCGCGCGAACGGGTCAACGCCTGCGTGACGCAGGGACTTTCGGTCATCCAGGGGGATGCGGATATAGATCTCGATGATTATCCCGATCAGGCTTTTGACTATGTGATCTTGAGCCTGACCATTCAGGCAACGCGACAACCAAAGACCGTCCTTGAAAACCTATTACGCATCGGGCGGCGCGCGATTGTGTCTTTTCCAAACTTTGGTCACTGGCGTGTTCGCACACAATTGATGCTCACCGGTCGCATGCCCATTACGGAGAACTTGCCGGAAGCGTGGTATGTCAGCCCGAATGCGCACTTATGTACAATCAAAGACTTTGTTGACCTGGTTGACATTGTTGATGCCAAACTTGAGCGCGCGGTCGCCTTCAATAGCTCCGGCCAACGCCTGCCAATCCGACGCTCCCTATCTCTGCAAAACCTGTTTGGTGAAAAAGCCGTATTTATGATGAACCGGCGTTCTCGTTAAAGGCGCACCGACAGTGCAGCCAGCCACGCGCCAGCGGCAGGCTTTAACAGTCTGGCACAATCTTGGGACACCCATCACGACGCACAGTGACCAACTCGCGAATGCGCTGTGAAGATTTCACCCGACCGGCTGGCCCAATCAACTCTTTGCGCGCCTCGACAAGCAACACCCCGCCAAAATTTGCACCAAAGGGTGTGCCAAGTCGTTCGATTGCAGGTGCCGCCCGCACGGCCAAACGATGACTGAGAGGCGGAAAATAGAGCGCACTTGACCAGTGCTCTGGCGTCAACAGAGCATCCGTCAACAACCGTTCCACCTGATTGCGGCTAAACGGACTGCCATGACCAAAGGGCGTGTGATCAAGTCGACACCAAACCCCGCGTCGGTTGGGAACGACAATCAACACCCGGCCTTCAGGCGACAGGACGCGCCAGATTTCGCGCAGCATCGGGCGTGGACGTTCCGCAACTTCGAGACAGTGCGTGACAAGAAGCTGATCAACTGAGTTGTCGGGTAGCGGCAGTTGGTCTTCACGCACGAGGACCGTTTTCGTGTTGCCCGTGCCTGGCCAGATCAACGCACCTTGACCATCCGGCATCAAGGCCCCAACGCGGTGCGCATTCTTGGCGGCGGAGAGATAGGGGGTCGCAAAACCAAGACCGACAAGACAGGATATTTTTCGGTCCCGCCAATGCGCCCGGATATGGCCTGACAAACGCCGCTTAACCAAAATGCCAAGCCGTGAAGCATAAAAATCTCGCAGATCTTCAACGTCAATATGCATGCAGGACCCAGACCCTCATAGCAACTACTTTGCCAGATTGGGCTGTACCACGAAACAGGCAGTGATCGACCGTTGAATTCGAGCGCAAGCAACGATAGGCTCTCAGGCGACGCCCGTAAGACGCGGCGTATGAGAGCAAAAAACCTCTAAACCCTAACTTTGAGACGCGGCTGGATGTCAGACTTGGACTTTTTTCTCTTCCCATGCCTGAAGGACAACTATGGCTGCCTAGTACACGATCCCGATTCCGGGCTCACCGCATCAATTGATGCGCCTGAAGCAGCTCCTGTGATGGCCGCACTCAGTGAAAAAGGATGGGCTCTCAGCCACATCTTCATCACCCATCACCATGGCGATCACACCGCAGGCATTGAGTCACTCAAATCTGCAACCGGATGCCATGTTATTGGCCCAACCGCTGAAGCCCAGCGCATTGATGGGTTGGATGAAACGGTGGCAGAGGGCGATGCCCTGGCATTTGCAGGACATGAAGTGGGTGTCCTTGACACTCCCGGACACACGCTCGGGCACATCAGCTATTGGTTTAAAGATGCCGCAACAGCATTTGTCGGCGACACACTTTTTGCAATGGGATGCGGTCGCGTGTTTGAGGGAACGAACCCCATGATGTGGCAGTCCTTGCAGAAATTGAAGACCCTACCAGCCGAATCAACAATCTATTGCGGGCATGAATACACGACTGCCAACGCCGAGTTTGCTCTCACCATCGAGCCAGACAACCAAGTGCTGCAAGATCGCGCGTTGGAAGTGAAGCGGCTACGCGAAGAAGGCCTGCCAACCATTCCAACCACCCTCGCCATTGAGTTAGAGACCAATCCGTTTTTGCGCGAAACCTCAACTGCAATTCGATCACACCTGGCACTGAGGTATGCATCGGACGTCGAGGTGTTTTCTGAAATTCGTGAGCGCAAGAACAGGGCGTAGGTGCGTGGCGATTTCACACTCAGCCGCCGAGATCATCGCGCTACTGAAACTTGAGCCGCACCCTGAGGGTGGCTATTTTCTGCTTGAGGATGGCGAGATATCACGATGGCATACCGTTGATGCAGCCGAAACCTGGCATTGGCTTGCGGGCGCTCCCTCGCGCCTTTCAATTGCCCGCCATGACGGTGGGCCCGCAAGCCAATGTGCCCACCGGCGTATGGCAGTAAGCCCAAAGCCTTGGTGCCTGGATCCTGGTTGGATGCACGGTGGCACCGGGATTTACCTTTGACGGATTTCAAATGGCGCCTAAGGGATCTGACCCTGGGGGTTAGAGCATGTTCTGCAAAAGTGTACGCGGTTTTGCGGTTCGAACATGTGACCAAACAAGAACCTAAAGCGTCGCGCCTTTTGTTGTGCACAGTGAAGCTATTTGCGCGACGCTCTATCCCATGACCTAGTCCCATGGCTCTATCCTAAGACTCTATCCTAAGACTGGCGATCAACATCCTAAGACTGGCGATCAACTTATCTGCTCAAAGTCAAACCCAACTTTTCGCAGGTGGATCTAGAGCGCGCCTGTGAGGCCACCAAATGTGATCGTGCTCTAAGGCGCTGGCCTCTCAATCGAATCACATCCACCTCAACCACGGCCAAGACCCGACAGGCGCCAGACTTTTCCACCACTATTTAGCTGAGCGCCCCGCGATAAGCCACTGAATCATTTGTATTTTTAATTGTTTCTGACCGGTGAGGACCACGAACGCTTGCTGCTCAAACACGACTCATCAAAAGTTGGCACAAATTTGCGCAATCTGGCGTTACTTGGGGGTATTGAGATCATGAAGGCCCAGTCCACTGGACCAATTTTGAGTGCGATTTTTGTCGACTATGACAACATCTATCTGTCGCTCAAAAGAAAGAATGAAGAGGCCGCCAAGCGGTTCGCCAAAGATGCAAATTTGTGGCTGAGCGGATTGGCGAATGGCACGTTGGTCACGTCTCACGGCGCTGATCTCCCTCAAACCGAGCGGCGCATTGTAATGAACCGGTGCTATGGCAACCCCATTCCCCGCCGCAATGCGCATGACAATTCAACGGACATGAACTCATTTCCGTTTGTCCGTCATCATTTCCTGCGTTCTGGCTTTGAGGTGATTGATTGCCCACCACTCACCGCGCAACTTAAGAACTCCGCCGACATCCGCATGGTGATGGATGTACGCGATTTTCTGACCCACGAGACGTACTTCGACGAATTCATCATTCTTTCGAGCGATGCCGACTTCACACCGGTTCTGCATCGTCTTCGGGCACATGCACGTCGCAACATCATCTTCACCAATGATCATACGGCCTCGCCATATACGGCGATCTGTGATGGTGAGGTCCGCGAAAGCGATCTGCTGACCCTGTTGATGACGGGCAGCCTGGCTTCACACGAAGAACGCAAACAGGCTGACGAAGCAAAGTCAGCTCCGATGTCGTCAGCCCAACTGGCAGTCCTGCGCAAGGAGATCATCGCTGAGGTCGTCGATTCTGTGCGTACGGCCAATCAGCCAGTGCCGCTAGAAGCTTTAGCAGACCGCGCTGTGCGCGCCATTGGCCACGACAAGACAGCGGGTACAAGTTGGGCTGGCGCTGGCGGGTTCCGCGATCTTCTGCTGCAAGATTTGCCAACGGAGCTTAATGTCTCTCAGCAACCACCCTATTTTGTGTTCGACACAAGTCGCCAGGTGACATCTCAAAATCATAAGCCGAGCGCACTAAAACCTAAGTCAACACAATCACAGACGGCTGCACAGGCACCGCAGTCAGTAACCGAAACGGTGTTGGACACGGCGACAATCGCACCGGTGGCTGCACCAGAGGCACCCGCTCCGCTCAGTGCGCACAAGCCTTCACAACAGGTCATCGCAGCGACACCGCACCCTGCAACTGCCAAACCGCAGTCGGTGATCCAGCAGTCCATTGCCCGGATTCATGAAGCGTCCCAAGCACCAGCACTTTCACCGCCGGAATATCGCACTCTGTTTGAGAAAATGGCGGAAGAGATTAGCGCCAATAATTTGTCTGGGTCTCAAACGCTCGACAACATAGCGCTGCGCTGTCTTGATGTTGGTGTTGATGTGCGCAAGGACGATATTCGCTTCGTGCTAGAAGTTGTCTCAGAAGCTGATCGATGGTTTGAGCAGGGCGCTTCCGGTAATTTGTTTGCAAGCCGTTTCCGCAACTTTGTTGTCGCGCGCTGCAGAACGCATGGTCTCAGCCTGTCCGCAAATGAACTGGACCTAGTCGAAGCCTGGTTTGGCACAGGCTCAGCCCCACCAGCTTCTACACTGATACAATCGACGAATCGCCCGCTGGCAACGCCTGCCGGATTTGCAGCTCCGCCAGCCGATCTTTCCAGGCCTGGGCAGCACCCGCAGCACCCGCAGGACCCATGGTGGGATGCCGAAGAGGCACGCCAGCATGTGGCGCAAACGCATAAAACGATTGGCGGGGGACAATCGCCAAGCGCGGAAGAGCTGGCGCGGGAGGACGACTTCCCACGCATCATCCGCTCACGGATAAGAAGCTAAACGCCAGCCCAGCAGGCCCTGGCTCAGCTGAAATCCAATACAGGATCCAGGTATCAGAAAAAAAACGACCAGAGCGATATATAAGCTCTGGTCGTTTCTTATTGTGTATCTGGTTGAGCCTACGCGACCCTAAAGGGCGATGTAGTGACCGCCATTCACATCCAGACATGCACCAGTAATGAAACCAGCATCGTCTGATGCCAGGAACGCCACCGCGCGTGCAATCTCTTCTGCTTCACCGAGGCGGTTAACTGGAATTTGCGGAAGGATCTGCGTCTCCATGACTTCCTTAGGCACAGCAGCGACCATTTCAGTGTTGATGTAGCCAGGAGCAACGGTGTTACACGTGATGCCCTTGCGCGCACCCTCATAGGCCATCGCCTTGGTAAAGCCATGCATACCGGCTTTTGCCGCCGAATAGTTGCTTTGGCCCATTTGACCCTTACGGCCATTGATCGATGAGATGTTGATGATGCGGCCAAACTTATTGGCGCGCATGGAATCGATCACAGGACGGGTCATGTTGAAACAGCAATCTAAATCTGTCCGGATCACTTGGTCCCATTGCTCTTTGGTCATTTTGTGCAGCATCGCGTCACGTGTGATGCCTGCATTGTTGACAACAATATCAATGGGCCCGAGGGCGGCAGCAACTTCAGCTAAACCTTTTTGGCAACCTTCAAAGTCACCAACATCCCATTTGTAGACTGGAATACCAGTCTCAGCCTGGAATTTTTGTGCCGCCTCATCGTTGCCAGCATAACTTGCAGCAACCCGACAACCGGCGTTCTTCAATGCAACGGAGATGGCGTGGCCAATGCCCCGCGTGCCCCCAGTAACGATGGCAACCCGCGCCATATGGTGTCCTCCTCAGAAGAGTTTCATTGTTTATTGGATCCAAAAAAACTTTTGGCCCTAACCGAAGCTAGGGCGAGTACCTAGGTCTCGGCAAGGGCCAAAAGCAATTCGCATCAATTTTCTTTAGTCCCGCTCAAGGCACATCGCAACACCCATGCCGCCGCCAATGCACAACGTTGCAAGACCCCTCTTGGCATCGCGACGCTTCATTTCATGAAGCAATGTGACCAGAACTCGGGCACCCGAGGCACCAATAGGGTGACCAATAGCAATGGCACCACCATTGACGTTTACCTTATCTGTATCCCAGCCAAGACCTTTGTTGACCGCTATTGCCTGCGCCGCGAAAGCTTCATTGGCTTCTATGAGGTCGAGATCATCAATGCTCCAACCAGCCTTTTCCAGAGCCTTTTTGGATGCTGGGATCGGACCTGTTCCCATGATCGAAGGGTCAACCCCAGCATTTGCCCACGACACAATGCGCGCCAACGGGGTGATCCCGCGTTTTTCTGCATTGGCAGAAGACATCAGGACAGCAACCGCGGCACCATCATTAATACCAGACGCATTCCCAGCAGTCACAGTTCCTTCTTTACGATCGAATGCCGGGCGTAGCTTGCCGAGACCTTCAGGCGTCACACCTTCTTTGATGTACTCGTCTTTGTCAGCAACCACGTCACCCTTGCGCGATTTAATCGTGACAGGCGCAATTTCTTCGTCGAACTTGCCAGCCTTCTGTGCAGCTTCCGCTTTGTTCTGAGAGGCTGCCGCAAATGCGTCCTGCTCTTCACGTGTAATCTGCCATTGACGGGCGACGTTCTCGGCCGTTGTGCCCATGTGATAGTTGTTGAACGCATCCCACAGACCATCTTTGATCATGGTGTCGAGCACTTTGACGTCACCCATTTTTGTGCCGTTGCGCATTGGCGAGGCATGCATCGACATGCTCATGCTTTCTTGACCCCCTGCAACAACCACGTCAGCAGAGCCTGTTGCAATTTGCTGTTGGCCTAACGCAACTGCACGCAGACCCGAGCCACAAATCTGGTTCATGCCCCAGGCCGGTGAATCAACCGGAATGCCAGCTGCAATAGAAGCCTGACGTGCAGGATTTTGGCCCATGCCGGCTGTTAGAATTTGACCTAAGATGACTTCTGAAACGTCGCTTGGTGCGACACCACAACGGTCCAGCGCCGCCGCTATCGCAGCCTTTCCCAGTTCATGAGCCGGTACTGTGTTAAACGAACCACCAAAACTTCCCACAGCTGTCCGCGCTGCCCCGGCAATCACAACCTGATTATCACGATCACTCATTTAAGCTGCCTCCCTGGCATTCATATCCCTAAACTTGGGCGGTCACAAAATGCTGTAACCACACCCTCCATCCCTGATCGAAAAGAGTTGCCTACTAAGATAGCAGGGTTATTTCGTCCTGCAATTCTGGGGACTAGCGGCATATCTACCCAATTTCAGAGCAGTTTGTTATGGCACATGATGGGAACCCTGTGCTAGCGTACTGCACTGCAATATGAAGTACCCTTGACGCTGACGTGAAGCAGAAAAGCAAAAATGCTGAACCCTGGCACCTCGAAGACCGAAACAAGAGACGCCGTTGTCATTAAGAAATATGCCAACCGCCGCCTCTACAACACCCAAACAAGTACCTACGTTACGCTTGAAGATTTGGCGGGGATGGTGCGCTCCGACAAAGACTTTGTGGTCTATGACGCCAAATCGGGCGACGAGCTTACCCATTCTGTTCTGACCCAGATCATCGTCGAGCAGGAAGGCCGCAAGGATGGTCAAACACTTCTGCCGATCCCGTTTCTACGTCAGCTCATCCGGTTTTATGATGATCAAATCGGGCGCATGATACCGAGCTATCTTCAGTTTAGCCTGGAAAACCTGGTCAAAGAGCAGGACAACCTGCGCACACATTTTGCCAAAGCGTTTTCCAATCCTTCCCCCACCCCAGGCGCAACCTTTGAAGTTTATCAGGACATGGCGCGGCAAAACATGGCAATGTTTGAACAAGCAATGTCGATGTGGAGTTCGTTTGGAGCGGCAGCCCAATCTGGGGGCAAAAGCGATGGCGCAGCAGATCAATCATCGAACGCAGCGGCAGTCGGTGACAAACCTACAAATGCAACGGAAAATGCAACGGAAAGCAGCACACGCTCTGTCGATAAATCGAAAGACGAAGGCGATCTCAGCGACTTAAAGCAACAGCTTGAAGCGATGCAGGCTAGAATAGACCGCCTGACAACTGACAAGAGCTAAATCAAGTCGGTTGTCGTTGGGTCCGTGGCGCGCAATTTACTCATCTTGATATGCACTAAAGCCGCTCGGTGCCTGCCTCTGGCACCTAGATCAACCTGCGAAAAGTTGGAACGCGACTTTGAGCAGATAAGTTGATCGCCAGTTATGGAATAGAGCCATGAGATAGAGTCATGGGATAGAGCGTCGCGCAAATAGCTTGGCTGTGTAGTAGAAGAAGCTCGACGCTGTAGATGTTATTTCCTAATGCGCTACTTATCGAGATGCTTCGCCAGATCACTGGTCATAAATGGCATGCCGAAATGGAACCCTTGCAGATAAGTTATGCCTGCATCTTTTAGGAAATCAACGGTTGCCTGATCGCCCACCCACTCAGCGACGGTTTCCATATTAAACTCACGGGCAATATCGACCATTGTGCGGATAAAGACCTGATCTGAAGTTTCCTCGACCAGATTTTTCACAAACGTACCATCGATTTTGACCATATCGACATTCAAAATCTTGAGATTTTTGAACGACGTGTAGCCAGCACCAAAATCATCAATCGCAACCCTGCAGCCAAGTTCTTTGACTGTGTCGACAAAGGCAACAGTTTGATCAAGGTCGTGAATAGCCACGGTTTCTGTGATTTCAATTGTTAAACGACTGGTGAGCTCGTGCTTGCCACCCGTCAACTTGTGGAGTGCAACAAGCCAATCTTGATCGCTTGTTGTGAGTGCAGACACGTTCACAGCCAATTTCAGTGTTGAATGTTTGCGCAGAAGATCGATAGATAACTCGAGCGTGCGTCGATCAACCATGCGCGACAAGCCAAGCTGTTCGGCAACCTCGATAAATTCACCCGCACTGACCACCGTGCCGTCAGGTTTCTCCATCCGCATCAAGCACTCATAAAGATCAGCTTTGCCGGATTGCGTTGATACAATTGGCTGTAACACCAAATGCATACGGTTTTCCTCAAGTGCGGAGACGACTTCATCTGCAATTGCAATGTTGCGCTGACGCGTGGTTTCCCGCGTCGGACTGGGCTCGAACGGCATAAAGCAATCAATACGGCGCTGTTTTGCCTGATCAAGGGCTTGAAGGGCGCAGCTCAGCGCTTCGTTGGGCGTATCTGCCTGGGCAGGTAACACAACGCCACCAATCGATATCGTTGCAGAAAGCTGACACGCGGACGTCTCGATCGTTTCAGAACGAACCGCAGAGATAAAGCGTTCTGATGCGATCCGCATCGCGCCTGGACCGCAATCAGACAGAATAATGCCAAACTTGTTCGACGAATAACGGCCTACCGTGTCGCCACCACGCAACTTCGACTTGATCATCCGTGCGACGCTTGCAATCACCTCATCACCAACATCGAAGCCAAAGTTTGAGTTGAATACGGCAAGGTTGTTGACCGAAGCAATGAGCAAGGCACACGATTGTTGTGTCCGCGTAGTCCGTTGAATGAAAGCGCCAAGTGCATCATTGAGACGGACACGGTTTAGCTGACCGGTAAGCTCATCGTGGTCGTTGTAGTGCAGCAGCCGCTGCTCTTCCCAATATCTGTCATTAATGACGCGAATGACACCGCGGGCTCTGATCGGCTTTCCATCGTCATCAAACCAACAGCGCCCGTGATCTTCAATCCAAATGGTTTCAGTACTGCGCTTACCACCTGGTATAAACTGGTATTGGACACGGAATGGCGCACCTGAGGCCGCATCACCGCTATCTTGGTCTACGATCGCATCATGGCGTCGTGACAGATGCTCAGGCGAGATCAAAGACTGATACCCTCGACCCGTTTTGAGGTGTTCAGGATTGGAAACGCCAAGCACTTCATTGACATTTGCTTCCCAAGCAATGCTGTCACTTGTCAGGTCCCAATTGTATGCGGTCTCATCAACTGCTGACAGAATGCCAACAAGATCGAAAGCTTCTGCCACAATCGGCAAATCCATTACGTCGCCCATAGCGCTCTTGTCGCCTGCTTGTGCAAAGGCAAGACGCTGTCCGCCGTTTGCTTGTTGCACCACTGTTGGCAACTGACCTTTTTGAGATGAACCCAAGACTGACCCCACCAATCAATAAGCGCTCTAGAAGTCGCGCCCATACAACCCAACAAAAATAATCTCACTCTATTTCTAGGCTGAAAGTCCTAACAACCATTAAAACTTGAACCATTCTTAGCCTATGTTTTAAGCTGTTTTGCCGTTAACCGGGACTTAGGCCAAGAAATACTGGGCCCATCAGATCCTGAAAATCGTGGTCCAAATACGAATTGGGCTCCGCTGTGCCTGATGAGAGAGGCACAGCGGAGCCCATGATTTCAAACCGATTGTTGAGACGGCCTCCTCAACAAAGGGGCAATCCACGTCCGACGTTAGCCGCCACCCATGCCACCAAAACCAATGTCACGACGCGCGACCCGTATACCAATGGTGTAGCCTGCGATCACGTCAATCAGTGTTGCAAACATGATGATGAAGAAGACGGAGGTCGCCGCTTGTTCAACAGTTAAGAAGCACACCAAACAGGCAACAAAGACCAGCATAGAAAGGCCGTGGTCAAGGAGCGATGCCGTTGAGGTGTAGGTTGCTTTGAGCAGTTCGACAAACAGGAAGATCATAGTAATCACAATCAATAGATCGCCCCAAGTGAAGCGCCAATTGCCGCCGCTCAACAATGATATGCCGGGGTCACCGGTCAATGAAGAGGTGAGGTCAACACCAACCAATTTCAAAAAGAAATACAGCATGAAGGGCACGATCAAAAGCGGAATGGCTCTAAGCGACATTGTCATTTCCTCCCAAAGCCACACAGTGTGGCCGAATTAATTTTATCTAAAACCCTAAGCTTATCCCAGAGCTTTAGCCATTTGGATATCGGACACTAAATATCAGATTTGGGCTCAAGAATTTGACGGCCGCGGTATTTTCCTGATTTCAGGTCGATATGATGCGGACGGCGCAGCTCGCCGCTGTCTTTGTCTTCAACATATGTCGCTGCCTTAAGGGCGTCATGTGCCCGGCGCTGGCCGCGTTTCATCGCGGTCACCTTTTTACGTGGTACAGCCATTTGATAGAATCTCCAGTCGGTCAGTTCGGTGCCAGATCATCACCAAGCCCCAGCGGCCCACTCGGTCAAAGACCAGTAATGGTGCATCTGAATTGGCGGAAAACGGGATGGGCCACACTTTTTAGCTCAACCCCAACACCCGGTATCAATCTATTTGGCGGCCTTATACTCAGTTTCTGGGACCAATACCAGCCCCCGGGCCCGCGACACGGGCCCGCTCACCGTATCATGTCACTTGGCCCATTTGAGATGGACAGCTCGAACTTCCGGACCGCCGGGCCTGGTGGCACCCGACCACCGGGAGGCCTAATAAATAGATAAATGGCCTCATTAGCCGAGTACGCAGCCAGTGTAATACCCTGCCTGGCGGGCGCGACCCCGGATAACATTGGCCTTGCGCCGGGTCTTGGGCCCGGGCCTGCCCGCACGGCGAACCTTGGGGTTGGGCAAACTGGCGGCCAATCGGGAGGCCGCGGCGACACCTAATTTGGCTGGCGTTGTGTTGAAATGGTGCCGAGCTGCGGCCCCGATGCCAAAAACCCCAGGGCCCCATTCAGCAATGTTCAGATAAATCTCAAGCATCCGCTTTTTCGGCCAGATCAGCTCCATCATCACCGTTACCGGCACTTCCAGGACCTTTCGAACATAGCTCTTTGATTGCCATAGGAACATGTTTTTGGCGGTTTGCATGGAAATGGTGCTGGCCCCGCGCGGTGTGCCGCCCTTGGCATGCTCAATCGCATATCGAATGGCGGCAAAATCAATGCCCCAGTGTCTGCAAAACTGCGCGTCTTCAGCAACCACCACGGCTTTGATGACAGTCGACGAAATCTTTTCTAGCGGCACCCAGGTGTGATGCACCCTGTTGCCTCTAAGATAGTTGTACAGCATCAGGTTGGAGGCAGGCGGATTGACGAAACGATAGGCGACGATCATCACGGTGACACAGGCAAACCAGCCCGCTAGCCCATAGACAGCGTACCAACCCATACGCCGGATGAGCGCTTGGCGATCCGGGTTCCAAACATGTTGATGCCATATCCGACCAAGCCTATTTCTTGATTCTTGACCGCGAGGCGCTGTTGATGCCGGGGCTGACGATGCCAACTCGGACTGGGACATGCCCACAGCAGCGATAATTGTTTGTGCAGCCTCATGCACGAGTTGAGCTACACGGGGCGCATCCATGTCATGCGTCTCATTTGACAGGCCCTGTTGGTCGCACCCACTCACAAGCTTCGCTCTTTTGATGTTAAACAGCTATTGGTACACAAAGACAGCACATCTGCACCAATCCATATTTGGATGCGCAATCCAAGACATGAGTACGACCTGAATGAACTTTTCGCAAAGGCAGACACAACGCGCGGACCTCATCGAAGTGCATTTGCGAGAGCTTCTTGGTGAAGCTGTGGCAGAAACCACACCCGGTTGTGGACCAGAGGCGAGGCGGCTTGCCGCAGCCCTGGCTGATGCCGCTGCAAATGGCGGCAAACGGTTGCGCCCTTTGCTGGTCATAGAAACCGCAGCCCTGTTTGATGTTGGCACCCATGCCTGCCTCAATGCCGCCGCCGCTGTTGAATGCATCCATTGCTATTCACTCGTGCACGATGATCTGCCGTGCATGGACAATGACCAGTTGCGCCGTGGCAAACCTACGATCTGGAAAGCTTATGACGAATGGACAGCGGTACTTGCAGGCGACGCCTTGCTCACCCTGGCATTCGATATTTTAGCGCGCAAAGAAACCCATCCTGACCCCGAAGCGCGTCTTGCTATGATTGCAACTTTGGCCAAGGCAAGCGGGGCTTGCGGCATGGTACAAGGCCAAGCCTTGGACTTAGCAGCCAGCAAACGCGGTGAACCAAAAACACCAACCATCACCAGCACGAAGACTTTGCAGGCATTAAAAACAGGCACACTGATTGAAGCATCGTGTCAGTTGGGTGGCCTTCTGGGCGGCACAGACACTCAAGCCCTTGCCAACCTTCGTCGCTATGGCGCCGCTCTCGGCTTAGCATTTCAAATCAGCGATGATCTATTGGATCTTGAAGGCTCACCTGAAAAAGTCGGCAAGGCGACGGGCAAAGATACAACCGATGGCAAAGCTACATTGGTTGGCTTGCTGGGTAAGGATGCCGCCCGGGCAGAACTTGACTGTGCCCTTCAAAGTGCCAGTGACGCGCTTCAAGACTTTGGCGCCAAAGCCGACGTTCTGCGCGAAATTACCGATTTCGTTGCCAAGCGAGAATATTAGCGAACAAACAGTGCAAACCTAGAGCGTCTGTGCCTTTTCTCGTACCAGTAAAGCTATTTGCGCGACGCTCAATCCCATGACTTTATCTCATGACTGGCGGGCAACTTATCTGCTCAAAGTCGCGTTCCAACTTTTCACAAGGTTGATCTAGTCACCAGAAAGACAAAGCTAAGATGCGAAACGCTTAGCAATATAGTCTTCGACAATTGCTTTGAAGTCTTCGGCGATATTGGGCCCGCGCAAGGTCATGGCCTTTTTGCCATCAATGAAAATGGGAGCTGCTGGTTGCTCGCCGGTGCCTGGCAGCGATATCCCGATATCAGCATGCTTGGATTCACCCGGTCCATTGACGATGCAGCCCATGACCGCGAGATTAAGCTCTTCAACGCCTGGGTATTTGGCTTTCCAGTCTGGCATTTTTTCGCGCACCATATCCTGCACGTCCTTGGCCAGTTCCTGAAATACGGCGGATGTTGTACGGCCGCATCCCGGGCACGCCGCGACGATCGGCACGAATGATCTCAAACCCATTGTTTGCAGCAACTCTTGCGCGGCCCGTACTTCCAAAGTGCGATCACCGCCCGGCTCCGGTGTCAGAGAAAAGCGAATGGTGTCGCCAATACCCAGTTGCAACAAGACCCCCATCGCAGCCGATGAGGCCACAATGCCTTTCGATCCCATGCCTGCTTCTGTCAGTCCAAGGTGCAACGCATACGAGCAGCGTTTTGCGAGCATTTGATAAACGGATATCAAATCCTGCACAGCCGACACTTTGGCTGAAATAATAATGCGATCCGCGCCAAGTCCGACGTCTTCTGCTTGGGCAGCGCTTTGCAAAGCTGATTGCACAATGGCTTCGTGCATCACCGTGCGCGCATCAAGTGGCGCCCCAGATTGCGCATTCTCATCCATCAACGTGGTCAGTAACTCTTGATCAAGCGAGCCCCAGTTGACGCCAATGCGCACTGGTTTTTCATAGCGCAACGCCAATTCAATGATGGCTGAGAATTGGCTGTCTTTCTTGGCCTTAAAACCGACGTTGCCGGGGTTAATCCGGTATTTGTCCAGTGCCTCGGCGCAGGCTGGATGATCGCTTAGTAGTTTGTGGCCATTGTAGTGAAAATCACCAACGATAGGCACATCAAAACCCGCCTTGCGCACGCTATCACGGATCATTGGCACCGCTTTGGCGGCCTCGTCGCGGTCAACTGTGATGCGTACAATTTCGGAACCTTCACGCGCCAATTGTACAATCTGGGCGATGGTTGCTGCGCTATCTGCCGTGTCAGTATTGGTCATCGATTGCACAACAATCGGGTGCCCGCCACCAACCCAAACCGGGCCCACGGCTACCGCGACAGATGAGCGACGCTCAGAAAGGTTGTCAGACATCTCAACTCATTTGTTTTGTTCAGCGCGCGACGCGTCGACCTGCTAACAGCAATGACATTGCTGCCACCAGCGTCATCACTAACACAATGGCCGGCCCACCTGGGATATCGGCCTGTGTTGACACGGTTAGTCCAACAAGGATGGACGCGACCCCCAAACCTGCGCTGACCAACACCATCTTTTCTGGGCTAGACGCAAAAGGTCGCGCTGCGACGGCTGGCACTATTAAAAAGGCAATCGCAAGCAGGATGCCGACGATCTTAATTGCAACTGCAATAACAAGGGCAAGCACGACCGTAAACCCGGTGCGAATAGCGGTTGTATTGACCCCTTCCGCACGCGCCAAATCATCATGAACCGACAGTCTCAAAAGCGGCTGCCACAGCCATGTCATCGCGAGCACGACACCAACACCTATTGCAGCAATCCACCACAAGTCCCCGGTTGAGACCGCAAAGATGTCACCAAACAAATATCCCATCAAATCCACGGATTGGCCTTTGAGGCTGGAAATGACAATGACACCCAGCGCCAAGGTGCCGTGATGCATGAGGCCAAGCACAGAATCGATAGGAACCACCCGTTGCCGTGTCAGGCCAATGATGGCAAACGCTGCAGCGACTGTGACCACAACCACTGTGACATTGAGATCCATCTGCACCAGCAGACCAAGTGCAACACCCAAAAGGGACGCTTGCGCGATAGTCTCACCGAAATATGACATGCGATTCCAGACAACAAAGCAGCCAAGCGGTGCTGCGATAAGCGCCAAACCAACGGCTGCCAAGATTGCGCGCAAAAGAAAGGGTTCGATCATACCTCATCCTTGTTCGCATCTGCCTCACCCATACCTGCCGGGCCAGGCGTCGGCGAACCACTGAGATCATGGTGGTGATCATGGTGGTGACGGTAAATCGCAATCGACTTGGCCGCTGCCGCACCAAACAAACGCTCATATTCAGGATGCTTGGAGACCTGATCGGGAACACCTGAGCAACAGACATGACGATTGAGGCAGATAACGCGATTGGAACGCGCCATAACCGTATGCAAATCATGCGACACCAATAAAACGCTCATCTGATAGCGTTCACTGAGGCTGGAAATCAAATCGTACAGCTCAACCTCACCTGCCAGATCAACGCCTTGCGCAGGCTCATCCAGAATAAGAATTTGCGGCACTCGCAGTAGCGCCCGCGCCAGCAATACGCGCTGTAGTTCACCGCCTGAAATTTGATAAAGCTGGTTTGTGAGCACATGACTGGTGCCAACCTCGTCTAGCGTAGCCGAGATTTTGTCGCGCGATGCCGAGGGTGTCAGGCCGAGGCACAAGAACTGCTCAACCGACAACGGCAAGGCGGGATCAAGTGCAAATTTTTGAGGCACGTAACCGGTCACAAGATTTGGGCGCTTAAAGACGGTACCCTGCTCAAAATCTTCAAGCCCTAACAAAGCTTTGACCAACGTTGTTTTGCCAGCACCATTGGGGCCGATCAGGGTGACAATCTCACCCGGCCATAAATCGAGATCAACGTATTGCAGAAGGTCGCGACCCTGACGCGTCACTGTCAGGCGACGCGCTGAAATCAAAGCTGATGTGTCGGGTGCAGCACTTAAACGTGGCTGGTCGTGATCATGGCCACAATCGTGATCACAGTCATGATCGTGACCCGCTTGCGCATTGGGCGCATATGCTGTTTTCAAATCCGTTGGATCTGACATCAAGCTTACAGCCTTTTTGGAATTTCATTCTCAGCAGCCATACTGGTCTTGGCACCGAGACGCAATTGGCGTAACCACTTAGTCTTCGTTTTTTTTCTTAGCCCTTGCGCATTTGGGGCAAAGACCAGCGACCTCCACAAAGCGCACCCGCGGTTTGAACTTGGCCTCACCTGCAATCTCGTCGATGGTGTCAAAGATGCCGTGGCTATCGACCTCTGCCACGGTACCGCAGCTCTCACACGCCAACACCAGCGGGCGCCCAGATTTTTCAAAATCGTGGTCCAACCGGCGGCAAGCGAAATAAGCATTCTTACTTTCCAAGCGATGGATCACGCCCGCTTCCATCAACGCATCAATCGCGCGATAGACAGATATGGGCGCAAGGCGCGTCCCCTTGTCGGCCAGCTTTTCTAAAATCTCATAAGCCCCAATCGAGGCATGCGTTGCTGCAATCTCGCCGAACACTTGTTGGCGTAGCTTGGTAAAACGCAGACTGCGCTCCTCGAACGCCTCACCGGCCTTGCGAACGGCTCTTTCAAGACTGCGGCCGGCCCGCTGCCCGGATCCACTAAACGGCGATTTGGTTGCCTGTTCTGCCATCACGCTTCTTATGTACTGGTTATGTACTGGGTCGACCGGCTCTGAGGGCCCGACAGTGGGCCAGAAGCTTCCCGTATACCACGGAGCCGTCACAGGCACAGCAGCAGATCACCCAAAAGCAAGACAAAAATAACGGGTTTATCCGCCTCGTTAGACAACAATCCATTCATTGGCCGAAGCTTTTGAGTTGTGTCTCAAACACTGCAATTTCAGACTTGGCCCGCCTCAAAAGCCTCATGCCCGCTCCTCATTTCTGTTAAATCCTCTTCATATTGCCAATTTTGCCGCATTCTCGCCGCGAACCGCCTCGGTGATGTGCTAGATCAACCTGCGAAAAGTTGGAACGCGACTTTGAGCAGATAAGTTGATTGCCAGTTATGGAATAGAGCCATGAGATAGAGCGTTGAGCAAATAGCTTGGCTGGTACGAGAAAAGGCACAGATGCTCTAGCACTTGGCATATGCCTCGCCGGTGTTCTGGCAGGTCTAAGCGTACCTTTGGGCCACCACGAAACACTGTTCTAAGGCACGTCAACTAAGATACGCAATGCGCTCCCCCAAAGGTAACGCGCATTGGCCACTTCAGCCGCGGGAGGGCTGAGACATGGATTGGGATTTCAAAACCACGGCCGACACCGTGAGCCAATCACTTGGCAATATCCCCACGCTTCCAAACAATTTCGCACCACCAGAAGCGCTGGTCAGCGTCGGCGTTGTATTTGGCGCGCTGTCCCTTCTCTATTGGCTGTTTCGACCCATGCTGGAACGGCTTAGCAAAACATTCCAGGACACAGTTTTCACAAACTGGCGGCTCGCTCTTTTAGCGATGACCGGCTTGGTGTTGTCGCTTGCTTCAGGTTGGACGACCTGGGACGGTATGAAAAACTTCACCAACGAGCCGTTGCTGTCGTTCATGATTACGTTCGGTATCCAGGGCGTAATGTTGATTATCGCCTGGCTGATCGGTGAAAGCTTTGCCACCGGCATGAACCAACAGGCCACAAGCGCGGTCAACGGATTCACAAACCGCGCAACGTTGTTTCTTGGACCCCTGATTGGCATCATATTGTTTATTGCGTTGGCGTTATGGATGATGCCCTTGGGCGCATCAAACGTCGATGCCACTTCCAACTCAAGCGGGTTGTCGCAGTTCGGCGATCGACTCATCGTCCTCGTCATCGGCTTGCTTACGATTGCGCTGGTCTTTCTATACGCCGCAAGCGACGTTGTGAAACCCTACATTCAATCGACCCGCGTTGTCGCCAAAAATGCCGTGCTATGGATCATGTTTTTGTGCTGCATGGCGACGTCTGTTTTCTTCTCATTCGATAGCTTGTTCGCGAATATCTTCCCGCAATCTGAACGCGTCAGAGCCGCAGAACTCCGCGCCCAGAACCAGGTTGCTGGCATTGTTGCTGATATCGATCAAACGATCTCCACTCGGCGCATGAGTGCCGTTGACGATTTGTTCGTTTCTGAAGGATGGCAAACCTATGACGCGCAATTGGCCAAACTTGCAAACGTCGCCAAGCAGAGCGAACGCGATGTTGAGCAGTTCTTTCATGATCAGGCCGAAGCACGCAACCGCGCCATCAAAGAACAACAAGAGCGCATCGTCTCAGCACAAAGTGGGCAAGCAGGCCTCGCTGCTAAGAAGGCTGCCCTTTCTGATGAACTTGCGCGGCTAAAAACAGAACGGCCAACTCTGGCAGCCGAATATGCTGAAAAGAAAAATGCACTTGATGAGCGGGTCAAGGAAATTGATGCTAAACGCGTTGAAGCGATGGCCGAAGAAAAAGGCGTTGAAGGTACCGGCAAAGCGGGACGAGGGCCCGAGTACCGCGCCCGCAAAATTGAACTCAGAAAACTCAACGACTACTACAAAGTTGGCGAAGAGCGGGTGAAGGACGCTAAAAAGCGGCTCGATGCCGCCCAAACCCGCATTGCAAAAATTGAACGCGAACTGGCACAAGTTGATGGTGATTTGGCCAAGCTAAAGGGCGAAGCCCAAACGGCCTCGCAGCGCATTCAGATGACGCAATCGGTTTCTGAAACCGCAGAAGGCGAAGTGATTGATCCATCGCGCATGTTGCCAGCTTTTGAAAATGCCCGCGTGGCCTTCCGACAAGAGCCGAACGCAGAGCGCTTAGGTGATGTGCAAAAAGTATGCAGCCAGGTGCTTGGCGCAATGTTGACAGCCACACCAACAACAAAAGAAAAAGTGCGTGGCCTCGATTGCGATCCCAAACGCGCCAGCGAAGCAGCCTCGCTGATAATTGCACTCAATGTCGGCGCGCGTACGTTCGCAGCCAATTGCGTTGGCGGTGCGAAGCTTGGAGCCAACCAAGGCACGGACGCCCTATTCTCGTTTGCCAAGAGCTGTCTCGCCGATAGTGGATTGCCGTCGCAAGAAACCGATGCTCTACGCAAGAAAATCAACTTCATTGAACTCAACCGCGATGACAAAGCACACCGGTTTGTGGTGACGTGGAATGCATTTGGTGATGGCAACCGGCTGGCCTACCTGGCGCTTGGTATTGCCATTGCCATCGACATGCTGGTGTTTATGTCTGGCCTGTTCGGTGCCAATGCCGTCCGATCACCGCTGTCAGACGTGCCGACCGTCAAAGCACGGTCCGCGCAGCAACTTGAAGCAATTATCGAGAACGCTTTGCTGCCGGACACATTTGACAATGCCCGCCTGGCACTCTCTGCCATGCGCCCGATCACCAACATCGAAGGCTTTATGGCCGAGGTGCGCACCGACATGATGGATCCACATGGGCGAGAACGTGTCATTTCCGTCCTCAACGCGGGCACCACCATCCACGCAGTTGCTTACGACGGCACCACGGGTCGCTATCTCGTACGCTCAGAACTGTTTGAGTTTCTCTCCGTTGTTGCCAAAAAGGCATTTGAAGAATCCGACCACCACATCAATCAGGCTGAGCTTGAGAAAATCATTGGTGTTGCGCTGCTGCCAGACATCCAAAAGAATGCCGATATCGTAATTCAAAACATGGCACCGGCAACAGATATGGGTGAGTTTACCCAGGAAATTAATCTCAACGAGGTTGACCCCGTTGGTAATCGTAAAGTTATCCGTAGTGTCCTCAACGCTGCTGCGACGTTTGATAGTGTGCGCCGCGTTAACAAGGATGATCCCAACCATTATTGGGTGCACAAAGATCTCTATAAGACACTGGCGCGGATTCGCGCCCGCACACTGTTTGACGGCTCTGGAAATCTGCAAATTGCCCAAGGTGGCCAGCAAGCTGAACACCGTGGCCAGTTGCGCAGCGAAGAGGCACGCCTTGCCAAAGCACCGCCTGTCAAAACCATCGCAGCACCTAAAGTGCCAGAACCCCTTTCTGACAATGAGCGGGCCCGTCTCATCGAAGAGTATCGTCGTTTTTTCCTGACAGAATTAAATCTCAATCCACAAAATTTGATGGCGCAGCTATCAAATGACGCTGTCCTTGAGGCGGCAGCCGACGCGTGGCAGGGTCTTGAGGGGCTGGGCAAACAAAACCCATTGCTGTCGGACTTCCTGCGGCAAGTCAAAAGCACACACGGTGAAACGGCGAAGGCTGCGTACAAAGGCATGCGCGCGCACCTCGACTATGACGTACGAAAAGTAGCGCTTCTCGATTCCGTCTATGGTGAAATCAATGCGGCACAGGCCGTGCTGTTGCTGGCACCGGAATCGCTCTTACTCCAAACCCTGATTGGAGAATTAGAACGCGCCGCTGAAACCGATGACGGTCAGATGCCGGGCGAGCAGCAGCTTCGCGACAAACTTCGTGATGTTGCAACCTCACTTGGTGCTCTCGAACTTGATGATGCAGAGTCATGGCGTCAGGTTGAAGAACGTATTCTGGAACCTGAGTCTTTGGACCTACCAAATGTGGTTGTAAGTCTGCATAGCAAGAAACGGGACCCCCGCACGTAACAAAACGTTAACAACCAAGCCAAACCCAAAGGGCCCTCGCGTTGCGCAAAAGTCGCAACCGGGGGCTTTCTTTTGAGTTAAGGACAATGCCCCCGTTCTGCCACAACACGCGCCTTATTCCGCCGTCCGCCTTTTCTATGAAGTGCGCACCATCGCCGAGAAAAGGAGTTTCTTTATTATGTTGCACCATCGCCCTGCTTCTGCCACCTGGCGCGCAGCCCTTGTCTGCCTCGCCGCTGTCGGCCTGCCCATCGCAGCCCAAGCCGCACAAGTTCAAATCAAAGCCGATCTTGGACAGTCCGCCATTCATACCTCGGACAACGGTAAAGTGTATCTCAGGCTGGCACTGACAACGCCCGCGATCCGACCAGATAAAGAACGCCCGCCAATCAATGTGGCCATCGTTATTGACCGATCTGGCTCAATGAATGGCGCACGTATCCGCGCTGCCAAGAAAGCCGCCCGCGTAGCGCTCGACCGCTTATCGTCAAACGATATCGTTTCACTGGTATCGTACAACCACGATGTGCAGGTTCTGCACCGTGCTGCGCGTCTCAAAGGTGCGCGTGATGATTTGGATCGGGCGATTGATCGCTTACGCGCCAGCGGCACAACCGCGCTTTATCACGGTGTTGAAGAAGGTGGCGAACAGGTCCAGAAATTTCTCTCCGACAACAAAGTCAATCGCGTCATCCTGTTATCTGATGGCTTGGCCAATGTCGGGCCGTCAAAGCCATCCGACCTCGCCCGTCTTGGCCGCAGACTGGCCACAGATGGCATCACCGTCACGACTATTGGTCTCGGGCTTGATTATAATGAAGACCTGATGCAACGCCTGGCGGCGTCCAGCGATGGCAACCATGCCTTCGTTGAACATCCAGGCGACCTGGCTGAAATCTTTGACAAAGAATTTGGCGACGCCTTGTCCGTCGCGGCCCGTGATATTCGCATTATCATTGAATGCCGTCACGGGTTCACACCGAACCGTATTCTTGGTCGCGAAGCAGATATCTCTGGCAACACGATCACACTCAAGATGAACCAACTTCAGGCCGCCAATGAGCGCTATGTGATTGTCGAACTTGACGCGCCAAAAGGAGCATCCGTTGGTGCGCAAGATGTTGCTGATGTCCGCGTTGACTATTTTAGCCTCGAAGCCGGCGACCGTGAAACCGTGAAGGCACCCGTGCAAGCGCGCCTGACCGATGACAGACAAGAGGCCAAAAAAAGCATTAATAAATCCGTCATGAGCAAGGTCACGATGCAAATCGCAACGGAAGAAAACGAAAAAGCTGTTGCCCTGCGCGACAAAGGCAAAGTGAAAGAAGCGCGTAAGGTCTTGGAAAGCAACGCCGCCTACCTCAAGTCGCAACAGGAAAGTCTCGGGTCAGGCGTTGGTGCAGCAGCAGCAGCCACAGTTCGTGAATTGAAAAAGCTTGAGACGTCAAACCGCAAGGCGGCCGCTAATCTTGATGCACGCAATTGGAAGAAAACGCGCAAATCCATGCGCTACGATCAGCATCGCGCCAAGAACCAGCAGGCGTATTAGTCAAAATAGGTTTAAGTCATCTGTGCGTCTTGGTCTTCGCGCCGAGACGCACATTTTTTTGGTTTTTGGCCACCAGCTAGAGGGCGTCCAGAGTACAAAGTGATCGTGATTTGACTCAAGCCTGTCCGTTGCGCTGAACTATGCAAATCAGATTGTATTCCGCAGCACATGGAGAAACGCCATGAAACGCTTGTCACTGTGCCTTGCTGCATGCCTCATCACCAGCACCGCTACCAATGCAAACGACAGCTATTACGACGCGCCCTATTCCGGCCCCTACGTTGGCGATGGATATACGGAATGGCACCCTGAATTTAGAAAAGCCGCGAAGCCCGCTATCGCCACGACAATCGCTATGTCGATGATGATTACGCTGATCGCCCAGTGAAACGTCGTCACAATCGTAGTCGCCATCGCGGTGGCGACTACGAGGAAGAGTTCTGGGTCGGCAACTGCAAAGTTGAACGCCAGTGGGAAAGTGATGGCAGCTATGAAGAAGACGTCGATTGCGACTAGTCTCTTCAGACACTATGACTTAAGGCCCGTGAGGGCACCACAGTTTGGCGCTGCATACCAAGGCCTTCGATGGCGAGTTCCATCACATCGCCAGGCTTGAGATATTGCGGTGGCTTCATACCACAGCCAACACCTGGCGGTGTCCCTGTCGTGACCACATCGCCTGGCTCCAGCACACAAAACTGCGTGATATAGGACAGCAAAAACGGAATGGAGAAAATCATGGTTGCGGTTGAGCCGGTTTGCTTCACCTCGCCATTGACTTTCAATTCCAGTGCTAAGTTGTGTGGGTCGGGCATCTCATCTGTTGTCACCAACCATGGACCCAAAGGGCCGAACGTCTCTGCGCATTTGCCCTTCATCCATTGGCCACCGCGTCTGGATTGAAAGCGACGTTCTGAAACGTCATTGCAAATGCAGTAGCCTGCAATGTGATCGAGTGCGTCAGCCTCTTTGAGGTAACGCGCTTGCTTACCCACAACGAACGCAATTTCAATTTCCCAATCCATGCGCTCTGAGGTCAACGGTGTGATGACATCGTCATTGGGACCTGAAATGCAGTTACCAAGCTTGTTGAACAAAATTGGTTCTTTGGGAATGTCCTGTCCGGTTTCCTTGGCATGATCTGCGTAATTGAGACCAACGGCAATAAAGTTCCAAGCCTTCGCGACGGGTGCGCCAAGCCGAGTGCCTTGCGGCACAACCGGCAGGCTTGAAACGTCAAGGTTAGAGATCTGAGCCAACCGTTCTGGTGCCAATGCATCACCAGTGAAATCTTCAACGTGACCGGAAAGATCTCGGATCTGACCTTGGCCATCTACAAGCCCTGCTTTTTCACTTCCCCTTGGACCAAACCGAACTAGCTTCATGCGTTTCATCTCCTATGGTGGGTCAAGTGGACATCCCTCAGATCGGTGCCGAGCAAGAGTTGGCGGGCGTAGCAGGACAAAGTTTGCAACTTTTCCATTTATTCAAAGCCGCGACCGCGGCTCGGCCGGTCAGGCCGCCCCGCCGGAGGTGCCCCGCACCGTCAGGCACATAATGGCGGAGAGGGGATCTTCCTAACAACAGTTTTTATTGATGTCCAGGTTTGTCCGTTAGAATTCTTTAAGTACCTGATATAACAGGTGGTATTTCTGGTATCATCGTCCATTGCCATCCACTTGCGTCTATCTAGAAGTGCTCCCATCGTCGAAAAAATGTGGTACAAAATGTGGTCTATTGCTGTTCGGAGGACGCTCTGTTGCCGAAGTCAGGCCCGCACCCGATAAATAAACTATCTGCTGTCTTTGTGAAGTCTTGCACCAAGCCTGGCCGCTATGCGGACGGGCACGGCCTGTATCTTCAGGTTGGGCCTGGTGCAGCCAAACGTTGGTTGCTGAGAATTGTTGTCCAAGGCCTACGAAAAGATATCGCTCTTGGCTCTGCCCGCTTAATTTCTTTAAAAGATGCACGGGCAAGCGCTTTAACGTTGCGGGCTACTGCGAGGGCGGGGAAGCCACTTCCTGACAAAAAGACAAGCACAGCTTCAACACCAAACATACCGACCTTTCAACACGCTGCTATTCAGGTTCATGAGGATCGGGTGGAGACGTATAAAAACAAGAAACATGCTGCTCAATGGATACAGAGTCTTAAAACCTATACCTTCCCATACTTTGGCAATACACCCGTCAACCAAATTCAGACGACCCATGTCATTAAAGCGCTACGACCTATATGGATTTCTAAGCCCGAAACCGCACGTAGGGTGAAACAACGCATTCAGTTTATATTTGATTGGGCCAAAGCTCATGGCCATTACCAAGGTGATAACCCGGCCTCTAACGTAACCTCGATCCTTCCCCGACAACAAAAGAATACAAAACATTTCGAAGCAATGCCTTACGATCAGGTGCCTGCCTTTATTCAGAGCTTGTCCAAGGCCGATGTATCAGAGCAATCACGTTTAGGCATTATCTTGATTATTCTCACCGCTCTACGTACCAACGAAGTACGCCTGGGTTCGTGGTTTGAAGTTAATTGGCAGCATAAGGTTTGGACGATCCCAGAAACCCGACAGTTAAAAAAAGTCCAACCGACACCGCATACCGTTCCACTTACTCCACAATGCATTCATATCCTAAAGTGCCTTAAAGCATTGAACCCGAAAGCTAGCCTGATCTTCCCTGGGACTGCGCCCCAAAAACCTATAAGTGATATGACCTTCCTTATGGCCCTGCGACGACTCAACGTCCCTTATACGATCCACGGCTTTCGTTCTAGTTTTCGTGATTGGGCTTCTGAAGAGACCAACCACAGAGATGTTGTTGTCGAAAAATCTTTGGCCCACGAAATTTCTAATAAGGTTGAGGCTGCTTATCGGCGTGGAGATTTGTTGAAGAAGCGGCGTATCTTGATGACCGATTGGGCAGAGCATGTGTTGCCGCCCAAAAACTTACATCTGTTTTGATGCGCCAGCCGCCCGTTTAGCCCAGGAGGGTAGGGGTGTGGTCTAACCTCTGGTGCTACAGCTCCACACTGAGAGCACCTCAGGAAGCCTGAAATGGCTCTGACGGGCATGTTTGTATTAAAGCCTAGGTCTTAAAGTAGGTGCTTGGTTTTTCGTCTCTATGCGGGCAGCCGTTGCAATAGATCGACACGTCCTGGTCTCCCAATGCCCAGACCAAGCTCTTAAATCAACTCGAATATCTTTGCGATCAGGATGCTGTTCCCGCAGCAGTTGCGCTCGATGCGCGTGTTCATAATTTCTTAGATAACGTTCTGACTCTGTTTCCCGGTAACGGTCTTCGACTCCCTGACACTTAGCTTTTTGAAACATGGATACCAAACACTAAGTTTGTTGTCTGGTATCGCTACGATGACCACACGCTAGAGATTATTGATCTTTGGCATACTGCCCAAGATCGTTATTCAAGTGAGTAAGTTTGTACGCGGCGGAGCAATACTAGGCCAGTGAAGCGGCGGCGTTGTGCTGCTGCGGGCGGAGTAAAACCCGGCTACTGGCTAAGCTGACCTTTTTCGATTCGCAAGGGGTTGGCGGGGATGTATGCCGTGGAAAATTACGCGGCGGTTCGACAATTTGTATTCGTAGAGGGCCGTAGCAGGCGCGAAGCTGCCCGTGTTTTCGGGATCACCCGCATCGACGAGTTGCTGCCATGGCGATATACTCAGCAAAGCTGAGCGGACGCAGACGGCGGACGCTCACCGATGGATGTTTGTTTCTGTCTCATAATGTTTCTCCTTTTTTGAGATTTGAGGGCCGAACCGTTCAGCCCATGCGCTGTTCATTCGCGGCACGCATATTCTTAAACTCTTACTGGATTTCAACTGTCGCAAAGCGGTGTGCGTCGGGTTCAACTTCGGTCAGGGCATCATGGCTAATTGGACGCAAGACACTGGCCTCAGGGGGCACGGCTAACACGTTCATGTCTGTCTCATGCAGTTGACCCTTAAGGCTGCCATCCGGCTGTAGCTCAAGTTTGAAATAGAGCCCGTTCCAAGCATCAATGCCGTAACCTTTAGGTGGCTTGAATAAGAAGAGCAGATCATATTCCAGGTCTTGCAAGTCAGAACGGCTGATCTCGTGTTTGTTGGTGTAGGGGTAGGCGAGGTAACACCACATCTCTTTGGTGTCTGGCAGGCAGCGAAACGGACGCATCGACAAAAACTCGTCTTGGAAGCGCGCGTCGATTAGCTTCACGTCAAATGATACTTTGTCCTGCTTGGAACCAAGCTTGAAGGTCACCTTAGCGATGTCCTGACGCTTACCATCATGGGAGATGAAGGTCACGGTCTTCTCGCCTTGAGGCAGTGCTGCATTGGCCGCCGTCGTCGTTGCTTGTGTTGCAGCATCAGTGATACTGTCGCGGGCGTCTGCAACTTGCACGCGGGTCAGCACCCGTGGCGTGGCAGTGACAAACGGTCGATCCCAGTCACGCCAACCGTCGGTGCCTTCGGGATACCAATAAACACGCGAATAGCCATAGCTGGCAGCGCGTTTGACCGCATTCCAGGACATCCAACAATCAGCCATGCAGAAGATGACGATGGGGTGTGTTTTGTTGCCTGCAGTCAGTGTTTTTAAATTCTGTTTGAAGTAGGTAGAGATTTCAGCTTTAGGTTTGCCTTTACCAACGTTGGCCAACCAAACCGATCCCGGAATTGATTTGCGCGGTTTGGAAAGCCGCCATGCACCCGTCTTAGGATGCACGCCAGCGCCTTCAGCTACCATGACATCAACCAGGATCGCTTTTTCATCGCGGACGAGGCGATCCAGCTCATCAATGTCGACGCGCGTGCCACCTTTCACGCTGTCAGGTGTCGGCGCACGATAACGCGTCATGCGATATCCGGTCCCTGCATCAAAGTGCTGTTCATCTGCTGAGGCTGGTGCTGCCACGGCGCTCATCGCAAGGGCTGTAGCGAAATATAAAATACAACATCGTGTAAAATTATTCATGGAGCGTAACTTACTCAGTTTGATGACGTCCTCAGTGACCCACATCACAAAGGGTCAGTGTGAGGATTTATTGCTTTGGTTTTGTTGGCCGTACCGCAACTCCCCATGGATACCGTCCCACCTTAATGGACTTGATCGGCTTAAGAGCTTTTACGTCGACAACCGTGACGTCATTTGAAACGCCGTTGGTGGTAAACAACAAGTCTTCTTCTGGTGTCAGGGCCATGTGCCAGACGCGACGCCCAACAAGCAGATACTTTTTGACTTGACGCGTTGCCACATCAACCACCGCAATGCGATTTGAAGGGCCAAGGGCAACAAAAGCGGTTTTGCCATCCGATGTCATTTTAATGCCGACCGGTTGGATAAGATCATCAGTGACACCTTGAATTGCAAATTTAATAACGTGTTCAACGATGCGGGTGTCGGAATTTAGGATTGAGACTGTGCCACCGATTTCAGACGACACCCAAACCATTTTGCCGTCTGGCGTGAATTCAGCGTGGCGGGGGCGCGCATCGACAAGCACATTATCCAGGACTTTGAAGGTCTTAGTGTCAATGAAGTGCGCCATGTTGGTGGTTTCAGAGGTTGCAACAACCAACCCATTGTCAGGCGAGACCGCAATGCCCTCAGGTTCAACACCGACGTCAACTTGTTGCACCACTCTGCGAGTCGTTAAATCAACGACTGTGGTGACGGCGTTGTCTTCGTTGGCAATATAGAGCCGCTTATTGTCATTTGAGATCGCGAATTGCTCAGGGTCGCTGCCAGAAGGCAAATCGTACAAATGTTTATTACCGATGGCGGCAAAAACCTGGACCGCGTCGCTATCGCTGGCGCAGACAAAGAATTTTTTAAAGTCACGAGCAAACGTAATGCCTCGTGGGCGTTCACCAACCGGAAATGTGCGCACGACTTCCAACTTTTTCGTGTCGATCACAGAAATTGTATTGTCTTTTTCGTTTGAGACGTAAACTTCGTGCGATTGTGCGCGGGTAGTTAAGGAGAACAAGATGAAGCTGGCCGCACATCCAAGCGTCAGCCTCCAAGTCATTCCACACATCATTATTTCCCTGATAGCCTTATCTGGAATTGAGAGGGGATCTCAAACTAGTGAGAGCGGCACCCCAACCTTCTGGCCCACAGGTTAGGGGCCATATCAGAGCTGCGGAATTAGACCTTTGTACAAGGTGGCGCCAAGAGTTGTGTTGATTTCTTGACGCGGGGTAAGAAAATACACCACAACTAATCCTACTTCGTCGTGCTGACGCCTCTTTAGTGTAGGTAGACTGAGGTTATGTATCACTGGAATGCTTGGAGCCCTCGATGATAAATAAGGAATTCTTCCTCAGTTTAACGCTGTCTGCCATGCTGTGTGCTGGCGCGGCAACGTCTGTTTCTGCGCACGGTGACGTGACGCCACAACCAATTGATACCGAAGGCTTGAAGGAGCTTGGTAAAGAATGGCTCGAAGTAAACCCTTATCGAGGTAATGAGGTTGCAATCGAAATTGGTACATCCGGATATGCTCAAAACTGTGCCCGTTGCCATGGCCTACAAGTTATATCGGGCGGTCTGTCACCTGATCTGCGCTATCTCGAAGCCGGTGATGAAGGCGATTCATGGTTTATTGAACGTATCCGCAATGGTGCGCGTAAATCTGACGGCACGACCATTATGCCAAAGTTCGAAGGTCTGATTAACCAAGAAGCGATGTGGGCCATTCGGACCTACATTGAAACACTGCGTGTGGCGGACGACGATTAATGGTTCTCATTACACGTTTCAGTGTATTTTTCAGTGTGTTGTTTGGTTTGCTTGGTCTGGCAGTAACGCCAAGCCAAGCACGGCCACTTGATAAGGTGCAGGCCTCTAAAACACTACGTGTCATTGCTTATCAAGATAACAAGCCGTTCTCGTTTATGGATAAAAGTGGCAAGCCGCAAGGTGTTGATGTCGAGATCGGCAAAGCGATTGCTCGCGAGCTCGGCGTCGAGGCAGAAATCATACTGCGCATGCCGGGCGAGACTGCAGATGACGATGTGCGTGTGAACGTCTGGCAGGGTCCACGCACAGGAGGCGGTGTCGGAGACATCGTTCTGCATATTCCTTATGACAAGGAGTTTCGCATTCGCAATACAGAAGCGGTGATCGTTAATCCCTATTTTGAAGAGCGCGTGGCAGTCGCCATACATCCCGAGCTCATCGAACCTGACTTCACGTTCGACACCTTCAGCGAGACGAAGAACAAAGAAAAGAAGAAAATCGGTGTGCAGCTGGCTACGGTGTCAGATTATTTTCTGATGACCTACCAAAACGGTGCTTTGATCAACCATATTGCCCATCACACCAAGCCACGTCTGGGCGTAGAAGAATTTGCCCGGAAAGAAATCGTGGCGCTGATGGGGACACGCTCCCTCATCGAAGGCCAACTCCATGAAATAGGACTCAAAGCGCCGCTGGTCGAACCGGATATGACGGGCATTGTGCGTACCCAATGGGTGGTCGCCATGGCGGTGCACGAAAATAGCCGCGATCTTGGCTATGCGGCGGGCGATGTTATTACAAAACTGAAAGAGAGTGGAGAAATGGCCAAAATCTTTGCCAAACATGGTATAAACTACATCCCACCAGGCGGTTAACGAGGCTTTGCCCGAACCCCTGATGAACGAGAACAGGACTCTCAAGAGGTGCCGCATGCAAATGCCATCACTCATACGTAACGAGTGCGTCGGGCCTAATGAGCAGGCGGGGCCCAACAACCAGACCGGGCATAACAAGCAGTCTTGGCCTGCCAAGCACATCGCGCTGTTTGGTTGGTTGGTGCTCGCCATCATGATGGTTTGCGCGCCTGGGGTAAGTCAGGCAGAAACGCCTAAAGATCCTTTGAATTCGACGATGTGGGAGGATCTTTCAGAACGTTTCTTTGGTACAGCGCCGATCGTTTTTGATGACAAAGTGCGCGTTGTTGTTCCCAGACTGGTTGAAAATCAGGCACAAGTGCCCATCACCGCTGACGCACGCGCCTTGGATGATGTGAAAAAGCTGATTATTTTCGCTGACCTCAACCCCATTATTCATGTGATGACACTCTCACCACGCAAAGCAAAACCTTACATTTCATTTCGCATGAAGGTCGAGCAGGCTACGCCTATTCGGGCTGCTGCGTTGACGAGTGATGGCGTTTGGCACGTTGGTGGCGTATTTCTAGACGCTGCGGGTGGTGGCTGTTCAGCGCCGGCTATGGCGCGCCAGATGGCAGACTGGTCTGAGACTGTCGGCCAGACACAGGCTAAACTCTGGCGGGAATTGGATGGCTCAGCGCGCATACGATTGAGAATGCGCCATCCCATGGACACCGGTTTAGCGACAGACAATACCCCCGCCTACTTTATAGAAACGCTTAAGGTACGTGTTGGTGGTGGAGTGTCGCTGGCTGAAATAGAGATGCACGAACCGGTGAGCGAAGATCCAACGTTGACATTGATGCTACGTCTACCGTCATCCGCAACTGCAGTTGAACTTGAGGGAAGAGATAATAACGGCGGGCTCTTTGAGTCCTCTGTTCCGGCCCCCTGGCGTCAAAGCAAAGCGCAATAGGTTTATCGTGCTGGTGACAACTAAAACTGATCCGCAAAAAATAGCACTGACGCGCCGCAAAGCGTTGGCTTTGATGTCAACAACAGCGGCCGCAGCATTCATTCCAGCGTTCGATCTTAACGCGGCTCCGTTGCAGTACACACTCAAGCTGCAGCGCCTCGCAGATGGCATCTGGATGGTTCCGGGGGCGCAAGAGGCGATCTCCCGGGGCAATGGTGGCGCGATCGCCAACGTCGTAATTTTTGATACTACGGCGGGGGCAGTGATCGTAGATACCGGACCGTCACGGAGGTATGGCGAGGCGCTTGCTAAATTGGCACAGGACCTGACAGGCAAAGATATAGCCCGTGTTTATTTAACCCATTTCCATCCCGACCATGTTTTCGGCAACCAGGCCTTTGGGGCGGACAAGATTGCAGCCCCTCAAGGTGTGATTGATGGTCTGAAAGTCATGGGAGAGGGCTTTGCAGATGCCATGTACCGCATCGCAGGCGACTGGATGCGGGGTACGGAACTGGTCCTGCCGGGGAAAGTTATTGAAAATGGAGTTGAAGATTTTGGCAATCGGCGTATTCGGTCCTTGGTCATGCGCGGGCACACCGAGTCTGATCTGGTGCTATTTGATGAGCATTCAGGTGTGATGATATCTGGCGATCTCGCCTTTCTGGACCGTGCGCCAACCACACCCAATGCCAACATTGAGCGCTGGCGGATCAGCCTTGCTAATCTTGGCGGCATTCCCCATAGGCTGCTGGTGCCCGGTCATGGGCCCACAGAAAATAATACACGGGCAATCCAGCAAACGCGCGACTGGCTGGTGGCCATCAATGAGATCATTTTCAAGGCTTTTGAACGTGGTCTATCGATGACCGAGGCAATGGCGGAGCCGCTGCCCGCTTGGACCTCAAAAATCGCTCTGGCGCGCTACGAATTTGAGCGTTCTGTCACTCATTTATATCCAAAGCTTGAAGCAGAGCGTCTGCCACGAGTAGATAGCGACGCACTTTAAAATGTAGCCCGCCACGCCTTATGGGATTTCGCGTATTTGCTTCAGCTGATGCACATCATGCGCTACTTTCGTACAATGTACGAATTGACAATTATGACTGTCCATCCCCTGCGTTAGGTTCTGGCTAGGCTGATGGCGCACTCCCGCTATCTCGCTTCTAAAAAACTCGAGTTTTTGGTCTTAAAAACAAACCTTAAGGGGAAACGCATGAAAACCTGGAAATGGGTTGCGTCCGCGAGTGCAGTTGCACTTACGGCTGCACTGACGGTTCCGGCGCAAGCCGACGTGAGCATTGATGATATCGTCAACGATGCTGCAACACCGGGTGACGCTGTCACTGTTGGTCTTGGTGTACAAGGACAGCGTTACAGCCCACTAACGAAAATCAACAAAAACAACGTAGGCTCGCTTGTTCCTGCCTGGGCAATGTCGCTCGGCGGTGAAAAGATGCGCGGTCAAGAAACACAACCCTTGGTCAAAGACGGTGTCATGTACATCACCGGTTCTTACAGTCGTATGTGGGCGATTGACGTCAGCACCGGTCGTGAGCTTTGGCAGTATGACCACCGTCTTCCAGAAGGCATTCTGCCTTGCTGCGACGTTGTAAACCGTGGTGCATCACTCTATGGCGACAAAGTCATCTTTGGGACACTCGACGCTAAGCTCGTCGCGCTGAATGCCAAAACAGGAAAAGTTGTGTGGTCTAAAAAGATCGACGACTTTAAATCTGGCTTTTCTTCAACAGCCGCACCATTGATCGTTCCTTCAAAAGCTCACGGTGCTATCCTTGTCACTGGTGTTTCTGGTGGTGAATTCGGCATTGTCGGTCGCGTTGAAGCACGCAACATCGACACTGGTGCAATTGTTTGGTCTCGCCCAACAATTGAAGGCCACGTTGGATCACTCAACGGCAAGCCTTCAACAATGACCGGTAAAAAGAACGAAACCTGGAAGGGTGACCTCTGGAAAACCGGTGGTGGCGCGACATGGCTCGGTGGTACTTATGATCCAGCCACCAAGCTTATCTATGTTGGTACAGGTAACCCTGCGCCATGGAACAGTCACATGCGTCCTGGTGACAATCGCTGGTCATGCTCACGCATTGCGATTGATCCAGAAACCGGCAACATCAAGTGGGGCTTCCAAACGACGCCACACGATGGTTGGGATTATGATGGTGTGAACGAAGTTGTTTCGTTCGACCTCGACGGCACGCAAGCTGTTGCAACCGCTGATCGTAACGGCTTCTTCTACGTTCTTAATGCTGAAAGCGGCAAGTTCATTCGTGGCTTCCCGTTTGTTTCCAAGATCTCTTGGGCTTCCGGTCTGGATAAAAATGGTCGTCCAAAATTCAACAAGGACAACTATCCAGGGAACCCAACGGACTCTAAGGATGGTAAAAAAGGCAAAGCAGTCTTTGCAGTTCCATCTTTCTTGGGCGGCAAAAACTGGATGCCGATGGCCTATAACCAAGGCACCAAATTGTTCTACGTTCCATCCAACGAATGGGGCATGGACATTCACAACGAACCTGTGACCTACAAGAAAGGCGCGGCCTACCTCGGCGCTGGCTTTACCATTAAGCCAATCTTCGATGATCACATCGGTGCTCTGAAAGCTGTTGATCCTGCTTCTGGTAAGATTGTTTGGTCCGTGAAGTCTAAAACTCCACTTTGGGGTGGCGTCATGACGACAGCTGCTGGTCTTGTCTTCTACGGCACACCAGATGGTGACTTTAAAGCTCTTGACGCAACGTCAGGTAAAGAGCTTTGGAGCTTCAACACCGGTTCCGGCATCGTTGGCCAGCCTGTAACTTGGGAACAAGACGGACAGCAGTATGTGTCCATCGTTTCTGGTTGGGGTGGTGCTGTTCCTCTTTGGGGCGGTGAAGTGGCTAAAACAGTTGCTCACCTGAACCAAGGTGGCATGGTTTGGACCTTCAAAATTCCAAAAACAGTTGCAGCTAACTAATCCAGTTCAGCTCTGCTAATAATGAAGGCGGTCAGGCATAGCTTGGCCGCCTTTTTCTATGGTCGTCTCTCCGCGACCAATCTTGAACAGTATTTGATGAGTAATATGCACAGTCGATTGAAGTTCCAGTTTGTCAGTTGGGTTGTGACAGCGGCCGTTGCTTGTTTGGTGGTCGCGCTGGCAGCACGAGCAGAGCCTACACCTGACGCGGAGCTTGACCCAGTCGATACCGCCCTCATTGTTGCCGTCGACGTCTCTCAATCGGTCGATCAAAAACGCTATCGTTTACAAATGGAAGGGATTGCGCAGTCGCTGGAGGACCCTGATGTCCTTCAAGTGATCCTGAATGGTCCCAATGGCGGCATCCTGTTTGCCATGGTGGCCTGGGCTGACAAACCGGAACTGGTCATTGATTGGCAGCGGATCACGAGTGAACGCCAAGCCCAAAAAGTTGCAAGCCTTGTCCGCGCTCTTCCCCACAAAGGTGGTGAGTTCACGTGCATGGCGCGCATGATGGATCATGTTGCAACCTTGATTGTGCCCTATGTACCGGTGCCCGCACTGCGTACCGTTCTTGATGTCTCAGGGGATGGCATTGACAATTGTGTTGAACCCACACAAGTCGACCAACACCGTGCAGCCTTGAGGGCGTTGGGGGTGACGATCAACGGTTTACCAATCTTGAATGAAACAGGGCCTAATATTGTCGGCTCGGGAGCCTATCGCAAACCTGGTTTTGGGCTTCGAAATATGGCACGCGGACCGGATACGGCGACTACACGTCTCGATGAATGGTTTGAACGCTACGTGATCACCGGCTCTGGTGCCTTTTTGCTCACAGCTAAAGGCTATAAAGATTTTGGCCGTGCCTTTCGTCAGAAATTCGTAATTGAAATAAGCGGACTCCCACTGGTGTCTGCCCGTGAGATCGCTGCGACTAAAGCATCGGACTTTTAGTTATGCACATAGCCTGCGTGTTTAAAGAAGTTCCAGCATTCTCGCGGTGAGAACAATTTGCAGATGTTGCCGACGGCATGCCAAAGGTCCTGCTATGTTCGCGCTGCTGCTTTTCTTCAAGATAGCTTTGAGTTTAGCAAACGCCATTTCGATGGGGTTGAGATCGGGAGCGTAAGGCGGCAGGAACAAGAACCAAGCCCCGCGTTCGGCAAGTGCGGCTTTGGCGTTGGCAGAGTCGTGCACCTTGAGATTGTCGAGAATGACGACATCGCCGCGTGCCAGCGTCGGAGCGAGTTGCGTTTCGATATAGAGATCAAAGGCACTGCGGTCCATAGCACCTGGAATGATCCATGGTGCCGTCAAGCCCGAACACCTCAGACCGGCAATGAACGTCTGGTTGGTCCAAACCCCCGTGCGGTGCCGCACCCGGCAGCCGCTCACCTTTCAGCGCACGCCCTTGCAGCCGGGTAAACGTTGTGTTGGTCGAGGTTTCGTCAATGAACACCAGCCGGTGCGCCATCTGGCGCATGATCGGTTGGCGCGCGTTAATCCAACCACGCCGTTTTCTTGAGACGTCGCTGCGTTGGCGTTCTGATGCGATCAGCGTTTTTTTTATAACTAAAACCAGCGCGACATAAAAAACGAAACAGCCTTGACGCGAGGTTGCAAAATCCGTCACCTAACGCACCTAAACAGCCCCACCGAGCACACTCTATCACGCCACTCGGTGGTCAATGCCATAACGCCAACGGCCAAATCCCCATAGAGTTTGCGGCACGTTCGTCGCGTAACTGCACGCGGGTTCCTTCACTGGAGACTTGCCGACGCCGGCCCAAGTGCGCGCCGCAATGCCGAGATCGGCCGCCATCCGCAACCCTTCACAATTTCTACCGTCGCCCGTAATCATCGAATTTCCGCTCTAGGGTAAAGCAGACATAGTAAGATGCCTAAGCGCTGATGATGCCAATAAGTCCGCATTCTCTGCAAAGTGGGCAGTCGCACGGTTAGGAGAGGCCCGATTAACAGTGCGTCCGACGAAGCCCCCTCGCTCCGCATCTCAGACAAAAAACTAATCCCCACTCTGTCTTCTCACATTAAACTCTTATCCATCCCGCTTGACTGTTCGGGGATCTGGGTGCGCGCCGGTATCCGTTTGCAAGCAGGAGATGAAGGGGTCGCGGCTCGGGGCATAGGCTCTGCCGAGGGACTTTCTGCCGCCATCGATTGTGTACGTTGGTGAAGTCCGCAGGGTGCGCGGACCGTTACGTGGTGGTCACCGTCCTTTCATCGGCGGAGCAGCTTGCGCTGCATCCGAAACATTTTTTAAGAGGCGCCGCTGCTCCGCTCCCCGGACACACCGTTGCTTCACGCGCAAACCTTCGGGCCTGAATGGTCGCGAGGTGACGTCGCATGCCCGCGCGGCGCGCGACCCAAATCGACGTGCGTGCGCTGTCATTCCGGCCTTTTCCAGTGGAATACGCCCAGAATCCATTGACTTCCATAAAAATCCATGGAATCCCATAGGAGCCCAACTGCACTGGGCTTTGGACCGTGACTGCCCCGCGCGCCAGTTAGAGGGATCTGGCAGAGCGACGGTCACGGCCCGTCTCTTTTTTTCTCAGGAGGTATGTCCTGAGTGTGTTTGCAGGCCGGACCGCGAATGTGCGCGGGATGGATTTGGATATGAAGGGCCCAAGGCGGAAGCGTCGGGGTGACCTGGTCAAGTTGGCGTAGAGGTGAGGACAAAAAGAGGGAATGGACCGTTTTGTCTCGACGTACACCAATAAGATTGACGCCAAGGGCCGGGTCTCAATCCCAGCCCCGTTCCGCTCTGTCCTTGAACAAGATGGCTACGCCGGTGGTATCTATTGTTACCCCTCGCTTGATGCTGCAGCCCTTGATGGCGGCGGGGAGAGACTTGCACAAAAGATCGACGGGCTTCTCCAGGGCTTGCCGGACTATTCGGAGGAGCGCGATGAATTGTCTGTCGCGCTCTATGGCGACGTCCACGTACTCTCCATCGATGGCGATGGACGCATCATCCTTCCTCAAGGCTTGCGCGCCCATGCCAACCTTGATGCCCAAGTCACATTTGTTGGCCTTGGCGACAAGTTCCAGATGTGGCACCCAGAGACCTTCCAAGACCGCCACAAGCAGGCGCGAGAAAAAGCCAAACAACACCGGACCTTGTTCGGCGCGGGGAGCGGCAACCGATCCGGTAGCCGTGACGGAGGAGCACGGGAATGACAGCGGCGGCAGACACCGAGCACACGCCCGGGCGTCCAGGCCGGCCGCACATTCCCGTGCTGCTTTCCGAAATCTTAGATGCGCTAAAGCCCACTGATGGGGCAACCTACATTGATGCCACCTTTGGTGCGGGCGGATATACCTCTGCCTTGTTAGACGCAGCAGCCTGCATTGTGTTTGCACTTGATCGCGATCCCGCAGCATTTCAAGCTGGCCAAATCCGCGTTGCGCACTATGCACCGCGGCTGTCGCTGGTGCTGGCACCGTTTAGCGACATGTCTGAGGTTGTCTGTGAGCGCAACATCGCAGCCGTTGACGGCGTGGTGTTCGATCTCGGCGTGTCTTCCATGCAGCTTGATCAAGCCGAGCGCGGGTTTTCATTTGCCCATGATGGCCCGCTCGATATGCGTATGTTTGCGCCTATTCGAGATGGCGGTTCCGCCAGTGAACCCGACGCCGAGGTGGCTGGTCGTTTGGAAACGGGACCGTCAGCAGCCGATGTTGTCAACACGTTTGATGAAACTGATCTTGCCAACATTCTCTATGACTTTGGTGAAGAGCGCCGTTCGCGCGCAATCGCCAAGGCTGTTGTCCAGCGACGTTCGGAAAAACCATTTGAGACAACGCTTGATTTGGCTGACCTTGTGGCCCGCGTTCTGGGAAAACGAGGTGGTGATCCAAAGCACCCTGCAACGCGCTCATTTCAAGCGCTGCGCATTTTCGTCAATGATGAGTTGGGTGAGTTGCGCCAGGGCCTGGCGGCTGCCGAAGAGGTATTGAAGCCTGGTGGACGCTTATTGGTGGTCTCATTCCACAGTCTTGAGGACCGTATCGTGAAACGGTTTTTGACGGAGCGTTCAGGCAAAACGCCGGGTCCATCACGTCACTTGCCGATGCAATCGATACAATTGTCTGAACCTTGTTTTCGAATTGTTAACTCCCGCCCGTTAACACCTTCTAAAGGTGAATTAGATGTGAATCCACGTGCACGCTCGGCACGGTTGCGCATCGCGGAGCGGACGAAAGCGCCAGCAAAACCAGCTGCGTCTTAACCATCCCCACCCGTGTGCGATCCGATAACATAGCTGAGCCACGTCGTCATTGGGAGCGTTAAGTCATGCGTATGTTGTCGGTATCGGCGCTGTTTTTGGCAATTGCCAGTGCCTTTCTTCTCTACAGCTTGAATTATGAAACCCGTCTCCTTGCAGCCAAGGTGCAGGCGAAAGAGCAATTCGTCGAGACGGTGCGGGGCGATATCGCCGTGTTAAAGGCAGAGCGCGCGCATCTGGCGCGTCCGGGGCGCATCGAGCCGCTTGCCCGAGCACAAGGCCTTAAACCACTTGATGAACGCCACGTCGTCACCCTCCCATTTGTGACCAATCCCATCATTACCGGATCGGCGGATCGGCGCTGATGCAGCTACGCAGACCGGTTATCATCACGCCGGGTCTGCCAAAAAGGCGCGAGGCCGCGTCTTGGCAGAAACCGAGTGGCGGGCAAAAAATGAAAATGCGGTCTGCGGTCGTAACGCTGTCCGTGGTAGCGATGTCGACGGCAATTGCCGGCCAGCTGCTGCACCTTGCGTGGGTAGGACGGGGCGAACTCACAACAGCTATTTCCAATCCGATAGCCAACAGCTTTGCACGCCCAGATATTGTTGATCGACGTGGTCGCTTGTTGGCAACGGATGTCAGTTTGCCGTCCCTGTTTGCAGACCCCTCACACATCTTGGATCGCGACGCCGTTGTTGAGCAGCTGGTAAACCTGATGCCTGACCTTGATGGCGCAAAATTGCGAATTGAATTGTCAGACCGTTCGCGGCGCTTTGTTTGGGTGCGGCGTGGAATTTCACCTGCCATCGCGCAACACATTCACAATCTCGGTTTTCCGGGGCTGGGCTTTAAGAATGAGCTCAAGCGCGCTTACCCTGCAGGCAATCTTGCAGGCCACGTATTGGGTGGTGTCAACGTCGATAATAAGGGCGTGGCTGGTCTCGAACAGTATATTGATCAAGAAGTCGGCACCGATCCTGTGCTCGGCACTGCATTGTCGCGCAAAGCGCCGGTACAAACGTCGCTTGATCTGGGTGTGCAACATGGGCTGCAGGATGAACTGAAAAGCGCTATGCGCCGCTATCAGGCCAAAGGAGCATCAGGCGTTGTGCTCGACGTTGAAACCGGCGAAGTGCTGGCGACAGCCTCGTTGCCCGGTGTTGACCCGATGCAGCCAGCGCAGTTGCAGGAACCGGAACGTCAAGATCGCATCGCCGGCGGTACCTATGAGCTTGGATCAATCTTCAAGGCGTTTACCATTGCGATGGCGCTGGAGGCGGGCCTGGTAACAACCGACACCCGTCTCGACGTTTCACAACCGTTGCGTGATGGCCGTTACACTATTCGCGATGGACATGGGTCGGGTCGTCCGTTGAGCGTTGCAGAAATCTTCACGCACTCCTCCAACGTTGGTGCCGGCATGTTGGCTTTGGCCGCAGGGCCGGAGCGTCATAAGCGGTTTCTTGAAACCTTTCGCTTGCTGGGCCCAATGAAAACAGAGGCCGGTCCTGTCGCGCCGCCACAAGCGCCTGAGGATTGGCACCGTATCCAACAGATCACAATATCATTCGGTCACGGTATGGCAGTTTCTCCATTGCAGTTCGCTGCAGCTGGGGCGGCTCTCATCAATGGGGGTCGTTATATACGCCCAACATTTCTGCGCCAGAGAACCATTGGTCCCTTGGACGGTGAACGCGTGTTGTCGGAGGCGACAAGCCAGAGTATGCGCGAGTTGATGCGCTTGAATGTGATAGACGCCGCGGGCACAGGGCGACGGGCCGATGTACCGGGCTATCGTGTCGGCGGCAAAACCGGCACCGCCGAGGTGGCTGGTCGCGGGGGTTACAAAAAGAAGACCGTCATTTCGTCATTCTTCGGTGCCTTCCCAATGGAACAGCCACGCTATGTCGTTCTGGTGTCGCTGTTTGAGCCGACCGGAAATCGCGCTTCAGGCGGGTCCATCACCGCAGGCCGCAATGCAGCACCAACCACAGCGCGTGTTATAGAGCGTATTGCACCGCTGCTTAATGTTGCACCCGCCCGCGCTCTTGCAGCGCTCACAAAATAGATCAACAGCAATTTAGGGTCCTCGGGGTGCAGGTCTTTCAATGCCTTTGGGTGCGCCAAGTTTCGTTGCCATGGCATGAGAAGGTGTCAAGGGTTTGACGGCTGGCGCGCGGGCTCATAAGAACCAATCATCTTGTTTTTGTGCCTTCGAGGACCAATGCGGCTCGCCACTCTTATTTCTGAGACTGAACTGTCAAGCCAATCCGTGCCTCATTGCGAGGTCCAGGGTGTATCGCTCGATAGCCGTACAATTAAACCCGGTGAGGTGTTTGCCGCGCTTGCAGGGAGTGCAGCGGATGGAGCACGTTTTATTTCCGATGCGGTTGCAAAAGGCGCCTGTGCTGTCCTGACCGGGCTAGATTCGCCTGTGCCCGATGGTGTTAGGGTGCCAGTGCTCCGGGCTCAGAACCCACGCCGCGTGTTGGCCGCGCTGGCGGCGAAGTTTTATGCCCCGCAACCTGAAACTGTCGTTGCCGTCACAGGAACAAGTGGCAAAACGTCGGTTGCCGATTTTACCCGTCAGATGTTGCTCAGTGCTGGCCGGTCTGCCGCATCCATTGGCACCATCGGTGTCATCACCGCTGATGAGGCGCGCTATGGTTCTCTGACGACGCCCGACCCCGTGACATTACACAAAATGCTTTCCCAACTCGCCAATGCGGGTATCGACCACCTGGCAATGGAGGCGTCGTCTCACGGTCTTGATCAATATCGCCTTGATGGGGTTCAGCTTAAGGCGGCCGCCTTTACCAATCTGGGGCGGGACCATCTGGACTATCACCTAGACTTAGAGTCTTATCTCAACGCCAAGCTGCGTTTGTTTGCCGAGCTGTTGCCTGCAAATGGTACGGCTGTTGTCAATTCGGATGATGCGGTGTCGGCCCGCGTGACTGAGATTGCCCAAACGCGTGGGCAGGCCGTGATTGATGTCGGCGTGAATGCTAAGCGCGTGCGGCTCAATGGCGTGACACGTGAGGGTTTCGCGCAAGTGCTGTCTTTGTCGATAGACGGTCAAAACTATACTGTGCATCTCGGTCTTGTCGGTGACTATCAGGTGAGCAACGCGCTGGTTGCAGCAGGCCTCGTGCTGGCTGTTGGAGTTACCCCAAATACTATTGCCTCAGCGCTTGGCCAACTTGTTGGCGTTGCGGGGCGGCTGGAAATTGTTGGTAATGTCAAAGGTGCATTGATGGTGGTTGACTATGCCCACAAGCCCGAAGCACTTGAAGCCGCGTTGCGCGGTTGCCGACCGTTTGCCACCGGACGGTTGATTGTTGTGTTTGGTTGCGGTGGCGATCGCGACAAAGGCAAGCGGCCTTTGATGGGAAGAATTGCGCAAGATGGTGCAGATGTTGTCATTGTCACCGATGACAATCCGCGCTCAGAAGATGCCGCCGACATAAGATCTGAAGTGTGCGCTGGGCTTGAGGGGGTGCTTGAAACAGGTGGTCGCCGGGAAGCAATCCGACGAGCGGTCGCGATGAGCGGTGCTGGTGATGTTGTGTTGATTGCTGGCAAGGGCCATGAGACAGGTCAGATTGTGGGCAAAGACGTTATTCCATTTTCAGATCATGAAGAGCTCAGAGCGGCGATGGAGATGTTTGCTGGATGAGCGAGCCGTTATGGACCATTGAAGAGATTGCAAAAGCGACAGGTGGCAAGGTCGAAGGCCCGGCAGCGCACCCTGTGTCCGGCATCTCTATTGATACGCGTACGCTTGAAGCTGGCGATTTGTTCGTCCCACTGAGTGACAAGCGTGATGGCCATGACTTTGTCGCAGCGGCCTTGGAAAAAGGCGCGGCAGCAGCGCTCGTGTCGCGTACTTTTGAGTTGGATCAACCCAATGCCACGCTTGTCCGTGTTGATGACCCTCTGGCAGCTCTTGAAGATCTTGCACGCGCCGCGCGCCAGCGCCTCAAGCCGGATGCGGTCGTTGTTGCCGTCACTGGCAGTGTTGGTAAGACGGGCACCAAAGACATGCTCTGCACCAGTTTTTCAGCACTTGGGAAAACGCACGCCGCTGCAAAGTCATTCAACAATCATTGGGGCGTACCGCTCACGCTGGCGACAACGCCACAAGATGTTGATTGCGCGATCTATGAAATCGGCATGAACCATGCTGGCGAAATAACACCGTTGACGAAGATGGTATGCCCGCACATTGCGATCATCACGACCGTTGAGCCTGTGCATTTGGAATTCTTCGCGTCAGTAGATCAAATTGCCGAAGCCAAAGCAGAGATATTTGACGGATTGGAACCGGGCGGCGTCGCCGTGCTCAATGCCGACAACCCGTTTTTCTCTTTGCTTCGTAAACGCGCAATGATGGTGAACGCGCGCATAATGGCGTTCGGATGTGCTTCAGAGGCAGACGTGCATCTCATTTCTTACCGCGCTCAGGGAGCGAAAAGTCAGGTAACGGCCAAGGTTGGGTCTCAAGAGATTTCCTATGCACTTGAAATTCCAGGCGTTCATGTTGCGCAAAACTCTCTGGCTGTGATTGCTGCCCTGCAGGCATCTGGACGGGATGTGTTGTGCGGCGCCAAGGCGTTGGCCGGACTAAAGCCAGTTGCTGGTCGCGGTGCACGTGAGGTGTTGCGCGTTCCTGGTGGCGAGATCCTTGTGATTGATGAATCCTACAATGCCAACCCGGCCTCGATGCGGGCTGCTCTTGGTGTTCTGGCGGCCGTCTCGCGCGATGACTACCCAAGACGTGTCGCAATCCTTGGTGATATGTTGGAGCTCGGTAGCGACAGTGGCGTGCTTCATGCCAGTTTGGGAGAATGCGTCGAGTCGGGCGACATTGATCTGGTGTTTTCATCCGGTCGCCACATGGCAGAGCTGTTTCGCCAACTACCGGAGGCTAAGCGTGGTGCCTGGGCCAATGAGGTTGAGGGTATTGCAGATGCCGTGATCTCAGCCCTGCAACCTGGGGACGCGGTGATGATCAAAGGCTCGCTTGGTTCGCGCATGGCACATGTTCTAGCCGCAATTCGCAACGAGTTTGGCGATTAGTCTGAATTTAGACCCGTGCGACGGTTCCACTTGTCGAAGCCTCGTGGTAGGGAGCGCTAATGAGCGCCCGTCGGGTGCCTGAGGGGGATATAGATGCTCTACGAGCTCATCAATTTCAGTGACCAGTTTGGTCCGCTCAACGTCTTTCGCTACATCACCTTCCGCACTGGCGGCGCAATTTTTACAGCGTTGCTGTTTGTCATGCTGTTTGGTCCTGGCATTATTGCACTGTTGCGCTTGAAGCAGGGCAAAGGCCAGCCGATCCGTGATGATGGCCCAGAATCCCATTTTGCCAAGGTCGGCACGCCGACGATGGGTGGTTTGATGATCTTGGCCAGCGTCGCCATTGCAACCTTGCTATGGGCTGATCTTTCCAATCGCTATGTCTGGGTGGTTTTGGCGGTTATTCTGTCTTATGGTGCCATCGGTTTTTATGATGACTATCTCAAACTCAAGAAACAAACATCGACAGGATTTGGGGGTAAGGTCAGACTCGGACTTGAGTTTCTCATCGCTGCGGTCGCGACCTACGTGTTGATGCAGATCGGTCCTCCTGATCTTGCAGACAAACTCGCATTCCCGTTCTTCAAAGATGTTGTCTTGTCGCTTGGAATTTTCTTCATCTTTGCTGGCGCCTTTGTCATTTCAGGAGCGGGTAATGCGGTCAATCTTACCGATGGCCTTGATGGGCTTGCCATTGTACCGGTGATGATTGCGGCAGGAACATTTGGCCTGATTGCTTATCTTATTGGTAATGTGAAATTCGCCTCCTACCTGCAAATTCACTACGTTGCGGGCACTGGTGAGCTGGCCATTATTTGTGGTGCGTTGATTGGCGCGGGACTTGGGTTTTTGTGGTTCAATGCCCCACCTGCGATGATCTTTATGGGTGATACCGGTTCGCTGGCGCTGGGCGGTGGACTTGGGTCAATTGCTGTTGCGACCAAACATGAAATCGTGCTCGCCATTGTCGGCGGCCTGTTTGTGCTTGAAACAATGTCGGTGGTTATACAGGTTGCATCTTATAAGCTTACTGGTAAGCGCGTATTCCGCATGGCGCCTCTGCACCATCACTATGAGCAAAAAGGCTGGCAGGAGAGCACGGTTGTGGTCCGGTTTTGGATTATCTCCGTTGTGTTGGCGCTGATTGGGCTAGCTTCGCTTAAACTGCGCTAAAATTGGTCCGAAAATCACTCTTCTGATGCACGGATGCGATTTTGGATACGGGCATGATCGCTTACAGTCTGGCTCATGATTCGCTTGACCTTATTTGAAAACAAAACAGTCGCGCTGTTTGGGCTTGGCGGCTCGGGCCTTATTGCAGGCGAGGCCTTGCGCAAAGGGGGTGCTGACGTCATCGCCTGGGATGACAACCCTGACGCCCAAGATGGCGCGCGCCGAGCCGGCCTCAATGTTGAGGACCTTAATCAAGTTGATTGGTCGCGCTTTAGTAGTTTTGTTGTCGCGCCAGGTGTGCCGCTGACCCATCCCGAGCCACACTGGAGCGTCAAGAAGGCGCTAGAGGCAGGCGTTGAAATTATTGGCGATATTGAATTGTTTGCCCGCCAGCGTGCGATGGACTGTCCCGGGGCCCCGTTCATCGCCATTACGGGCACCAACGGCAAGTCAACCACGACGGCTCTTACCGCGCACATCCTACGCGCACTTGGTTGTCAGGTCTCGATGGGCGGAAACATCGGCAAGGCAGTTCTGTCACTTGAGCCAGCCGACGATAATCGCATCCACGTTGTTGAGATGTCGTCCTATCAGATTGACCTCACCCCAACGTTGCACCCGACCGTTGGCGTGCTGCTCAACGTGACGCCGGATCATCTTGATCGCCACGGCACGATTGAAAACTATGCCGGCGTCAAAGCGCGGCTGGTGCAAGGGGCGGATGCGGCCTGCGTGTGTGTGGATGATGCCTTCACCAAGGTGGTTGCTGAAACGATTGCACCACGTGAACGTCTTTATGCCTTTACCAAAGGCACAGGTACGTCCATTGTGCCGCGCGGCTATGCCATTGGTTCAAGCTTATTTGTGCACACGGTCAAAGATGGTGTGGGTCAAAGCGATGAAATTGCCAATCTTGATGGCATTGCCGCATTACGTGGTGCGCACAATGTTGAAAATGCTCTGGCGGCCATACTGGCTATACGCGCGCTTGCCGATCAAAGCGCTTCGACCCATCCAGAGTTCGCTGACAAGCTGTGGCGACCGGCCCGCATTGCAGATGGATTGAAATCATTTCCAGGCCTTGCCCATCGCTTGCAGCAAATTGCCCGCCGCGGTCGGGTGGTGTTTGTCAACGATTCAAAAGCAACCAATGCTGAAAGTGCTGAAAAAGCGCTGTCCAGTTTTGCCGGCGACATTTACTGGATAGCAGGTGGACGTGCCAAGGATGGTGGTATCGAAGCGCTGACGCCACTGCTGCCGCGTGTTGCCAAGGCCTATCTCATCGGTGAAGCTGCAGATGATTTTGCCAAGACTTTGTCGGGGCGTGCCCCGTTTGAGATTGCAGCGACACTGGACGTTGCCGTGAAACAGGCAGCTGAAGACGCCGCGCAAAGTCAAGCTGAAGCACCGGTTGTGTTGCTGTCGCCCGCGTGCGCCTCCTTCGATCACTTCCGCAACTTTGAGCTGCGTGGCGCACATTTCACGGATCTTGTTGCTACTTTGCCTGATGTGGAGATGTTGGGAGACGCCACATGAGGGTGTCGCGCGCTGACAAAAGCCGACTTGTTAGGTGGTGGTTCACGGTTGACCATGCGCTGTTGGCAGCGGTGGCGGCGATTATGGCAGCGGGTATTGTGTTGTCTCTTGCGGCTAGTCCGTCGGTTGCGGTCGCTAAAGGTTTACCCGCCTATTACTTTGTTGAGCGCCACATTTTATTTTCGGCTGTCGGTATGCTGGTTATGTTGTCGGTCTCGTTTCTAGAGCCGCAAATGATCCGGCGCCTTTCATTTGCATTATTTGTTGTTGCTATCGCCGCGCTGATTTACATCTATTGGAATGGTCGCGAAATCAATGGCGCCAAGCGGTGGCTGTTGTTGTTTGGGTTTTCCTTCCAACCCTCTGAAATCGCAAAACCTGCTTTTGTTGTGATCACGGCTTGGTTACTGGCGCAAACACATGTTGCCAAAGAAATGCCAGCGCTCACGTTATCTATTGTCCTTGCTGCGTTGCTATGTACGCTGCTGGTGCTTCAGCCAGATGTTGGCCAAACCGTGCTTGTGTCGATGGTCTGGGGCGCACTTTATTTTACATCAGGTCAACCGCTGATCGGCGGTGTAGTAATTGCGGTCTTAGGGGTGGTTGGTTTGGCTGCCGCCTATATCGCATTCCCACACGTCCAATATCGCGTCGAAAAGTTTCTCAATCCCAACCCCGGTGATCATAGCCAGGTGGATCGCGCCATGCAGAGCTTTACTGAAGGTGGATTTTTCGGGCGCGGTCCCGGCGAAGGCACAATCAAAACGGTTTTGCCAGATGCTCACACGGACTTTATTTTTGCGGTTGTTGCAGAAGAGTATGGGGTTATTGCCTGCTTGGCGCTGTTGTTCGCTTTTACGTTTATTGTTATTCGCGCTTTTCAACGCGTCCGTCATGAGCCAGATAGTTCGATACGGTTTGCGGTCATTGGGCTTGCTCTGTTGTTTGCGCTCCAAGCCTATATCAACATGGGCGTGAATATTGGTTTATTACCAGCCAAGGGGATGACGTTGCCGTTCATATCGTCTGGGGGCTCATCGATGATCGCCATTTCCATCACCGTTGGCATGTTGCTGGCGTTGACTAGGCGACGGCCCAATCTTGCGCACATTCGTGCGCCTTCTGTGTCGCCAAGCGTCCTCGAACCTCATCGGATACACTCATGAGCGAACAAAGATCTGTCCTTTTGGCTGCCGGTGGCACGGCGGGCCATTTGTTTCCTGCATTTGCGCTTGCCGAGGAACTCGCGGCACGCGGTCTTGTTGTAGATCTGGCAACGGACATGCGTGGTGATCGCTATGGGAGTGGGTTCCCGGCACGAAACGTCTATCAAATTCCGTCAGCTACCGTGCGTGGCAAGTCGCCCATGGCACTTGCCAAAACTGCAACCGCACTTAGCCGCGGTATTGCATCTGCCTATCGCATCCTTGGCAAAGTCAAACCAAGTGCGGTTATTGGGTTTGGCGGGTATCCGACATTCCCGCCGTTGCTTGCCGCGCGTATGCATAAGATCCCAACGGCCGTTCACGAACAAAATGCGGTGCTGGGACGGGCCAACAAAATGCTGAGCCAGCGTGTTGATCATATTGCAACAACGTTTGCACACACTAAGCTTCTGCATGGGGACGTCGAGCGCAAAGTGCGCGTGACCGGAAACCCGGTGCGTGCTGCTGTGTTGCAGGCTGCTGAAATACCGTTTCCAACCGTTTCAAGTGCCGCGCCTTTTTACCTGGTGGTGTTTGGCGGCAGTCAAGGCGCGCGGTTCTTGTCCGATACCGTGCCTGGGGCGCTTGCGCGTTTGGATAACGAGCTTTTGCGCCGTCTGATTGTGGTCCAGCAGGCACGCGAAGAAGACGTTGCTCGGGTGAAGGCAACCTACGAGGCGGCAGGCGTCACCGCCGAGGTTGCGACGTTTTTCCCAAACCTTCCAGAATTGATTGCCAACGCGCATTTGGTGATGGCCCGGGCCGGAGCCTCGACGGTTGCCGAATTGGCAGTGATTGGCCGTCCTGCCATATTGGTGCCTTTGCCAGGGTCTTTGGATAACGATCAATTGGAAAATGCCAGGCAACTTGCCGAATCAGGCGCGGCTTGGTGTATCGAACAGAAGGATTTATCCGCGGATCGGATTGCCAAAGAGGTCACCCGTCTGGCACACCAGCCGAACGTGCTGCAAGGGGCGCAAAAAGCTGCCAAATCTATGGGCAATCCAGAGGCTGTCGGCGCATTAGCGGATCTTGTGCAAGAGATGGTGATGGGGTCCGGTCTCTCTGATAACCACATAGCTTAGAAAAAGAATGTGGGTAAGCAGGCAAATGAGACCGCTGCGCACTAGAATAGGATTGAACGGCCATGCAGATGCCCCGCAACGCCGGGAACTTTCATATCATCGGGATCGGTGGCATTGGCATGAGTGCCATTGCTGAAATTCTGATGGCCAAAGGGTTTAAGGTTCAAGGCTCGGATCAAAAAGAGTCTGCCAATGTGCAGCGGCTACGCGCCAAGGGCATTCGCGTGTTTATTGGCCACGACCCGGTTAACTTGATCGGCGCGCAATGTGTGGTGATTTCAACGGCTGTCAAATCCGGCAATCCAGAACTCGAGGCTGCGCGCAAGAAAAAACTGCAGATCATTCGGCGTGCTGAAATTTTAGCGGAGTTGATGCGCCTTTATAAAACGGTTTCGATTACCGGAACGCACGGCAAAACCACAACGTCGTCACTGGCTTCGCACGTATTTGCAGCAGCAGGCCTTGATCCAACTGTTATTACGGGTGGCATTATCAATGAGTGGGGCTCTAACGCCCGCCTAGGCAAAGGCGATTGGATGCTTGTTGAAGCAGATGAAAGCGATGGCACGTTTACGCGCCTGCCAACCCAAATCGGTGTCGTGACTAACATTGATCCAGAGCATCTTGACTACTTCAAGAGTGTCAACAATATGCACCGCGAGTACGCGACGTTTTTCAAGAACATTCCCTTCTATGGCTTGGCAGTGGCGTGCGTTGATCACCCCGTTGCTCGCGACATGATTGAAGCTTTGGAACTGCGCCGCGATGGGCGCAGGCTGTTGACCTATGGTGCAAGCGAAGATGCTGACCTCCGTCTCACAGGCCTGCAAGCAGATGGGCACATCAGTAGCTTTGATTTTCAAATGAGTGATCGTGTTGTGGGTGGTGCGCGTCAGGCCCATGGCTGGCGGCTGCCGTTCTTAGGCGAACACAATGTGCTGAACGCCCTAGCCACGGTCGCGGTGGCAACAGAGGTTGGCATTCCTGATGAACAAATACGGGCAGGCCTTGCCTCATTTTCTGGCGTCAAACGTCGCTTCCAGCTGACCGGAACCTGGAATGGTGTCAGCATCTTTGATGATTATGCTCATCACCCGGTCGAAATATTGTCCGTCTTGAAGGCTGCAAAAAGTGGCGCGCGAGGGCGGGTGATTGCTGTTGTTGAACCGCATCGTTACTCGCGCGTACGGGACTTGTTTGGTGATTTCTGCGCCTGCTTTGCGCCTGCTGACCGGGTTATGGTGATGCCGCTTTATTCAGCCGGTGAAGCCTCGATTGAAGGTATTAATGAGAATTCCCTTGCCGAGGGCGTTCGCTCAACGGGCCACCCGTCGGTACAGGCCTTGAATGGCACCGGCGCGTTGGTCGAGGCATTGCGCGCCACAGCACGTGAGGGTGATATGGTGGTCTGTGTGGGTGCCGGAGTGTCAACAGAGTGGGCGCATGCCCTGCCGGGATGGCTCACCGAAGATCAGCCGATGCGCGCCGGGGGCGGCTATTGATGGCCTTTGACGATCTGACAGATGCACTTCGCGCCAAAATGTCGGAGCTGCGCGGTAAGCTTGTTGCCAATCAGTCTTTGGCAAGCATTACTTGGTTTCGTGCTGGTGGTCCGGCGCAGATTTTATTTACACCTGCTGATGAAAGCGACCTTGCCTATTTTTTGAAAAGAAACGCTGGTGCGTTACCGGTACTTGTTGTTGGGCTGGGCTCTAACCTCCTGGTGCGCGATGGTGGTTTTCCAGGCGTTGTGATCCGGCTTGGACGCGGGTTTGGGTCTACAACTGTCGAAGACGGGCACCGTCTGCGTGCGGGCACTATGGTGCCGGATGTCAAGGTCGCGCGTGCGGCTGGTGACGCTGGGATAGCAGGCATTTCATTCTATCGCGGAATTCCAGGATCGATTGGTGGTGCATTGCGCATGAATGCAGGCGCACACGGCACCGAGACCAAGGATGTTTTGCTCGAAGCACGTGCCGTCGCGCCCGATGGTGAAATTCACGTTCTATCAAATGCCGACATGGGTTTTACTTATCGCCATTGCGCTGTTCCGGATGATTGGATTTTTACCGAGGCGCTGTTTCAGGGCCGGGCCGGTCATCCAGATGAGATTTCTGCAGAAATGCAGGACGTTGCGAAGTACCGCGAAGAAAACCAACCTATCAAAGAACGCACAGGCGGGTCGACGTTTAAGAACCCTGAAGGTCATAGTGCTTGGCGTTTGATTGATGCGGCCGGTATGCGTGGGTTTAGGGTTGGTGGCGCCAAAGTTTCTGAAATGCACTGCAATTTTTTGATCAACGATCAAGGTGCCACAGGTGAAGACCTCGAACGCTTGGGCGAAACGGTCAGGGCGCACGTCAAGGCAAATTCTGGCATAACCCTGCAATGGGAGATTAAGCGCATCGGTGTCGCTAAAGACGGCGGCGCAACGGGTGAAGCGTTGGCCGAGCCCCTACCAGAGGCCGGTCCCCTATCAGAGGCAGGACACCTGCCAAATGTAGGAGACGCTTAATGGCTGATCACCTTTGCGAGCCACCCGCACGCACGTTTAAACATGTCGCTGTTTTGATGGGCGGCTGGTCATTCGAACGCGAAATCAGCTTGAAATCTGGAACTGCGGTTGCCAAAGCCCTTGAGGGTGAAGGCTACCAAGTTACGACCGTCGATGTCGATCGCGATATAGCACTGCGCCTGAAAGAACTGGCGCCTGATGTTTGTTTCAATGGGCTGCATGGTCCCATTGGCGAAGATGGCTCCATTCAAGGTGTTTTGGAATGTGTTGGCATTCCTTACACGCACTCTGGTGTCGGCCCCTCAGCCGTTGCCATGCACAAAGCACACGCCAAAACAATCATGGCGGCAGCCGGTGTTCCTGTCGCCGATGCCAAGCTTTGTCGTCGCCAAGACGCAAGCCGCGCCCACGTCTTAACGCCACCTTATGTGGTCAAGCCAGTTGCAGATGGCTCAAGTTTTGGTGTCGTCGTTGTTGGGCCAGATGCAGCTACACCACCCAATGAGATTGCAACGGGTGGTGCGCCCGATGATGTGGTGATGGTCGAGCAATTCATCCCAGGGCGGGAATTGACGTGCGCGGTGATTGGCGACTTTGTTTCTGATGTGACTGAAATTTTGCCTACTGAGGAGCGTCCCTTCTACGATTTTGAAGCAAAGTACGCTTCTGGGGGGTCTAGACACGTCGTTGGGGCCGATCTTTTACCAGATATTTACCAAAACGTTAGGGAATACACCCTTAACGCCCATCAAGCTTTGGGCTGTCGCGGGGTTACCCGGGCAGACTTTCGGTTTGATGACACAAACGGTGCCGGTGGTGCCGTCATATGTCTGGAAGTGAATACGCAACCAGGCATGACGGAAACCTCTTTGGTGCCGGAATTGGCGGCGCACGCGGGCTGGTCATTTGGCGAGCTGGTGCGTTGGATGGTTGAGGATGCGAGTTGCGACAGGTCAATAGAAAGACTGACATAACACCTGCCGGGATGGCGAGATCCCCGCACACTTATGCTGTTGATCACCTGGCACCGGAAACAGCACCGTATCTCACCGAAGATTATTTTGAAGCCCGAGATCGACGTCGCACTGCTGGCCGTAAGCTGAGTTGGCGCCAAAAGACGCTGCGCCGCTTGGCGATAGTGGGTTCTGCAGCGCTGGCAGGAATTGTTACATTTGCAATTCTCACAGATGGCGGTTCGCGGCTGGCAACACCCAAAGCGTTACACGGCGATCTTGAACGTTTGGCAATAGCGACAGGCTTTGGCATCGATCAGGTTGCGCTATCAGGGCATCGCTATACACTCGAAGACGACATCTTTGATGCGCTTGATCTCCCGAACATGCACTCGTTTTTGAGCTTTGAACCTTCACTGCTGCGTGAGCGTTTACAACGTTTGCCGTGGATTAAAACCGTTGAAGCTTCGCGCATCTATCCGAGCCAATTGAAAATTCACGTTACTGAGCGTACACCAGCGGCTGTTTGGCAGCGTGGAGGTCAGGACTATTTGATTGACGAGGGTGGCCGTGTGTTGTCCGCGGTCGAGCCAGGTGTCCTCGATCACCTGCCGCGCTTGAGGGGTGAGGGTGCGCCAGGCCATGTCGGGCAATTGTTCGCTCTCATGCAGCGCTTTCCAGACATTGCTGCTTTTGTCACGGTTTCAGAACGCGTCGGCGAGCGGCGGTGGACGATGAAACTCGTTGGAGGTGGCGCGCTGCACTTGCCAGCCGGCCAGGAAGCCAGCGCCCTTGAAGCGTTCCTCGCCCATGACACGGCACTCGATATTGTTCAAAGCGGCAACAGCATCATTGATTTGCGTGCGGTTGAGCGCATCTCCATCAGACCCATGGTCCCGGCAACGCGTATCAGCGCCCGCGACCAGGATATGAGCTGAGGGAGACAGAGGCCATGACAAATCCCCATTGGAGAAAGGTTGGCGGCTATCGCATTGTCGGCGTGCTCGATATCGGCTCCGTTAAAACAACCTGCCTCATTGCAGCGATTGGCCCGTGGACGAGTGAACGCAGTGGCGGCCAAGATCGGATGCGCGTTGTGGGCGTTGCCCAGCAACGCTCACATGGGGTAACAGCAGGCGTCATCACAGACTTGGATCGCGCCGAGCAGGTGACGCGGGCAACGATAGCCCAGGCCGAAGCCATGGCAGGCGTAACACTGGATGACATTGCAGTATCCGTTTCGTGTGGCCAGTTGGTGTCGCAAAATTTTCGGGCCAGCGCCGATGTTGCCTCTGGCATCGTTGATGATGATGACCTTGCGCGATTGCACGGCGCTGGACGGGGCTATGCCAAACAGGAAGGACGTAGCCTGATCCATCTCAATCATCGCGGTTATCGCATTGATGGTTCTGAGTCCATTGTTGACCCGCGCGGTATGGCCGCCAAGCGGATCATGGCAGATTGGCACGCCGTAACGGCAGATGATGCACCAATACAAAACCTGCTTTTGATGATTGAACGTTGCTACCTGCGCGTCAGCCATATGTTTGCAGCGCCTTATGCAAGTGGACTTGCTACAACAACTGAAGAAGAGCGCCAATTGGGGATCACCTGCATTGATCTCGGAGGCGGCACTACAACTCTGTCGGTGTTCTCAGATGGCGCGTTCTTGTTCACAGACTCTTTGGCGATGGGTGCAAACCACATCACCTTCGATATCGCCCGCGCATTGCAGACGCCGCTTGCGGAAGCTGAGCGAATCAAGGCGCTCTATGGGTCTGTAATCAGTGCGCAATCCGATGAACACGAGACGTTTTCCTATCCGCTGGTGGGCGGGGAGGATGGTGATGTGAACCAAACGACGAAGGCGCAACTTTCGGAAATCATTCGGCAACGTTTTGAAGGACTTGCCAAGCGTATCGACACGCGTGTCAGCGAAGCGGGCGTTCGTCCATATGCGGGGGATCAGATTGTCATCACCGGCGGCGGGAGCCAGCTGGTGGGTGCGGGCACTTATTTGTCTCAAGTGCTCGGCAGGCGGGTACGCATTGCAAACCCGGTTGCACTTTCAGGTTTGCCCCAGGTCATGACCTCGCCAGCGTTCGCGACTGTGGTTGGTTTGTTGGAAGCCCGCGCTTCCGATTTGCACTCAAGTGCAACAGCGCGTCGTCCAAAAGTGCGCAGTTCAAAAAGTTATATCGATCGCGTTGGATCTTGGTTGAAGCAAGGGTTCTAGTGTGTGGCCAAAGAATTCAGTGCGTTGCGTGACGTCAGGATTGAAACACTAACTTATGCCAACGAGGCAGGCGCTGGGCGCTGTCAGACCTCACAAACTGGCAAGAGGACATCATGAGCATTAAGTTGCAATTGCCGGAAATCACCGACCTAAGGCCCCGCCTGGTGGTGATTGGTGTTGGCGGCGCAGGCTGCAATGCCATCAACAATATGATCGCGGCTGGTTTGACCGGCGTTGAATTTGTTGTTGCCAATACCGACGCGCAAGCACTTGCAGCCTCGAGTGCAGAACACCGCTTGCAATTAGGCGCTGAGCTTACAGAAGGCCTTGGTGCTGGTTCTAAACCGGAGATTGGCAAAGCAGCAGCAGAAGAAGCAATTGAAGATGTTCGGGCCCAGGTTTCTGGCGCGCATATGGTGTTTATCGCTGCAGGTATGGGCGGCGGTACGGGCACAGGTGCAGCCGCGACCATTGCTAAGGTGGCACGTGAGATGGGTATTCTCACCGTTGGTGTCGTCACAAAACCATTTCAGTTTGAAGGCGCGCGCCGGATGCGCATTGCTGAAGCAGGCATTTCTGAACTGAAATGCAATGTCGACACCCTGATCGTTATTCCAAATCAAAATCTGTTCCGCCTAGCCAATGAGAAAACGACGTTCTCAGAGGCTTTTGTTCTCGCCGACCAAGTGCTCTATTCCGGCGTTGCTTGCATTGTTGACTTGATCATCAAGGAAGGCCTGATCAACCTAGATTTTGCAGACGTTCGAACCGTGATCAGCGGTATGGGCTCTGCCATGATGGGCACAGGCGAAGCCGAAGGCGAGCGCCGAGCTATTGTTGCTGCCGAGGAAGCCATTGCCAATCCGCTTTTGGACGATGTTTCACTCAAGGGCGCGCGCGGCTTGTTGTTATCGATTACGGGTGGTTCCGATCTGACGCTTTACGAAGTTGACGAAGCTGCTAGCCGTGTTCGCCAAGAAGTTGATCCTGAAGCCAACATTATTGTCGGGGCAACGTTTGACGAAACCCTTGGCGATCGTGTCAGGGTATCGATCGTTGCCTCTGGAATGAAAAAGGTGGTTGGCAGTGACAATCAAACTGATTGGATGACGCCACCGCCCATCTCGGCCCCTGAAGCGCCAGCGCAATCAAGTGGTGCACCAGCAGCATTTTCTCCGCAGGGTGGAAGTGAAGCACAGTTTTTTGAACCGACCCCAACCAGCCAACCGTCTGGTAGCGCAGAGAATGTGCAGCAGCGCTTGTCTGAGGCGTTGCAGGGTGAGCCAAGCCGCGATGCACCGCCGATACCCATCACGCGTTATGGCGGTGACCGGGACTTGGGTGGGCAACACCCCGCACCAACCGCAACCGATGCCAGTACGACATGGGGCGAAGTTGGCGATGTGACAATCGAAGATGGTTTGCTGCCCCATCCGCGGTCGCAATCATCAACACCGCATTATGATGCGCCTGCAACGCCAGGCTATGGTGAGCCGCAAGGTTTTCAGCCGGAGATGGCTGAGCAAATTCCGCGTGCCGGTCGGCGTATGCCGAACGTCGAGGATTTTCCACCCCACGCCCAAATGGAATATCACCACAAGCAGGTTGCCGGGCAGGGCTAATTCAGGTGCCAGCATTGGCGATCCTTTCGCTGAAGAGGCACCGCGCAAAAGAACGTTGCTGGATCGCCTAACAGGACGTGCAAGACTTATGGGTGATTCGGTTGTGGATAACCCAAATTCGGAATCGGCTCCGCGATCAAGTTCTGAATTGGATCAAAACGATTCTGCTGAACAGCGTATTGAACAGGCCTATGATGGCTCTGAAGATAACCCTCAAGAACACCATCAAGATGCTGACTTGCCAATGTTTTTTGGTCGGATTGCAAAGTAGAAAACACGTTGACCGGGACTGTTTCCCGATCAATCTGAAGTCAAATGCAAGACAAGTAACACTTGGTAAGAAACCGTGATTTGTCGTAGCCCATACACCCAGGTATCGTTTGTTTATTCGAGACCGTGTTCGAATTACCTCAGATGGTTTTATTGCTCCCGAGGGGGGTGGCAATGAGACTGACACGTAACAGAATTACTGAGGCTTTGAATGACGGTTATGGGGGTGGCAGTCTGCAGATCTTAGGCGATCTTGGGCATGGCCATTTAGGGACCGAGGGACGGCGCAAAATGTCGAATCGCTTTATCGGCGCACGGCAGACCACTTTAGCTCAAGAAATTGAACTGAGGGGTACGGGGGTACATAGTGGAGCTCCAGTTTCAGTTCTTCTGCATCCAGCAGAACCTGACACTGGGCTCCGTTTTTATGTCACCAAACGTGGATCCATCATTGCTGATATTCTAGCTGAGGTGAGCCAGGTCAAAAATCTGACGTTGTGCACGGTAATCGGTGATGATGCTGGTGTGACGGTGTCAACCGTCGAGCATCTGTTGGCCGCCTTGCGTGGCCTGTCTGTCGATAACTGCATCGTTGAGATCGACAGCAAAGAAGTTCCCATCATGGATGGCAGCTCGGCTGCCTTTGTCGAAGCGATTGACGAAGTTGGCATCCGCCAGCTCGACGCGCCTCGTAAGTTTATCAAGGTTCTGAAACCGATCCGTGTCCAGGAAGGCGATTGCTGGGGCGAGTTGACCCCGCATTCAGGTTTCCATCTCGACGTTGAGATTGATTTCCCATGTGACGTGATTGGTAAGCAGCGTTTGGCGTTCGAAATGAACCCCGCGATTTTCCGTCATGAACTGTCCCGCGCTCGCACGTTCGGCTTTATGAGCGACGTTGAGCGGCTGTGGAAAGCAGGCCTGGCACTTGGTGCAAGCCTCGAAAACACGGTTGCGATTGGCGACGATAAAGTCATGAACCAAGAAGGTCTGCGCGACCCGCTTGAGTTCGTTCGCCACAAAATGCTCGATGCAGTCGGTGATTTGAGCTTGGCTGGTCAACCACTTCTCGGTGCTTTCCGCTCGGTACGCGGTGGCCATCGGCTTAATTCGCTCGTGGTTCAGGCGCTGTTGGCTGACGCCTCGGCTTGGACCATGGTTGAAGCACCGCGGGTACGCGACGTTTCTATCATCAACCAGCCCTACGCTGTGGTTCCGGCTATGGCTGCCGCTGGCGAATAACTCCACCGATAACCTCTTGAGAGACGATTTGAAGGCATTGCGGTTGCTTGGGAGCAAGTGTGTGGCGTTGTCCTTGCGGTGTCGGTTTTTTTTGGACAGTCGTTTACCGCCTTCGCCACCTCGCAGGCCAGCATCCACCAGCCCCAGAACAACCATATTCCGGCGCTAAACCACAGATCGACTGGGAGAATTGGCTTTTTAGCTCGAACTGTCACACGAGGCTGGCTAGAATACCGCATCGAGTCCTCTGGTAAAGTGGCGTAAAACGCTGCGATGACAGGGCAGGACACGGCATGGATTGGGCGACAGCTTGAGACATGCAGGTCATAGAAACAGACAACGAAGTTCTTTAACGAAAACAGGCATCGGGATGGCCGGGGGATTCAAAAGACTAAAGCAAGATGTGGTGCGCTGGGCGCGCCCATTTGTGTTTGTCTTAGCAGGCCTTGCTGTAACTGCGTGCGCCTCAGCTGACATAACAACGTCGCTTAATCCAGATCCGCCAGAGAAAATTTACAACTCGGCTGACGCGCTGCTGACGGACGGCAAGTTCGACGAAGCTGCCAAGAAGTTTGAAGACCTGGATCGTTCCCATCCGTATGCACCTGAAGCACGCCGTGCGATGGTTCTTGCGGCCTATAGTTATTACAAGGCTGGCAAGTTACCTGAGGCCGTCGTCGCTGCCCAACGCTACACCAGCCTTCATCCCGGAACGAAAGATGCCCCGTTTGCGCATCACATCATTGCCTCAGCTTACTTCGATGAAATGAAGAAGCCGAACCGGGACCAGTCTTCGACCCTGAAGGCGGTGAAAGAGCTGAAAAAGCTGCGCTCGCTGTATCCTGATAGCAAATACGCCAAAACGGCGGAAAATCGAATCCGTTTGGCGGAAGATACCTTGGCTGCCTCTGAGATGGAGGTGGGGCGCTATTACCTAAAGCGCAACAATCATGTCGGGGCCATCAACCGGTTCAGGACCGTGGTGTCGAAATATCAAACAACAGCCCACGTCGAAGAAGCGCTCATGCGATTGACGGAAAGCTACATGGCGCTGGGTGTTGTCAACGAAGCGCAAACAGCAGCTGCCGTGTTGGGGCACAACTTCCCACAAAGCCCTTGGTACAGGGATGCTTATGCGTTGCTGCAATCAGGGGGCTTAGCGCCTCGTGAAGATGGTGGTTCATGGATATCCAAGACTTGGAAGGCCCTGCCCAGTTTCTCGCTCGGTGGCCCAAAGAACGGCTAGCCTTTTGCCGCGCTAATTATCTATGTTTTGCAGATTAGAATTGCCGCGCCCACTTCACCCACATGACATGACCGACTATACCAGCTTTGGCGCGCCAGTCTTTGTGCGCTGGGTTCAAAATCTTTTGCATGCCGCACCTGTCTGATCGACATGTCTCTTCCTTAGGAGTTCTTTGCCAGCCATGGCCAAGGCAAAATCAAAACCTTCGGTGCCGGTGAGTGCGCTTGACAAGAAATCTGCCAGGCGAGAGTTGGCACGACTGGTGCAAGAAATTGCCTATCATGATGCGCGCTATCACGGCGAAGATGACCCTGAAATTTCAGACGCCGACTACGATGCACTGCGTCAACGCAACGCCGAAATCGAGGGATGCTTTCCAGATCTTGTGCGTTCGGACAGTCCGTCAAAACGTGTGGGTTCGGCACCTGCATCAGGGTTTGGTAAAGTGCGCCATGCCGTTGCAATGTTATCGTTATCGAACGCTTTTGATGATGACGATGTGGCAGACTTCATTGAACGTGTGCGCAGGTTTCTAGGCCTTGATGACGGTGACTTCATCACGGTTACAGCGGAGCCCAAGATTGACGGTCTTTCCATTTCACTGCGCTATGAAAACGGTGTGTTCGTTCAGGCTGCAACGCGCGGCGATGGAGCTGAGGGCGAAGATGTAACCGCTAATGTGCGGGTCATTAAGGCCATTCCGAACACATTGAAGGGGCGTGGACTCCCGAATGTGCTTGAGGTGCGTGGCGAAATTTATATGGCACCCGACGATTTTTCCGCCCTTAATACGCGCCAGGAAAAATCCGGCAACAAGGTATTTGCCAACCCGCGAAATGCGGCGGCGGGCTCGTTGCGCCAACTGAATGCATCCATCACTGCTGCGCGCGCCCTAAAGTTTTTTGCCTATGCCTGGGGTGAAGTTTCAATGACTCCCAAGGCTAGTCAGTATGAGATGTGCCAAACATTTGCGACCTGGGGGCTGCCAGTTAATGGTGATATGGTGCGCGTCAATTCGGTTGGCGAAATGTTGGCCTACTATTCCGACATTGAAAATCGCCGCGCCAAGCTTGGTTATGACATCGATGGCGTCGTCTACAAAGTTGATGATCTTGCATTGCAGGACCGGCTTGGCTTTGTCTCCCGCAGCCCGCGCTGGGCCATTGCGCATAAGTTTGCCGCTGAGCAAGCTGTAACTCTACTCAATGCCATTGATATTCAGGTCGGCCGCACAGGGGCCTTAACGCCGGTTGCGAAACTTCAACCTGTTACTGTTGGCGGAGTTGTGGTCTCCAATGCCTCTCTCCACAACGCCGATGAAATTGCGCGCAAGGACGTCCGCGTAGGTGACACCGTTGTGGTTCAGCGTGCCGGAGATGTCATCCCGCAGGTGGTGTCCGTCGCAATCGATAAGCGCCCGAAAACCTCAAAGCCCTACAAGTTCCCGACAACCTGTCCGGCCTGTGGTAGTCGCGCAGTCCAGGATGCTAATGAAGAAAGCGATAAGAAGGATGTGGTGCGCCGCTGTACGGGCGGGTTTATCTGTCCTGCGCAAACCATTGAACGTTTGAGACACTTCGTGTCGCGCAATGCGTTTGATATCGATGGACTTGGTGATAAAAACATCGGGGCCTTTTTCGATCTAGGTCTCATTCGCACGCCCGATGACATTTTTTCTCTTGAGGAAAATGATAAACGCCAAGATCCACGTCTTAAGGATCGCGACGGCTGGGGTGCCCAGTCGGCGGCCAAGCTCTTTGCTGCAATTGACGCACGACGTACCATAGCGCTCGATCGCTTTATCTATGCGTTGGGCATTCGCCATGTTGGCGAAACCACCGCGCGCATTATGGCGCGCGTCTATGGTCGTGCAGATCAGTGGGTTAACGCGATGGTTGCTGCCGGTGAAGGGCCGGATAGTGCCGCCTACCTCGATCTCATCGGTATCGATGGCATAGGCGAGACGGCCGCAGATGCTGCCGTTGACTTTTTTATGGATGCGCGAAATTCTGAAATTGTCTCGAGCCTTCTTCGCGCCGTCACCACTGAACCGTTGGAAGAGGTCGCGGCCGAAAGTCCGATCTCTGGTAAAACGGTTGTGTTCACTGGGGCCTTGGAGAAAATGACCCGCAGCGAAGCTAAGGATCGTGCGGAACGGCTGGGCGCCAAAGTGTCCGGTTCAGTATCCCAAAAAACGGACTATATTGTTGCAGGCACCGATGCAGGCAGCAAGTTGAAAAAAGCAGACGCGCTTGAGGTTGAAGTTCTCAGTGAAGACGAATGGTTGGCGCTGATTTCTGCCAGCTCATGAAAATGGCGAGCGCACACGACATAAGAAGGAATGAAAAATGCCACTCTTGCGTATTGATTTAATCGAAGGCCGTACAGACGACGAGCTAAAAACGTTGCTGGATGCGCTTCACAAAGCCATGGTTGAAGCGTTCAAGGTTCCCGTACGTGATCGTTATCAGATTGTGCACGAGCACAAGCCGAGCCGCATGATCATTGAAGATACCGGACTTGATATTCCACGCACCGACAAGGTGGTTTTTCTGCAGGTGACGTCGCGACCGCGGGGCGTTGAGAAAAAGAAAGAATTTTATCGGCTTATATGCGAAGAGCTGGAAAAATCCTGCGGGATCAAAAGTTCCGACGTGGTGTTCTCAATGGTGGAGAATAGCGATGAGGACTGGTCGTTCGGCCTTGGACGTGCGCAATTTTTGACAGGCGAATTGTAGCCCATTCGACTACAATGGTTCGGTTGCACGTTTTAGCCAGCGCCGTGCCTCTTGAGGTAGGGTGCTGGCTAAGCGCTTGCGCACGTCACTATGGTAGGTATTGATCCAATGGATTTCCTCAGCCGTGAGAAGGTCTTTGTCGATTAAAGATCGGTCATAGGGTGCGAGTGTAAGGGTTTCGAACGACAACATTTCGCGTGTCCCACTTGTTACCTGTTCTGGCGGGCGCACCAAAACCAAATTTTCGATGCGTATGCCATAGGCACCTAGTTTGTAATAGCCGGGCTCGTTGGACAAGATCATGCCAGGTTCCAGCGCCACCATGCCAGCGCGTGAAATCGACTGCGGGCCTTCATGCACTGATAAATAACTGCCCACTCCGTGACCTGTGCCATGGTCATAGTCGAGGCCATGTTGCCATAAGGCGTGACGCGCGAATGGGTCGAGGTCAACGCCACGTGTACCGATTGGAAAGTGCGCTGCCGAGATTGCGACATGCCCTTTGAGTACTAACGTGTAGTGCCGACGCATCGCCATTGTCGGTGTGCCAATGGCCATAGTGCGGGTGATGTCAGTCGTGCCATCGAGATATTGCGCGCCTGAATCGACAAGCAACAACTCGCCCCGCTTCAGTTTGCGGTTGGACTTTGGGCTGACACGGTAGTGCACAATGGCGCCATTGGGTCCACTGCCCGAAATTGTGTCGAATGAAATTTCCTGCAACGCGTCCGTAGCAGCGCGAAACTGCTCCAGTTTCTCGACAATGGTAATCTCGTCGAGAAAAGACCAGTTCTCTGTTTTGCTGGCCAGCCATGCGAGAAATTGAACAACTGCCGTGCCATCGCGTTCATGGGCCCGGCGGCTGCCATCAATTTCTGCCTGGTTCTTGATCGCCTTTAAGGCAAGGCAGGAGTCGCGGCCGACGCGATACGCTTTGTCAGAGCCTAACGTGCGGTGGAACCAAAAGGCGGCTGTTGCGGGATCTATACGGGCAATCTTGCCATCAGACCTCAACCGACGCAGGCGCTCTTGCAACGCATCCGGAGGGCAGAGCTTCAACGTGGCTTTGAGCGTGCGCTTAACATCTGCGGGGATCTTTTCCGGTGCTATGAAGAGCTCGGGTTTGCCACTCCTAGGGACAATCGCAAAGGCAAGGGCCACAGGTGTATGCGGGATGTCCTTGCCGCGCACGTTAAACAGCCATCCAATAGAATCGGGTTGCGTGAGAACGGCATAGTCTTGGCCGCTTTCTTTGAGTTTTTTCTGTACATTTGAAATTTTATGCGCGGCGGCAACGCCTGCAAATTTGAGAGGGTGCAATGTGATTGGTGTTTGTTCAATCTTTGGCCTCGCAGAACCCCAGACTTTATCGACGAGGTTGCGCGTTATTGGTTTGAGCTTGATATCCGCTTTGCTGAGTTCGCTCTTAAGTCGATTGGCTTGTGAGATGGTCACAAGCCAAGGATCAAATCCAAGGGTGTCGCCTTTCTTTAAAGTTTTAATGAGCCAAGGTGCAATGTGAGTCCTGGCCAATCCGGGATAGGTGAATAGATCTGTATCTGTTTCAAGCTCAACTTGTAGCGTGTAACGGCCATCAACAAATATGGCCGCTTTGCTAGATGTGATGATCGCGGCACCTGCACTGCCTGAAAATCCAGTGAGCCATTTTAGACGTTCGGTGTGAGGGGCAACATATTCGCCCTGATGCTCATCGGCGCGGGGGACGAGATATGCCTCCACCTTGGCCTTTTTCATTGCTGTCCTGAGAGCAACAAGCCTGGCACCAGATGCCGCCGGATCGGACGGGGGATCAAATGTCTGAAACATGACGCGTTAGGACCTGCCGGTTTGGAGGAGTGGGTTTATGTGGCGCGTAGGAGGGTCAGCGTCGACCAGCCGTGCAGTTGCATCTTAGAGCACACCTGAAAGCCATGGGCGAGATATCGCGCTTGCACGTCACCGGCTTGTGAATTGAGAATGCCTGAGAGAATGAGCTGGCCACCGATTTTAGTTGCCTTGGCAATGTCAGGGGCCAGCATCAGCAAGGGTGCCGCCAGAATGTTGGCTATGACCAGGTCAAAGGGCTGGCGTGTGCGCAACTCCGGGTGCTTGAGGCCCTGGGCGGTAACTGTAGAAATGCGTTGGTGCACTCTGTTCCGGCGCACATTGTCAGCCGCGACAATCACAGACTGGGAATCAAGGTCACTGGCAACAATGCGGGCGTGGGGCTTCACGCGAGCTAATGCGATTGAGAGGACTGCTGAACCGCATCCCAAATCCAATGCATTGTCGACCGAGCTTGTCTGCGCGATGCGGTCAATAGCGAGAAGGCAGCCAAAGGTGGTGGCATGATGGGCGGTGCCAAAGGCCTCACCTGCGTCGATCAAAATCGAGTTCGGTCGCGTGCGCCACCCGGTGGCGATCATGACTACCGTAGATGGTGAATCGGCCCGCATAAACGGGTGGTAAGGCAGCTTGTGAAAGGGCCACCCAATTCTTGTCCGGAATAGCTTCGGGTGCGAGCTGGTTGGCGGGTACATTGAGGCACGTCGCCATCTTGTGCACCAACTGGTCGGTGTCGCAGTTTGTTTCAAAGTAGGCTTCAATCCGCCAGATCTTGGGCGCGCCCGATCCATCACCTTCACGCACTTCAAAAAGTGTGAGGGCGTTGGGGGTTGGCAGAAGCAGTTCCTGGAGCAGGCCAGCCGCGCGGTGTGCTGCATCGCGTTCCGCGCACTCATAGACAATTTTTTGCTGTGACATCTGCGTCCGATTTTAGTGGCAGGTGGCAGGTTGTCGAGCGCCGGGCAAGTGACGCTGCCCATTTTCCCACCTGGCGCGTCTAAGACGTGCGGCCCTCAAATTCAACACCTTCCTCGTCATCGATATCGGCCAGATTGTCAAGGAACACGTCCCACTTGGAATCGAGATGTTCGCTGGCTTCAAAAGGCGCAAGCGTTTGTAATGTGCCGTCGTCACGTTCCCGTCACAATGCCATCTTCAATCAGCCGGCCCAGTGCATCTTCAAGATCAAAATCAACCGTCACATCAAATGTTTCGTGTAGATAATGTTCAATCGCAGCGTCAATTGCATCTAGATCTTTGCGTGTAGCTGTCTCTTTTGCGAGTACGGAATAGAGCAGCATTTCCTCTTTGACATCTTCTTCAGCTGCCCGTTCAGCCAGCTTCACCATGGCGCTGCGGTTATCGGCCATTGAGGTGAAAATAGAGATTTTGCGCCATCACCACCATGTAGCGCTGCTTTTGATTGGAGAAGCTCATGAATTGGGCGAAAGGCAACGGCGCCAAGACCAGCTACCGCACCAGCGGCTGCAACAGGATTTGATGCAACAAGTGCGAGTTTGCCTGCAGCACCAACGGCGCCGACGCCTAAGCCGCCGCTGGTGGTGACGCCAAGTTTGACTTTATCAAGCATACGAAAGCGCACCTGCGTATTTGGGAAGCACATTTCGATGTCATTGCGCGGGATGTTTTTAAACAGCTTCATGTAGATGCAGTCTTCGCTGACTGATTTTGGCAGCACCGACCGTAGTTTCTTTAGGGTCTTTTCAGCCTCGCGACGGTTGAGTTTTTCCTTGATCATGATTTCGCGCACGCGCAATTCGAACGGTTTCAGTTTGAACAGCACAAACAGGCGTTGAAAAATCGGCACGTCAAATTCTTCGCGGCGTAAAAATTTGCGCCAACTGCGCCGTGTGTCGAGTCGTGTCGTGGCACCACGATAAAACAGTAGACACTCATCAAATGCACCAAGGTCAACGTGCAAATCCAGCCCGTAGTGACTGTCTTTGGTGAGGATGACGCTGAGATCTCCTGGGTCAACTTCAGTGTAGTTTGCCTGCGCTAGGATGGAGCGCATTTCACTCATCACGTGGGCCTGCATCCGAACCAGATCAGCTTCAGAATGCTTGCGTGTAATCAACAGATCTGTGTCTGGGCTAAACGGCTCATAGGAAGGTTGCAGCTCGAGCATGCGGGCTGTGTATTTCTGACGTCGCCAGTATTCAAGATAGCGGAAGAAACGATGGGCTTTGCGGGCCTCACCGTCGGGCCAGGCATCGCGAACCGCCAAACGGTGGACCAATGCAGATATGGTGACGGGTATAAATGTTTCCCGTTCAGGCTCAGCGGCCTCGTTAACAACGGGTTTGCTGACACCCTTTTTAACTGACGCATCCGGTTTAGGTTCTTCAACACCAGAAGATTTTGCCGACGACATCATAGCCGTCATGTCACGCGTGATTACCTCACTTGAGGCCATTGCCATCCACTCCTTACAACGACAGGCAGCGGGTGCTGCCCCAGGTCTCAAGCCCCGCATTTTTCTACGTCCTTGGCTTATCCATTGTCGACCCTAGCGGGTATGAAAAGCCAGAATTTGACGGGGGTTGGACTAATTATATCAGCGTTTCGCCGGTATGGTTGGTTAATCCACTGAATTTCAAGGAAAAAGCAGTTGCGTTGCCGGTGATCCATGACGCCAGTGCCAGCATTGTGGCGGCGCACACACGGTGCTGGACCAAAAATAGAACTGGATAAAACTCTCATTGCCCCAGTGGCGCCGTGCTTGAATTAAAGCTAGTTTGCGGGCGACTAGAGCGTCGAGCCTTTTCTTGTGCACACTGAAGCTGATTGCTCAACGCTCTATCTCGTGGCTCTATCTCGTGGCTGGCGATCAACTTATGTGCTCAAAGTCGCGAGTCCAACTTTTCGCAGGTTGATCTAGGAAACTGGTTCGCATCTTAGGGGGTAATGGTGCGCACGTTGAGCGTCACAAAAAGATTGCTGGCCACGATGGCTCTTTTTGGCTTTGTACTCGGGCCGATCACGACCGCTGAGGCTGAGACTTCGGTTGCGCCTAAACGCACCATCATTGAAAGCCTTGATGACGAGTCGTTACCCGGTGCAGCTGCCCGATCTCAACCCCCGTCAGCCGTCGCGCAAACCTATGACTTCTCTGTTTCGCGCGAGTTGTTGCCTCCTGTGTCAGGTGAAGGCGAGACAAAGGCGACAGCGGGTTGGGTGACGGTTATTGAAGCGCGAGATCTCAAAACCGGTTCGCTGCCGCCTGATCACACGCCGATGCGTTTATGGCTTGTTGGTCTTTTGATTGCGGTTGGAAGCGCCATTTTGTTTCGTCGTCCGCTGCAAGCAAGCATGGCACATGCCTTTTCAGGATTGGCGCTACCATCGGCTATCAGCCGTCTAGCGTTTGTAAAATTGATGGAGCGTACTACCGGTCTTGGTGTTGGTTTTTCAAAATACTTCAAGCGAGAGCATGAGTCCGAACCGCAGTGGGACGCAGAGACGGAAAATGCCAGTTATCAAATAACGACACTGCTTACGCAGATTGAGGCCGTTGTGTCCCGGTTGAAAGATGGTTCGCCCCTGCGTGATGTTCTCAATCAGGAGTTGCGTCTCATTCACTACCGGATTGAAGCCGCCACCGAAGCAGCCCGGCTCGGTCATGAGTCGAGTGACAAATCAGCGGCGCGGTTGCGTGGCTTGGTGCGGGAATTGGAACGGGTGCGACGCATCGCGGATAGCGCGGCGGCTAGCGTGATTGATCCAAGAGATCGACTCGCACATCCGCAATCACCAAGCGAAGCCTATGCGATGTTGGGTGTGAACCCGGACGCTGCACCACACGTGCTTAAAAAGCTCGTCGATGCGCTGCGTGTCACATGGCATCCTGACCACGCTCGCAACGAGAGTGATCGGCTGTTGCGAGAGGAACGCATCAAACAAATCAACGGCGCATGGGATTTGATTAATCCTGATGTTCGGGTTTAGAGCATGTTCGAGCACAAAAGTGCACGCCGTTTTGTGGTTCAAACATGCGGAAAATCAAGAACTTAGAGCAGTTTCAGAAATTGTGAACGCGGTCTGGGCCTAGCCGCCGCCTCCCTTTGTCGCGAAGGTATTGTCGCTGGCGAGAGAGGCGGCTTTTTTTGTTGGCTGTGTTCGGCTTCCACAAGACTTAGAGCGTCGCGCCTTTTCTCGTACCAGCGACGCTATTTGCGCAACGCTCTATCTCATGGCTCTATCGCCATGACTGGCGATCAACTTATCTGCTGAAAGTCGAACCCAACGTTTTGCAGGTTGACCTAGTGTGATGGTTGCGCGTCTTGGGAGCCAAATGGTGAAGCTGCGACAGATGATTGGGGCTGCTGGGTCGCGTGCATGCTGGCACCATTGTGTATGGACGGGTGTGCAGACGACTCGGAACTTGGTTTTTCTAGTTGAGGGCGAATATTGTCACCCTCGCGCGCTTTGCGTGATCGACCATCAAAGCTGGCACCACTTTCAATAGCCAAGTTATTAGAGTGAATATCACCATCAACTTCCGCAGTTGCGTGCAATATCACCTGGCTTCCCAGAATGGCGCCTGAAACGTGACCAAACACGTTGACGGTGTCAGCAGCAATGGATCCTGTAATACGACCCTCCCGGCCAACTTCCAATTCTTGTGAATGTAAATCGGCTTGAATATCACCATTGACGCGCAGTGAACCTTTGCAACGGATGGTGATGGTATCGCCTTCGATTGAAAGATCGTTGCCGATGACAGATTCAGCGGGCGCATGCGTTGCTGTGTGCTGGGCATGTGCAATGACAGAACGGTCACCTGATCTTTTCTGCGAAATGACAGCAGCGCTTGTTGCTGGGCTTGGTTCTTGCTTACGACTAAATACCATTGAAGACCTCCCTCGTGTTTTGATCCGCGGTCACAAAGACGCTTTGAGGTGGTCGAATTATGGCTGCTGCACCACAAATTAATTGCGCTCTAAATGGGTATAACGAGGTGCCTCGCAGCGCTAAAGATCTAAGGCGTTGGTATTACAAAAACGATTTTGCGTTTTGTTGTTTAAGGCGCGCGCGAAACAAAACTATCAACGACACGTTTTGCTCCGCCCTGATCAAACGAGATGGTGAGTTTGTTTCCGTCGACGCCAGTGATGGTGCCAGGGCCAAACTTTTTGTGCGTGACACGGTCACCAACTTGAAAGTCAGCAGGTTCAGCGGTTGATGAGGCGACAAGCTCGCCTTCGATGATGACCGGCGGTTGGTTTGTGCGCCGGGTGTGCTGTTTTTGGGAGCCGCTGTGGTCCCCGCCAGCGTTAGAACGCTTGCGCGCGCGTTGCCAGCCCGGCGTGTCGTATGAGCCAGACGGTGTCGTATCTTGGTCGTCAAAACGACTGGCACCAAAGGGGTTTGAGGGCCGGCTGGCGAAATTCTTATAGGCTCCGCCGAGCGGACTAGAGGCCTCTTCTACGTCAACGTGTGGGCAAGGCAGCTCATCGACAAAGCGCGATGGTGCAGCAGATTGATAGAGGCCATGGGTGCGCCGGTTTTGCGCAAACGAGACCTTGAGTGTGTGGCGCGCGCGCGTAATGCCGACGTAGGCGAGGCGGCGCTCTTCTTCCAGGCCATCTTGGCCTTGCTCATCAAGGGCACGTTGATGGGGGAACAAACCCTCTTCCCAACCCGGTAGATAAACGCTGTCAAATTCAAGTCCCTTGGCGGCATGCAGTGTCATCAACGAAACACGATCGCCGTCGTTGGCCTGTTCTGCATCCATCACCAATGAAACGTGTTCTAGAAAGCCAGACAATGAGTCGAAATCATGCATGAAGCGGATCAACTCCTTGAGGTTGTCAAGACGGGTCTGCGCTTGCGGGCTCTTGTCAGCCTGCCACATGGCGGTGTAGCCAGATTCATCCAGGATCAGTTCGGCAGCTTCGGTGTGCTTTAGTGTGTCGACAGAATGTCGCCAGCGCTCAAATGATTGCATCAGATTTGTTAAAGAGCGCCGGGCTTTGCCTGAAAGCTCCTCAGTTTCAACAATCACGCGGGCGGCTTCGGTGAGCGTGTAGCCTTTGTCGCGAGCCAGATCGCGCACGCGTTGCACGGATGTTGCACCGATGCCGCGCTTGGGTTGGTTGACGATGCGCTCAAATTTGAGATCGTTTGATGGATTGGTGGTGACGTCAAGGTAGGCGATTGCATCTTTGATTTCCGCTCGTTCATAAAAACGTGGGCCGCCGATAACGCGATAGGGCAGGCCAAGCGTGACGAAGCGATCTTCAAACGCACGCATTTGGGCCGAGGCGCGGACCAAAATAGCCATTTGGTTGTACGACAGACCCTTGGCCTGTTTGGCTTCGATATCATCGGCAATCATGCGGGCTTCTTCTTGGTCATCCCATACCGCAAGCAATGATATTTTCTCGCCAGGATTGTCTTCCGTAAAAAGCGTTTTGCCCAAGCGGCCGGTGTTATTGTCTATGAGGCCAGAAGCGGCGGCAAGAATGTGCGCGGTTGAGCGATAATTCCGTTCAAGACGGATCACTTGAGCGCCGGGGAAGTCTGTTTCAAAGCGCAGGATGTTGTCGACCTCAGCGCCGCGCCAGCCATAGATGGACTGATCGTCATCACCGACACAGCAGATGTTGGCGGTACCCTGGGCTAGCAATCGTAGCCACAAATATTGCGCGACGTTTGTGTCTTGGTACTCATCGACTAACAGGTAGCGAAAGCGTTTTTGATAGTTCTCTAGAATGTCTGGGTGTTTCAAGAATAGGTTGAGGCATTCAAGAAGAAGATCTCCAAAGTCGCAGGCGTTGAGTTCTTTTAAGCGCGCTTGATAATCAGCGTAGAGGTTTGCGCCTTTGCCCGCTGCAAAGCTGAACGCTTCTCCTGGCGGCACTTTATCTGGTGTTAAACCACGGTTCTTCCAGCTGTCGATCAATCCCGCGAGTTGGCGTGCGGGCCAGCGGTTCTTGTCGAGACCAGCAGCTTCAATAACTTGTTTCAAGAGGCGAATGGAATCATCGGTATCGAGGATTGTGAAACCTGATTTTAATCCGACTAGTTCAGCATGGCGGCGTAAGATTTTTACGCCGATGGAGTGGAACGTGCCAAGCCACGGCATAGCGGCCACGGTGCCGCCAATCAATCCCCCAATACGCTCCTTCATTTCGCGTGCTGCTTTATTGGTGAATGTTACCGCGAGGATTTGCGATCCATGAGCTTTATTGCATGCCAGGATGTGCGCGATACGCGTGGTCAGGACGCGCGTTTTTCCGGTGCCTGCTCCAGCCAGAACCAACACAGGACCATCCATCGCTTCAACGCCCGCGCGTTGCCCAGGATTAAGGCCATCGAGATAGGGCGCGGTGGTGCGCGTTAAGGCGCGCTCGGAATTAGACAGCGGGCGGAGTTCAGGCGCATCAGCTTCCGGCAGGTCGAACGGAGCTGTGTCAATGTCCGAATCGGATTGGCCTAAGTCTGCAGAATGTTTAGGTAACTTGCTCATTGCCTTCAGTATATCACGGGTGCCCGGGGCTGCTTGTGCTGCTTGTGCCGCTTGCCCACAACCCGGTTATAGGGCCTGGCGCCGCAGGGGCTAGGCGCGGTGGTTAGCTGCGTTTGCACCTTATCGGTGCTCTTCGATATGTGCTTCAACCAAGGCCTGATTATAGGTATGCAGCGCTGTCATCCGTTGGGCCTGGCCGATGATGCGCAGCCCATCATCAGGATCGACAACGGGTAAAAAGTGTGCGCCGACGCGGGCAAAGGTTCTGAGTGCATGTTCCAGGTTGTCGCTTGGTTTGAGAGCGGGGTCTTGAGGTGAGGCCAACTCCTTGGGTTCGTCATCGTCGCTGTGAAGTGTCATAAAATCTGCAACTTGCGTGCGCCGAAGGATGGCGCGGTGGGGCCCTTCGTGGAGAAGCAACCCGCGTTTTTTAAGTTGCCAATGGAAGAAGCCATGACCGAGAAAGCCGTGGGCGAGTCCGGTTGCAATTGAGATGGTGATCAGTAACGCGATGGCCATATTGAAACCGCCGGTTAGCTCAAACACAATCATCGTTGTTGATATTGGTGCGCCCAGCACGGCTGCTGCAACCCCGCCCATGCCGAGAATGGCATAGAGGCTGGCTGAGGACGATGCGTCCGGCACTTGGGCCGTTGCAATCAGTCCGAAAGCGGCTCCTGTCATGGCGCCTAAATAGAGTGAAGGCGAGAAGATACCGGTCGCAAAGCGGCTGGCCAGCGTGATGGACGTGGTCGCAGTTTTGGCAACAATCAACATCAACAGGAGAGGCAGTGTATAGTGCTGGGACAGCGCTTGATCCGTTGCCTCATAGCCAACACCGATGACCTGGGGAAAGAATACGGCGATGAGACCGACGGAAAATCCGCCAAGGCCCGACCGCAGCCACAATGGCATGTTGACCTTCCAAAGGAGGCTTTCTGTTGCACGTATGGAAAGCTGAAATATGATCGCAACCAACGCGCACACAACGCCTAAGATCATGAATGCGGGGAACTCCCAAAACGAAACAATGGGAAGATTTGGAATGATAAAGGCGACGTCATTGCCAAAGTGCAATCGGGTGATGATGCCCGCGGCGACACTAGCAATGACAATCGGCACAAAAGCGCGCAAGGCGTAGTGTTGTAGGATAACCTCGTGCGCAAACAGGACGCCAGCTATGGGTGCATTGAATGAGGCAGAGATGGCGGCTGCAACACCAGCTGCCAATAGTGTGCGCCGTGCGCTGCGCGACAGGCTAAATTTGTCATCAAGCCAGGCGGTCAGTGTTGCGCCCATATGCACCACTGGGCCCTCGCGCCCGGCGCTGGCGCCAAACCCGAGTGCAAATGCAGAAAGCAACGCGCTTAGTACCCCTGTCTTGAGGTCAATGCGACAATCGTTGAGTGCCTTAGCCTCAATCACGTCGGCAACGGAATGGGCGCGCTTACCGGGCATGTAGGTATCCAAAACCCAACCCACGATGACGCCAGCAAGAGTGGGTGCCAGGACAATCAGCCACCACGGAGTGAGATGTGCGGCAGCCACGATCCTTTCTTCTGTCGTGAATAACCAGACGCTTTGGAATAAGCCGATCAGCAACCTAAAGCCAATTGCGGCATAGGCGATGGCAGGTCCAAGCACGATCGCCAGCAGCCAAAGTGTGAATTGTTTGTCAACTGCAAACGAATGGAGATTGGCTAATAGTTGATTTTTGAGCGCTGTCAGTGATGGGACGGCATGGCGCCGATGCCAGAATTTCAGTCTCTTAGTGAGCTTGGAAGTTGTCTTGGCGGTCACGGAGACATCCTTTGAAGCTTCTATATGCGTCTTTTCCTGTCATGCCGTGAGCGGTGCCTGTGAACCTGGAGCTGTCAACAGGTGTCTAACCTCTGTTGCGGTAGCAATAAACTCAGGGAACGTCTAAGGTAAATGTGGTCTTGGCGCCATAAATTCGTGCAGCACAGGGTGTAAAGTGGCTATGGGTGCTTCAAGGATTGCTGCATCGCCGCCCCACTCATTGCAGATGAGACCAAACGGGTGACAACGCCGGTGTGTGAGCGCTGAAATAAATTCGACTGCGGATGGGCCTGCCATCATATCTATCGGCCCATGGGGTTTGGAAATCTGGAGACGACCTAGTGAATAACTTTCTGCTTTGGATCGGCGGTTTAGTTACGCTCTGTCTTGGGCTGCTTTTTGCTGGCCCGCACTTTATTGATTGGAACGGCTATCGTGGCGTCATTGAAGAAGAGGCATCGCGTTATTTCGGGCGCCGGGTTCGGGTTGGCGGCGAGGTCAACTTGCGCGTTTTGCCGGTGCCCTACGTCAGTTTTGATAAACTATCGATCGCAGATACCAGCGCGACATCTGGCGCACCGTTAATCCGTGCCGAAAACTTCAAGATGTGGTTGTCGGTACCGCCGCTGTTGCAAGGTGTGATGGAAGCGCACCATGTTGAGCTGCGCCGTCCCGTCATTGAATTGACCACCAATGAGACGGGTGGCGGGAATTGGCAAAATCTGCGCCTTAAGACGGGTTCCATGTCATATTTGCCGGGTGGATTTGCGTTGGAGGCATTGGATGTCATTGAGGGCCAGATTGTGCTGCGCAATGGCTCTGGCGCTGAGTTGACCCGCTTTGAAAATGTCAATGGCACGCTGTCGGCACTGGCTATTGAAGGGCCTTATAAGTTCAACGGCGGCTTTAAATGGCGGCAACAGCAGCGCACATTGCGGCTTGCAACCGCACGACCCAATAGCGCCGGTGATGTCCGTTTAAAAGCATCCATCACATCACCAGACAAGCAACAGAGGATTGTGCTCGACGGGGTGCTGAGTTCTCGTGATGGGCGGACAGCCTTTGCAGGTGATGCCAATGCGACATTGGCGGGAATTCGTTCTGCTGGCGGCAGCGCAACACAAAACGTGGCTTCAAAAGCGTCCATGCCTGGGGCCAAGAAATCAACTTTTGATCTGAAGTCAAAAGTTGTGGCGGATACCAAGGCCTTAAAATTGGAAGACATCAATCTGGCATTGCAAACTGACGGCCCGCCACAATTAATGACCGGCCGTGCGAACCTTGAATGGGCCAAAGATATTGGCCTTGATGTCGACCTCAGTTCACGGTGGATTGATTTTGACCGCTTCACGATCAGTGCAGGCGATTTGGCACCGCTTGATAATGCCCGACAGTTGTTGATCGCTCTTGGTCGCGCGTTGCCCGAACACGCCGATACCAATGTGCGGATTGCCTGTGATCAAGCAACGCTGGGTGGGCAAGCGCTAGGCAGCATTCAACTTGTGGCTCTGCGTAAATCTGGGCCACTTACGCTAAAAGAATTTGAAGCCAGCGTGCCCGGCGGCGGAAAAATCGCGATTTCGGGTGAGCTTTCAGTGTCGCGTAATGCGCCAGGCTTTCAAGGTCAGCTGTCGGCAGAAGGACAGAGTCTTCTTAAATTTCTGCGCTGGGGTCTTGGCAACAATGCGCTTGCTTCGGGTTTAACGGATGGGCCGTTTTCACTCGAAAGCGCACTGAACCTTGGTGAAGACAGTTTTGCACTGACAAATGCCACGGCCAATTTTGGCGGCACGCCGCTCAAGGGCGCGCTCAATATGAAGCTTGGTGGCAAACGAGCCATTGCTCTAAAACTTGAAGGCGATACTATTCTTTGGAACCGACTGTCGCCAGAACCACTGAATGTTGGCATTGCGCGCAAATTGATGACTGCCAATGCATCTCAGGACAAGGGTGATGCAGCAACGGGGGCGAGGCAATCACACGAGTCTACACCGTCACCAGAGCAGGCCTCTTTTGCAGGCCTTGCCGCGCGCTCTGACCTGAGCATTTACTTGATCGCTGCAAAGTTGATTGACGGGGATGATGTTTATCGCGACTTTGAGGGCAAGCTTGTCGTCAGGTCAGGAATATTGTCCGTGCCAACGCTGAAGTTTATGCGAGATAGCGGTCTTGAAGTCGACGTTGGTGCTGCATCTGGTGTCGTTGACACAACGCCAATTCCAGGCAAGCGCAGCACGATCAAAGGCCTTATCGCCGCCAAATCCCATATCGCGATTGCTGACCTGTTGCAGTTTCTCGAAGCGAGCGATCTGGATCCAACCCTGCGTAAGCGCTTGGCAGCTTTGGCGCCGTTGCGTGTTGCCAGTGTGATTAAATTGGGTAGCGATAAGCACCCGGCAACTGATATGCGCTTCGATGGTCAGGCGCGCGGTGGTCGGTTGCTGGCCATCGCTCGTTTTTCCAAAGGCCTTCCTTTGTGGCGCACTGCGCCTGTCAATCTGACAGCGACAATTGATAATGAGTCTGCAGCGCGCTTGTTCTCTCTGATTTCTGATAGCCGCACATTTACACGAAGCCGCTTGAGTGCTGATCGCTCTGGCCGGCTGTTTGTCAAAGCAGTCGGCACACCATCGACCGGGCTCCTGACCCGAGCAATTGTTGAATCCGACGGCCTTGATCTCAACTACTATGGTGACGTTGTTTTGGCGGAAGGCAGTCCATTTGCATTTAATGGTCACGTTGATTTTGATGCCAACAGTGTCCGCGAGGCGATGGCGCTGCTTGGATTTGAGTTGGGAGACGGGGCCCGTGCGCTGCCAATCAAAGGCCGATTTAATCTTGCCCGCAAAGATGCCACGCTGCGTTTGAGGGCGAGTGATGTTGCGGTCAATCATAGTCGGGTCAGTGGTTTGATAACTCTGACAGAGCAAACCAACGCGCCATCAAAATTGGTTGCCCATTTGGATGTCGATCATGCCACGTTGCCCGGCGTGATGCGCACTGTGCTGGCACCAAAGAAAATCAAAGCGAGTGAGGCCCCGAGCCCTTCCCCAACCGTGCCCGGATCTAAGACGCGTAAGGGTTTAGTGCAAAAAGCCGCCATAACGCCTGGCGCGCAAGATGGCGCGGTCATGCCGCCTGAAACACCCGCACAGCCCATCTGGCCGAAAGAGCATTTTGATCTGTCGCCGCTGACCAATATGGAAGGCTATGTCACAGCTACGTTTGATACGTTTGCGTTTGCAGCAGACGGTGCATTAGCACTGAAAGATGCGCGTTTGGAAGCGTCTGTTGCACCGGGCCGTCTGTCCGTGACCAAGCTTACCGGAGACGCTCTTGGGGGCATGACCAATATTGCGTTTGATATTAAGAAGGCACCTGCGGGTGTTGATCTTACGGGCTCGATGAAAATGCAAATCGGCAAGGCACCGAATTCAAAGACCAAAGCAAAAGACAACCAAGATGGAGACGAGGGGGATCAAGTCGCGCCAAAGTATGCTGCTGTATTTGATCTCACCTATCAGGGCCGTGCATTTGCACCACAAGGGTTGGCTGCCGATTTGGATGGCGAAGGGACGTTGGTTTTGGCCGATGCTTCGCTGACAGGTCTCACTGCGAAAGAGGTACGCCAGTCGGCGCGCGAGACGATGAGCGCGCAAGGTCCGATCAACACCGAGGTGTTTGTTGCCGGATTGCGCGAAAAGCTCAAGCAAGGCGAGATCAAGTTGGGTTCGTTGAACATTCCCGTCACGCTCAAAGATGGTGCTATCACTATGTCGCCGATTGAGGTTGACGGGCCCGATGGCAAAACAATATTTTCATCTAGTCTAGAAGTGTCCCAGATGAAGTTTGACAGTGAATGGAAAATTGCGGCGCGCGAACCGGATGCCAAAGAGGGTACGCCCAAGGAAAAGGCACTGCTGCCGCCTATCACCGTGATCTATGTTGGCGATTTAAGTGCATTTACAACAGTGGAGCCGCGCATTTCATCTGGTGCTTTGGAGCGCGAGATTGCAGTTCGTAAGATGGAACGTGATGTTACGGAGTTGGAGCGCTTAAGAAAGCTCGATGAAGCGCGTGCCAAAGAGGAAGAAGAACGTCGCATAGAACTTGAACGTTCGTTGGCCGAGCAGCGCCGTCTGCAGGCGGAGCGCGAACGCCGTTTGCTTCTGGAACAGCAGCAAAATTCACAAGTCGGTGTTGATGAAGTCGTGCCATCTGATGGTGGTGTTGAACCAACCCTGGTCGATCCCAATGCCGTGCCAGAGGACGTACCTGAGGCCAAGCCGCGCCGTCGTGTCAAGAAGCGCCGCCGTCCGCCACCTAAAAAAGACATTTGGAATCCATTCCAGATTACGCCGTACTAGGCCAGATCACACCGTACTAGAGCGTCGAGCTTCTTCTACTACACAGTGAAGCTATTTGCGCGACGCTCTATTCCATGGCTCTATCGCCATGACTGGTGGTGGTCAACTTATCTGCTCAAAGTCGATGCCGATTTCTCGCAGGTTGATCTATGGCGATTGGCTTAACTTAAGCTATGGCCTCTATGAACTTTTCGATACGCAGATCATGCCATGCCTGTTTTGACCCAAGGCCATGAAAACCAACATGTCCGCCACCTCGTGTAAGGCAAGGTTCGATGTTTTTTGGATGCATTTTTTGAAGCTCTCGATATGGCTTATCAGGAATCCAAGGATCGTTATCAGCGTGAACCAATAGCGTTGGTATTGTGATTTTTTCTAGGTGCCTCATACCAGCTGTTTTCGAATAGTAATCATCAGCATTTGAAAACCCATTGAGCGGTGCAATCACATCATTGTCGAATTCATAAATTGATCTTGCGCCACTGATCAATGCTCGCTGGTTGGCCTGATCCTGGCGAGCTAATCCAAGGTAGTCCTGCTTCATGCGCCGTAAAAGCCAACCATGATATGGCCAGTTTCTTGGCGTCATTAGACGTTGTGTTGCTTGCAGAGGCATGATTGGCGCCGACACCGTCGCAGCGCCGATAAACAGGCTCGGGTCAGCGACCTGCGCCAAAAAGTTGATGAGAATATTACCGCCGAGCGAATAGCCAATGGGAAAAATTCCGTCTTTTTTGAGATTTGGATCGATGCTGGCAACAATGTCGTTTAAATCTGATGCGCGCCCAGCGTGATAATATTGGCTACACGACTTCCGTGACGATCCCGCACCCCTCAGGTTCACACGCAACACGCGGCGCCCTCTATCGAGATGAAACTTTGCTGAATTTCTCAGATAAGAACTGTCTGCACATCCTGTGAGACCGTGGATCAAAAGGATGAGCGGACTTTGCCCATGTAACAGCGGCGTCTCGAGTATGGCGGTCAACCTGTCGCCGGTGTCGTCTGATGCCGGAATTTCCAGTGTGTTTGATGTGCCGGGTAGCGGCTCTGAAGCAAATAAAAAGCGATTTCTAAGTGTTTGAAGGTCACCGCCCCACCACGGGGCACGTTCAAAAAAACCATGACTAACAATTGGTTCTGAGTTCAGTGACACGACGTAATCCAATTAGCTCACGTGCCCCACGCGTTAGAGTGGCCGTTTAAAAACTCTGACCGCTCATCCGCCGTGCGATCAAAAATGCGGGCAACAAAATCAATGCCGCGATGGCTAACGAAAAATAACACATGGGTATCCCAGTTGACGTGACCGGACATGTTGGTCGACCTGTCAATTCAAGGGATGCTCCAATAAGCGCCATTAAGAACACCGGCACCCATCCAACAACAAACAACCACCCGACGTGTTTGATACCAACTACCGTTGCGAGCGCCATCGCTGCATAGCCGAACCCGACAATATAACAAACACGGATGGGTCCAATGGCTGGACAGGGCTTTGTACCCTGCCATTGACTAAGAATAACCGGTGCCAATTGAACGAGTGCAAGAGCTGCAATTATGAATATAACGCTGAGGGCGACCGATGGCACAGATTTAGCGGTGACTCTCAAAACTAACAACCTCGTTTTTGAAATCGCCGCTTTTCTCTTCACGCGACCCGTCGATGTAACTCACGGAAACCTTGGTTGCCGTCGCACCAGCCAATCCTACGGTAATGACCCGGGATGAATCTGAGCAAAGACCTTCGCCGGAGACATAGAATTTTGTAATCTCGCGACCGTCGTTCAACATCACGTTTATCACCGCTCCGATTGAGCGAACCGTTGCTGGCAACTTCACTTTCAGATGGCCATGTTCACCGCCCTTGCTGAGAAATGCTTTTGAGCGCCCAGCTAAATTGACATGAACAATGTCCGGGTATCCATCGCCATTAAAATCGGACGTAATCGGCGCGATCGAGTAATGCTTGTTTATGACGCCAGCCTTCGCACCAATCGCCGCAAATTCTCCGGACGGAGTTTGAACGAGAACACGTCCGGGCAAGCGCATGAATTGCAACTTATGCAATGGCAGAGCTACGTAGTTTTCTGATACAATAAGGTCTTCGCGTCCATCAAGATTGAGATCGGAGAATACAGCTCCCCATGAGAATTCATAATTAGCTAATTTCGCCTCATTGGCGGCATCGTTAAATTTGAACCCGCCACGGTTCTTAAGCAGTATCCATTTCCAGTTGTTGGTTTGATCTTCACGAAGATCACCGCGCAGTAAAAAGTTTGGTGGTGTTGAGCCCACATTGGAAATGAAGAAATCAACGAGCCCATTCTGGTCGTAGTCGGCGACCGCAATGCCCATTGGATAGGAATAGAATTTCGAATTGGGATTGTCCTCGTTGGAAAACTTTCCGGCACCATCGTTTTTCCATGTCCGCACCTGGCCCGTGTCATGCGCGACGACGAGATCAAGATCATTGTCGCGATCGACATCCATAAAAACAGATTGAAACGTATTGTGCTTATAGTAGAGGCCAGCGTCCTTGGTTTTATCTTCAAACGTGTTGTCGCCGCGATTGATGAGAAGAGCGCTTGTGCCACCATACCCATCTTTGTTGAAAATATTTTGTCCTTCGGCAAGATCGTTGCGAATATAACCCGATACGAACATGTCGAAATGCCCATCTTTGTTGACGTCCGCAACGGCAACTGACAGCGGTGTTGTATCTTTACTCAATGGTGCATCAAGCTTGGCGGATGAAAACTTTCCACCGGTGCTTGTGTGTAACCACAGCCCGTCCTCGCGGGCAACAATGAGGTCTTCAGTACCGTCGCCATTGACGTCGAGTACAACGGATCCGTGACTAAGCACTGTTGCAGGTTTTGTAATTCCCCCTGCATTATCAATCGCGACGAATTTTTTGCCATCAAAGCGAAACAGTCCATCGGATTGCCCCCGTCCTCCGCCGAGAAACAATTCGTTGACACCATCGCCATCAATATCGATGGCGGCACTTGCCACAAAAGGTAACGACTGGCTGCCGTCATACCTGTGATCAAATGGGATGGTGGTCTCAGAGAATTTTGGGATGACCGTGCCAGCTAAATCAACGTCATAATCGATTTGGCGATCGTAAGTTGTTTTTCCGATCACTCCGAGCACAAGCAATACCGCCAGACCAACGACGCTCAGCGCGGCATATTTTGCAATTTTTATCATTGCGAAGCTCCATTGAATTTTCGGACTGCGATCAGGGTTGAAACCGTGAAAATTACGAAAAAGGCGACGTTCAGCGCGATCGGCATGAGATATTTTCCAACCGATGGCGCGAGCCAAAAGATAAAGAAACTTGCCAAGATCAATAGAATTGGATTGAGAACGGCCATCCATTTTGGATATCTACTGCGACCGGTTAATGACAACCAAACCAGAATGACCGAAACCGCCAAAATGGCGATCCGCGTCGCGGTCAACAATGTATCGTATCGCAGCTCATAGAGTGAAAGAGCAGGTGCCAAATCTACGCCGCTGTTTGAATTTACAAGCATTGCTGCAGTCGCCCGCGAGCCAATCCATACGGCACCAACGATGCATCCGTAGCTCATGGCAAAAAACAAAACCTTGGCCCAAAATTGATTGGCCGAGCGAAGCATGAGACAGAGATGCCAGGCACCAACTACGTACAGCGGTGCGCCCAGAACACCGATAAAGTGGCCTAATGTCGCTTGGGATTCGCTGACACCGTTAAAAAATTCAAAACCTTGGCCGTAACGAGCAAGCGGATCAAAATGGAGCAAAAACTCACCCGTTCCGACCATAGCCGCAGCGGCAATACCGACGATCCCAGTTAGGATGACTTGTTGTCGTTCTGTCATAGGTCCTCCGGTCCCCCAAAAAAAAATCACGGCACGCAACCATTACCATTACCATGATCATGGATGTCCTACAGACGAAAAAGGTTACGTAGACTTAGATCTTTGCATTTGGAATAACGACTGACGTCGGATAGATCGCCATAATAATATTTGCGCGCAGCAAAATGGCCGCTCTAAGTGCCTTTGTAATTACCAATCGTGCCTAATTTTTGTGCGTATAACAGAGGACAGAGAGAACTGTCCGCTTTGGGTCTGTGATCCGGAGATGTGCGGATATCTCAGTCAAACAGCGGCAAAGCTTATCGCACTGGAAGATGTTTCAATCCCTGCTGCCGCCGTTGTAGCGTTGTGTGGGGTTGGTGCGGCGGTAATAATGAAGCAGCCAGATGCGCACAGCACTTGAAAGGCCATCGGCTTGGCGTGTGGTGTCTATTGTTTCAACAAGTTTGGCGAGTGATACACCTTCTGTGTCAGCGGCCTGCTTGAGGGCGTCCCAAAACGGCGCCTCAAGGGATATTGAGGTGCGGTGCCCTTTGATGTTGAAGGAGCGTTTTAAGGGTCGCATGGGGCCGCTGGGGTTTTGGATGCCAATGGGGATTGAAGAAGGTGCCCAAAGATCGCGGATGCGAATCTAGCAGGCAGTCCATCATCTTTTCACGCCCGCCCGCCCGCTGCAATGCTAAGCGGGTGCGATCATCTTGGCAGGATCAACAATTTCAGAAAATTCTTCATCTGTAACGTAACCGCCGCCAACAGCTTCTTCTCTAAGTGTTGTGCCATTGCGGTGCGCTGTTTTGGCAATTTTTGCAGCGTTGTCATAGCCAATCTTGGGGGCAAGCGCGGTGACCAACATTAACGAGCGTTCAAGGCCCGCTTTGATATTGTCTTCCCGCGGCTCAATACCCGCAACACACTTGTCGGCAAAGGAGATAGCGGCATCTGACATCAGCCGAACAGATTGCAGGAAGTTGTACGCCATCACGGGGTTATAAACGTTGAGTTCGAAGTGACCTTGGCTGCCAGCAAAGGTCATTGTGGTGTTATTGCCCATGATTTGTGCACACACCTGTGTCATGGCCTCGCACTGTGTTGGGTTGACCTTGCCTGGCATGATGGATGAGCCGGGCTCGTTTTCAGGCAACGCCAGTTCGCCAAGGCCGGAGCGCGGTCCAGAGCCCAAAAACCGAATGTCGTTGGCGATCTTAAACAGTGCCATGGCAACCGAGGTGATGGCGCCGTGGCTAAACACCATCGCGTCATGGGCGGCCAGCGCTTCAAACTTGTTGGGTGCAGTTGAAAACGGCAGGCCGGTCAGCTTGGTGACGTTCTCTGCAACTTTTTCTGCAAATCCAAGCGGCGCATTGAGGCCCGTTCCAACAGCAGTGCCGCCTTGCGCCAGTTCGAGCAATCCAGACAACGTGTTCTCAATACGATGGATGCCGTTTTCGAGTTGCTGGGTGTAGCCAGAAAACTCCTGGCCCAGGGTGAGGGGTGTTGCATCTTGGGTGTGCGTACGGCCAATCTTGATGATGTCGCCCCACATCCGCGCTTTGTGGTTCAGTGCTTCGTGCAGATAGTGCAGGGCAGGCAGCAAGGTGTCGTGCACGTCCTGGGCCGCTGCAATGTGCATCGCGGTTGGAAAGGTGTCGTTTGACGATTGGCTCATGTTGACGTGATCGTTGGGGTGAACCGGGCTTTTTGAGCCCATCTCACCGCCGAGAATCTCAATCGCACGATTAGAGATGACTTCGTTGGCATTCATGTTTGATTGCGTGCCGGAGCCTGTTTGCCAAACGACAAGCGGGAAATGGTCATTCAGTTTTCCCTCTATAACTTCTTGTGCAGCCTGCTTGATGGCTTGGCCAAGTGGTGCATCAAGGCGCTTTAAGGACACGTTGGCGTCAGCCGTGGCGTGTTTGACAATGCCAAGTGCGCGCACGATTGGTGTGGGCATTGTTTCCCAGCCAATTTTGAAATTACCAAGCGAGCGTTGCGCCTGTGCGCCCCAATACCTGTCGTTCGGCACATCAATGGCACCAAAGGTATCTGTTTCTTTGCGGCTGGTCATTTGTGGTCAGTCCTTGGATTTAAGATGAGCGATGCAGAGACTGTCTCGCTTTTCATAGCTTGTGAGACGACTTCGGATATTTCGGCTGGGGTGGAGGGGCTGCTAGTCGTCGTCTAGTTGCCGCCAAAAGTCCCGAAAATGGTGTGTTCGTCTATAGTTAACAGCCTTTTACGGTCAACCTATGCAAGCATAAGTTCGCTGAAGCGTTACATATATTTCACTTGTTGCATATATTGCATTTATTGTAGGCTATGGGCTAGATGTAGCTTCGCCGGTCAAGTGCTGCGTAACCTAAGAGGAGGGTTTTGCATGGCAACGAATAAAGACAACAACACCCCAGTGTTGCCAACACCTCAGCTGATGGCACACGTAAAAAATCTACTGCAACACCTAGATGATGACGGGGCACGCTTTGTTCTATGGGACAAAGAGGAAGGGCAGCCAATTGAATTGAGCGAGGAGTTGTTCGATTTGTTGCGTCGATTGTTGATTGACCTATCCCAGAACAGAGCCGTTTCTATATTGCCGCACGCAACAGAATTGACGACGGTGCAAGCTGCTGAATATCTGCAAGTTTCCAGGCCGCACTTAATCAAGCTCATTGATGCGGGTGCAATAGAGTGCCGTATGGTTGGTACGCACCGCCGTATCAAGTTGTCTGACCTTATCGACTACCGGGCCCAATTAGCGAAGGACAGTGAGGAGGCACGAGAAAGACTCACCAAGGAAGCCGAGACACTAGGGTGGGGCTACTGACGGGATGGCAACCTACACAGCAATCATCGACGCGAATGTACTATATTCCATCCCAATAACAGATTTAACCATTGAATTAGCGTCGACGGGGCTGTTCCGTGTCCGATGGTCTGATCATATTCACGACGAATGGGTGCGTAATGTCATCAAGGACCGTCCAGACCTTAGCGAAGACAATATAAAGCGCCGTCGTGACGCAATGGACGCTGCCATCCCTCAAGCACTTGTGACTGGATATGAAAAGTTAATAGATGCTGTTGAATTACCGGACCCTGATGACCAACATGTATTCGCAGCAGCCATTGTAGGGCGGGCGGATGTCATCGTGACGTTCAATTTAGACCACTTCCCAGCACAAGAACTTTTACCTTTCGGTCTAGAGGCGCAGCATCCCGATGAATTTTTGAATTATCAACGCACGTTGGCTGAAACGCTTTTTTTACAATGTGCTAAAAAGGTCCGCGGGCGGTTATCCCAACCAAAATACGACGTTGATGCATATATTGCTCACCTACAGTCATGTCAGCTACAAGTGATCGCGGCCGAGTTAAAGAAAGCAAGAGCCCTAATATAGGATATGCTTATGCTATGGATCTAAATTTAATCTAGGTCTGTTTTTTGCGAAAAGCGTCGAGACGTAGGATTTGTGCGCCCTCAGTTGCCGACGCGACCTCTTCGGTATCAAGCACGTTAGGCTCTTCTTCAAATGGGTCATCTTTTACGACTTGCGTATCATTTTCTGTACGGCCATTTGCTTCGACGGGCGCATCGCTGTGTTCGCGCAACGGCTCAACGGGTCGTTGTGGCGCACGCACCAGTTCTGGACCATTGCGCAATTTAGTGTCCGCATCGACGTTGCCATCATGTGGACCAGCAAAGGGGTGTAACTCAGAGTCTGTGTTTGAGGCGACGGTATCGGGGTCTTCAAATTGAAGTCCGTAGCGCACACTTGGATCAAAAAACACTTTAATGGCTTTGAATGGAACCACGAGGCGTTCAGGAATGCCATCAAAGGTCAGCTTAACTTCAAACCCGTTTTCGTTGACGCTGAGCTCGCGAAACCGATGCTGAAGGACAATCGTCATTTCGGATGGGTATTTTTCTTTGAGACGTCGCGACAACGACACGTCTTCAGCGCAGGTATCAAACGAAATGTAGAAGTGATGTTCGCCCGGCAGGCCAGACTTTGCCGTTTTCTCTAAAACGGAACGGACCAAGCCTCGCATAGCAGATTGTGCAAGCGCTTCGTAGTCAATGTGCGGGGGTTCGACAGTCATAAATTAGTGTATCGTTCTTTAGGTCCCAAGCTGTCTCAAATGCTTACCGATTCTCGACAGCAACAAAAGTGGAGGGCTTCTGTTGCCCGGTGCCCTCCGTTACCGCGCCTTAACCGGCTAGGGCTAAGGACTTAGATTGAGGCTCTTGGCACTGCATTAAGCAGCGAGTTGAGCTTCAGCATAGTTGTCATTTGCAACTATTCAGATGGCCCGATATCGGTGGTACCATGCCGAGCAAAAGATCACCCTTTACGCCCTCGTCGATCCTAGTTCGCCCCCATCAACCGCCCACTGTCCAAGCGACACGTTGGTTAGGTTTGTCTCATTGTCCGTCTGCACTTTGTAAAAGACTGCTCAGTCTTTTGTCAGACTTTGTGGGCCAATGAGCCGATGGTGGAGGCGCCGGGTACTGCCCCCGGGTCCGAATGGTTTATTTCGATGTCCATTTATCGCCATAGCCGGACGAATCCGGCACTTTCAAATATAGGGTCAAAGCCTGGAAATTAAAAGGGTTTACCCCTTTAGCGACGGTCGATAGGCCGGTCGGCACAGTATTTTGCGCCTCTAGCCCTGGCGTCCGGCTGTTTCAATGTCCAGAACCCGGCCACAATGCTTGCAATGGACCGCATCGCGATCATGGCGATTGAGGCCGCAATCCGGACAGCGATGTGTGACGCGCAACGGCTGAAACACGGTTCGGACAAGTCGCAAAAAGAGCGCGACGCCAACAACCATAATGAAGACTGATAAAAGGCGTCCTGTCGTGCCGAATAGTGTGATGTCGCCAAATCCGGTTGTTGTTAGGGTGGCGACCGTGAAATAGAGCGCATCTATGTAGTTGGCGATCATTGGGTTGGATCGCACCTGGGCGACAAACACGATCGCAGCCATAATGAAGACAAACACACCGAGATTGAGCGCGGCTTGGATGGTTTCCTCATTACGCATGAAGAAATCGGATTCTGATCTTAAGTCGCGTAATACGTGATAGGTGCGCAGCAGTCTCAGCGCCCGTAAGATACGCAAGAACAGCAAGCTTTCAAACAATGCGGGCAGCAGTAGTGAAATGACAACAACAATATCGACCCAGGTCACCGGCTGTTTGAGTAGTGATAGAGGTCGGTTCGAGATGTAGAATCTCGCCAATAGGTCTGCCAGGATGACGACGGCAATCAGTGCATCGACCCAGTAGATCCAGGGTTCATCGCGGATCACCGATGACACTAGGAAAAATGCAATCGAGATAACATCAAATGCCAGCAGCGAGAACCGAAAGACACGAGCGCGTTGGTCCCAGCCGTGATAAAGGCCGTGCAAATTTTCGCGAAACGTCATGACTGTGGATGACCTCGATTTGGCGGTGCGCGGTTGACACCGCGCATGTGTAACTCGTGTGCCAGAGTTGGCGAAAGCAATGCCCGGTTGTCAATCGGCAATGTTCCAGATTGCGGCTTGATGCCGGGCTTGGTACGGTCTGTTTACATATTTTGGGGCAGCCTGACACGGGTCTGATCAGCAACACATCATGCTTTGGCGCACCTTTTGGGTGCCGGTTGTGGTCATGTGGCCAGATCTTAATTCTGCGGTTTTGGGCCCGAGTCAGGTACAACTCGCCAGAAATCTGGTCAGTTGGTTTTGTAACGCCTTCAAGCTTTGCCTGTGGACATAAGGAGCGGTTATGACAGCGTTGCATCAATTTATGGCCGAGTCTGCACGTTACAAGGCTGAGACCCCTTGGGGCCCCTACCAGGCACTTGCTGCAACAATTGCGATTGTTGTTGTGCCGCTCGTATTGGTGTTGTTGGTGATGCTTGTGCAAGGGGCGTCCGGATCGATGACGGGTGGCGGCGACGCGTTCATCAAAGACATGTTCCGGTTAAGCACGCCGTCCGGTGTGTTGGCGCTCGGCCTCAATCAGTTGGCAGCGCTAGGTTTGGTGTGGTGGTTTGCAGGCCGTCAAGGCATGCGTTGGCCGACACTCGGTCTCAGCTCTCCCTATCCGAGCTACGCTATGTGTTTTGCGCTCGCAGCGCTGTTCATTATGGTCATGGGTGTAATCGAATTTGGGCTCTATCAACTGATCAAATTCGATGTCTTCAAAGACAGCAAACTTCTGGTTGAGGGTCTGAGGTCAGCCATGTGGCCATTTACGCTTGTGATGGCAGTCGTTCTGGCGCCGCTCTGGGAGGAATTGACTTTTCGTGGCTTCTTGCTGTCGGCCCTTGCCAAAACGCGCCTTGGAATTGTTGGCGCTGGTCTGATCTCAACAACGTTGTGGACGCTGTTACATGTCGGCTACTCCATTCCCGCATTGATCAGCGTATTTACGGCCGGTCTGGTGCTCACGTGGCTGGTGTGGAAGACCGGCAGCTTGCGGGTTGCGATTGTAACTCATGCTATGGTGAATGTGTCGGCGGTTGTATTTGCCGGGTTGTTTTCACCCTACTGATATTATCGTAAATTTTGCAGTCGGCACTTAAAACGCGACAACCAGGACGTAATGGTTTCATGCAGCAGTATATTGATCTTGTCAGACGCATTCGCGATGAGGGTGTAGAAAAAGGTGATCGCACCGGCACCGGCACCAAGTCCATATTTGGCCATCAGATGCGCTTTGACTTATCAGATGGCTTTCCAATGCTGACCACCAAGAAATTGCACATGAAGTCGATCGTGCATGAGCTGCTTTGGTTTCTGGCCGGTGACACCAATATTGGCTATCTCAAAGATCACGGCGTGCGCATTTGGGATGAATGGGCGGACAGCGACGGTAATCTTGGCCCCGTGTATGGCAAACAATGGCGGTCGTGGGCGGCTCCAGATGGCCGCACGATTGATCAAATCTCAGATGCTGTTGACTTGATCAAGACCGACCCTGACAGTCGCCGCATAATCATTTCAGCATGGAACCCTGCAGACATTCCCAACATGGCCTTAGCGCCGTGTCATTGCCTGTTCCAGTTTTATGTCGGCGCTGGCCGCTTGTCGTGCCAGCTCTATCAGCGCTCGGCAGATGTGTTCTTAGGTGTGCCCTTCAATATCGCCAGCTACGCCCTGCTGACCGAGATGTTAGCGCAGGCCACGGGATTAAAACCGGGTAGCTTTGTGCACACGCTCGGTGATGCCCATCTCTATAACAACCATTTTGCACAGGTTGACGAACAACTCTCTCGCAGCCCACGTGCATTGCCCAAGCTCAAGCTAGAAAATCGCGGCCAATCCCTGTTTGATTTCAAATACAGTGACGTAGCGCTTGTCGACTATGACCCCCATCGGCACATCTCGGCGCCCGTGGCGGTTTAGGGTGTGCTGCCCGTCTGAACATTTTTAGAGGGACCTGCGGGTGGGGTCTGGGCTGATTTTCCAGAAGCCAGTTCTTCTTCGCCTTTCAAAGGGCGAACGGTGAGGACGTTGTCAAAGGAATCATAGATGACTTCGGCACTGACCTTGGTGCCATTGAAGTGGCCTTCAACCGGCGTACCAACAGCTTCCCAAAGCCCTAATGTGACAACATCAGCTGCCCCGTGAAGGACCGCGCGGCCTGCCTTTTCCGCACCGTGATAGCCTTGCACGAATGAAAAAATATCTACCCGATTACCGTTGCGCATTTCGCTGTGCTGGGGGGATCCAAATTCCGCGATGAGCTTGGCTCTTGGTTGCCCTTTACTCAACAAGGATAAGTCCTTTTCACCCGGTTGGGTGGCGGCCATATAGACCGCACATCCTGCAAGCGTGTGCGCCGATACGAGTAATATCAATAAAACAAACAACCGCCTCATGGCTCAGTCTCCAACTGAATTTCCTAAGCTCTGGAATCAAAGCAAAAACAGGCTTCGACCTATAGTAATTAAACCGCTATAGCAACGGACTAGGACACACGAGATGCGCCGTCGTTGTACGGTGAGGCTATGTTTTCTTGACTCGCGTAAAGGTTTTGCACGGAATATACAGGTGAATACGAAATTGAACGAACACCGTCCATTACTCATCTCCCTCATCGTTGCTGTTGCAGAAAATGGTATCATCGGTCGCGATGGCGACCTGCCGTGGCGTATGTCGTCCGATCTCAAAACCTTTCGCCGCCTGACCATGGGTAAGCCGGTAATTATGGGTCGTAAGACGTTTGAGACCTTAAAGAAGCCTCTGGATGGGCGCACCAATATTGTTGTGACGCGTGGGGCTGACTTTAAGGCGGATGGTGTGGTTGTGACAGGCTCGGTTGATGAAGCCCTTGAAGCGGCCCGCCAGGCGCTGGCAACGGACAATCAAGATGGTGAAGTGATGGTCATGGGAGGCGCTGAGATTTACGCTCAGACCGTCGCCAAGGCTGATCGTATTTACTTTACTGAGATCCATGCCACGCCAGACGGCGATACAACTTTTCCACCGCTTGGGGACGGGCGCTGGAAGGAGGTCTCCTCTAAGCCCATTACCCAAGGCCCCGGTGATGACCACGGCGCCACGTTACGGGTTCTGGAGCGCATTCAGCAAGATGAATAACTATCAAATTTATACGGAATTTCAGGCCTAAAGGTCTGGCCTAAAGGTCTGGCCCAGGTCTGGCCCCAGGTCGGGCCCCAGGTCGGGCAAGACTTGAATATTGCGCGCCCGTTACCATCTCTCATAGCTCCATTTGCGATCCCCTTGTTGCTAGCCTATAAGCGGGATTCATGAGGTTCTTGGCGCGCCACGGCGCGGTTTAAGAACCAGCCTAGCCGACATCGTTCGGCAGGTTTTCTTTATCGACATGTCCAAGTGAAAGGCCTTGTTTATGCCCTGGAGCAATCAAACTGGCGGTGGCGGCCGCAAAGGCAGTGGAAATGGCGGCCCTTGGGGTGGCGGGCAAGGCTCGGGTGGCAACGGGGGCGGTCAGCCGCCTGATTTGGAGGATATGTTGAAGCGATCGCAAGACAAGATGAAGCGCGCCATGGGCGGCGGCGGCGGCGGCGGCTTTCCGGGGATCCTGCTCTTTTTAGGTGCCATCATCGGCGCATTGACCGTTGTTTGGTTTGCCTTCTTTTTCCAAGTTCAACCAAGCCAACAAGGTCTTGTTCTTCGCTTCGGTGAGCATGTGCGCACAGAAGGAGAAGGGCTACATTTTCGCTATCCCTACCCAATCGAGCAGGTTTACCTGGTTGACTTTACGACCAACAAATCCGTGGAACTTGGTGTCCGTACGACGAGTAGCTACCGTGGCACCTCATCTGAACAAGATGTACCGGAAGAAAGCCTCATGCTGACCGGCGATGAAAACATCGTTGACGTTGACTTCGTTGTGCAATGGAACATCAAGAACGTCGAAGACTATTTATTCAATATTCAAAATCCAGATTCGACCGTCAAAGAAGTAGCTGAAAGCGTGATGCGTGAAGTGGTTGGCAAATCAAATATCGCACCATTGCTCACCAAGGAGCGCGCCAAGACGGCGCAGGATGTTGCCGATCTGGTACAAAAAACGCTTGATTCATATGGAGCTGGTATCCGGATCAAAGGTGTCCAGTTGAAGAAATCAGATCCGCCAGAAAAGGTTATTGATGCCTTCCGTGATGTCCAAGCTGCTAAGGCAGACCAAGAACGGCTGCAAAACGAAGCCAACGCCTATGCCAACCGCATTGTGCCAGAGGCGCGCGGTGCAGCAGAACGTATTTTGCAAGCTGCCCAAGGTTATCGCGATCAAACCATTGCGGAAGCAACAGGTGAAGCATCACGCTTTGAAAAGATCTATGAAGAATATCGCAAGGCACCAGAAGTCACCCGCAAGCGGATGTTCTTAGAGACGATGGAGCGGGTGTTTAAAAACACCGACAAGATCATCCTTGATGGCGGCAAAGGTGGGTCCGGGGTTGTACCCTACTTACCGCTCAATGAACTGACCAAGCCGCGCGCCGCCGCCGCCGGTAACAATCAGGCTGGAGGACAATAAAATGAGAGCAATTATATCTGCCCTGTTTGTCATAATTTTGATTGCTGCGGCTGCAACGGTTTATTTTTCGGTGTTCTTTGTCCATCAGACAGAACAGGCCATGGTTTTACGTTTTGGTGAGTTTAAGAAAATCATCAAAAAGCCGGGCCTGCACTGGAAAATCCCTGTGGCTGAGACCGTTAAATTCTTTGACAAGCGTATCCTGGATTTGGATATAGCGCCCAAAGAGTTGCCAGCTCTGGACCAAAAGCGTCTCGTCGTTGATGCGTTTGCACGCTTCAAAATCACCAAGCCATTGGAGTTTTATAAAACTCTGCGAAACGAAGCGCACGCCCGCGAACAGTTAGGTCAGGTGTTTGACAACGAGCTGCGTAAGGCAATTGGTGCCTCAACCTTCACAGATGTTGTACGTGACAAGCGGGATGTCTTGATGAAGGAAATACTCGCAAAACTAAATTCTGAGGCAGAGTCCCAGAGTTACGGCATTGAAGTTGTCGATGTGCGCACCAAGCGTGTTGATCTGCCAGAGCAGAATAGTGAAGCAATCTATCGCCGTATGCAGACCGAGCGCCAACGCGAAGCAGCGGAGTTCCGTGCTGAAGGCAATGCTGCGGCCAACCGTATTCGAGCGACGGCTGATAAAGAAGCTGTGGTGATCAAGGCCGACGCGACGAACAAGGGTCAGCAGATCCGTGGTGATGGTGATGCACAGCGTAATGCGATCTTCGCCAAAGCGTTTGGCCGTGATGTTAACTTCTTTGGCTTCTATCGCTCAATGCAGGCCTATGAAAAAGGTCTCAATCCAGGCGATACGCGGATGCTGATCTCACCGGATTCGGACTTCTTCAAATACTTCAAGGATCCAAATGGAGCCGCGCCGTAGGCGCTTGGACCTGCGATGGGAGATCTGACTGTCGCATTCGGACTGGTGTTGGTGATCGAGGGCCTGTTGTGGGCGCTGGCTCCTGACGCTGGCCGCCAAATGCTGGCTCTTGCCGCGGAAACGCCACAAAAAACGTTGCAAACTTTTGGTTGGGTTGCTGTTGTGACCGGCGTTGGCTTAGTCTGGCTTATCCGCGGTTGAGTCGTATCTCAGCTGTGATCTAAGTGCCCACGCGTTCCACAGCATGTTCAGAAAAAGTGTATGCGGTTTTGTGCCCTGAACATGCTCCAAATCGAAGGGTTAGATCGCGTTCGCGAAGTTATAAAAATGAATGCGCTCTAAGGATCGTTGATGTCAGGCAAGACCCTACGTATTCCAAGAAGCATCACCCTAGACATTCTAGGCGTCTTGGCTGTGCTGGTGCTTTTTTTTGCGGGCGTTGCTGCCCCATCATTGGCGCACGTCTCATCCCGACCAGGACCTGAAACCGTAGCGCCCATTGCGGAAAGTCTCTTCCCCGCAGTCGTCAATATTTCCAGCACGCAGCTGGTGCGGGGTCCGGAAGGCATCCCACTACCAAAAGTACCTAAAGGCTCGCAATTTGAGGAATTGTTGGAAGACCTTTTCAAGGGCCGGGGCAACTCGCCGCTGGACCGCAAAGTGTCTTCTCTTGGGTCTGGCTTTGTTGTCGACGGAAAAGAGGGCCTGATTGTAACCAACAATCATGTCATCGACGGTGCCGACGAAATTTGGATCACCTTTCCAGATGGCAAAAAACTCAAAGTCATTGAGATTGTTGGCCGTGACCGCAAAACAGACCTTGCTTTGCTCAAAGTGAAGTCGCGCAAGCCTTTGCCATTTGTTGAACTCGGTCCGTCAAATAACTTGCGAGTTGGCGATTGGGTGATGGCAATTGGCAATCCATTCGGCCTTGGCGGCTCGCTAACGCTGGGCATTATTTCAGCAAAGCAGCGCGATATTAATGCTGGTCCCTATGACGAATTTTTGCAAACAGATGCCTCCATCAATAAGGGCAATTCAGGCGGACCATTGTTTGACATGAACGGCAAAGTCGTTGGCGTCAATACGGCCATTATTTCACCGAACGGCGGCTCGATCGGGATCGGGTTTGCAACGCCATCGGATATTGTCAAAGAGATCATCGGACAATTGCGTAAGCATGGATCGGCACAACGTGGCTGGCTCGGTGTGCGCATTCAAACCATCACCGAGGACATTGCTGATTCGCTTGGCGTTGCTGCAAATTCAGGCGCGCTGGTATCTGGCGTTACGCTGGGTGGACCAGGTGCATCATCAGGGCTTAAGGCGGGTGATGTCATTTTGACATTTGGCGGCCAAAAGGTGTCGTCGATGAAGGGTCTGCCACGCCTTGTGGCGCGCGCCAAGATTGGCCAACCTGCTAACGTTGAAATCCTGCGCCAAGGCCAAAGGAAAACGCTTAAAATAGTCGTCGGTCGAATGAAGCAGGGCGATGATTTCGCCGGCCTTCCAAAAACGGGTCCATCCTCCAAAAGTAAGCAACGAAAAACCGTTTTAGGGATGGGGCTATCAAAGTTGACGGCAACTCTGCGAGATGAACTGGGGCTGAGTGAGGTCATGAAAGGTGTGGTTGTGACCAGCGTCGATGCGACCAGTGTTGCAGCAGAAAAGAACATTCAGATCGGAGACGTGATCACCGAAATGCAGCAGGACGTGATCACCACGCCAGAGGGGGCTGCAGACAAAGTTGCGCGGTTGAAGAAATCTGGTGCCAAGAGGATGCTTGTTTTGGTCGAAAATCCCAGAGGCGACACCCGCTATGTGGCGCTACCCTTTGAATAACGGGAAAGGGCTTTAGCTACCCACGGTCGGTCAGAGCAGGTCTCTTGATCCGACTTGGGTGAGGCGATTTCGGCTGCCGACAAGGTCCTCGAGCCTGTGTTATGAAGACATCCGAGACTCAAAGCCCGGTCCGGGCGAAGGTAATTTTCGCACGCAATGACATGATGGAGACCTAAGGTGTCGGACGACCATTCTCTGCTTGAAACCATTTCAGACTCACTTGCCCCCGTACATCCAGACGGGCACAAGTTTGTCGCCATCGGTGCGCTGTTGACCCTGCTGTTTTTTGTTCTCTGGCCGCCGCTTGGTTGGTTGCTCGCCCTTGTGACAGCGTGGGTGATCTATTTCTTCCGCGATCCCGAGCGCGTCGTACCGATGCGGAATGGGCTGATTGTTGCGCCAGCCGATGGCAAAGTGTCGATGATCGAAGAGGTGCGTCCTCCTGCAGAACTAGGGCTTGGCGATGAGCCGCGCGTGCGTGTCTCCATTTTTCTGTCTGTGTTTGATGTTCACATCAACCGTGCCCCAATCGCAGGGCGCATTACACGGTCTGTTTATATCCCTGGTACATTTGTCAATGCAGCACTTGATAAAGCCAGTGAAGACAATGAGCGCCGGGCTTGGTTGATCGAGAATGCAAATGGCGATGGCATTGGCGTGGTGCAGATCGCAGGGCTGGTCGCGCGACGCATTTTGGCGTTTAAGAAGGAAGGCGACAGTACTGGAGCGGGGGAGCGCATTGGGCTCATTCGCTTTGGTTCGCGTGTAGATACGTTCTTGCCGCCTGGGCAAACCGTGCAGGTTTCGGTGGGCCAGCGAGCCGTGGGTGGTGAAACCGTGTTGGCTGATTTAAAGTCGGATGAACCAGAGCGTGATTATAGGGCGACGTAGGTCGCGCCGATACGTTCGCGGAACGTTAAGGACCCAAGTCAATGGACCCTGTAATTCCAGAACTTGAAAAAGACATTCGTCGGCGTCGAGGCCGGCGGCTATTTGCGCATTCTAAAATTCCTGTCCGCGTGCTCATCCCTAACTTTGTGACCCTGTTCGGACTTTGCGCCGGGTTGACCTCAATCCGCATGTCTATCGAAGAGCGCTGGGAGCTAGCTTTGGCTGCCATCGTACTTGCAGCGCTGCTTGATGGATTGGATGGTCGCGTCGCTAGGCTTTTGAAAGCCTCATCACGATTTGGCGCTGAGCTTGATAGCTTGGCGGACTTTGTCAATTTTGGTGTCGCGCCTGCAGTACTTATCTTCACCTGGGGTTTTGGACACAACATTGATGCATCACATGCCGCAAGTAGCCTCAAGAGTGTCGGATGGATATCTGTGCTGGTGTTTGCGCTCGCATCCGCGTTGCGCCTTGCACGATTTAATATAGCGCTTGATGAAGACAAACCCAAGTGGCAGTCCAACTACTTTCTCGGCATCCCAACACCTGCTGCCGCAATCGTTGTACTGCTGCCGTTTTATTATGATCAGGTGGTTGGCTTTGTAGACCTAAAGAACAACCGCTTTGTTCTCAATGCTGTGCTGGCCTATACGGTGCTTGTTGCAACGCTCATGGTTTCAGCTATCCCAACCTACTCTGGAAAGCTCTTAGGTGAACGCATTGGCAGTGAGTGGGTGTTGCCAATTTTTGTGGCTGCGGTCGGCATCGTCGCGTGCCTGGTCACCTATCCCTATAGTACACTGGCCTTGGCGTCGGTTATATATCTGGCCTTAATCCCCATGAGTTGGCTGAGGTTCAGGCGCCGGAAAAAATCCAGTGAGGATAGTGATGTTGTTGGTCAAGAAGCTGGCGTGAGGTCAGATGCAAGCGACCCCACTCCTGAGGTGGGGCACACCCGATCCGGTGACAACCGTGTCGTGGACTTGCGCCGCGACGACAACTAATCGACGACGCCGCCAACATATTTCAAGCAGACTATTGCCGTTTCAGCAGGCGCTCGCGCAATGATGCGCGTGCTTCTGCGGATACCAACTGTGGGGCATGGCCCGTTTCAGCTGCAGATTGGTCTGTGGCAGGCTTGCGTAGGCGTGATCCAGCAGCAATGCTAGAGCGTTGAGCTTGTCCTGCCTGGGCTGGTGCAGGTGCGGGCGGTGTAGCTGCCATAGCTGGTTGGCGTTGTGGTTGTTGCGGCGCTGGCTGCGTGGGTGGCGCAACGCTGGCTGATGGGGTGCGAGGGGCGCTCGGTTGTGCAGCTTGGGTGGCCGGCGCTTCAGCTTCGGGTGCCACGTCAGCTTCATCGTCAATATTCATGTTGGATGAGCGCCAGCGCTCAACAACCGTATCGAGGAATCCAGTGTCTTCGACCGAGACTTGCCACTTTTCAGAGAATTTGGCCGTTGATGAGCGTGGCAGAGAGTTGGCGTCGAGTTCGTTGAATTTGATGCGGACGGGTAGGGCTACGCCGTCACCAAATGCAATAGCTTCGCGTTGACCGAGTGCAGGCAAGAATTCGAGTAGGCCTGACCCTGTGTCAGAGATCGCCGATGTGACGATTTCTTGGTCGCGGTCATTGGACATGCGTAACGCAAACACTGTGTTGCACTGAGACAGAATTGTCGGATCAATTTCGGCGGGACGCTGGGTAACGATACATAGTGATGCACCGTATTTGCGGCCTTCCTTGGCGATTTTAGCAATGGCCCGTTTGCAGGGTTCAAAACCAAGGCTTGAATTCATTGGCACGTATCTGTGTGCTTCTTCACAGATCAATGTCACAGGAACTTGGCCTTCGCTCCACAGCGCAAAATCAAATGTCATACGGCACAGAACTGACACTACCACGTTGACAATCTCTGTTGGAATGCCTGTAAGTTCCAGGATGGTGATGGGTTTGCCGTCAACGGGAACCCGGAAGAGGCGCGATAAAATTTGCGCCATGCCGTCATAAACGGTCAAAGACCCAAACATAAAGGCGTAACGGCCATCTTGGGAAATTGTTTCAATGCGCGTTTTGAGGTTGCGGTAGGGCGTTAGATCTTTCTTGTTCTCCAACATGCCCATGCGCTCATCAATCATGGCCATCAGATCAGAGATTCGGTAGGGAACTGGCGTGTCGACAGTGTGGCGACACGCCTCTGAACGACTACGACGTAGCTTTTGGTTGTCGCCACCGCGGCCAGTGCTATAGCGTTGCTTGGCAGCTGGAATGAGCTCCTGCAAAATCTCGATTTCCTGCTTACGACTAGGGTCGCCAATCAAAACTTCAACAGCTTCTTCAAAGTTCAAAAGCCAGAGCGGCAACTGCATGTTGCGCGGATTGATGACTTCCGCGTATTCCTTGAATGCGGTTGCGTACTCGTTGTGCGGGTCAAGAAGAATAATATGCGCGTTGGGGTGGCTTTCCAGGATGGAGCGAAAGATCAACGCGGTGGTGCAGGACTTGCCGGTGCCCGTTGTGCCGAGAATTGCGAAGTGTTTGCCCAATAATTCGTCAACTCGGACCATAGCGTCAATTGAGCTGTCCTGGCGGATCTTGCCGACACTAACAGATCGCTGGCCTGTGCCAATGAATGACATTTTGAGTTCGTGCTTGGAGGCAACGCGGACACGATCACCAAGAGAGGGATAGCAGGTTGTACCGCGCTTGAAGGAGGTAACTTCGCCTTCCGCATTTTTCCAGAGCTCACCGACGAGACCCAGTTCTGCAATCCAGATTTCTTCATCGTTGTCACGGTTGGCAGGAACAGGAACGCTCAACGCTGAGACAATCGCTAGAACAACAGTGTTGGGCGTGTCGATTGCAAGCAGCGTTCCCATTTCAGGGCGATCATTGGCATTGCGTTGTGCACCGTCATCTGCTGGGTCAAGCATGACGATGGCCCGAGACCCGGTGACCGAAACAATGCGTCCAATTGAGCCGTCTTGTCGTTCGGCTTCAAGGCTTTGAAGTTGGGTGCTGTCCTGCATGTCTTTGTTCATAACTCTTCCGCAGATTAAACCTAAGAACCGATACTGTGTGCTGACAGCGATTCGCGTGCCCCAGTAAGAGAGACTTTGTGTGGCGGTGGCAATATTACGGCGGCTTCTGTGCCTACGCCTTTTTTGCTTGAAATGCGCAGTTCGCCGCCATGAAGCTCTGTTAGTGCTTTGGCGATAGGCAAACCGAGTCCAGTGCCGTCATGCATGCGGTTGCGGCCACCATCGACTTGTCCAAATGGTGTTTGGGCGACGTGGAGCTCTTCGCTGGTCATGCCCAATCCCGTGTCACGGACCACGATGGTAATGCCACGTTCATTACTTGGGGCTGCTGATATCGTGACCGTATCTCCATGCTTGGAAAACTTGATCGCATTTGAGATCAGGTTGGAGAAAATCTGTCTGAGCTTTTTCGCGTCGCCTTTTACCGTCGGTAGATTGAGTGCGATGCGGCTTTGAACTTTGATGTTGGCTTCTGCTGCCGGAAGATGGGCTTGGGAAACAACTGTATCAATGATTTCTTCGAGGCTTATTTCACTGGTGTCGAGAGAATAGCGCCCGCTTTGAATTTTTGAAATATCGAGAATGTCGTTGATGACCGACAACAAATGTGATGCGGCGGCGTGGATGAGCGTTGCGTAGTCAATAATCTCAGAGTCAGGCAGCTTGCGGCTGTCGTGGTCTGTAAGTAGTTTTGAAAATCCAAGCACGGTGTTGAGTGGCGTACGCAACTCGTGACTCATGTTGGAAATAAACTCAGATTTGACCTTATTGGCCAGCTCAGCTTCGATGCGTGCTGTTTGTTCAGCAGATCGTGTGCGCTGGCGCAGTGCGGCTTCGCTCAATAACGACGTGTATTCGTTAATCAGCGAATTGCCTGAGTTCTTTGTGAATGCTGTATTGAACATTTATCGACATGATTCCGCTATTTAACGCCCACTTTAGTCGAGAGTTGATAAGGCACAGTTAATAGGGTTTCGTAATAGGGTTTTGCTGTCTTGAGTTGCTTTTGAGGCGAACTTGAGTGGGTTTGTGCACCGCAGATGCGCTACATCTGCCAGCCAGAAGCCGCGACCTGGGCGATTACTAGCCGCGGTATTTACATTTCATTAACGAATGTGGCGTGCACTATTGCTACGGCAGGGCTGGCTCTTCAGCGAGAACGTAGAGCAACTTATCTGCCTAAAATCGATTCCGATTTCAAGGCAGTTTGATTTAGGGATGTGCACGGGCTTTGTGTAGGGCGTGGGAGCGTTTACCAGGGCACTCCTAAGAGCCTCTTTGCCGTAAGGCCAGGCGGCGGTCGTCTATGAGCGTCGACGCGGTAGGAATTTCGCAGAAATTGGCGACAGGTCTGGTGGGGCTAATTTGCGTTCAGCGCGATCAATTTCTTGCAACGTCGCGTTAAGTGCTTTGCTGAGATCTTCAAGGCCCGGAATGCGATCCGTATCAGACTTCATATAGTGAAGTGTCTCACGTAAGGTTGTGAGATCAATCTGTGCCAAGCCTGGGCGATGACGGGAAATTCTAAACACCGAACGCAACCTGTTTGTAACTAAAGTTCTGCTGAGGCCATATCTTCACAGGGTGTCTTCGCAAGAAACGGACCGTTCAGCAAGGGGGATTATAGCGAGCATTTGTCTCAGAATGAAACAGTTGTGCGCTTTTTTGTATCAAAAAGAGCGACACTTATTTTACGAGTTTATCAGACCATCACCTGAAAAATTTCCTGAGCTTGCAAGGACTTCTCCGCAACCGGTTCAGGCACTAAGGGTAGAGTTACACGTGGCTGATCGTTCCGGCGTCTTGATCATCGTTGAAAATTTGACCGTGCCATTGGATCGGCGTGTGTGGCAGGAAGCGCGCTGTCTCAAAGAAGCGGGCTACGAGGTTTCTGTCGTTTGTCCGAAAGGCGGCACCTATCGCGACTCTTATGAGCGGCTTGAAGGCATCAACGTATTTCGTCATCCAATGCCCTTTGAAGGTGATACAGCGCTTGGTTATGCAGCGGAATACGCTTGGGCCTTGGCGTGGGAATTTGCACTGTCTGTGCGTGCATATTTCAAGGTTGGGTTTGACACGGTTCAGGCCTGCAATCCACCGGATCTTATCTTCCTGGTTGGTGGTTTCTGGAAATATCTGTTTGGCAAAAAGTTCATCTTTGACCATCACGACATTAATCCAGAGCTCTTTGAAGCCAAGTTTCAGCGCCGTGGCGTGTTTCACAAGTTGCTTGAAGTATTTGAGCGCTTGACGTTTAAAGTTGCCGACACGTCCATTGCCACCAACGAGACATTTAAATCCATCGCCGTCGAGCGCGGTCGCATGGCACCCGAAGACGTGTTTATCGTGCGTTCCATTCCAGATTTGTCGCGTTTTAAACGCGTAAGCCCGAATGAAGGGTTACGCAATGGCCGCAAGTATGTTGCGGGCTATGTCGGCATTATGGGCGCCCAGGATGGTGTCGACCTTCTCATCAGCGCAATGGCTGATCTCGTTCACAAGCAAAAACGGAAAGACGTCCAATGCGTCATTGTTGGATCGGGTACTGAGCTTGAAGCACTTAGGGCGCAACGCGATAGTCTTCGGTTGCAGGACTACATTACGTTCACCGGCTTCCAATCGGGGGCATCTCTCCTGTCGTCATTATCGACATTCGACATTGGAATTATTCCCGACCCAAAGAATGTCTACAACGACAAAATTTCCATGAACAAAGTCTTTGAGTACATGAGCTTAGGCATTCCGTTTGTGCAGTTTGATCTAATGGAAGGTCGCAAAATTGGCGGTGACGCTGCTCTTTACGCCGATAATAATGATCCGCGTTCACTTTCTGCAAAGATGACTGAGCTTTTCGATAGCGCGACCTTGAGAGCTGAGTTGGCCCAGATTGGAAAAGATCGTGCTGATCGTTTGTTGTGTTGGGATACAGAACGATCTCGTCTTTTGACATGTTATGATCGCGCACTCAGCAAAGGTTGTGAACGTGGTGCGCCCGTCATTCCTGCCGTTCTCGACTAAGAAAAATTTCTTAAGGCGCCTGCACTTGGTGGTCCGTGCGTTAATAAGTTTTCTGCATACTGCTCTTAAGGCGGCGGCACGTTGAGTTGATTCAATACATGCGCGCTTGCCACGACATGGGGTGAGCCTATCGTTGATGTGTTCCATTTTTCAAGAATCCCGTACCCGCATGACCAAACAGCAGGCAATACACAGACCATTGGACAAAGCCGCAGCGACATCGCGGCTGACGACATTTCGCCCACCGACACCATCGCCTGGTCTCATCCGCGCCTTGGCACCGATCAATCGTTGGTTGATGTTGGGTGGTGTACCAGGACTTCGCCAGATTCCCGTGTTGGGTTCTGTGCCCGGCCTGCGCGGAATTATGAACGTCCCTGAATTGGACTTTCCGTGCGCCGACAAGGAACGACTGAAAGTCTCTGTCAATCCGAGCACTGCTGCATTTGTCACGCCCAATCATCCTGAGTTTTTAACCGATTGGATGTTGGATAAAGAAGTCCTCTCGCGCGCCGCACCGCTTGTTGCGTCATGGGCAACGCATGAAATTGTCAACGGTCTTGGGCCGAGGGTGCAAAAATTCTGGCTTAAAAATAATCTGATCGCGCAGATTCCAGGTGCAGGTGGCCAATCTGGAAAAGAGTACTCCGTGGCTTGGGCACGCAAAGGCAACGGTGTTTTGCTTCACCCCGAAGGGTCTGTTGGATGGCACGGCGATCTGATAGGGCAATTGTTTCCCGGTGCTGCTGAAATGGCATTGCAAGCCGAGCGCCAAATTTCCGAAGCAGGCGAGGCACGCCCTGTCTACATCGCGCCAGTCGTTTGGAAATTATTTTTTACAAAAGATGTTACGCGCGGGCTGCACAAGGAACTGTCTTACATCGAAAAAAGTTTGCATCTTCCGAAGCGTCACACGACATCTGATCCTGCAACGCGCCTTTACCTGGCTTATGATGCGTTGCTTTCCCGCGACGAAGTCAGGTATCAGGTGCACCCAACAGATGCACCATATTTCACGCGCCGAGACGATCTGGAGGCACGGCTTTTGGAGCGCCTGGATGCACGATTGACTGAGTTAGTAGCACCCGCCGCTGATGACGCTACGGCGGGCTCAATGCTGCGCCGTAGTGCACGCTGGTTGCGCAGTGTTGATAAAACGGATCCAGAGGCTCACGACGTCAGGCGACTGACAAAGGACATAACGAAACTCCGGCGCATGCGTCGCGCGTTTTATGGTACTGAATTGCTGAGTCAGGAGCATGTTGCAGAGTGCATCAAGCGTATTCGCAATGATTATTGCCGTAGTGGTTTGCGCAACAACGCACATAATTACGTTCCGGTTCCAGTTGGACCGCGCCGCGCTGTGATCCGTGTTCCAGAGCCGATTGAGGTTAAAATCAATGCGGGTCAGTCGGCGACAATGTTGACTGATGCGTTGCGCCGACACATGCAATCCCGTCTTGATCGTATCAATGCGGACAATGCGGCTCAACAATCACGCTTGCCGTACTTTCCAAATCCGTTTCTCTAGAGTTTTTTCGCATATTGTGAGCGGGCGACTTTGACGCTGCTCGTGTTTGTCACTTCCAGCCCGTTGCCTGTGGTCGGTGTTTGGACAATCTTTCAAATGGCCGTTTGATCAACCCGCCTGCGATGCGTTTGAGGGGCTCGCCACTGATGTAAAACAAGCTGCATGTTGTCTGTATCCACCGTGCGCTAAGTGCCGTGCTCCATTTTTCGCGGAACGCTGTTTCCATTTCATCAAAGGAAGGGTCTTTTTTGCCAGCCGATAGATGGGCAAGATGAAAGTCGATGACATAGGCAGAATATCCGGCGATCTCTGCCATCATGCAAATGTCAGCGCCATAAAAGTGAAATCCTGACAGGTTATGAGAAAATCCAATGCGCGCATTGCGGCGCACGACAATAAAATTCTCATCAACTGCTAATACCCGACAGGGAAAGTCACCGATTTTTTGATCAGCGCCGTGTGGGTCAGTGATCCGAAGGGCAAGTTGTCCGGGTGCGACACCACCGGCATTGCCAGCAACGGCCCAGTTTGGATCAATGCGGTTGAGTTCGTCGAGGCGCGCGTCAAGTTCAGTGCGGCTATCGTCAAACAAGCGCACGTCTTGATGGCACAAGATGACAACGTCACCACACGCCTGGTTGAGCATATGATTGAGACCGTTGTAGGCGCAGGTTTGCTGCTCTCCGGTGTTGTCGATCTTGAGGAATTCGCAATCTCCAAAACCAAAATCGATGAAAGATTGTTGCATCACTTCGTATTGGGCTGGATTTGTGACCAATGTCGCAATTGTATAACTGCGCGGTTCGGTTTGCTCAGGTCTGGACCTTGCCTCATTCTCGCTCATAGCTTGGCCTCCTGTAACGGTGTCACGGAGGCCGAAGTTTGATCACTGCTAACTGGACCGACTAAAGACCGTTGTGCATCACGTTCCGGTTTTGTCGGAACACGTCGTGCATACCCGAATTGCCAGCTATCCCGCGCATCCCATATTTCCTTCCAGACCTCAGCTTTGTGTTGCCAGTCTGAGCGATTCAACGCGCGGCTTGCCACCGAGAGTGCCAACCAACGGCTGAGCGGCCAAGCGAGCAACATTTTCTGCCCGAAACTATTCACAGGCGTTGGCCAATGGCGATCTATCAAAGTCGCAAGCGCGGTCAGCAATTTGATCACCTTGCCTGGCCGCGTTGCTTCTGAAGCGCCGCCAAAGTGGATAATTTCTGCTTCTGGCGTCATCAAGGGTTTGGCACCAATGCGTTTGGCGCGCAGGCAGAGGTCCGCTTCCTCGCCATACATGAAGTAAATGGGATCAAAGCCACCCAATGCAGTCCAAACTGTCGACGGCATCAAAAAGAAGCAACCGGAAATCATATCGACCTCGCGAACGCAATCGCGCTGCCAGTTGCCGATGGCTTCACGGTTGAAAAGTTCTGAGGCCGGAAAAAGTGCGCTCAGACCTGAAATGCGACAGAGCAGAGTCCATGGCGTCATACGCCGCCAAACCGATGTTGGATTGAGAGATCCGTCATCAAACAGAGTGCGCCCTCCCCATATCAGGGCCTGCTTGTTGCGATCTGCAAAAGCGACAAGGCGATCAATCGCGCCATCAAGAATAACAGTATCGGGGTTGAGCAGTAAAACGTAACGCCCAGTTGCATATTCAGCCGCCAGGTTATTGGCACGGGCGAAGCCGATATTCTCATCCAGTGTAATCAGTCTCGATATCGTAGGGTGGGATTTCAGCGCTTCAGCTGAGCCATCCGCGGAGGCATTGTCGACGACAATGACCTCATATTTGACATTGCGTGTCTGAGCTTGAACGGAGTCCAAGGCGGCTTGGGTCAAGTCCTGGGTGTTGTAGGAAACAACCAGGATTGACACGTCAAGTGTGGGTTGATCGGTCATTAAGGCGGCTTTCAAGAGTCTAGACAGGTGAGTCGCGCCAAGACTAGGCGATGAGCGTTAACTCGCCGTTAATCCTTTTTACACTTCACCGCGTTAGATATCTGAGCACGGTTTTTTCTCGTAAGGGCCGGCAAAAGCGACGCTCCAATAAGTGCTGATGCAAGGTTTAGAACCACCGCAATGACAAGTAAAAGCAGCGAACAAAGCTTTGACGGTGTGATTTGCATCGGGGGCGAAGACTGGTGGTACCACAATCGTGGCCACTTTGACTTTCAGATGATGCGCCGTTTATCACAGCGTTGGCCGGTGTTGTTTATCAATTCGCTGGGCGTGCGTATGCCCAGCATGTCTGATGGACCTGTGTTTGCCGAACGGATCAAACGCAAGGCAAAAAGCTTGTTGCGCGGTGTGGTTCGTGTGGAAAGCAGTTTTTACGTTTATTCGCCAGTTTCCATCCCAGGCGCCCTTGGCAACAGCCTGTCTAACTGGGCGCTGGCACCGCAGATCAAGCTTGCTGCCCGCGGCGCTGGAATTCGCAACCCACTGCTATGGGTTCACTGTCCAGCGGGCGCTGATCTCATTGATAAGATTGATAACGTTGGTGTTGTTATGCAGCGCACCGACCGTTTTGAGGCATTTCCGGAAGGCGATCCCGTTCGACTTGGGAAGCAAATTGATCAAATTCGCAAAGCAGCAGACCTTGTTGTCTATTGCGCGCCACATCTGGCGGAAGAAGAAAAACACAAGGCAGCCCGCCAACTCATTCTAACTCATGGTGTCGAGGCAGACACCTTTATTGCTGCAGGGCGCATAGACTCGGATGGTCCGACAGATGTTGCACATTTTGCGCGCCCGCGTGTTGGTTTTATCGGTGGCATTGATGCCCACACCTTCGATCCTGAGTTGTTTCTCGACGTTGTCAAGCGTGTGCCCGAGGCAGAGTTTGTCTTAATCGGTGCCTGTTCGTTGCCTGAAGGCTGGTGTCCGCATAAAAACGTTCACTTCGTGGGCAGGCGACCCTATGAATCCATCGCGCGCTATATGGCCGCCATGGATGTGTTGATCATGCCGTGGAACGACAGCGAATGGATCAAGGCCTGCAACCCAATCAAGCTGAAAGAGTATTTGGCGGTTGGTCGCCCTGTCGTCACAACAGATTTTGAAGCGCTTGGTCCCTGGCGCGACGTGGTGCGCGTTGCAAATGGCGGAGAGGCGTTCGCCGCCGCCGTCGCTGATGCTCTCAAAGAGCCCTATGACGGGGCAGCACTTGAAGATCGCATCCGCGCTGAGACATGGGATCACAAAGCGGCAGAGTTTGCCGACGCTGTGCAAGAGATGGGCTTGCGCTATGCGCCGTCACTCGGCAATGCCAGGGCCCGGTTAGAAACCGAGGTTTCTAACACAACGGTGTGACAAGCGTCTCGAGAGAGCGAGACACTTTAGACCGAGACACTTTTAACGGAATGCCGGGTCCAGGGCGGGTCCTGGATCGGACGCGAAGGCCGGACGGCCTGAAGCACCAAAGGTTGGCGGCATTGGCAACGGATTTAGCATAGGTGCTGACGTTCGCCGTTTCTTTTTACGCAGCCGCTTGGGATCTGCCAAAGCACCAGCAAGACCGATAAAGAAGAAGAAGAATGTAAGCAACACATTCCAAAAGTGTACAGTTGTGGCGATGAAGCACAACGCAATCAGTGAAAACAACCAGCCGCGTGAAAGGCCACGGATCAATGCGCTTTTATTCCTGACACCACGTTTGTTGACGGCGCTCACTAATAAAGCCAACGCTGTGATAAGTAACAGGACTGAGGGAATGCCCGTTCGCATCGCCGTGAGAAGCCAAAACGAATCAATGGTGTCAGAGGCCATCCATTGGGGGCGTGCCCAGTCCGCCAGGCCAATGCCGAGCATAGGGTGGGAAAGCACACTTTTGAGGCCGTGCTCCCAAATTATCAGGCGATAATATCCGGTTGAAGAATCAAGCGTTAGGTTGGTTGCTAAGATCGCAATCGGCGACCGGGTTGCAATCAGTGAAATAGCTATGTAGGCAGCAATAATAGCGCCAACCGTCAACCAGACGCGGGACGATAACCCTCGTGTCAATTTTTCCCAGGTGATCAAGCCCGCTTGAATAATAAGACAAATGATGGGTGCCGAAGACAGGCCTAAGAACGTTGCGCCTGAGATAATGGCAGAGCGTTTGAAACGGCCAAATGTACCCCGTTCCGTGTACCAGAACATTGCAAGAAGAGCGGCACAGAATGTTCCGTAGTGAATCGGGTGGTCGAATGTTCCGTAGGCCCGCGTCAGGCCCAATCGGGTATGAACAGATGTTGGATGGTGACAGCCGGTAAGCTTTGCCAAGAAGTCATGTGTGAAGACATGACCGAATAGTGTTTCAGGCAACGCGATCAATGCAGCGATCACGATCACGGCTAAAGCAACCTTGAGCGTGGAGCGCAAGATGTCGACATCGCGCACCCACGCACGTGCAATCAGATAACTGGCCGTGGTCTCAAGGGCCAGCGAACCGCCATAGATGAAGCCGCTGATGCCGTTGCCATGATAGCCATAGACCAGGAGTATGCAGATGCCGAAAAGGACGAACAGCCCGTCGAATGCGCGTAGACGCGTATCGGAGTGCGTAACAATGCGCAGTACAGCAAATGGGATCAGAAGGAGGAGTGCGATGCGGTGTGATGGCAGTCTAATGTCGCCAAGGAAAATTGAAAATTCCGTTGGGCAAAGAAAGCACAGAAGGAGGAAGATAATCGGTGCTGGCGTTTTTTGAAGTGCGTGCGCCATTGGATATATTCACCGCGTTAGTGCAACCAGCGGGCGGGGGCCCGCTGGTGCAATCATTTTAGTGGGCGTTGGTGCCGCGAATAACAGCCCAAACAGTTCGCAACAGAATTTTGAGATCGAGGCCAAGCGACCAATTTTTGATGTAGCTCAAATCCGCATCAACACGGGCTTCAACATTTTCTGTCGAAGAAATTTTTCCGCGCAGACCGCTGACCTGGGCAAGCCCTGTCATGCCAGGCCTGACCTGGTGACGGTTGGCATAGGTTGTCAGTATTTCACCAAACTGCTCATCATGTGCAAGCGCATGCGGACGTGGGCCAACAAGAGACATTTCACCACGTAAAACGTTGATCAACTGAGGCAGTTCGTCGAGGCTTGTGCGGCGCAGGAACCATCCGACACGCGTCACACGATCATCAGATTTTTCTGCCTGCGCTACGTCATCACCGTCTTCCATGACGTGCATGGTGCGGAACTTCAACATGTCAAAGACATGCTTGTTCAGGCCGCCGCGGCGTTGTCTGAATATGACAGGGCCTTTGCTGTCAAGCTTGATCAGCGCTGGGATGATGACGAATAAGGGAAGGGCTGCAATGAGCAGCGCTGCAGACACCACCACATCTTCGAAACGTTTCACAATGGGTGCCCAATCGGTCAACGGCTTTTGTTTGACATCAAGCATGCCAACAGTACCGATGTTTGAAACTTTGTGGGCTGAGCCTTCTTCAACCAAGTCGGAGGCCATGTGAGTGACGATGTGAATGCTCACAGGCAAGCGCTCAAGTTTTTTAGCGACGTAAGAAATCCGATTGTCAGCAGACTGTGGCAGTGCAATCACGATCTTATCGATGCTTTCGTTGCGACATGTCTCGATCAGGTCATCGAGCTTTCCATCAACATGTAGGCCTTCCGGATTGATCCGCTCGGTGCCTGCACGATCATCATAAACCCCTGCAAAGTGAACGCCTGATTCTTGATTAACCAGATGGTCATGGACGCGGCGGGCAATCTGACCAGCACCAAACACTACCACTCGCTCATCAAAGCGACCGGCAGCGGTCATCCGTTGCAGCATCGGGTGGGCAAAGCCACGAACAACGAGCACCATCGTGTAGGCGCCGGATACCGCGACCAGGAACCAAATCCACATATGTCCCTCCTGCACAGCGTTTGGCATGCCAACGCCAAGCAATACGACAAATGAGAACAGTACAGCAGCAAGTAAGCGGCCGGGATAGATTGGGAAATCATGCATGCGTGTGATGTCATACATACCCCAGGTTTTCAGAATCAGGAATGAAATGACGGCGGCTGCAAAACTTGTTTGCAACATGAGGTCCCAGTCTGCGACGAGATTGCCTGCATTGCGGTAGATGAAGGCAGGCAACAGGCCACCACAGAAAACTGTGATCAGATCTACAAAGCTAATGATGTCTGTAACGACTTGGCGTGAGAATCGACCTTTAAGTTTTTGTTTTGGTGCCACGTCGACCACTTGGTCGAAGTTTGATACCTCACTTGTATGTGTACTCGACATTTACGGACCCTTACCTACTTGTGCAGTTTTGACACGACCCTGATTTATAAAGAGTAGCTTACCGAACAACCCTAAATTTTAGATTTAAGCGGCAAGCTTTCCTTGCGGTATTTCATGGCTCATATGTTGTGACGTGAAGCCCAAGCTATCTTCAAAGGCACTTGGTTCGATTTGATTAACTACAACGCCTGCAACTTTATCTTGGTTTTCTCCCAGCAGGCGCAGTGCGCGCTTTGCAAGTTGCTTTGGTGTTTTGCGCCAGGTGATTGAGAAGATGATTTGGTCGGCGTAGTCGGCCAGGATGCGTCCATCGATGACGGGCAGGAGAGGGGGAACGTCAACAATGATGGTATCAAATTGCGTTTTAAGTTGCGCAAAGGTTTGCGCCATATGCGGTGACGCCAGAAGTTCCGGGCTTGCAGGCTCAAGTGGCGATGGACCCATCGCAGGCATGAAGTGGAGGCCTGTTGATTGATCACGCAAGATCGCATGGTCTGGTGACGATCCATGCCATAAGACCTCAAGCAGGCCGCTGGTGCGTTGCGCGGCGAGGCGGCGTGTCAAAGACGCACGCCTCAGGTCGCCATCAATTAGTAGCACTCGGTTGTTGGTCAACGCGTAGTGATGAGCGATGTTTGAAGCAATGGTTTCAGTACCCTCTTCCGGCAAGCTTGAAGCCACCACAATCACGCGGGATTGTTGGTTGGGTAGTTTGACGTCCAGCTCACGGCGAATATTGCGAATGGCTTCCGAATAGGCGCTGCCCGGCTCGGTAATAATCATCCTGAGTGCATGGGTTGGGTTGAAATCAGGGCCGGAGCGATCATCAATGGCAGGGATGGACGACAGATGTGCGATGTCAAAGACGCGTTCTGCATCCTCTGGACGACTGATGCCTGATGTCATGAATTCGAGCGCTAGAATGAGCAGTAGGCTGGCGCCGAGGGTGCCAATCAAACCAACGATTACGAACCGTTTCCGATTAGGTCCACTGGGTTGCAGAGCGATATTGGCCCGCTCAACAACACGCACATCCGGCAGCTGAAGGTTCTGTGTTTCCGTCGTTGTTTTATAGCGCGATAGCAACGACTCATAAACTTGCCGCGTGTTTTGCGCTCGGCGTTTGAGTTCAGACAGTTCGACAGAGACTTCATTTGTCGATGACTGCTGAGACTTAAGTTTACTGAGATCAGATTGAAGCTGCTTTTCCCGTCCACGTGCGACGTTGTACTCATTGGATACGTTTGACACTAGGCGAGTTATTTCACTGTCAAGTTGACGCTGGGCCTCACCGACATCGGCAACGCTCTGCTGCATATCAGGATGGCGTGGCCCATATTTGGTTGCCAACTCTGCGCGTTTGCGGCGTGCTTTGGACAGCTCATCCTTCATGCGGGTGATTGTTTTGCTTTGTAGCACATCTGAAAGGTTGCCATTGTCTCGACCTGATCTCAGAACATCTTCTGCCTGCTCAAATTTGGCACGCGCTGCTGCTGTTGCGTTGCGTGCATGTACGGTTTGTTCCATCAGCCGGGCCAATTCACTTCGGCCAAGGCGTAGATTGCCATCTTCAAAAATCTGGTGCCGACCTTTGAACCGCTCAACGTCTGTTTCAGCCTTCGCCAGTTCCAGGCGCAAAGTATCGAGCTTCTTTCCGAGTAGGTCTGAAGCCAGGCCCGCCGCACTTTGCTTCGACTGGATTTTATCTTTCAAGTAAACATCAGCCAGGGTATTGGCGATGCGCGCTGCCTTTTCCGGGCTGAGTGAATAGGCCTTAATCTCAAGCAAAAGCGTGTTTTTTACGCGTCTGACTGCCAATTTGTTGGCAAGACTGGCTGCAACATAATCACGGCGCGGGCCGCCTGGCTGTTCAAGTCTGCGCGCCAATAGATCTTCAACCGTGCTTGGGCGCGTGGTTGTTGTCACATTTTTTTCAGCCGAATAGTCACGGTATCCGCCAAATTCAGGATCTGCACGCAAATTCAATGCGTCGATTACCTTCAGCAAGAGAGGTGTTGAGCCGATAAGCTGCACTTCACTTTGGATGCTGGCACTGTCGCTGCGCATGCCGGAAAAAACTTTCTCGACATTGGTGATCGATTTCTGCCGTGGGTCAATTTGCACGACAGAGTAAGCTTCGTAGTAGTTTTGCAAAGTCAGTGCGTATGCGGTCGCAAGTCCTGTGCCGATCACGGTTAAGACAGAGATCAGAACCAAACGACGACGAACAGCCGAAAGTGCCCGCTCAACTAAAGCTGAGCTTGCTCCATCATCTTCTTCGTACTCATCGTAGTCTTGGTCCATCTTGACGCCTTTAGAACTGTAACTTTGCACCAACCATGAACCGGTTGTTGTTTGCATCGAAGTTTGTGTCGGTTGAATTGCGCTGGACGTACTGATAGCCAGCGGTAAATTGCATGTTCTTGGAGTAGAGGTATTGCAACCCAACGTTAGCTGACAGCGTAACGTCTTCGCGATTTGAACTTGTGAATTCGCTTTTGTTGTAGCTAACACCAGACCGGCCAATAAGATTGTGATAGATTTCGTAGTCCAACTCGGCGCCAACTTGCGTGTTGATAAATGTTCCGCCGTTGGCGTCAGGGGCTTCGGAAATGTTACGTGCAACATTCCCACGGACAGTCATCCGACGTGTAGGTAACCATTCCACGCGACCACCGAAGACAGCCGTTGAGATTGTTTCTTTGTCGGCGTCATCAAAGTTGCGCATGCCATAACCGGCGAGCAGCTCAAAGTTGAGCAAGGGGCTGGCCTCAAAGGCGATGCCAGCGCGCACGTCGGCGTGATTGCCGTCAAAATCTTGTGCGCCGACGCCTTCGTTCTCCAACCGATTCCCGCTGACACTGCCAAGAACTTCAAATCCGGGTGAAATGCGGTATCCCATCAACAGGCGGGCACCGATGGCATCAAGGTCACGGTGATCTTGATCAAGCCGTGTGCCGTTGCGTGCCCTGATGTCTTGGTAGTCCCAACGTTCAACGCGTCCGCTTAAAGTTCCATAGAGACGGCCTACATCGCGTGTGATGCCGGCGCTTGCACGGTGGTGAAATACCGGAATTGGTTCTGCTGCATTAAATGGAGCCGTTTGTCCGCCTCGCTCTTCGTGGGAAAGACCGGTGATCAATGTGGCGGAAAGCGTTGTCGCGTGATCGAAGTGCAAAGCACCGCGCAGATTTGCAGCATAGTCTTCGTGGTTTTGGTCGCTGTTCTCGATAAACGTCACGATCCGACCGCTTAGCGAGAAGTCTAGCTTGTGACGTGGAAGGTCCGAATGCAGATGTACAGACGGTGCTATGATCGTTTTAAGATCCGACTCCTTATTGGCGTTGGATCTGAAAATGTTGTCATCATAGGTTGATCTAATCGATAGCGATGGGAACACAAACGATTGACCAAGATGTATCCCCTCGGGTGCTGCAAATGAACGGCTTTGGTCATTGACAGCCGTGGCACCGCGCCGTTTCTTGGTGTAGTAGTCTTTGTTGCGCTCACGCCGGGCAATCGTTTCGGTAATCAACTCAGAATAAGGGTCGTAGCCTTGGCCCAGGGTCAAATCAACCTGACCGAAGGCAGGGCTCGCAGACGCCATTACGCAGCCAACAACGCTCACCACCACGCCCAGACGAACTGGGAACGGACGCACGACAGATGTGCGGTATGAGAGGAGAGAGGTCATTGGCGTGGTTTTGGGGTCCTGTTAGAAAAAGCGCTCTGGAATGCGGATGTTGTCACCGGGAAGAACCGGCATGTTTGTTGGCATTGGGATGCGATAGGCCGGGTGGCCATCGCGTTCGAGGAGTAGATAATTTTTGTTGGCACGGTAGGTGTAGCCGCCAGCAGTTGCGATCACATCGCGCATGCGCACGCCCGTGCGGTAGGGGAACTCACCGCCAGTTTTCACCTCGCCATGCACATAGACGGGGCGATAATTGAGAACTTCGACGGTGACCTTGGGATTGTTCAGAAAGCCTTTGGAAAGCTTGGCAATCACGCTGCGACGAAACTCAGAAATCGTGCGCCCTTTAGCAGGGACATCGCCGACCAAGGGGATGTCAATCGTGCCGAGCGTGCCGACTTCTGTTTCGCCAGATAGATTATCTTCACCAAATACAACAATGCGCAGCTTATCGCCAATGCCGAGCCGATAGACGCGTGACAGGTTCTGCGCTTCCGAAGTAGCAAAGTTTGGTGCAGGCACACTTGTCCCGTCAGCACAGCTGACGAGCGACAGTGCCGGTAGCAGCAGAAAACTTAGTTTGCTTATGTATGCAAGGAACGAGAAACGCATAACACCTTCCGTGTATTCCAATTGAAGTGTATTGTTGAAGGTAAGGCACAGACCTAGCTTCAGTTTTTTGATAGGAAACACGGACTTGCGTAAATTTGGAGCTAACGCCTACGATCAAATCTTTTGCAATAAGTGTCACAATGTGTTGCAAAAGTAGACACTTTTGCTGTCTGCATGAAGGTGGGTGAGGTGCACTTCGTTGCACCGTAATAATCAATCTAAACAGAGTGCTAAAGTTTTGTGGGAAGATGCTTCAATTCGGAGCGTGGGTTATCGACGTGCTATCAAATAGCGCCCGTGCCAAGCCAATAAGCCCATTTGAAGATTTGAGAGTTCGTGGTGAACAAGCACTTAATTTGTGCAGTTTAGGCGCGTAAAATAGATGCCCTGCCTGTCATGACATTGAAGACGCAAACATGAGGCTTACTGGTCGCACCGGTTTTGAGATGAATATAGGGCGTCTTAAAACGTTGATCCCAATCTTTGTGATCAACTTGCCATAGAGCAACGTCGACGGTTTGGTCCCCGATAACTAATTTGGCAGACCACGGATTTGTCCAATCGATAGTCTTGCGCAGGTTGGGGATGTGGTCACCATCCTTTGCGGTGGTTTTCTCGCACATCGAAATCGCTTCCGAGCCATAGGCCTTCAGCAGCGCTTGTTCACTTGCAGCGCGGAAAAGCGTCTGCTGAGTCCACATCTTCATCCCGGCCAGAATAGCCAGCGCTACGACAAGTGCTTTCATGACAACCATGTCCTCGGTGATGTCAGCGGCGTGAGGATGGCCTGCTGATCGACTGATCTTGAGGTCAACGTGGTGAATAAAGCGTTATAATGGACCAATCGGTTCCCGTTTGAGTGGGCATACCGGTTTTTGCGGCCCTACCCAGTCGGCGATTTTTTGGGGCCATCAGGGTGAGCCCTCCCTCCACCAGACCCGCTATGACAGGGATCACCTCAATTTGCGAAAAGAGGCCAGAAGCAAAGCCTGCTTGAAGGGTTGTCAGGGCCCAGCCAATCGGGCATGGATCGCGGCTTCATAAGACAAAAGTCGAAGACAGGGGAAGGATAACGCCATGAAGAAGCGCATTTTGATCACCCGCCGCCTGCCAGAGGCGGTCGAGGCGCGTGCGCGCCGCGACTATGAGGTGGTCCAGAACGCTGACGATCATCAAATGACGACAGACGAGATCCTTGCTGAGGCGCCGAATGTCGATGCCGTTTTGGTGACCATCACAGACAAGATGCGCAAAGATGTCATCGATAAGCTGCCCGATAATATCAAGGCTATCTCAACGTTCTCGGTTGGATTTGACCACGTTGATCTTGAAGCCGCCAAAGAGCGCGGCATCGGTGTCGGCTACGCGCCGCACGGCGTCACCATCGCTACGGCTGAGATTGCCATGCTGCTGATCCTGGGGTCAGCGCGTCGGGCAGGCGAAGCCGAAGCCATGATCCGCAATCGCCAATGGCCAGGTTGGGCGCCGCTGCAACTTGTTGGACAGCGCTTGGACGGTAAGAAGCTAGGCATCTATGGATTTGGCAAAATTGCGCAAGCCTTGGCACAACGTGCCCGTGGCTTCGATATGGAAATCCATTATTTCGATATTGTCCGACAGCCCCCGGAAAAAGAACAGGGTGCTGTTTTCCACGAAAGTCTCGATAGCTTGCTGTCGGTGTCACAGTTTTTTTCGATCAACGCGCCGTCGACACCTGAGACGCGTGGTTTCTTCAACAAAGATGTGATTGAAAAACTGCCGCAAGGTGCCGTTGTTGTGAATAGCGCCCGCGGTGACCTGATCAATGATGAAGATACTATCGCCGCGCTGAAGTCGGGTCGGTTGTCCTATGCGGGCCTTGATGTGTTCTTAGGTGAACCAAAGATCAACGAAGGCTACTACGATTTACCAAACACCTTCCTGCTGCCGCACCTTGGCTCTGCTGCCATTGAAGCGCGCAACCAGATGGGTTTTGAAGCGCTCGATAATCTTGATGCCACTTTTGCAGGCAACGAGATGCCATTCAAGCTGGCGTAACGAAGTGCGCCTCGGCGCGGGATCGTTTGAAATTAAAAAAAAGGATTGGACGTAAATCCGATCCCTTTTTTTGTGGCCGATTGAATTTGTGCTGTCAGTGCTCTAGAGCGTCGCGCCTTTTCTCGTGCCAGCGGAGCTCTTTGCTCGACGCTCTATCTCAGCGCTCTATCGCATGATTGGCGATCAACTTATCTGCTCAAAGTCGCGTTCCAACTTTTCGCAAGTTGCTCTAGATTGAGGGGAACACGTCAATCCATTTGTACGCGAGCGGTACCTCTCATCATGACGAAGTCACAATCCACTAAAAACGGGCCAACACAGCCTAAGGGCCGGCAACCGAGTGTGGCGCTGGTTCTCGGCGGTGGAGGCGCGCGCGGCCTTGCCCATATTGGCATTTTGGAGGCGCTTGATGAGTTCGGCGTAACACCTAA